>JAUHVK010000063.1 GCA_030425145.1 Alphaproteobacteria bacterium | reverse complement strand
GATTTGCGACCGCCTCAACGGAACCCCAAGAAAGTGCCTCGGTTGGCGAACACCAACGGAAGCATTCAGGGAAGAATTGATGAAACTGAGATAGCGGAAACTGTCGCAACGACCCTTGAGACATCACGCACGTGCCAACAAGGTGGTCGTGGAGGACGGGGTAATCAAGGTCGGGGTTACAGTGCCACCTGCAGACGGTCAGGCCAATGCAGCGGTCGCGGCACTTTTGGCTAAGGCGCTGGGTGTCCCAAAATCCCGGCTGGTGCTGGTTCGGGGGCACAAGTCGCGAGACAAAACCTTTCGGTTGGATTAATCCGCGCTTTCTTCGCGCGAATAGACGCCTTCGGGCAGTGATAACGACGCAGCGAGATCCCGCATCTGAGAGATCGAGAATGTGATCCTGTTAACCTTGTCTGTCCGGGGATCGTACTGCTCGACAGTGATGCACTCCTCGAAACCGATGACAATCACGTCTTCCTGTAAAGGCTCGTCGCCTTCGTCCACGAGCGTGACGACTGTCGAGTCAAATTCGTGTTCTATGCTAAACATGCAGGAATCCTAGCTTGCGGCTCTGGCATTTGCCAAGCGGCATCTGCGGAAATCCACCCAATGGATTTCGGGGGTAGCAGGTTGTCTGTAACCACCCTATTTCTGGTGTCTTAGACTAAGGGAGAGTCCTGATGCGTTGGCTTGTTTTGTTGGCCTTTGGGTTGCTTGCGGCTTGCGACGTGCCAGCCCCGACTTCTCAGGTGCCATCGCGTCCGCAATCAGCGTCAACGCAACCGTCCAGTCAGGACGCGCGGGCCCGTGCGGGTATTGCTGCCCGTCAGTTCGTAAGTGTCGTTCAAACAGTTGAGCCGGTGGCCGAGCAGGAGTGCCGTCGGCTTGCGCCGGGCGCGTACTGCGATTTCCAGATTGTCGTGGATGATCGTCCAGGCCAGCCACCTAACGCATTCCAGACCGTTGACCGCAGCGGACGACCCATTCTGGCCTTCAACCTCGGTCTTATCGCGTCGGTCGAAAACGCCGATGAACTGGCTTTCGTCATGGGGCACGAAGCAGCACACCATGTGCTGGGCCATCTTGGACGAACGCAGCAGAATGCGGCTGTCGGCGCGGTGATCCTGTCCGGGTTGGTTGCGCTTGGTGGAGCAGATGAATCGACCGTGCAATCCGCGGAACAGATCGGAGCATCGCTGGGCGCGCGCACCTATTCAAAGGATTTCGAACTCGAAGCCGACCGTCTGGGAACGATCATCACGGCCCGGGCCGGCTATGATCCGGTGCGAGGGGCGCAATTCTTTACCCGCATACCAGATCCAGGCAATCGGTTCCTTGGAACCCATCCACCCAATGCGGCTCGGATGGAGATCGTTCGGCGAACTGCCGCCGGATTCTGATCGGTCAGGTTGACCTGTATCAAAGCTGGTGTGGGACTCGCCGCGTACCCTTGTGGACAGAGCAATGGGAGCATTGTCATGTCTTACGATTCAAAACGCGACGCCCATACAAAGCTGGTTCTTCGAATGGCAGACAAGCAGGGGATCGACCTGCAAGAGCTTGTGCTCCGCGCAGATGTGTCTGCGGAAGAGTTTGAAGAGGCTGTCGACCGGTGTCTCGGGTGCACCGCACCTGATGCCTGCAAATGCCTTCTCGACACAGCCGGGCCGAAACTGAACCTGCCGGACTATTGCCGAAATGAAGAATTGTTTAATGGCCTGAGGTCGAAATGACCAACCGTCAGCAAACAGTGCCATGGCGACCGCTTGGTAAGACTGGTGTGCACTACTGGCTGGTTCAGCGCATGGCGAAGGTCTGTGATGTCGATACCGCGAAAGCGGTCGAAGACGGGGATCTGGAACCGGAAAGCTGGGCAGGCATTGTGACGCGATGCCGATCATGCCGGTGGGTTGATGGGTGCGAACGGTGGCTGGCCCAGCAAGATGGTGCATCCGGCGCACATCCACCCAGTGACTGCCTCAATGGCAATGTCCTCGCGTTGCTTGCGGAAAGGCAATCCAAATGACGAACCTAATAGCTGGAGACCCCGGGCTTCATTTCTGGCTGACCCGCAGCGTTGCAAAGGTGATGGGAATCAGCCTGTCCGAAGCCATGGCGGACAACCGACTGACAGCGCAGGAATACGCGATATTGGTTTCTGACTGTCGGCATTGCGCCCTTGTCGAAAGCTGTCAGTGCTGGCTTGGAGCACAAAAAGACCTGGCGCGGAATCCGCCACCGGGATGCATCAATTCGGAAGCCTTGCTGGACCTCGCCAAACCTTTCTGAGTGTGGCGAGGGAACAGGGTGTCAGGCGCGGAGGTTCTTTGCGCTTTCCTTGATCCCGGCATATTGCCCGGACGGACGGAAGCGCCAGAGGTAGTCCGGCAATACGGCTTCAAGCGCGACAGGTTTGATGCCAAGATCCGAGAATGTCTTGGCCCCGTCGGACACAACGTTGTCCTTGCTCAAAGATTTCACCTGATCGCGGGTCACCGCAGCCGGGATTAGCCCGCCGCTGATTGCGTTGGCGAAGTCGAAAAGGCCGCCCAAGATGGACGCCGCAAAAAACGGGATGTCTACGATCAACCGGCGGCGGCGAATGACTTTCAGCATGTCCTGCATCAGGGTGCGGAATGTGTTTACGTCCGGCCCACCGAGTTCGTAGATGCCCGGAGCGGCACCACCGGTAACGGCCATGCATGCCGCTTTCGCCACGTCGTCAACATAGACCGGCTGGAACTTGGTCTCCGCACCGACCACCGGCAGAATCGGACCCAGACGTGTCATTCCAGCAAACCGATTGAAGAAGTCATCTTCCGGGCCGAACACGATGGACGGGCGCAGAATCACAGCGTTGGGCATGTGCTCCAAGACCGCAGCTTCGCCTTCGCCTTTCGTACGCTGGTAATCGCTGTCGCTGTTAGCATCTGCGCCGATGGCGGAGATGTGTACCATCGTCCCAATGCCAGCCTCGACCGCCAGCCGCGCTACGCGGCCCGCGCCTTCGGCTTGAACGGATTCAAAGGTGTTTTTCCCATTCTTGGCCAGAATGCCAACGCAATTGACCACCGCATCCGCACCTTGCATGGCCGCGCGAACACTTGCGTCATCGCGGATATTGCACAGGATCGGTTCAACCTGACCAACCACACCGTAGGGTTTCACGAAAATCGCTTCGTTCGGGCGTCGAACGGCAACGCGCACACGCCAGCCCTGCTTGGCCATCCGCCGTGCGATGTACCGTCCGACAAAGCCTGAGCCGCCATAGATCGTGACGAGTTTGGACATGTGAATGCTCCCGGTCTTAGATTGCACGACCTGTACCGCTGTCGCCTCTTGCGGGCAAGGTGCAGGATTGACGCAAAGCGATGGACCTTGAGTGGAAAAAAGCCCGTTGACACCCTTTCGGGACCAGATTAAACGCCAGCCTCACGACACCTGCCCAGGTGGCGGAATGGTAGACGCGCTGGCTTCAGGTGCCAGTGGCCGCAAGGCCGTGGAGGTTCGAGTCCTCTCCTGGGCACCACTTTCCCCAAATCGAAATGATCTAGCTCCACGCTGAGATTTCTCTTTTTTACCAAAGGGTTGGGCTTGATTATTTGTCGTGCACAACTGACGTCGCGCAGGCAATTTGTGCGGGGGCTTGCCAATTCTGGTCGCTTGGCGAAGAGTATCTGCACACCAAATCACCAACTATAACAAACGACAGGGAAGTCTCATGAAGACAACAGTAGCTATTTCCATGGCCGCTGCGCTGCTGGCCACAACGGCTTCGGTAAATGCGGAAACACTGCGCTGGGCACGGTCTGGCGATGCGTTGACGCTGGATCCGCACGCGCAGAACGAAGGTCCGACTCACACGATCCGTCACCAAATGTACGAACCACTCATCATCCGTGATGTGACCGGCGCGTTTGAACCGGCGCTGGCCACAGATTGGGCGCCCAGTGCTGATGACCCCAATGTCTGGGTTTTCAACCTGCGCCAAGGTGTCAAATTCCACGACGGTTCGGATTTCACTGCTGAAGACGTCGTGTTCAGCTTCGAGCGTGCCAAACAGCCGAACTCCGACATGAAAGAGCTGATCGGCTCGATTACCGAAGTGCGCGCGGTCGATGATTACACCATCGAAATGGTCACCGACGGTCCGAACCCGATCCTGCCTTCGAACCTCACCAACCTGTTCATCATGGACAAAGGTTGGACCGAGGCGAACAACACGGTCAACGTGCAGGACTTTGAAGGTGGCGAGATCACCTTTGCCACGACCAATGCCAACGGTACTGGCCCCTACGTGCTGCAAAGCCGCGAGCCTGACGTGAAAACCGTCATGGTAAAGAACGACAATTACTGGGGTGTTGACCAGTTCCCGATGGAAGTGACCGAAATCGTCTACACGCCGATCCAGAACGCAGCGACCCGTGTGGCCGCTCTGCTGTCGGGCGAGGTTGATTTCCTTCAGGACATGCCGGTGCAGGATTTGGACCGCGTGAACAGCGCTGACGGTCTGGTTGTGAAGCAGGCGCCGCAGAACCGCGTCATCTTCTTCGGTATGAACCAAGGCGCGGATGACATCGAAGCGGACAACATCGACGGTGCGAACCCGCTGGCTGACGTGCGCGTGCGCAAGGCGATGTCGATGGCGATCAACCGTGATGCGATCCGTCAGGTCGTAATGCGCGGTCAAAGCCAGCCCGCTGGTATGATCGCACCGCCCTTTGTCAACGGCTGGACCGAAGAGATGGATTCCGAATCGTCCACGGATATCGAAGGTGCAAAGGCGCTCTTGGCCGAAGCCGGTTACGGTGACGGTTTCTCGATCCGTCTCGACTGCCCGAATGACCGCTATGTCAATGACGAGGCGATCTGTCAGGCGGCTGTAGGTATGATGGGCCAGATCGGCATTACCGTGAACCTTGATGCGAAACCCAAGGCGCAGCATTTCCCGCTGATCACCGACGGCAAGACCGATTTCTACATGCTGGGCTGGGGCGTACCGACCTACGACTCCGAGTACATCTTCAACTTCCTCGTACACGGTCGTGAGTCCGATATCGGCACCTGGAACGGCACCGGTTTCGACAACGACGAGCTGGATGCGAAGATCAAATCACTGGCGTCCAACACGGATCTGGACGCTCGGAATGCTGACATTGCAGCCATCTGGCGTGTTGTTCAGGATGAGCAACTGTACATCCCGATTCACCACCAGGTTCTGAACTGGGGCATGTCCGACAAGGTCGGCATTGAGGTGGACCCGGAAGATCAGCCGAAGATCAAGTACTTCACAATGAACTGATCTGGTCGTCGCGCCCTTGTGGCGCGACGATGCCTCATGGTCAGGTGGTTCATGCCAATATGTCGCGGCCTGTTACATGGGCCGCGACATCGTTCACTGAACTTGAAGGATAATCCGATGCGTCACTATTTACATCTGGCGGCTATTCTTGCCGTCCTTGCACCGACCGTACAGGCTGAAGACTTTAAATGGGCCGTGACCACCGATCCGCAGACCATGGATCCCCATGCCGTCAACTCAGCCCCGGTTCTGGGATTCCTGAACAACGTCTACGAAGGATTGGTTCGCCGTGGCAAAGACATGACCGTGGAGCCGGCGCTTGCCACGTCATGGGAACCGATTGGGGACGGCCAAGGCTGGCGCTTTCACTTGCGTCAGGGCGTAACTTTCCATGATGGAGCAGAGTTCACGGCTGAGGACGTTCTCTTCTCCTACCAGCGCGCCTCGGACGAGGTGTCGGACACGCGCAGCTGGTTTGCTCCGGTTTCGGATGTCGTGATTGTCGATGACTATACGGTTGATTTCATGACAACCGATCCGAACCCGATTTTTCCGGGGTCCATCGCCAACTGGATGATCATGGACAGCGGTTGGGCCGAAGCAAACAACACAACGCTGCCGGACAAGGAAAACGGCAACTACGCAACGATCAACACCAACGGCACGGGCGCATTCCGCGTGACCGCACGCGAACCGGGTCTGCGTACCGTGCTCGAACCGTTCGACGGTTGGTGGGGCGATGCCGAACACAACATTACCAGCGCTGAACTGACACCGATCCAGAACCCTGCGACCGCACTTGCGGCGCTGCTGTCTGGCGATGTGGACTTCATTAATCCGGTGCCAATTCAGGATGTGGCGCGGCTCAAGGAAAACCCGGATGTCGAAGTGATTCAGGGCATTGAAGCGCGGGTTATCATGTTGGGTTTCCCGCACGAGGCCGAAACGCTCAAGTACTCCTCGGAAACCACGGATACCAATCCGTTTGCTGATGTGCGCGTCCGTCAGGCCGTGGCGCATGCGATTAATGTGCCCGCGATCCTGCAAACCATAATGCGCGGCAATGCCGAAGAGGTGAGCCAGCTCGTCAGTGCCGCGATGCAAGGCTACGTGGCCGAATCGGCGGCACGCCCCGCCCACGACCCCAATCAGGCCCGCGCGCTTCTAGCGGAAGCCGGATACCCCGACGGCTTTTCCTTTGGCCTGAAGTGCCCGAACAATCGGTATCTGAACGATGAGGCCGTCTGTCAGGCAATCACCGGCATGTTGGCGCAGGTGGGTTTGAACGCGACGTTGGATGCAATGCCGGTTCAGAATTACTGGCCGGAACTGCGCGCCGACAATTACGACATGTACCTCTTGGGCTGGTCGCCGGGCACCTTTGATGCCGAGCATCCGATCCGTTTCCTCGCTGCGACACCCAACGAAGAACGCCGTGTCGGCAGCTGGAATTTTGGCGGCTATTCCAACGCGCGCGTGGATGAGCTTTTGCCGTTGATCCAGTCCGAGATCGATCCGGTTGCACGTCAGGCGATGATCGACGAAACAACCAAAATCTTGCAGGACGAAGTGGCGTATGTGCCGATGTATGTTCAACCGTTGGTGTGGGGCGTCCGAAGCAATATCGAACTGACACAGCGCCCGGATAATTTCTTCCTGCTGCGCTGGGTGACCGTAAACTAAAGCGTTTCGGGGGGCTCATCGCTCCCCCGATCAAAGACCACCGGGGGCGACATGCTCGCATATATCATTCGGCGTGTTGGACAATCGGCGCTTGTACTGCTGATCGTCGGGCTTGTCGCCTTTTCGATGTTCCGCTTTGTCGGTGATCCCATCGACAACATGTTGGGTCAGGAACGCACGGCCGAAGATATCGAGCGCCTTCGCGCTCAGCTTGGCCTCGATCAGCCTTTTGTCGTGCAATACTACAAATTCCTCGAAGGCGCTGTGCAGGGCAATTTCGGCGTGAGCTATCGTCAGGGTCGCCCCGTGGCCGAAATCCTGCTGGAGCGCGCCCCGGCCACACTTGAACTTGCGATGGTGTCCGGTGTTCTCGCCATCCTGTTTGGCATTGCCCTGGGCGTGTTTACCGCAATCCGACGAAATGGCGTTCTGGCAAATGTAATCATGTCTGCGTCATTGATCGGGGTGTCCCTGCCGACCTTTTTGATCGGTATTCTGCTGATCTATCTGTTCTCCGTCGAGCTGGGGTGGCTGCCAAGTTTTGGACGGGGAGAGACCGTGGACCTTGGCGGGTGGACCACGGGTTTCCTGACCGAAAGCGGGTTGAAAGCATTGATTCTGCCGTCGATCACCTTGGGGCTCTACCAGATGACGCTTATCATGCGGCTGGTCCGCTCCGAGATGCTCGAGGTGCTGCGGCAGGATTACATCCGTTTCGCTCGCGCGCGGGGACTGCGTGACCGTGCCGTGAATTTCCGCCACGCGCTCAAGAACACGATGGTGCCAGTCATTACGGTGATCGGTCTCCAACTTGGCGCGATCATCGCCTTTGCAATCATTACCGAGACGGTGTTCCAGTGGCCGGGTGTTGGCCTGCTCTTCATCAACGCGATCCAGTTTGTCGATATCCCGGTGATGGCGGCATACCTGATGCTGATTTCGGTGATGTTTGTCGGGATCAACCTGCTCGTCGATATCCTCTACTTCTTCATTGACCCGCGCTTGCGGGCAGACCGGTCAGGAGGCCACTGATGTCGGATTTCCCTATCCCGGTGAAGCCGCAGTCGCGTCTGCGGATCGCGCTGGACAGCGACCTCTTCTACACATTCCGCCGGTCGCCCGTTGCAATGGTGTCCGCTGCGGTGGTGCTGGTGCTTATGTTCTCTGCAATTTTTGCGCCGTTGATCGCGCCGACCAACCCCTTCAACCCGGCATCGCTCAACCTGATGAACGGCTTTACGCCGCCGATGACACCCAACGCGTTCACCGGCGACAGCTTTCTCCTGGGCACTGATGACCAAGGACGCGATGTGTTTTCGACCATTCTCTACGGGATGCGAATCTCGCTGTTTGTGGGTGTAGCCGCGGTTTTCTTTGCGATGGTGTTGGGGATCACGCTTGGCCTGATCTCCGGTTATGTCGGCGGCTGGACCGAAACCATCATCATGCGGACGGCGGATGTGCAGCTGACTTTCCCGTCGATCCTCGTCGCCATGCTGATCTTCGGCATCGCCAAAGGTGTGACACCGGTCGAATACCGTGATCAGATGGCGATCTGGGTGTTGATCCTTGCCATTGGCCTCTCTGATTGGGTGCAATTCGCGCGTGTTGTGCGCGGCGCGACGCTGGTTGAGAAGAACAAGGAATACGTGCAGGCCGCGCGCCTGATCGGACGCACGCCGGGCGCCATCATGCTGCGCCACATCCTGCCCAACGTACTTTCTCCCGTGCTGGTGATCGCGACCATTTCACTGGCGCTCGCGATTATCGCCGAGGCAACGCTGAGTTTCCTCGGCGTCGGTGCGCCGCCCACCCAACCGTCGCTGGGTACGCTGATCCGTATCGGTCAGGGATTCCTCTTCTCGGGCGAGTGGTGGATTCTGCTTTTCCCAGCGATCACCCTTCTCGCACTGGCGCTGTCGGTCAATCTGCTGGGCGACTGGCTTCGCGATGCTCTGAACCCGAGGCTCCGCTGATGGCTGATCCAGTTCTGTCGATCCGCGACCTGTCGGTCGAAATCCCCACGCGGCATGGCATCGTGCGCCCGGTGGATGGTGTCAGCTATGACATCCAGGCGGGTGAGATCCTTGGCATCGTCGGCGAAAGCGGAGCGGGCAAGTCGATGGCAGGCAATGCCGTGATTGGTCTTCTCAATCCGCCTGCGCATATCTCAAAGGGGGAGATCTGGCTGAACGGTCAGCGGATCGACCACCTCAAGGGTGATGCGATGCGGCGGCTGCGGGGCAAAGAAATCGGGATGGTCTTTCAAGATCCGCTGACCTCGCTCAACCCGCTTTTGCGGATTGGCGATCAGTTGACGGAAACCATGATGACACACCTCACAATCAGCCGGGCCGAAGCGGAAAAGCGTGCCGTGGCCGCTTTGGAAGAAGTCGGCATTCCCGGAGCGGCAGAGCGTGTGAACAGCTATCCACACGAATTCAGCGGCGGTATGCGGCAGCGTGTGGTCATCGCCTTGGCGCTTTGTGCAGAGCCATCGCTTGTGATCGCGGATGAACCGACGACCGCACTCGACGTGTCAGTGCAGGCGCAGATCATCGCGCTGTTGCGCCGCCTGTGCCGAGATCGCGGAACAGCGGTGATGCTGATCACGCACGACATGGGAGTGATTGCCGAAGCCACCGACCGCGTTGCGGTGATGTATGCCGGACGCCTGGCCGAACTGGGATCGGTCCGCGATGTCCTGACTCACCCGCAGCATCCCTATACGCACGGGCTGATGGCCTCGACGCCGCTGGCTTCGCAAGGCAAACGCCGCCTGCACCAAATTCCCGGCGCCATGCCACGTCTGGATGCAGTGCCGGACGGGTGTGCCTTCAATCCCCGCTGTCCTCATGCAACGGACAAATGCCGACAGGCGCCTTTGCCGCGTTTGAGCGGTGGTCGGGCCGCCTGCTGGTATCCTCTGGTTGATGAAAAGGTCATCTGATGGCGCTTGTTAGGGTCAAAAACCTCAGTCGCGTATTCGACGTATCCAAGCCCTGGTTGAACCGGGTGATCGAACGTCGGTCCAAAGCGTTTCTGACGGCGGTGTCCGAGGTGGATTTCGAAGTCGAACCGCGCAGCACCTATGCGCTGGTCGGGGAAAGCGGCTCGGGCAAATCAACCATTGGCAAGATGTTGGTTGGCCTGTTGAAACCGTCCTCGGGTACGGTCGAGATTGAAGACATCGATCTGGCCAGCGAGACCGACGCTGCCAAGATCGACGCGATCCGGTCCGATATCCAGATGATCTTCCAAGATCCCTATGCCTCGCTCAATCCGCGCTGGCGAGTGCGGGATATCATTGTAGAGCCTGTCGCCTCGCGCGGTGGCAATACAGAGGGTCTGGCGGAAAAGCTGCTGGAACAGGTCGGGTTGTCTGTTCAGGACGCAGGCAAGTTCCCACACGAATTTTCCGGTGGCCAACGACAGCGCATTTGCATCGCCAGAGCTTTGGCGTCGGAGCCAAACCTGATCGTTTGTGACGAGCCGACATCGGCGCTTGACGTGTCGGTACAGGCACAGGTTCTGAACCTGATGAGCGATCTGAAGGACGATTTCGGCCTGACCTATGTGTTGATCAGCCACGACCTGACCGTGGTGCGACACATGGCGGACAAGATCGGTGTTCTCTATCTCGGTCGTCTGGTGGAAGAAGCGTCGCCGAACGATCTTTTTGAGACACCAAAGCATCCCTATACCCAAATGCTACTGGAAGCGGCGCCCCAAATGGATGGGTTCGGTCGCGAGGTCCAGCCGCCGGAGGGGGAAATCCCGGACCCAATCAATCCACCTTCGGGCTGTGCCTTCCACCCTCGCTGCCCGATTGCACAGGACGTCTGTAAACAACAACGCCCTGAAATGCGGAGCCTGAATGGAACAAGGGTGGCCTGCCACTTGGCGGAATGAAAAACGGGGCTGAAATGGCCTCGTCTGCACATTCACCGGCTTATTAATATGGGCCATCAGGTCGCTCTGCCTTATTCAACCAGCATCCGCCGTCGCGGCCTGACAGGGTCTTTCCCTTTTCCAAACACCGTGCTGTTATCCGCTCGCGGCACCTGCCGTCGGACATCACGTTGGAGAAAGAGCCTTGAAGAAAAGACGTTTGCTGAAGTCTGGAAAGATGGTTTCCGAAATCGGCCTTGGCTGCATGAGCTTCGCCGGGTTTTACGGAGCTACGAACGAAGCTGAGTCTCACGCCACGCTTGCGGCGGCGCTGGATCTTGGGATCGACCTGCTGGACACGGCAAATGTTTATGGTCTTGGCATCTCGAAAACCGTGATTGGAACCTTCCTCAAGGGGGACGCCTCCAAGTTCACCATCGCGACCAAGGCGGGCATCTGGCGTGACAAGGAACACGGCAATCGGGGTTTCAACAACAAGCCGGACTATCTTCGGTCCGAGTTGGAAGGCTCACTGAAGCGACTGGGGCTGGACCAAGTTGATCTGTTCTACGTGCACCGACGCGACCGGGAGATCGAAATCGAAGAGGTGATGGAGACTCTCCTTGCCTTAAAAGCAGAAGGCAAAATCGGTGGAATTGGGTTTTCGGAAATCTCACCCGCCTCATTGCGCCGCGCTGTCGCTGTAGGGCCCGTAGACGTGGTGCAAAGCGAATACTCATTGTGGTCGCGGCAACCCGATCTTGGAATGCTGCAAACCTGCAAAGACCTTGAAGTCGCCTTGGTAGCCTATTCGCCTTTGGCGCGGGGTATGGTGTCGAGCGTTACACCTGATCCTTCAACGTTCATCGAAAAGGATTTTCGTAAGAACAATCCACGCTTTCTCGGGCCGAGTTTCGAATTCAACCTGCCCTACGCGCAAGCGTTCAAGGCGTATGCGCAAGAAAAGGGAACGACGGCCACCGCGCTAGCATTGGCCTGGTGCCTTGCGCGCGCAGAGCACATCATCCCCATCCCGGGTACCCGGACACCCGAACACTTGGCGGAATGTGCGGCGGCTTCGGCGCTAACAGTAACATCCGACATGATGGCTGAGATTGAGAGTATCCTCCCCGCCGGTTGGGCGCATGGAGACAGGTATTCCCAAGCCCAATGGAACGGTCCCGAAGGCTACTGCTGATCGCCGTTAATCTTAGAAAAAAGGCCGGGAACATGCCCGGCCTTTTTATTGTGATGCGTTCGGCTCAGTCTGCGCCACGCACCGAAATGCTGGCATCCGGTCGCGGGTGCAGGACTTTCTGAACAAAATAGGTTCCTGCAGCGATCCCGAGGCCGATCAGGTCTGTGATCAGCCCACCTTCGATCATGAAGAGTGCCGCAAAGATCAATGCGACCCGCAAGAACCATGCGGAACGGCCGCCTAGGAACCAGCCCTGCACTCCGGAGCTAAGCAGGAATACCCCGACGGTGGCGGTAACGCCCGCGCGGATGACTTCGAGCCATGTCCCGTCCATCAGTATCGCGCTGTTGTAGAAGAACATGTACGGCACGATGAAAGCGGCGATGCCGATCTTGAACGAGGCTACCGAGGTCTCCATCGGGTTCGCGCCAGAGATCCCCGCCGCTGCATAGCTGGCCAACGCCACTGGGGGGGTGATGGCCGACAGAACCGCAAAGTAGAATACGAAGAAATGCGCGGTGAGCTGCGGGATTCCCAGTTGGACAAGGCCCGGAGCCACCACCGATGCGGCCACCGCATAGGCCGCTGTCGTTGGCATCCCCATTCCCAGCAGGATCGCGATGCACATCGCAAAGAAGAGCGCCAGAAGTTGGCTGACACCGGCGAGATCAAGCAGCACCGCCGAGAAGCGCGCACCAACACCGGTCAGTGAGATGACGCCTACGATGATGCCCGCGCAGGCACAGACCGCGATGATCTGGATCGACATGATGCCCGCAAGCTCGAACGCTTTGAGGATTGACCGCACGCCCATCCGGTTCGGTGTGAACCACGACACAACCGCCGCCGCGACGGTCGCCAATGTGCCTGCCCGGATCACCGAATAGCCCATGAAGAGTGCGGCGATCAGAATGACGATCGGGATGAACAGATAGACTTGGCGGACTAGCTTGTTGAACTTGGGCAGCTCTTCTTCGCGCATCCCACGCATACCCAGCTTCGCCGCTTCGAAATCGACCATGAAGTAGACCGACACGAAATAAAGGATCGCGGGGATGATCGCGGCAATGGCGATATCGGTGTAAGGGATGCCCGTGATCTCGGCCATGATAAAGGCACCGGCCCCCATGATCGGTGGCATGATCTGCCCACCGGTTGAAGCCGCTGCTTCGACGGCGCCGGCGGTTTTCTTATGGTATCCCACCCGTTTCATGAGCGGGATGGTCAGCGAACCGGTCGCAACCACGTTACCCGCCGATGTGCCGTTGATCATGCCCATCAGACCAGAGGCGAAGATCGCGACCTTAGCGGGACCGCCGCGCGCGCGGCCCGCCGTGGCAAAGGCGAAGTTCACGAAGTAGTCGCCCACTTTCGACGCCTGAAGGAAGGCTGCGAAGATGATGAACAGGATGATGTAGGTTGAGGACACCGCTGTGGTCGGCCCGAGAATACCCGCATCTGAATAAACGTGCCCAAAGAAGCGCTGCCAGGAATAGGCGCTTTGCACGGCTAGAATGCCCGGCAGCAAATGTGCGACGAAGGTGTAGACAAGGAAGACCCCCGTAATGATCACCAGCGCGAGTCCCGCTACGCGGCGTGTCAGTTCGAGGATCATGGCAGACCCTGCAGTTGCGGCGAAAGCAACCCCGATAGGTACAAACGGCGTGCCGACCGAATTACGGGCTGCGGTGCTATAAATGGCAATCAGATAGATCGCGATAACGATCCCGCATGCGGCCAAGACCACGTCGGAGGCAGCAAAGAGTTCTCGACCACGGCGTTCAAGCCATCCGGTGACGATTGCTCCGAAAGTGGCGATCAACAGCGGTGTTCCGAACCACCAGACTTCACTGGCGTAGATCTCGGTGCCTGGGAAAGCGGCCCATGTGGTCAGACCACCCATCTCTGGCAAGGTGCCCGAGTTGATCAGGGTATGGTACCCGGCAGCCGTGAACCCGGCGAGCAGCGCCGGGATTATGAGGACCAGCGCCAGGATTGAGATGAGGCGCGTTTCCTTATGTGGCGTGTCGTCGTCGGAAAAAGTGTGTGCCGAAAACAGAAGGAACCCTAATGCCAGCGCGCCGGAAATGTGCACGATGCGGAAGTTCCATGTTTCTAGGGGGAATTGCGGCAAGAGCGGAATTTCAATCCCGGTCCAATCGGAAATGGAAACGCCGTTCAGAGCGATCATGTGGAAGGCCGCATAGATCGTCGAAAGCGCTGCCATCAACACGTAGGCTCGACCGGAGAATAAGCGCCGATTGCTCTCGATCGGTTCCTCGTCCACGCCTTCTGCGAGAACGGGTTCGTCCAGCGCCTCGTCGGCAAGCTGGTTGGTGGAATCGGTCATCGTGTCCTCCCCGACTGATGGCCTTGGTTTTCTGCAACGCTAACGTGGTTGGGCCATCATTGAAACAAAACCGCGCCCGCAAATGGGGCGCGGTTCCGATTGTTCTGATTTTTCGAACAATAGATTTCTATTGTTCGCAAATCACATAAGATCAGCCGCCGTGGATCATGTCCGCCGCGATGTTTGCACCGGCGTTTTCAGTGAACCAGCGCGCTGCGCCCGGGTGCCACTTCATGACGGTGTTGCGATCCCAGAACTCGGGCAGTGTGGAACGTGCTGCGCG
>JAUHVK010000062.1 GCA_030425145.1 Alphaproteobacteria bacterium | reverse complement strand
CATGAATGTTTTCCAACTCCATGGGATAGCACGATGGCGCCGCGATTTCCTGGGGGGCATGCCACCCAGGAAATCGACTCAAAGCGCAAACCTCAGACAAATTTCCAGACATCAAGTTACAGTACCCTCAAAGGAAGTGCTCCTTCGATTGCTTTCATCATCAAAGATTCAGGTGAAGAGAGGCGTTACGCTTCATCCGAAAAGCAAGAGCTGCTCCGAGCGCTAAGCACAGGTGAAAGTCGCGCACTCTACATCCTTGATATCATGTATGAGGTGTTCGTGCGATGGAAGAACCGCACCAAGACCCTCTTTGTCTTTGACGACATTTCTGACTCGTTTGACTACAAAAACAAGTTCGCGATCATTGATTTCTTAGAGGATGTGACCAAGACCGAAGACACTAATTTCCTTGCCATCGTTCTGACTCACAACTTCGATTTCCTTCGAACAGTTTCAAGCAGAGATATCTGTCCAGCACATCAGTGTCGGCTGGCGTTTCGATCTGATGACGGGATCAAGCTTGAGCCATTCGAGCGGACGGACATCCAGAGTCCGTTTCGTAAGTGGCAAGGCAGGTTGGCCGAACCGTCAGTTCTAATTGCCTATATACCGTTCTTACGTAATTTAATCGAATACACGCTTGGCCCCAAAGATGCCGATGGGAATCCTAATGCTGACTACCTGCAGCTTACCAGGATGCTCCACTTCAAAGATGAAACGGAAGCCCTCACCATCGAGGATTACAAGGACGTGTTCGAACGCCATTTGGCCGGGTGTACATTCCCCGATGTTGATCTGACGCAGCCAGTTATTGAGCATCTTTTCGCGACCGCCGATGAGTGTGAAAAAGTTGCCGATGGCATCAATCTTGAGCACAAGATCGCTCTGTCAATCGCGATCAGAATGCGAGCCGAGCGATACATGGTCGCAAAGATCCGTTCTGCGGAGGCTGAATATGATGTTTCGAATAAACAAACAGGGAAAATATTTCAGAAATTCAAAGACTTGTTTAATAACGAAGCTGAAAAAATAGGCCTTCTACGCCGGGTCAATCTAATCACGCCAGCAAACATACATCTCAATTCCTTTATGTATGAGCCAATCTTAGACATGGGCATGGCCGAGTTAGTGACGTTGTACCAGAACGTAAAGTCAGATTTGAACTAGGCGTGATCGGAATGCGTTTTGCACTTTTGAATGGTCAACGAGTTGAGGCGACGCCTGGTGCCTTGGGCTACTGCCCAGGCTGCAATGCCGCCATGCTAGCTCGATGCGGTACCAAGAAGGTCTGGCATTGGGCGCACAAAGGCCGCCATCATTGTGATCATTGGTGGGAAAACGAAACCGAGTGGCATCGCGACTGGAAGAACCGGTTTTTTACCGACTGGCAAGAGGTGCCAGCTCGCGATGAAACTGGCGAGCTTCATATTGCGGATATCAAAACACCCTATGACCTTGTGATCGAGTTCCAGCACTCTGCTATCAAGTCGGATGAGGTAAGAAAGCGCACAGATTTCTACGGTCAAGTGATTTGGATTATCGATGGAACCCGCCGCCCAACTGATCTGACCCAATATGAACGGATGCTGTCAGAAAACTATCCGGAACGGTTCGACGGCGTAGATATCTACACCGTTTATTGCGAGGAAACACGGCTTCTCAAAGAATGGGGATCATTGGGCAAGATTGTCGGATTTGACTTTGGCGGCGAAAATCTATGCTTGCTGACAGCCGCACAAGGCAGAAGCCGCTATCTCTTCGACTTCCCAAAGGTGGAGTTCGCTAGGTTGATTTGTGAAGGGAGGCCGCTGCCAGTGGTTCAGTTCGCAGAACCCACCCAGCGTGGTTATCGAAGGCGTAGAGGATTCTAATAAAAGTCAGGCGGTAAGCAGTCGTTCTTGCTGGCAATCCTATTTTAATATAGTCAAACCTTTGGATATGCATACAGCCCGTGGCAGATCACCAGCGATACCTTTGCGGTTTTGGAGGGTTTTTCACATTTGCCCGTCACCGCCGCCCCAGCCTTCCCAACCGGGCCAGTTGAGCCAGCATTTGAGACCCTGCCCCAGGTGACCCAGTGCCACTTGCCTGTCCGGTCTGCCCCATGCCTTGCCGCACTGGCATCTGCTGCACACCAAAGAACTGCCGCGCTCTAAGGGCGGCATATTCCGCGCCACTGGCACCGCCGATCAGATAGCGGTTGTAGGCCTGCTGGCTGCCCATGGCGGCGCGGGCGAAGCTGTAGCCCCCGCCGAGACCTCCGGAGAGGGCGGGCATCATGATGTTGCCGGAGATCGCGCGAACGATGAAGGGCGTTGCGATGATGAAGCCCTTGGCCATGAGCACCATCATGAAGAAGGGAATGAGCGCGCCTATGTTTGAAGCCCCTTCCGGGTCGCCAAGCTCACCGATCAGAGCGGAAGAGACGCCAGTGATCGTTGCGAACACGCCGGCGACGACGATGGGGTAGAGTGCGAAGGAAACCAGTGCCGAAAGCCATCGCGCGAAGTAGTCTTTGGTCACCTCGAAGAGTGTCAGGAATATCATGACCGGCGCGATCCCGATCAGAAGCGCGATCATCAAACGCGAGGCCACGAGAATGAAGGCGGCCAGCCCGCCGAGGATGGAAAGCAGCAGCACCCCGACAATGTCGAGCATGGCCCCTGCCATCCAGTTCAACTCGGAACCAGCGGCATTCAAATAGTCCCCCAACTCGGCGATCAACCGGTCGAATTCTTCGGCGAAGGTACCAGAAGGGCCGGGAGTCCCACCACCGACCGAGGCCACGAGCGCCCCTGCAATGCTGTCGATCCCGGCAAGGATGGCGGATGAGAGCGCGTTGAACTGCACCCAGTTAGTCGCGAATATCCCGATCAGTCCGATCTTGACCGCGAGCCAGAATGCCGTGCGCCCGTCCATCGCCTTGTACTGGTAGATCATGTTGAGGAACACAAGGATCACCACCAATGTTGTTCCCAGCACCAGAAGCGTGCCGACAGTAGCTGCAACGGAACCGAACTGGGTTTCCGCCGCGGTGTCGAGATAGCCTTGGGAGGTTTCAACGAAATATGTGACGACGCTCATCGGGGATCAGCCTTACCAATTGCCCGCAGCGTCGCAGATGGCTTTGGCCTCGAGGCGAACGTCGTTGGCGCGTCGATTGTAGGTTTCGGAAGCTTCCAGCATTTCCCAGCGTTCGCCACTGGCGTGGCGCTCACGAAACACCGCCTCAGCTGCGTCCCAAGATGGGAACCGGGTCTCGCAATCGCAGCTGCCGGACTCGACAATCCGCTCGAGGTTTTGGGCGCGATAGATGTCCTGGACCAATACGCGCTGATAGGCTTGGCGCAGGGGGATTCCTTGCATCCAGCTGGGCTCAGCGGGCCGGTCCGGACAGACGTTGAAGCTGCGATCGAGCGTCGGCACTAGATTGCGCTCGGCGAAGGCGGGGACAGCCAGTAGGCTCAGGGCCACTCCGGTCAAAGCAACGCTTAGCCGTGCCAGCCTCATGCCGTGGCTCCGATGGTGGTCGTTTCGCGTTTCAGGAAGACCGTGTGCCCAACATTCGCGAATTCCGAGGAGCTGATCGACACCACCTCCCAGCCTTCCGCACCTTTGGCATTCAGGCTGGCTTGCATGTCGGCAAGGCTGGTTTTGCGGGTCATGGGAAAGGACAGGATATCGTATTCAAAGGTTTTCATTGGGAAGCTCCGATCTCATTGGTGCCGGGGAGGTAGAATTCGGTGATGCCGCGTTTGCCATCATGGCGACCGGCCTGGATGATTACGTCGATGGAGTTCTCGATGTACTGGATCATGTCGGCATAGGTCATCGGGATCTCGGTCTTGAGTGCGGCGATGGCCAGACGCTGCACGGCAAGTTGCGGGGTTTCTGCGTGCAGCGTGGTCATTGAGCCGCCATGGCCAGTGTTGATCGCCTCGAGGAAGGTCATGGCTTCCTTGCCGCGCACCTCGCCCAGGATGATCCGGTCGGGGCGCATGCGCAACGTTGCGGTGAGCAGCACATCGGCGGTCTGGAACTCCGCATCGCGATTGGCGATGAGGGTCACGGCATTGGGCTGGGTCGGCAGAAGCTCGGCGGCTTCCTCGATGGTGACGATGCGTTCCTCGGATGGCACGTGCGAGAGGATCTTGCGCGCAGCCACGGTCTTGCCGGTGGAGGTGCCGCCAGAGACGATCATGTTAAGCTTGTTGTCGACGCAAAAGGCCAGCGCATCGTCGATCACGCCCGCGGCCACAACGTCGCGCAGTTCCCGCGTCTTCTCGAGACGCAGTTCTTCGAGCTTGCGTTCTTTGCCATAGAGAAAGTCGATTGCGATCCCGTCGAGTGGCAGGCTTGAAAAGAACCGAAGGCTGATCGACATGGCGGTTAGCACTGCAGGTGGAGTGATGACCTGCGCCCGGATCGGTCGCCCCTTGTAGGTGATCGAGACCGAAACGATCGGGCGATCCTTGCTCATTGTCGTGTTGGCGGAAGAGGCGATCTGGTTGCCGAGGTCTTTGACTTCTGTTGCGGTCAGCCTCTGGTCCAGCTTTCGCATGAAGTGATCGCCCTGGAATTCTCCCCAGCAGCTTCCGTCAGGATTGATGCAGATCTCGATGACATCGTCGCGGGTGGCGGCGGCGATCCTGTCGAGGGAGGTTTCGAGATAGCTCAGCGACATGGGCTCAGAAAATCTCCAGATCGCGGTCGACCATCACCGTGACGCGCGCGCCCTGGTCGACGTAGATGACGGGGCCGATCGAGAGGTAGTCGCCGATCACGCTGTCCGTGGCATCTGCCAGATCATCGCCCACGTCTTCGAGCACGTCCGCGGCGGTCTCATCCTGGATGTTTGCAGCAGCAGCGCTTGGCGCGGCGGAGATCAGCGATATCAACGCCGCTGAGCCGAAACGCTCATCGAAGCGCGTGTCGACAAAGCCGGTCACGCCGGAGCGGCCCAATTCGTCACCCCCGAAAGAGCTGATCTGGATCGTCTGGTTGTCGGGCAGGATGATCCGGTCCCAGGCGATGGTGACCCGGCGCTGCGCGATATCGACGCCAGAGCGATAGCGCCCGATGAGACGGGACCCGCGCGGGATCAGGAGACGAGAGCCGTCGACGCTGTAGACATCTTCGGAAACGACGGCACGGGTCTGGCCGGGTAGGGAACTGTCGAGGGCGGTTTCCATGACGGCCTGGATCATTGTACCCTGAATGATGGTGTTGGACGGGTTGGCGATGACTTCTGCCTGTGTCACCGAAGTGGGCAGCGCGCCGTTCAGAACGAAATCCGTCACTTCCCCAAAGGTCCGTTCGGTCAGAGCCGTCTCATTCGCACCCGAGGCACCACCAAAGGCGATAGTGGGCGAGGCGATGCGCCGCTCCTGGAAGGCGCGTTCCTCCGCCGCGCGGCGTTCAAGTTCTGCCAGCCGCCGTGCCTCTTCCTCGCGGCGGAGCCGTTCTTCCTCCCGCGCGCGCAATTCGTCCTCGGTAGGACCGACGGGTGCCGGAAGCGGGCGGTTCGCCTCGAGCTGCGCAAGTTCGAGGTCCATGCGGATTTGCTCCAACTCCCGATCACGGGCAGTGAGTTCGTCTCGGAATTGCTGCTGTGCGGCTTCCGAGGCGGCTTGCAGCGCCGCGATCTGCGCGGTCAGCGCATCGATGGCTTCGGCGGCAGCCGTGTCTTCCTCGACCACCGGTTCGGGGGCGTTGCGCAATTCCTCGATCTGGGCCTGAAGGGCGGCGAGTTGCGCCAAAAGCTCGGCGTTCGGTTCCACCGGTTCCGGTGCGACCAGAACGACTTCGGGCTCGGGTGGGGGGAGGGTTTCGATCGCGCCAAACCCGTCGCCTTCGTTCTGGAACACGTCCGGCGTGGCCGTAGGCAGAGCTTCCTCTTCCTCGGGCTGGGAGAGGAGATAGAGCAATGCACCGCCGGCACCGATCACGAGGACGACGACTAATGCGAGCAGCGGTGAGCGCCGTGGGGCAGGGGGCGAACCTGCGCCTTTGCCCTGCTCGAGGGCGGCGAGTCGTTTTTCGAGGTCCGCGTTTCCGGTATCGCTCATGATCCCACCCCCGCAGGCGGTGTGGCCTCGATACAGACTACCTCTTCCCCGATCCGCAGGACCCACTGCCTGTTCACCCCCGAGACTCGGATCACGCCGTCCTCGGTGGCTTGCGTGTTGACCGTGCGCTCACGGCTATTGGCGTAACGGAAGATCGCGGGCACCGGCGCGTTCCGCGGAAATTCAAAATACGTGAAGGTCCCGTCATCCCAGACGCGGGTCGGGGTGAATTCGGTGCGGGCGCTAGCACTGTAATTGTAGTTTGGCGCTTGGGCCGCGATGGCATGCGTGGGCCGCGCATTGTCTTCGGGGTAGCGGAACTGCACGACGTAGAAAGTCGGGCTGCGGGTCTCCTGGACATTGAAGTAGTAGCTGCGGCGGTTGGTATAGACGGTCACATTGGTATGGACACCGCGCGCAACGGGCTTGATCGCGAAGGCCTGGCCGCCCGGCACGCCGTCGATCTCAAAGCCCTCCGTGTCGCCCGCGATGATTGAGCGGATGCTTTCGCCCTCGCCGAACTCGACCGTGGTCACATGGGTGAGCGACACGCTGAGGCGGTAGACCTGACCCTCCTGGTAGGTGGCCAGCCGCACCCGATTGTCGTTGGGCCCGCCGCGCGGGATCGCTTCGGCATGGGCGAGGACCGGCAGCAGGGCAACTAGGCCAGCAACAAAGAACTTACTGATCAAACTAGTTCTCCAATCTGTCGGAGCGGATGGAATATTCGAGGACGGTGAAGCCGAATGGATTGGTCCAGACCTCATCGATGGAGCGGCGGGTCTCCGGGCGGAACTCGAAAAGAAGCGTCGCAGTGAAGAGGCCGGTCTGGGTGCCGTTAATGGACGTCAGGCGCTTGCGCAGGCGGACCGTCGCGCGGTTGGTTCCGATCCGGTTGATGCTGAGGATTTCCACGTCGAGCCTGGCGTTGGGGCCATAGACGGTCGGCGGGTAATTCTCGTTGGCGCTGTTCCAGATCTGGCGCAGCCCGCTCTCGGCAGCTCCGTCCGAGCGGCGCAGGACGCTGCGGATGCGCAGGTCGTTGTCGAGCTGGTTGTAGACCTCGCGGTCGGTCACATAGCGGAACACTTCCGCCTCGATGATCGCCTGGTTGGCTGTGACCGAAGTCGCGCCCACTGAAGCCTCGGGCAGGGCAAAGCCGGTGGCGGGATCATAGGGCACGACCACAGGCGGCGGATCGACATCGAGAATTGCGACAGCCGCCGCACTCAGGCATCCGAGAATGCCGAAGACGAGCCCGATGAGCCCAAGGCGCTGCCAGAGCCGTTCACGGCGCAGGGCACCATAGACCAGCTCTTCTTCGATGATTTCTTGTTCACTCGCCACGCGTCACACCTCACGTCAGTCCGCGCGCAACTCAGGAAGCGTAAAGTCCATGAAGCGCTGTTCCTCGGCGATGGTGGCGGCATCGATCACGCCGCCGGTGCCATCACCCACGGTCTGCACCGCTTCAAGCTGCCACATGGCGACCAGCGCAATGGCGAGTTCCGCCGTCACGCGTGTGTTGAGGTCGATGCTTTCCTTCAGTTCGTCCATGTCATCGATCAGCCCGACAAGGCGGTCGACCCGCTCGAGCGATTGGCCGGCATCCTCATAGCTGTTCTGGGCCGCCGCCGAGACAAGGGCACCGGTGGTGGCCTGCGTCGCCACGCGGTTGGCCCCGGGATTGCCGCTCGTGGCCATTTCCGAGAGGGTGTCATCGTCAAATCCGAGATCGGCCAGGACCCGGTCCATCTGGGTTTCGATCTCGCCCGCGCCGGAGCCAGAGAGGCCAGAGAAGTCTCCGGTCTTGATGGCTTCGATGGTGGCGAGGATATCACCGAACTCCTGGTCGAGCAGGCCGTTCAGCTCGTCCTCCATCTCGGTGCGGATGATTTCCGGCAGTTCGGCGAGACGGGTGAGCGCTTCGTAGGTCCGTTGCAGCTCCGCGAGTTGGTCCGTGAGAAGGCCGAGCTGTTCGCGGAGCTGCGTCAGCTGCTCGTTTTGCAAGATCTCGTCCTCGATCATCTGCCGCAGCTGCTGGATGTTTTGCGCGATGTTCTGGGTATCGACGACGGGCACGCCTTGCGCGAGGACGGGGGATAGGGCGCCAAGATGCAGACCAACCCCAAGTGTCGTGGCCAAAGCTGTCCTCAAGAGCAGATGTCCCATCATTCAATCTCCCTGATCGTAAAATCCATGAACGCGCCTTCGGCCATGCGGGCGCTGGCCTGGGCCAGCTCTTCGGCGGAGAGCACGCGGGTGCGGGCGGCCTGAAGCCGGATGCGGGCGGCCACGAGACGCACGAGTTCGGCGCGGGCATAAGTGTTGAGCGCAACGCTCTCCTGCACATCCTCGGTCTCGGAAATCCGTTCGACGATATCCGCAATACGTAGGGCGGCTTGCCTGATCGCGGCGGGTGAGTTGTTGCCATAGAAGGCCGCGCCGTGCCCAGTGAGCGAGAGGTTGGCATTGGCCAGAAGCGCGGGGTCGATCGTGCCAAGCGCTTCGATCCCGCCGATACGGGTCAAATAGAGGTTATAGCGTTCGGGGATCACCTGGACGTAGTGCTGGGTCTCGCGAAAGGGTGGCACGCCGCCATACTCGAAAACCCGGCCGGGTCCCGCGTTATAGGCCGCGAGCGCATTGATGATATTGCCGTCGAAGGTGTTGAGCTGTGTCGCGAGATAGCGTGCACCGCCATGCACCTGCAGGTAGGGGCTGTCATAGTATTCCGGATTGATGCCCAGATCGCTGGCGGTACCGGGCATGATCTGGGTGAGGCCAAAGGCGCCGACGGGAGAGCGTGCACCGATGGTGAAACGGCTTTCCTGCCAGATCAGCGCCTGTAGGAGTGCGCGCCATTGGACCGGGGAGAGGCCCGCGCGGCCAACGCCGGCAAAGCCGCTGGTCTCCTGAGCCACGCGGATAATGAGCTGCTCGATGTTTTCCGCCGCATCCCCGAACATCTGCGCACCGCCGGGATTGGGGTCGATGTCGGCATTGCCATAGACCGCCTCGACTGACCGGGCCGGATCCCCGCTGCCGCTTTCCAGCCCCGAGACCATAGCCGGCAAGCCCTGACCGCCGAAGCTTGTCTGGGCGTCGAGGATGCGTTGCAGGGTCTCCAGTTGCTCCCGTTCGATCTCGGCGATGAGTTCGCGCACCGAGAGCTTGTCCGTCTGGATCGCGAGGTCGGCCTCGCGATCGCCGGTCTCGACGATGTCACGCGCGGTCAGCCCGCTGTCATTGGTCGGCACACCTTGGGACAGGGCGAGACCGGGCAGCAGGCAAAGGGCCAGGATATGGGGCAGGCTAGACTTCAATGTCGCGCTCCGGCGCGCCAAGGGGCGTGAAAGTGCAATCCGGTGCTGTGGGTGCAGTCGAGGCGAGGAAGGTAAAACAATTCGCCTGCGGTTCCTGGTACTGGGCGCAGGAGGCCAGCACGCCGAGCGTGGCAAGCAAAAACAAGATACGGGTCATGAAAGTCTCCAGAAGTCCGGGCGGTTGCGGTAATCGGCGCCGACGAGCGCCTCGCCTTTCTCCATGCCGCCGAGGATGGTGAGATTGGGCCCAAGGGCGCTCAGATCGGCATCGACGACGATTGAGCCCTGATCGTCGCGGATCAGCGCAAGGCGGCTGTTGCTGCCCGTGTTGAGAAGGACGTCGAGCTCCTTCTCCGTGAGGTTCAGCATGGCGTAATCCGCAGGCTGCGCGCGGATATTGGGCAGCAGGATCTGCGTCGGCACCGCCTCGATGATGGTCTTGCCGGTCCGGGTGCGCTCGAGTTGGCTCGCGTATTGCGTCATCATCACCGCGACGGTGTTCTGCTTGCGCGCGGTCACCAGCCAGTTCGACAGCCGCTCGGCGAAATATGCGTTGTCGAGGGCCTTCCAGGCCTCGTCGATCACGATGATGGTGGGACGGCGGTCCTCGATTTCGCGCTCGACCCGGCGGAAGAGATAGGAGAGGACGGCCATCCGTTCCTTCTCGGCCTCACTGTCGAGAATGCCGGTCAGATCGAACCCGACGACATCGCCTTCGAGCGAGAACGTATCTTCCAGGCTCTGCCCGAAGATCCAGCCGTAGCGGCCGTCTTCGGTCCACTCGAGCAGGCGCTGGTGCAGATCGCCGCCATCATCGGTGGACACAAAAAGCGACGCGAAATCCCGCCAGTTCCGCAGGGCCGGGTTTGTGGCCTGCGCGTTCTGGCGCACGACTTCCTGGATGCGGTTGGTCTGTGCGGGCGTCAGGGGCTTGTCGGCACGGTAGAGCAGGGTGGCGAGCCAATCCGAGAGCCAGGCGGTGCCGCGCGCATCGGTCTCGGTCCAGAGCGGGTTAAGGCCCGTGGGTTGGCCGGCTTTGAGCGATGCATAACGCCCGCCATTGGCGCGGACCGCCATCTCCATGCCGAGACGGTAATCGAAGACGAAGATCCGCGCCCCTGCTCGACGGGCCTGTGTCATGAGGAATGCCGAGAGGACCGATTTGCCTGAGCCGGGCCGTCCCATGATCAGCGTATGCCCGCTGGTCGGCTCTTTCTCGGGGCTGCCCTGCTCGTGATAGGAAAACCGGTAGGCGCTCTGCTCGGGCGTGGGCAGATAGGTGATGACCTTGCCCCAAGGGGTTTTCTCAGCAGGTTTGCCAAGCTGCGTGCGATGAAACGCCCCAAAATCCGCGAAGTTGCGGTTGGTGATCGCACTGGCACGCACGCGCTTGGGCTGGTTGCCGGGATGCTGGCTGAGGTAATGCGCCTTGGCCGCGACCCGCTCGCCGATCATCTTCACGCCTTCGGCCGCGGCAGCGTTGACGATCTCGGCGCTGAGGGTCTGCAATTCGTCGAGCGTGTCACAGAAGATCGTCACCACCATGTGGTGCTCGCCGAAGCTCTGGCGCTTGGCCTCCAGATCGTCGGCGGCGATGTCGAGGGCTTCCATGAGCGACAGGGCCGCATCCTGGGAGGCTTGCATCTGGCGCTTCTGCCGCTTGATGCGGCCCGCCATCAGGTTCGAATTGATCGGCGTGAAGGAATGCGTGACGATCATGTCGACTGGCAGGTTCAGCATGTCGAACATGGTGCAGGAGGTGGCCTCGGAATATTCCCCGATGGTGAAACTCTTGCCGTAGCGATGCCCCACGACGCCTTCCGAGAGCTCGAAATGATCGCCGTGAAACGTCACGCGGGTATTGGCGACGTTGACGGACAAAAAGCCGTAGGTGTTGGCCGGGTAGAGCGGCAGCTCGGTGCCCGTGTTGAGCGCCCCCAGAAACCCTACCAACTCCCCCGATGCGGCCGAGAGGACCCGCGGCTTGAGCTCGGTAAGGCCTGACAGGAAGACGTTCACGGCCTCACCCAGGCGCTGCAGGCGTTTGCGGGTCTCCTCTTTCAGGCGATCCGGCGCGCTGCGGCTGAGGAACGGCAGGAGGCTTTTCGGGGGCGGGCGGTGAATGACGGTGAGCGTCAGGGTCTTGTCGCGGAGCCCGCTGGTCTCGAGTTTCGCGCGCCAGCGCCGGTCCACCTCGCCTGCGAAGCTGTCCTCGCGGATCCGGTCGAGATCAGGTTTGATGGCCTTGGAGACCTTGTGGACGTAATAGCTGAATTCCGGCCCAAGCTGCGCGACGATGCGGGCAAAAAGCGCCGTCACCTTGTTGAGATAGGCATCGTCCGTCGTGTAGCTGTTGATCCCCTCGAGCCGAATGCACCGGAAGAGCTCGTTGACCCGGGTGCGCACCGTCTGGTCGTCGACGAGGCTCACATAGGGCAGCATATGCGCGAGGCGGGTCTCGCGCGCATACCACTCCGGCGTCATCGTGCGGGGATCGATCGCTGCATCAGGGGCGTCATCACGGGGCATAGCTGTCCCCGCCATGGATGCTGCGGTTGCGCGTGGGCGGTGTCTCCTGCAGGGCCGTCATCATCACATCTATGAAGCGCGGGTCCCAATCTGCGGCCTTCCAAAACACCGGATAGAGCAAGGCGGCGAAACCCAGCACCGCGATGTGCTGGACCCAGACGAACAGGAGCACCGATCCGAAGAGCCAGACCATCGCGTACATGATGGGCAGGCCCAGAAGCTTCGGCGGGCGCACGAGCCCGAGAAAAAGGGGCGAGCGCTCAGCCACCGGCAAAGACCGCGGCAACGATGGTGGGGGCGGCGGCAACACCGGCGATGCCGACCAGGACCCAAAGCGCTTGGCGCAGGTCGATGATGTTGAAGAACCAGCTCAAGAAAACGCCGAGGACCGCGAGTGTGGCGATGACCACACCAAGAGGTCCGGTCAGCGCATCGACAATGCCCTGCAGCAAGCTCTGGATCGGGGAGAGATCGATGCTCTGTGCAAGGGCGGGCTCGGCAATCAGCAGGAATAGCGCCAGCGAGGCGACAAAGAGGTTTGAAATCTGTTTCATGAATTTGATCCTTCCAATCGTGCCACAACGGCCATGACGCGGGCCACGTGGTTCTGGGTTTCTCGGTAGGGGGGGACGCCGCCATACTGGCGGACCGCATCGGGTCCGGCGTTGTAGGCAGCCAGCGCCAGGTGCGGATCGCCGAACATCTCCAGCATCATCGCGAGGTAGCGGGCGGAGCCGTCGAGGTTCTGCAGCGGATCACGCGGGTCGACGCCCAGATCACGCGCCGTCGCAGGCATCAATTGACCAAGGCCAATAGCACCTGCATTTGAAATCGCATCCTGCCGGTAGGCGCTCTCAACCTCGATATTGGCCCGAAAGAGAGCCAGCCAATCCGTCACGGAAAGCCCCGCGCGACGCAGGCCGGGATGGCCGGCATAGCGCAAGGCCGTGGTCTGAATCCCGGAGAGGACATCGGCGCGGGGCAGGGGAGTTGGGCGGGCAAGGGCCGCGACTTGGACGCCCTCTTGCTCGGCCTCTACCTCGCCGAAGATCGCGATCCCATCGGAGGCCGAACCCTGACCAATCCCGTCATTGTAGTTTCGGGCAAAGCTGCTTTGGGAGCGGGACGGGATCAAGGAGCCGTCGCTCTCCATGACCAGGACCATCTGTGCGGAGGCAGGTGCTGCGACCAGCCAGAGACAGACGAGGCTAGGTGTCAGCGCCCTTGTCTGATGGGACTTTGTCTGGCGGGGCGAATTTGTGCGTACGGCTTGTCCCCGCCTCAAGCGGCAGGTCGACATGCGCAAAGCCAAGGCCAATGAAGAATGACACCACGCCGGAGATCGTCTTGAACTCGCGGATCTTGATATCGTTGTAGGTCGTCCGCGTACGGGCGGTGACGAGGAGCTTTTCCACGCCATCATCAGAGACAACGCGCATGATCCAGACCCCGTAATAGCTGGGGCCTTTCTTGTGTGCCGACGCTTGGCACAGGATTTCTGCGCTATAGCCGCTTTCCACGAGTTCGCGGAACCTGGCTTCCGTAACCACATTTGGTGCTTCGATATCCCAGTTCATGGCCCGGCTCACGCTTTCTCCAATGGCGCGACCCCAGGCATTCCTACTTGAAGCCCAGAGTTACGATAGTATATTATCAACCGCAAGATGTAATATCGTGCTTTTGCTGTAGTTTGGTTACGCAAACACTAGTCACGGCCAGTGTCCGCGATCAAGGAGATAACAGGTTTGAGAAACCCAAGGTTGACATGCCTGCTCTCATTACAAGCTGTGGCCCTTCTAATCTGCGTTCCCGGGTCGGTTTTGGCGGAATCCTGCTTCGCCCCGGCCCGTCCTTTCCTGCCAAGCGATTCGCAGGCGGCGCGGGACTATGCGGACATCATCCGTGGGGACTTCGAAGATTACATTCAGGATATCCAGAGCTACTTCCGGTGCCTCGACGGCGAACGCGCCCGCGCGTTCGAGGAAGCGAGGGAGGTCAGTGAGGACTACGGCCGATTTCTGCAATTGGTAGGGGATTGATGGGCAGCTTCGGGAGCATCAGACTTGCAGCCCATGGAAACCAGACAACGATAACACCCTCATATATCTACTTTTTAGATAACAGATTTCATCCGCTAGCGACGTCACAAAAGGTATGTGACGCGTGGCAAAGACAATCAGAACAAATGGCCAGTTGGCGCTCGTCCGTGCGTTGGTTGATGCACGTCAGAATGCGGGTCTCAGCCAGCAGCAGTTGGCGGCGAAGCTCAAACGCCACCAGTCGTTTGTGGCACGTCTCGAAAGTGGCGAGCGTCGTATCGACGTCGTGGAGTTTACAGTTCTGGCGAGGGTCATTGGTTTTGACAAAGATGAAGTCCTGTCGATTGTCGAAGCCGCCACGGAGCCCGACCACAGGATTTGAAGCCAATGAATTGTTGAGAACGCGGGAACCCATTTTCTCGGTCTGATGATCATTCCCTCATCGAGGACCAGGTAGCCAAAATCAACGAAGTCCGGCGCGCGGTCGTAGTGAACGCTCTGCAACCTCACACCGCAGTTTGCAGCGCCACAGTGCAGGAAGTTAGTAAACAGTGAACGATGATAGGGGTGAGGGCGTCGCGATCGCCAATCTGATCGGGACCGATGGGTGCAGTGTTGTTGGTTGGGTTTATCGCTGGAGTACAGGCTCACATGCGGTGATGTGGGACGTCCAAGGGCCCCAGCCGGTATCGGAAACCCGGCCGGATATAAGTGACGAACAGAAGCAAGAAATCGACTTCGATGCGCTCACGCGGATTCGAAAAAGTGACAGTGGATAGGATTCTCACGCAGCCGCC
>JAUHVK010000061.1 GCA_030425145.1 Alphaproteobacteria bacterium | reverse complement strand
ACTGCAGGTCCGCATCGCTGTCCTGAACGGCTACACCGCGCTTGGTATACCTATCACTGAGGCCGTAGGATAAATCCGTCCGGGGAAAGGGGAAATACGTTCAGACCCTGATTTGTGCAACAAGGCCCCTTCAGCGCATCACGCTCTTGCAGAACCGCAAGAACAGCGGCGCGCTGGCTTTCGGGGATCACGGACAGGTCAATGGGCGGGGCGTCGGGCATGGCTGGATTATAGTGCACCCAGAGCGCCGATGCCCAAACATTCCCGAGCGAGGCCGAGTCACTCTGCCACAGCCGGTCGGCGTACCTCCAGAGACCGAACCCGACGCCAGTCCAACCTGACAAACAGGGCTTTGAACTGCGCCCGGTTCAGCGTCACGACCCCGTCGCGGATCGAAGGCCAGGTGAATGTGCTTGCCTCGAGACGCTTGTACACCATAACCAAACCACTGCCGTCCCAGAACAGGATCTTCAACCGGTCGGCGCGCTTCGACCGGAACACGAATACCCTGACGGTGAACGGATCCTCGGCCAGCATGGACTGCACGAGAGCCGCGAGACCGTCATGACCCTTGCGGTACAGCACATCGTGGAGCACGGCGATGACCTTGTCCGGCGCCTTGAAGCTGCCGCGTATGAGGGTTGGAGGCTGCATCGCCGCGAGAGCCTCGAGTTTCTCAGTGGGATCGGCGCGCAGATATATCTCGGTGCTCTGGAGCGTGGCATGGCCAAGCCAGAGGGCGACCTTTCGCACGTCGTGGATGGCATGGAGCGTGTGCATGGCGCAAGTGTGACGCAGGACGTGACGCGCTTTTCGAGGATCGAGGGCATGGCGGCGGCGGCACGCTTCACGTGTTTGGCGAGGATATATTCGAAGCCGGATCGAGTCATGGCCTGGCCGCCGCCGTTGAGGAAGAGTTCGGCGGCTCGGCCCTTCGGCTGATGGCAACCCAGGCCTTGATGGCGGTGGTGGTCTCCTTCCAGAGGGGCAGTACGCGCTCCCGTCGTCCCTTTCCCATCACGTGGACGCTCGCCCAATGCCGCTGATCGATCTGCTCGAGCTTCAGGCCGGTCAACTCGGAGACGCGCAGGCCGGCGGCGAAGGCGAGATGCAGCATGGCCCTATCCCTGGTTCCCGACCCAGTTCGTGGATCGGGCGCGTCGAGAAGCGCCTTCGTCTCGTCGCGCAACAGGTAGGCCACCAATGCCTTGTCGGCCTTCTTCATCGGAATGATATGGATGCGCCCAGCCTAATCTAGGCAATGCGGCAGGCGGTATTCGAGGAAGCAGAAAAATGCGTTGATCGCTGCCAGGCGCGCGTTACGCGAGCGGGCGCTGTCGCCGCGTTCGACTTCGAGATGCTCTAGAAAGGCGAGGATGAACTCCGCGTCGATCGCGTCGACTCCGAGTTCGCAGGGGTTCTTTCGAAGTCGCCCGGCCGCAAAGACGACGAGGAGCTGGAAGCAGGTGGCGTAGGCCTCGCATGTATGGGCGCTGGCGCGCCGGTCCCGTGGCAGATGTTCGCGTAGGAACGCGGCGAGATGGGGTCCGAGTAGGGTCATGTTGCGTCTCTTCGGTATAGCGCTTCGCCGGCCTGGGCGATGGCGGTCATCAAGGTCGGCGTCGCCTGGAGATACCAATAGGTATCGGTGACATCGGCGTGGCCAAGATAGGTGCTCAGGGCGACCATGTGTCGGTCGATCGCGGCGCGGTCGCTTCCGCATCGCTCCAGAGACCAAACGGCGAAAGTGTGTCGCAGATCATGGAGGCGTGCCCCGGGTTTACCCGCCGGAGGGCGGATGCCGACAGATCGGATCAACTCGCGAAAGGCGGCTCCAACCGTGTTGTAGGACGGGCTGGTTCCGGCAGTCGAGCGCAGGAGCGGAGCGTCCGCGCAGGCCGGATGTGCGTCCAGCCAGACGTTGAGTGCGTCGCGCGTAATATGACGGACCGGGACGAGTCGACTCTTCCTGAACTTCGTCTCCAGAACGAGAAGACCGTCCTCGCCAAGGTCCCGCACCCGTAGGGCCAAGGCTTCAGAACTGCGTAATCCCGTTGCGGCGAGCAGCCCGAACAGCATCCTGTACATCAAGGAGCACGCAGCAACCGGGCGATCTCGTCGTCCGTCCAGATATAGGGCCGGATCCGCTCGTGCCGCACGGCCGAACGCACCCGCAGACGGCATCTCATGTCGCGGGTCTTCGGCGCGCATGGCGAGGGCAAATCGGCGTACGGTCAGCAGTCGGTTGCGCCGTTGCGCTGGGGACAGCGCTTCGCGCGCCCACACGACTACTTGGGCGGCGTGTACGACGTCGTCGCCCCAAGCCTCGGCGAAGATGACAAAGCTGCGCAGCAGGCCAGCCTGAATGCGGAACTTGAAGCCAAGGGTGTGATGGATCGCCACATATCGTTCACAATCCTCGCTCAGCATAGCGCTTCTCCCGGCTAGGGCTGCGCGATCAGGCGAAGCGAGGCGATGTCGACCTTGGCGTAGTGGGCGGTTGTATCGGGGGATGCGTGCCGCAACACTACGCCGATCTGGTCAGGCGTGGCACCGGCCTGCAGCATAGCGGTCGCCGCCGAATGCCTCAGCAGACGCGCCTCCTGTGAAGGCGCATCGGTGATGCCGGCCCGCTTCAACGCGCTGCGCACAATGCTGGAAACCGCGTTTGCGTTGGCAAAAGGACGATGCGGAGCCGGCGAGCGCAGGAAGATCCGGGGCTCCGGCACTGACGGTCGGGCGCGGTCGATATATTCGAGCAGTGCGTCGCCCACCTCTTGAGGCAGCGTCAGCCGCGTCTCGCGGCGTTGCTTGCCGCCAACACGCAGGCGACCCACCGCCCAGTAGATATCCCCGAACGTCATCGCCATGATGTCCTGCGCGCAGACCCAGCCGGGCGAGCAGCAGCAGGACCGCCCTGTCCCTGATCCCACGGGATCGGGAAACGCCGAACCCGTCGATCAACCTATCGATGTCCTGCGCGGGCATAGATCGTGGAAGCGCAGATAACCGCCACTAATGCGTCGGAGGCACGGCATGGTCGAGGCCAGGACGACACGCCCCTCTGGCGGCCAGAAACCGTAGATAGCCGCGCAACGCCATCGCCATGGTCTTCACATGGGCAGCCGAGCACCGGCAGCGATGGCGCACGAAGCGCTGAAATACACCGTCGTCGAGGTCGCGAACGTCCAGACCGGACAGGGCCATCTTGGCGCCGAGATGACGCGCTCAACACTCATACCCCGCAATGGTCAGTGCTACGTGACCCAGTTCGGGCAGATCGCTCGCAAATGCCGCGATAGCTTCGGAAAGTTTGCCGGCTTCCATTCGGTGGCGGTGCCCGGCATCAGGCGTAGCTTTATCGTCGATCATCAAGGTTCTCCCAGTATCAGCGCACAGTGCGCTACCGGGTAAGCCTAGATTATGCAAAGCGAAAAGAGCGCCTGTTCTCCATAAAAAATCTGCATATAAACGAGTATCTGCCAGAAGAATCTAGTCGCTCCACATAATCATGGGCTGCGCGTAATTGCGGAAGTCGACTGGTTTCGTCGCCACCAGGATCCGCACGCCCTGAGACGGCATCAGCATGGAGGCGCCTTGGTGGCGTCGTGCGGAGCTTGGTCTCTTAGGACCGCGGTCGAGTTTGACGAGCCCCCGTCTTTTCTAACGACCTGAACGGATACGTGGGCAGCGGGCCCGAACGACAAGCATAGGTGGAACGAAAAGATGGCAAAAGATACCATCGGCATCGACGTCTCAAAAGACCGTATCGACGCATACTGGCACTCCAGATCCGAAGCGCGCTGCCTTCCAAATTCCGAAGACGGCTTTCGCAACTTGTGCGCTTGGCTTGAAGGCCAGGAGGGCGTTCTGATCGTCTTTGAAGCGACCGGCGCCTATCACCGTGGCCTTGAGCGATATCTTGGTATGGCGGGGCGGCCCTTCATCAAGGTCAATCCGAAGCAGGCGCGCCGATTTGCACAAGCAATCGGGCGCCTCACAAAGACGGACAGCGTCAATGCCCGGATGCTGGCGCGAATGGGCGTGGTCCTTGAACTGACACCTCAACCTGTGGAGGGTGAGGATGTGCATGATCTCAGGGAGTTACTGACCGCACGTCGCGCGTTGGTCAAAGATCAAATGGCGGCAAAAACCAGGCTAGCCACAGCACAGAGTCCGCTCGTGCAGGAACAGCTCTGTCGCCGGATTTAGGATATAGACGGCGATATCAAGGCGCTCGACGAAGCCATCGCACAGATCGCCAAACAGCGTGGCACTCTCGAAGAGCGCATCCGCCGATTGATGACTATCCCCGGGATTGGCCGGTTGACCGCTACAACCATGCTGATCGACATGCCGGAACTCGGACATCTCGACAGCAAGAAGATCACCGCTTTGGCTGGCCTCGCGCCCATGACGCAGCAATCGGGCAAATGGCTAGGCAAAGAACGCATTGCAGGGGGACGTGCATCTATTCGGCGGGCGATTTACATGCCCGCCCTCGTTGCAATCCGTTTCAACCGTGACCTTCATGAGCAGTATCAGCGCCTCCTCAAGGCGGGCAAGCCAAAGAAGGTGGCAATAACGGCTGTCATGCGTCGCATCGTGGTTCTCGCGAACACACTGCTGCGCGAAGAACGCGACTGGCTGCCAGAGCGTCCTTGACCAAGACGGATACTCGACCGCCCACTGAAACGATGATCCAGTTCATAGAAGATCACCGGGGTGATCATGGGGTCGAGCCAATCTGCCGCGTGCTGCCGATTGCCCCATCTACGTTCTATGACCATCTGGCCAAGCGCGCTGATCCTTCACGCCTGTCGGATCGCGCAAAGCGTGATGAGGAACTGAAGCCCGAGGTTGAGCGCGTCTTTGAGGAAAACCTCAGCGTTTATGGCGTTCGCAAAGTATGGCATCAGATGCGGCGCGAAGGCTTTGATATCGCACGCTGCACTGTCGCACGGTTGATGAAGGACATTGGGATCGAAGGCGTTGTGCGCGGCAAGAAGCCAAAGACAATGATCCCGGATAAGGCGCTGCCGTGTCCGTTGGATAAGGTGAACCGCCAGTTCGATGCACCAGCGCCAAACGTGCTCTGGGTCAGCGACTTCACCTATGTCGCGACCTGGCAGGGTTTTGTGTATGTGGCTTTCGTCATAGACGTCTTTGCCCGCCGCATCGTCGGGTGGCGCGTCAGTCGCACGGCTTCTGCCGGATTTGTTCTGGATGCTCTGGAACAGGCTATTCATCAACGCAGGCCAGCACAGGACAAGCTGGTACACCACTCGGATCGCGGTTCTCAATACTTGTCGATCAAGTATACTGAGCGCTTGGCGGAGGCGAAGATCGCCCCGTCGGTGGGCAGCGTTGGTGACAGTTACGACAATGCTCTGGCAGAAACGATCAATGGGCTATTCAAGGCAGAAGTCATTCACCGACGTGGCCCCTGGCGCAGCTTCGATGCCGTCGAATACGCCGCCTTGGATTGGGTCGAGTGGTTCAACAACCGCCGACTGCTGGAGCCCATCGGGAATATCCCGCCAGCTGAAGCCGAGGCAAACTTCTACGCAGCTCTGGAAAGATCAGACATGGCCGCGTAACTAAGACAAATCAGCCTCCGGCAAACCCGGCGCGGTTCATGCCGCCAGGATCAGCTTATCTAGCGTCAGATCAGAAACGGCTTTGCGCAACCGCTCGTTCTCTTTCTGAAGCCGCTTCAGTTCCTTCAATTGATCCGTGCCCATTCCACCGTACTTCTTCTTCCAGCGGTAATAGGTCTGTTCAGTCACGCCAATCTGACGGATGGCATCCAGACGCGGCATCCCTTGCCACGTCAGGACCTCAACCTGTCGCAACTTAGTGACAATCTCTTCGGGCTTCGGTCTCTTGTTGGCCATGTGTTTCCTCCGTTTTCCTAAACATAGCGGAGGACCACTTCAGTGGGAGAAGACCAAGGGCAGCTACTTCCCGGAGTTTCTGGAGCCCCGCAGGGCGGCGGAGAAGGCAATGACGGCCGTCATCCAAGAGGCCCATATTCAGGGTCTATCGACACGCTCAGTAGACGACCTGGTCAAGGCGATGGACATGACCGGCGTGTCCAAGAGCCAGATCTCGCGGCTCTGCGGCGAGATCGACGAACAGGTCGATGCGTTATCGACGAACAGGTCGATGCGTTATCGACGAACAGGTCGATGCGTTTCTGGGTCGACCGCTCGAAGGCGACTGGCCTTACCTCTGGCTCGACGCCACCTACATCAAGGTGCGCCGTTCCGGCCGCATCGTCAGCGTCGCGGCCATAGCGGCTGTGGCCGTCAACCTAGACGGCCGCCGTGAGGTTCTCGGGATTGCCGTTCAGCCCAGCGAGGCAGACGTCTTCTGGGACGAGTTCCTGCGATTTCTCGCCGATCGTGACCTGCGCGGCACCCCGCCTGATCATAGCGGAAGACCACAAAGGGGTGAAGGCCACCGCGGCCAAGGTGCTCGGCGCCACCTTTCAGCGCTGTCGCGTCCACTTCATGCGAAACGCGCTCGCCAGCGTCGGCAAAAAGGACCGTCCAATCGTCACGGCAGCGCTCAGAACGGCCTTTGATCAGGACACGCTCGCAGCGTCGAAAGAACACTGGACTAAGCTGATCGAGGCCTTTGAACCGCGCCATTCCAAGCTGGCGGAGCTGATACGCCGTGCCGAGGATGACGTCCTGGCGTACAAGAGCTTTCCAAAGGAACACTGGGCGAAGATCCACTCCACAAACCCACTGGAACGCTTGAACAAGGATATCAAGCGTCGGACCAACGTGGTTGGAATCTTCCCGAACGAAGCCGCGGTGACACGCTTGGTCGGCGCCATTTGCGACACTACCACCATGGACCCGGCGACAATCGCCGCCCTGTAACTGCGGCCGAACCCAGGTCGAAGAGCAAAGTTACACCACCTCCCGGGAGACTAACCTCCTCAGCCTTGATTAGCGAAAACAATACATAGACTTCTGTAATGAACGATTGATCACACAGAGTCTACGGGTTACCAGATTTTTAAACTAAATGTCTAATTTAAAATATATAACTTATATTTTATATAAAAAACATAAGTTCCTTAAAATTAACTAACATAAATTAACTAGAACTAATTAAAATTGTATTAATATTAATACATCGAGACGGAAGTTAATTTATTTGATAACTATTCCAAATAATTGGCAGCAAAAGCCAAACATATGAGGCGAGAAAATGTCGGGAAATTTGCAAATTGCGGTACGTACCGCAGACGGGGCTAGTGCCGCGAAAACGTTGGATTTTGTGGATGGCGTAGCGTTCATCAACGCGCGTGATTTACTCGCAATATCAATAAACCTAACTTCCGAACAAATTTCGAAGATGAGCCGCGTTGGCAGTGGTGTAGAAATACACCTAACAAGTGGTGAATTTTTTATTATTGAAGATTACTTCTCAACTGGCTTGCCCCTCAGTTTGTACCTCAGTTCATCTGGGTATATAAGGGAGATTGAAGTTCATGCTGACACCGAAACAACTGCAAGGATAAAATTGGGAGACGTTGTTCCCGCAGGGAAGGATGAGCCGTTGAGTGATTTGATATTTTATCCAGAGTCACTTGTATACCCTGACTTGGCCTCGCAAGTCAGCTCAAATGTATTTCCAATTGTTTTAGCGTCGACGGCTGTCGCGGCTTTTGCATGGCCGAGAAGCGATGATTCTGACACAGCATCGCCAGTCGACCCAACTGTTGAAGCTAACCGACTTATCTTCAACCAACAAGATTTGAGAGATGGTAATCTTGCTGTGAGGGTTTCTGGAACAGCGAATAGCGGCGATATGGTGTACGTACAGTTGGACAGCGTCGTTTTGGAGTACAAGGTGAAAGAAGATGGGAAATGGGAAGTTATTTTTCAGGATAGCGCATTCCCAGGAGAGGGAAAACATTCAGTCACAGTGATCGTGGATGGTGCAGTAGATAAAAATCTAATTGGTCCGGAGGTTATTGTCGACTTCACCCCGCCTGTCGTGATCTTGAGCGATGCTATTGCACTGGAAAGTGGCGGCGCACCTGCACTTCAGCAGGAAGCAAGGGCTCGATTTTCGAACTCTTCTCAGGCTTCCAGCAGAGAAGACAGTTTGGCTGTTTCGCCTATAGCAACGACGGATGCAATCTTGGGTTCGGAAGCGTCAACCCTAACAATCAACTCAAAAAATAAAGGGCAAGACTTTTTGCTGTCGGGAACGACAGAGGTGGATGCAAAAGTTTACGTCAAGTTCAATGGCGTGGAATACAAGGCTGATGTGGATTCACTTGGCAATTGGACCGCTGTAATTAAAACAGATAGTGTGGATGAGGGAGAATACAGTACGGAGTTATTGATTGTTGGAATTGATTCTGTAGGAAACATATCTGAAACAACTGTAACCGCACTGGTTGATACACAGACTTTTGTTGATATTAACGAAGAAAAAATAGGTTCCGATGGAGTCGTAAACTTTGAAGAGAGAGCGTCGGGTATCAACGTCACAGGAGAAGCTGAACCTGGTTCGCGTGTATTCGTAGAAATCAATGAGACCGTCCGGGAGGCAATTCTCGGTCAAGATGGGCACTGGTCAGTTGATTTTTTACCTTCAGAAGTACCCGTTGGCGAAAGGGAGGTTGCAGTACGTGCGAGCTCTGTCGATAAATATGGTAATGAAAGCTCCATGACGTCAATCTTCCAGGTTGATACCGAAGTTTTGCAGCTTACTTCAAATGTTCATCCAGGCGGCTCAGACGCGGTTGTCAATAAAGCTGAATCGGAGCGTGGCATTATTCTCACTGGTCAGGTCGAGCAGGGCTCGACGGTAAACGTCACGATCGGCGGCCAGCGCATGACCGCGCAGGTCAGCGGCAGCACATGGTCCGTGGCGGTTCCCGCCAGCGTGATCCCGACAGCCGATGGCGACACCGTGTCGATCCAGATCGCCGCGACTGACCGGGCGGGCAACACCAAGTCGATCACCGAAACGATGGTGGTGGACAACGTGGCCCCAGATGCGCCGGACATGACGGCGATCCTGTGGGATCAGGCCCAGGCTCCGCGCGGAATTTTCCTTGAAACCTCTGATCATGATGTGTCCATCGTGCGTGTTGGTGCAGGTGGCGTGCAGACCGTTGGCTTTGACGATCAGGATATTCGCGCCTCCGGCGAGACCAGCTACACCTTCAACAATGTGGTGCCCGACGGGTCACACCTTGTGGTCACGGCCACCGACAGCGCGGGCAACAGCACCGGCACTTACGTGGTGCTGGGCGATCCGGATGTCAGCCGCAGCAATGTGAGCCTTGCCAGCAATATCGGCGGGCGCGAGATCGACGTGATCGACCTCGAGTTCACCGAAGAGGCGACGCTGACAATCACCGAGGCACAGATCGTTGCGATGACCGGCGAGGACAACACCGTCCGCGTTCTGGGCAACCGGGACGAATCCGTACGCATTACCGGCGCCACCCGCACCGGAAGCCGGACCGAGGACGGTCAAAGCTACGATGTTTATGAACTGGGCGATGCCACGGTTCTCATCGACGACGACATCAACAACGTCACAATCTGAGCAAGAGGATAGACTGTTCGGGCCATTCAGCGATGGCCCGGGCCCCGACACAAGAACAAGCCAAAGGCGGGGGCTCGATCGAGATGAGGCAGAAAACACGGGTCATGGCAGGAGCGGTGCTTGCCGTTACGGCTCTTTCGGGATGTATGCAGGAAATGGGAGATGGGGCCGTGTCGCGGTTCCTGTCTGCGCAGCCCGACAAGACATCGGACATCACAGGCGAAACGAAAACGGCCGCGCCCAAACCGGATGCGGTTGAGGATATTTCTCCGGTCATTGCGGCTCTGGCGGCACGGCAAAGCGTGCTGATCCCCGGCACGCCTTACTCCGAAGTGGCGGCAGGTGTGCTGGCTGCCGACGCGCGCGTGGCCGAGGCCGAGTTGCAGGTCGCGCAGTTGCGCGCAGAGGCCGCGTCGAAGAACTGGTGGCCGACGATTTCGCCGCGCATTTCGCTGACCTCGCTGGGCGACGTGGTGGCCGATCTGGTCATCAACCAGGTGCTGTTCGACAATGGCCGCAAGAAGGCGGAACGGGATCTGGCCAAGGCCGATGTGGAACTGGCGGCGGTCAAGCTGTCGGAAAGCAGCAACGACCGGGTCTATGACGGGTTGGTTCTTTATCTACAGGCCGAAGAGGGCCGCGCGGCGGCGGACCTCTACGGTCAGGCGCTCAAGGACATGGGCCACTTCGAATGGGTGATGAACGAACGCGTCAAAGGCGGTGTGTCTGATTTCTCGGATCTCAACGTGCTGAAACAGAAACTGGCCGATCTGCGCGCCCGCGATGCGGCGGCGCGCGAAAAGACCACCCGCGCGGTGGCTGAACTCAACGCGATGTCGGCGGTGTCGCTGGCTGGTCTGCGCGGATTGCGCGGCATGGGGACGGCATCGTCGGATCAGTCGCTGGACGTGCTGCGCGCGCAGGTCGAACGCGACCGGCAACTGGCGCGGGCCAAGATTGCCCGCGCTGCGCATCTACCGGGTCTGTCGGCAGGCGGCAGCATCCGCAATGGCGGCGAAGGTCTCAGCCTGAGTGCCAGCACCGAACAGATGCTGGGCCTTGGCACCGGCGCATCGCTGCAGGCCATCGAAGCCACCAAGATCACGGCGGATCGCAAGGTGACCGAGGCCGAGGACATCTCGCGCCGCGCCATCGAAGCCGACCAGCGCAGCATTGCCGCCCTCAAACGGCAGGCCGCCGAGGCCGAGGCGCTGACGGCGCAGGCCAAGACCAATCTCGACCTTTTCCAGCGCCAATACGATGCGGGCACGCGTCAGGTGATGGATGTGGTCAGCGTGTACGAAACCTTCCTTCGAGCTCTGGAAAAGCAGCTTGACCTTACATTCCAGGCCGCACGGGCCGAACTGGACGCCGCCAAGCGGCTGGGCGTCCTTGCCGATGGAGCAAATTTTTAAAATGCAAGTTCATAGAAATTTCCAAGCAAACCGTGACGCATTTGTAGCGAAAATTGAAGAAGGTATATCTCTGATACGTAAGGCGAGGCTACAGTCAATAGACTATATCAGGTCACTATTGGATCGCATGAAGAAGAGCTTCGGCAATTACTGGGATCATGTATTTGTAAGGCCTTTCAGTACATTAATCAGTAACGTGAAACCCACTCCTAAATCGGACATTCAGCTTGAACCTTCAAACTGTGAAACACTTGCGACGACAATTCTAGCCCGGACCGAGCTGATCCGCACCTATGCGGGGCGTCTTGGCCTGACCACGGTGGCCAGCGACATCACCGAGGCCATCAGCCTGCATCAGGAACCGAACGGCCTTGTGGGCGAGGCGGCGCTGATCGCCGGAGCCAAGGCCGCCGGACTGCTGGCGCTGGGGCTGCATGTACCGCGGCCGACGCCGGACCACTGGCCCGCGATTGCGCTGATGACCAACGGTCAAGCGGTGCTGGTGCTGAAACAGGACCGGATGACCCTTTCGATCTGGGACCCGTCCGCCAAGGACAAGACCGAACGCGTCGACGTGGCCGAATTCGCGCCGTTCTACAGCGGCGTTCTGGTGCGCGGCGAAGCCCCTGTGCAGACGCTGGTCGACACGCATACGGATGACGGACGCAAGTCGCATTGGTTCTGGGGAAGTTTCACCAATTACACCCGTCAGTTCGGCGAGGTGGCGCTGGGGTCTTTCGTGGCCAACGTGCTGGCCCTGTCGGTCGCGCTGTTCTCGCTGCAGGTCTATGACCGTGTGATCCCGCATCAATCCTCAGCCACGCTTTGGGTGCTGGCCATCGGGGCTGCAATGGCGCTGATGCTGGAGGCGTTTCTAAAGGTCGCGCGGTCCACGCTGTTGGATGGTGCCGGGCGGCAGATCGAAACCGGTGTGCAGCAGACGTTGCTGAACCGCCTGCTGGGCATGCGCTCTGATGCCGCCGGTCGGTTGCCCTCGCAGCTTTTCGCGTCGATGCGCGAGTTTTCCTCGGTGCGCGAGTTCTTTACCGCAGGTACCGTAGGCGCGCTGGCGGACATCCCGTTCATTGTGCTCTTCCTGCTCATGGTCTGGTCCATCGCGGGCAGCGTGGTCTGGGTGCTGGTTGCCGGGGCCATTCTGATGGTGCTGCCAGGGTTCTTCCTGCAGAAGAAGATGATCCGCATCACCCGCGAAATGCAGGGTGCGTCAACCAAGCAATCCCGTTTGCTGAACGAGACCGTGACCGAACTTGACACGATCAAGACCCAGCGCGCCGAAGACCGCTTTGCCCGCCAGTGGGAAGAACTGACCTCGGTTCAGGCGCTGAAATCCTCCGAGCAACGCCGCCTTGCCGCAGCACTTACCTTCTGGAGCCAGGGCGTGCAGCAGGCCACCTATGTGGGGGCCGTGATCGCGGGCACCTATCTGGTCTTCGCCGGAGAGTTCACCGTGGGCTCGATCATTGCCGTGGGTATCCTGACCTCGCGCACATTGGCACCCTTGACCCAACTGTCCGGCATCATGGCCCGCTGGGGCAACGTGAAAGCGGCACTTGATGCGTTGGACGGGATCGCGGCACTGCCACAGGACCGCGCCGAGAACCGCAAGTACCTGCGCCGCGAAAAGCTGGAAGGCCGGTTCGAACTGCGTGAAGTGACGTTCCGCTATGATCCGGAAATGCCCTCCGTTCTCGACATTCCAAGCCTTGTGATCCAGCCCGGCCAGACATTGGCCATTCTTGGCACCAACGGGTCGGGCAAATCCACGCTGCTCAAGATGCTGGCGGGGCTTTACGCGCCCACCTCCGGGTCGATCCTGATCGACGGCACCGACATGAACCAGATCGACATGCGCGATGTCCGCCGGTCGCTGGGCTATCTGGGGCAGGATGTGCGGCTGTTCCACGGCACGCTGCGCGACAACCTGAACCTCAACATGATGGAGCGTGACGACGACCGCCTTTACGAAGCGCTGGATTTCGCCGGGCTGGGCCAGTTCGTCAAAGGCCACCCGCAGGGGCTGGACCTGCCCATCCGGGACGGTGGCGAAGGTCTGTCCGTCGGGCAGCGCCAATCCATCGGCTGGGCGCGGCTGTGGCTGCAGGACCCCGATGTGTGCCTGCTGGACGAGCCGACAGCCGCGCTGGACCAGACGCTGGAAAAGACGCTGATCTCGCGGCTTGAGACATGGCTTGCCGACCGCACCGCGATTGTCGCCACCCACCGCGTGCCGATCCTTGCGCTTGCCGACCGGACCAGCGTGCTGGCCTCGGGAAGGCTTGTTGTCGATGGTCCGCGGGATCAGGTGCTGAACCACCTGCGCACCGGACAGGGGGCGTAAACAATGGCCGTCAGCACAACCGATCTCAACGCCCAGCTTGGCCGTCGGCTGCGCGGCCCGTCGATGGTAATCTGGCTGACCGCAGTCTCCGTGTGTTGTTTCATCGTCTGGGCCGCCTATGCCTGGATCGACGAGATCGTGCGCGCGGAGGGGGAATTCATCTCGACCTCGCGCCCGCAGATCATCCAGAACCTCGAGGGTGGTATCCTCGCCGAATTGCTGGTCAAGGAAGGCGACGAGGTGATGCGCGGCGATGTGCTGGCGCGGCTGCATGGCACGCAGTTCCGGTCGTCGGTGGACGATCTGGAAGACCAGATCACCGCTTTGGAAATTCGCCGCCTGCGGATCGAGGCCGAGATGGCGGGCCTCGTGCAGTTCGAAATCCCGTGGGACCTGCGGCAGCGCAGCCCGGAAATGGCCGCCTCGGAACAGGCGCTTCTGGCGGCGCGGCAGCTTGATTTCAACTCGCGCCACGACGGCGCGCGCAGGGTTCTGGAACAGGCGGCGCAGGAAAAGAAACTGATGGAGAACCTTCTCGACAAGAAGGTTGTCGCGCTGATCGAAGTCACCCGCGCGCGCAAGGCGCATGCGGATGCGCAGATCAAGATGGACGAGATCATCACCCATACCGAACTGACCCGCGCGCAGGAATATTCCGACACGCTCAAGGAACTGGCGACCCTGCGGCAGAACCTGCGGTCCAGCCAAGATCAGTTGAACCGCACGGTACTGGTCAGCCCGATGCATGGGGTGGTGAACAAGCTGGGCGTCACCACCATCGGCGGTGTGGTGCGCCCCGGCGAGGAGATCCTGCAGATCATTCCTCTGGGCGAAGAACTCTTTGTCGAGGCCAAGGTTGCGCCCGAGAACATCGCGGGCATCCGTCCGGGTCAGCAGGCGACGATCAAGCTGTCGGCCTATGACTTCACCGTCTTCGGATCGCTCAAGGGTCGGGTCGACGTGATTTCCGCCGACACGTTCAAGGACGAACGCCGCCCGGATGCGCCGGCGCATTACAAGGTGACGGTGCGGGTCGACAGGACCTCTCTGACCGACCGTCAACGCCAATTGGAAATCCGCCCCGGCATGCAGGCCACGGTCGAATTGCACACCGGCGAACGGACGGTGCTGCAATACCTCTTGAAACCGCTCTACAAATCCCGCGATGCGCTGCGCGAGCCGTAACGAGTTGGCCTTGAATGACGTGTTCTGGGAGACGCGATTTAATAGCAGCGGCTCAGATGGGTTCTGAGCTCCAAATTTTCCGATTGGGCGCTGGCATTAAAAGCGACGCAAGAGGTTCAACAATTTCCTTTAAAGCGTCCGACGTGAAACCTGAATCATTGGGGATTCCCATCGGCGTTGATCTGTGATTATGGGATGGCCCGCCCTTTTCGGCGGCGACTGACGTAGGGTCGCCTTGGTCAAAAGGGAAAGGAGCGGACCAATGTCGATTGTTACTCTTGGGATTGATTTGGGCAAGACGGTTTGCAGT
>JAUHVK010000020.1 GCA_030425145.1 Alphaproteobacteria bacterium | reverse complement strand
CGATTTGCGACCGCCTCAACGGAACCCCAAGAAAGTGCCTCGGTTGGCGAACACCAACGGAAGCATTCAGGGAAGAATTGATGAAACTGAGATAGCGGAAACTGTCGCAACGACCCTTGAGACATCATCCATAACGTCTTTAAGACGCATTACTCTGCCGCTTGCTTCAGCCCCGCCCCTCCGGACCGCAGAACCGCCAGAAGCTCTTCCCGCCGTTTCTCTGCCTTGGCCGCATTGGCGTGCTTGACCGGGCCGAAGCCGCGGATCTGCAAGGGCAGTTCGGCCAAGGCCACCAGTGCATCAAGGATCTCGGGCTTGGCTTTGGGCAGCCATTCGCCCATATCGGCCTCGTATTGCTTGATCAACGCACGCTCCATACGGCGTTCATCGGTGCGGCCGAATGGGTCGAACACCGTGCCCCTCAGCCACTTGAGTTTCGCCAGAAGGCCAAAGCCACGCAGCATCCCTTCGCCATACTGCTTTTTCAAAGGCCGGCCGTCCGGTCCGGTTTTGGACAGCATCGGCGGGGCAAGGTGGAAGGTCATCTTGAAATCACCGCCAAACTGCTCTTCCGCCTTGGCGCGGCTTTCGAGATGCAAGCGCGAGACTTCGTACTCGTCCTTGTAGGCCAAAAGCTTGTGGTAACCCTTTGCCACCGCCTCTTTCAGGCGGGCGTCGGAGACACCGACAATCAGCTTTCGGTAGCGTTTTGCGTAGCGGGTGCTTTGATATTTTACCAAATGGTCAAATCTGTACGCGATCTTCTCGTCCAGCGTTTTGGGCAGCGGGATCACCTTGGGCTCAGCCACCCGCGCCGCGTCTTCAGGGTGCAGCACCGCCCAGCGGCCAATCTCAAAGGCCCGGATGTTCTTTTCCGCCGCAGCGCCGTTCAGTTCGATGGCCTGAACGATGGCATCATAGGTCAATGGCACCAGCCCGCGCTGCCACGCGGCACCGAGGATCATCATGTTAGAGAAAATCGAGTCGCCCAGCGTCGCCTTCGCCAGATCGGAGGCATCAAAAAGATCCAGCCGATCCTGCAACCGCGCCTGAAGCGAGACCGTCAGACGGTCGGTCGGCAGGGCAAACTCGGTGTTGCGCGTGAAATCGCCGGTGATGATCTCGTGGCTGTTGACCACCCCACCCGTGCGGCCCGTGCGCATCAGACCCAGCGTCTTGGCCCCGGCGCTGACCACGAGATCACCGCCAATGAGCGCATCCGCCTCGCCGGTTGCCACGCGAATGGCGCTGATGTCTCCAGGGGTGTTCGCCAGCCGCAGGTGGATATGCACCGCACCGCCCTTTTGGGCGAGGCCGGCCATCTCCATCATGCCCGCCCCCTTGCCGTCGATCTGCGCCGCCTGCGCCAGCACCGCGCCAATTGTGACGACGCCAGTACCACCAACGCCTGTGACCACCACGTTCCACGTGCCGTTGATGTCCGGCAGAGCGGGCGCCGGCAGATCCGGCAGGTCGAGAGATGTGGTCGCCGCCTTTTTCACCTGCGCGCCTTCCAGCGTCACGAAGGACGGGCAGAAGCCCTTGAGGCAGGAGAAATCCTTGTTGCAGGACGATTGATCAATCGCCCGCTTGCGGCCCAGCTCGGTCTCTTTCGGAACGATCGACACGCAGTTCGACTGCACCCCGCAATCGCCGCAGCCTTCGCAGACATCTGTATTGATGAACACGCGCTTGTCCGGGTCAGGAAACTTCCCCCGCTTGCGGCGTCGGCGCTTTTCGGCGGCGCAGGTCTGGATATAGACGATGGCGCTCACACCTTGCGTCTTTGCAAGTTTCTCCTGCACGGTTTGCAAACTCGCGCGTTCCGCAAATTCAACACCTTGCGGAAATGAGGTGAGGTCAACATCCTCTTTCTCGTCATAGACGACGGCAAGGTGCTTGACCCCCATCGCGCTCAGTTCCGCCGCGATCTGCTGCGGCGTCAACCCGCCATCATTCTTCTGACCGCCGGTCATGGCGACGGCATCGTTAAAAAGGATCTTGTAGGTGATTGTCGTCCCCGCCGCGATAGCCGCGCGGATCGCCTGCACACCCGAGTGGTTGTATGTGCCATCGCCAAGGTTCTGGAACACATGCGGCGTCTTCGAGAACAATGACTCGCCAATCCAGTTCGCACCCTCGGCCCCCATATGGGTAAAGCCCAAAGTCTCGCGGTCCATCCACTGCACCATGTAGTGGCAGCCAATCCCGGCATAGGCGCGGCTGCCCTCAGGCACCTTGGTCGAGCTGTTATGCGGACAGCCGGAGCAGAAATACGGCAGGCGCGCTGCAATCTCTTCGGCGTTGTCGGCTTTCCTGGCCTCGTACACGGCCTGCATCCCGGCCTGGATGCGGTCAGTGTTGCGCCCTTCTTCGATCAGGATTGTTCCAAGCTTTTCGGCAATCAGGATCGGGTCGAGCGCACCGCGCGTCGGAAACAGCTCTTCGCGGTGCAGACCACCCGCACCGCCCTTGTACCAGCCGTAAACACGGACTCGGTTGTCGTCGAACAGCGCTTCCTTGATCTGCACCTCGATCAGCTTGCGCTTTTCCTCGACCACCACGATCAGTTCCAACCCTTCGGCCCAGTCGTGGAACCCGCGCATGTCCAGCGGCCATGTCTGCCCCACCTTGTAGGTGGTGATGCCCAAGCGCTCCGCCTCGTCCGCGTCGATACCCAGAAGCGACATCGCGTGAACAAGGTCGAGCCAGTTCTTACCCGCCGCCACAAAGCCGATCTTCGCCCCCGGCTTGCCCCAAATCCGTTTGTCCATCTTGTTGGCATGGGAAAACGCCTCGGCGGCAAAGCGTTTATGGTCGATCATTCGCGCTTCCTGCGCGTGGGGCGTATCGACAAGGCGGATGTTCAGACCGCCTTCGGGCATGTCGAAATCCGGCAGGACGAAAGACATCCGATCCGGGTCGCCATCCACCACGGAGGTCACTTCAACCGTGTCCTTCATCGTCTTGAGACCCACCCAAAGCCCGGAAAACCGCGACAGGGCAAAGCCATAAAGCCCGTAGTCCAGAACCTCCTGCACCCCGGCAGGCGATACAACGGGCATATAGGCGTCGATCATCGCCCATTCCGACTGGTGCAGCACGGTCGAGGATTCCCCGGTGTGGTCATCCCCCATCGCCATCAACACCCCGCCATGCGGCGACGTGCCCGCCATATTGGCGTGTTTCATCGCGTCGCCTGACCGGTCCACGCCCGGCCCCTTGCCATACCAAAGGCCAAAGACCCCGTCATAGCGCCCTTCACCGCGCAATTCGGCCTGTTGCGTGCCCCAGAGTGCGGTAACGGCGAGGTCTTCGTTCAGCCCTTCCTTGAAGGTCACATCCGCCGCGTTGAGAAACCGCTCTGCCCGATGCATCTGCATGTCGACCGCCCCGAGCGGCGATCCGCGATAGCCGGTGACATAGCCCGCGGTGTTCAGCCCGGCCGCGGTGTCGCGCGCCTTCTGCATCAGCATCAACCTTACCAGCGCTTGCGTGCCGTTCAACAGCACGGGGGATTTGGTCAGGTCGAAGCGGTCGTTGAGTGTGATCTGGGCTTTGGTCATTTGACGCCTCCCCGCGTGAAATGTGCCTTTAACTGCCTCCAAAAGTAGGTCATAAAGGCTGACCTTACCACAATTTTCTTTTGAATTTTCAGTGTAGGATGAAGTTGTCGTTCATAAATTCCTTTATGTCATGTAAAGCAGATTTAACGATTGAAAGTGTACGATATGGACTGGGATAAGCTCAGAATCTTTCACGCGGTTGCGGATGCGGGCAGCCTGACCCATGCCGGGGATTCCCTGCACCTGTCGCAATCGGCGGTGTCGCGGCAGGTCCGGGCGCTCGAAGAATCGTTGAACACGGTCCTGTTCCACCGTCACGCCCGGGGCCTGATTCTCACCGAACAGGGCGAATTGCTGTTTGACGCCACGAAGTCGATGAACAAACGCATCGACGCCGCCACCGCACGTATCCGCGACAGCGAAGAGGAAGTCTTCGGCGAATTGCGTGTCACCACGACCATCGGCTTCGGATCGCTCTGGCTCGCCCCGCGCCTGCCCAAACTCTACGAGAAATACCCCGACCTCAACATTGACCTGATGCTCGAAGAACGGGTGCTCGACCTGCCAATGCGTGAAGCCGATGTCGCGGTGCGGATGAAAGAGCCAAGCCAGGCCGACCTGATCCGCAAGAGGCTGATGTCCATTCGCATGCGGCTCTATGCATCGCCGGAATACCTCGCTCAGAACGGCACACCGGAAACGATCGAAGACATGGCTGACCACCGTCTGATCTGCCAGAATCCCCGTGCCGCGCAGGTCAGTGCCGGGATGATCATGGTGCAGCAGCTATTGGCGCATGACATCAAGTCGACGCTGACGGTGAATAACTACTTCGGAGTGCTGCAATCCGTGCTCTCCGGGCTCGGGATTGGCGTTCTGCCTGATTATATCATCGAGGATTTCCCGACGGTCCGGCGTGTGCTGACCGATTTGGAATCCGCGGAAGTCCCGGTTTTCTTGGCCTACCCCGAGGAGTTGCGCCAGTCCAAACGCATCGCGGCGTTCCGGGATTTCGTGCAGGAGGAGATCTTTGCACACCGCCAAACCCGCAAAGCGCTCGAGGGAGAATAGGCCACGCAAGTGTGACCCATGCGCCTCACGCATAACGGGAATGACGTGTGTAATGGGCTACCCCCCTTGCCATGTTACGGACCGCTGACATATTTAGCACATATGAGATGAAGCGCTGAATTGTGCATCATCTTCATACCTCCCTGTTGGACTTCGGCCGAGCTATAGCTCGGCCTTTTTTTTACCTGCTGCGATTGGCACCGTAGGCTCGGCCTGTTGGCCGCGAACAGCGACCACAAACCGCTCTCCTGTCTTCTCTGGTTCAAAAATACTTCGGGGGTGAATTGGCCGCAGGCCAAGAGGGGGCAGCGCCCCCTTCCTTGTCAGATGACCTCAGGTCCTGCGAAAACCCCACCGGGTCTTTTCACCACCTCTTGTTTCGCCTAAACCGCCGCCATCTGCGCAAACCCACGGGGACATCCGGATGCAAGAGCCAGCCATCACCGAAGAGATCATCTCTGCCCACGGCATCAATGCCGACGAATATGCGGAGATCCTTCGGATCATGAACCGCGAACCCACGTTCACCGAACTGGGCATCTTTTCCGCGATGTGGAACGAGCATTGTTCCTACAAATCCTCCAAGAAATGGCTGCGCACCCTGCCCACCACCGGCCCGCAGGTGATCTGTGGCCCCGGCGAAAACGCGGGCGTGGTGGATATCGGCGACGGACAGGCTGTGGTCTTCAAGATGGAGAGCCACAATCACCCCTCTTACATCGAGCCCTATCAGGGTGCCGCGACCGGTGTTGGTGGCATCCTGCGGGACGTCTTCACCATGGGCGCACGGCCCATCGCGGCGATGAACGCACTCAGCTTTGGTGAGAAGGATCACCCCAAGACACGCCAGCTTGTGCATGGAGTTGTCGAAGGCGTCGGCGGATATGGCAACTGTTTCGGCGTACCGACCGTGGGCGGCGAAGTGCGCTTCCACCGCGCCTACAACGGCAACTGCCTTGTAAACGCCTTTGCCGCCGGTCTCGCGGATGCGGACAAGATTTTCTACTCCGCCGCCAGCGGCGTCGGTCGCCCGGTTGTGTACCTTGGGGCCAAGACCGGCCGCGACGGTGTAGGTGGCGCGACGATGGCCTCGGCCGAGTTCGACGACACGATCGAAGAAAAGCGCCCCACCGTTCAGGTCGGTGACCCGTTCACCGAAAAGCGCCTCATGGAGGCGTGCCTTGAGTTGATGCAGACCGGCGCGGTGATCTCCATTCAGGACATGGGGGCCGCGGGCCTCACCTGTTCGGCGGTCGAGATGGGCGACAAGGGCAAGCTGGGCATCCGGCTCGATCTGGAAAAGGTGCCGCAGCGCGAGGCGAATATGACCGCCTACGAGATGATGCTGTCGGAATCCCAGGAACGGATGCTGATGGTTCTGGACCCGTCCAAAGAAGCCGAGGCCCGCGCGGTGTTCGACAAATGGGATCTCGACTTCGCCATCGTCGGCGAAACTATCGCAGAAGACCGCTTTCTCATTGTCCACAACGGCGATGTCAAAGCCGACCTGCCGTTGTCCCGCCTGTCCTCGTCCGCGCCGGAATACGACCGCCCATGGGTGCCGTCCGAAGCGCCCGCCGCTATGGATGACGTACCGGCGGTCGATCCCATCGACGCGCTCAAGGCGCTCTTGGGCAGCCCGAACTACTGCGCCCGCAACTGGGTATTCGAACAGTATGACACGATGGTTATGGCCGACACGGTCGAAGGCCCGGGCTGGGGCGCAGGGGTGATCCGCGTCCATGACACCGACAAGATGCTGGCCTTCACCTCGGACGTGACCCCGCGCTACGTCAAGGCGAACCCGGTCGAGGGCGGCAAACAGGCGGTGGCCGAAGCGTTCCGCAACCTCTGCGCCGTTGGGGCAAAACCGCTGGCGACCACCGACAACCTGAATTTCGGCAACCCGGAAAAGCCCGAAATCATGGGCCAGTTCGTCGGTGCGCTTCAGGGCATTGGCCGCGCCTGCGAGGCGTTGGACATGCCGATCGTGTCGGGCAACGTATCGCTATACAACGAAACCGATGGTCAGGGCATCCTGCCGACCCCGACGATTGGCGCGGTTGGTCTGATCGCAGCGGGTGAAGAGCCGATCCTTGGCCGCGCCCGCGACGGGCATGTGGCGCTGGTTGTTGGCGAAACCCAAGGCCATCTTGGCCAGTCCGCGCTGCTCTTTGAAGTGTTCAACCGCGAAGACGGTGACGCGCCTGCGGTCGATCTGATCGCCGAACGCCGCAACGGCGATTTCATCCGCGACAACCGCGAATTGATCAAAGCCTGCACCGACCTGTCCGATGGCGGCCTTGCCCTTGCCGCCTTCGAGATGGCCAGCGGCTCCGGCGTCGGTGTGGTGATCGACGACGCCGATCAGGCGATGCTCTTCGGCGAAGATCAGGGACGCTACCTCGTGGCCTGCAATTTCGATCAGGCCGAGGCGCTGGTCGTGGCCGCTGGTCAGGCGGGTGTGCCGATTGCGACCGTCGGGCGTTTTACCGGTGACAGCGTCCGCCTTGGTGGGTCCGACGCACCTCTTGCGGAACTGAAAGACCTGCACAGCGGCGCGTTTGCCGGGCATTTCGCCTGATCTCGCACCAGCCATAGCAGTCGCACAAAAAAACGCCCCGGAGCCCTCCGGGGCGTTTCGCGTTCTGCCGAGGAAAGGACTACTCGGCAGGCATTTCGGCGGTCTCACCACCGCCGACAAGGCTGTCGGGCAGGACAAAGGCCACCAGAACAAACACGGCGCCGATTGCGATGCCCAACAGGTCACCCGAGACCGACATCAGCCCATCATAGGACGATCCGGGAACGGACCCGAGGGTCACTTTGCCGCCCGCCAGATCATCAAGCAGTCCCGACGCTTTCCAGGACGGATAGGTCGCCATATAGGCCGCTGCGCCCAAGAGGCCGCCCGCGATGAAGAAGAGCGCGTCCTTGCGCCCCGAGGCTGCTGCGCAGACGCCAGTACCGGGGCAGTAACCAGACGCGGCCCAGCCTGCGCCCAGCATCAGCCCCCCAATGAACACACCCACATAGGCGGCTTTCACCGACATGTGGCCGACATCGACAAGACCGATCATCTGGCCGCCGAACATCAGGATCGACCCGACACCGATGGCCAGCAGGATGGTTTTCATCAGGTGCAGCCGCCGCAGCGTCAGCATCCCGCCGATCCAGTTGGGGTTTGTGGCCCCGATCCGGTCCAGCACCGCACCAAACGCGGCACCAATGACAATCGCAAGAAGAATGGAGGTCATCGCTCAGCCCCTTTTGTAGATCAGCATGGCGGTCGGGATGGCAGCGGCAAACGCACCAGCAGCGAAGATGTAGCCCGACAAAGCGGTCTGCATCATGCCCGACATCATGTGTCCCGATGTGCAGCCCCCGGCGAGGCGCGCGCCGTAAAGCACGATAAAGCCGCCAAGAAAGGCCACCGCGTATCGCATCATCGGCGTGTCACCAAAGTTTTCGCGCCAGATCGCCGGTGCCGAGCGCTCCACCGCGTCGATCCCGCCGCGCAACCGCGCCGACACGAACGCGCCAAGGGCCATCGCCAGCACGAAGATAAAGCTGTAGTTCAACGGGTCGGCTGCGGACTTGGCGTATTTGCCACTCGATTTCGCCATATAGGCGTTGGTCGAGGTAAAGCCCTCGTCGGTCTGGGTAATAAATTCAGGGTTCACCGCATCGGCCACGATCCCGTCGAAGATCACGAACTGCGTCGACACCCCGATGGGTTTGACCAGCAGCACAGCGGCGAAAAACACCAGCCCCAGCAGCAGGCCCCCGGTTTTCCAATTAAGCACCATCTGTTCGGCTCCTTCACATTCTTTCTTCAGAATATCAAAAAACCGCCCACCCCAGTTTGATCCAGGTCAAACGCATTCCGATTTCAGAATATCTCATCCAAACGGGCGGCACACGCGTCAACGCGTGTGTGCTTTCCGTCGACGGAAAGCCGTCCACGATCTAGAGCATTGCCATCAGTCGGGCCTTTTCGCCCGGATCGTCGGGACGCGAAATCGCCTCGGCCAATTCTTCCAGCGACTGGATCGAATGTCCGGCGCGGAAGCTGTCCACATGGGGCAGCATCGCGCGGATGCCTGTTGCCTTGGGCGCGAACCCGTCCCAGCGCAGAAGCGGGTTCAACCAGATCAATCGGCGCGACGACAGGTGCAGCCGCTCCATCTCTTTCTCAAGCGCACCCGCATCATCGCGGTCCAGTCCGTCGGTGATGAGCAGCACCACCGCGCCCTGCCCCATCACCCGGCGCGACCAGTCGCGGTTGAAGGCATGCAGGCATTGTCCGATCCGCGTGCCGCCCTCCCAATCCTGCGCCTCGGCCCCGGCGGCCTTGAGCGCCGCATCCACATCGCGGGTCGCGAGATGGCGGGTGATATTCGTCAGGCGGGTGCCGAATGTGAAGGCATGGACCTTGGCCCAGCCTGCGCCTTTCTCGTTGGCGACGGCGTGCAGGAAATGCAGCACCATGCGGGAATACTGGCTCATGGAGCCGGAGATATCGCAAAGCACTACCAGATTGGGCCAGCGCGGACGCGGCGTCTTGCGGGCGATGGTGTGGATTTCTCCGCCCTGCCGCATGGATTTCATCAGCGTGCGCCGGTAATCGGCCTGCTTACCCAAGACCGACGCCTTGCCCCGCCGCGACGGGATCGGCTTCACCGGAAGGGTCAACCTGGCAAGCATCCGCTTGGCCTCGGCCACTTCGGCAGTGCTCATCTGTTCGAAATCAAGCGTACGCAGCTTTTCTTCGGCACTCATGGTGAGTGTCGATTTGATCTCGATCTCGGTACCTTCTTCGGATTGTTCGTTCTGCGGCACCTCGGGCAAGAGATCATCGAGCAGTGCCTGCGCGGCGCGCTTTTCACCCGAAGCCGCTTTCTTTTCCTCCTGCACACCCCGGATCGCGGGCAGCATGAAGGACATCATGTGTTCCAAATAGCGCGGGTCGCGCCAGTAGAGCCGGAACACCTGCGCAAAGATCACCCGATGTTCGGGACGGTTCACAAAACAGGCATGCAGCGTCCAGAAGAAATCCATCCGTTCGGTGAACCCCGCCGCCTCGACCGCGCGGATGGCATCGATCACCCGACCCGGGCCGATGGGCAGACCGGCGCGGCGCAACGCGCGAGCGAAGTGGATGATGTTCTGCGCCAGACGCGGATTGTCGGGCAGTTCAAGCGGGATATATTCGGCCATTACATGGCCGACCGGGGGCGCTGCCCCCGGTCCCCCGGCACATTTGGAAAAAGAAGAAGCATCATGCCGGTTCGAGCGATGCCTTGGCTTCATCGAGCAGGCGTTTGGCCTCGGACCCTTGCAGTTTCTGGATGTCGTCCTGGTATTTCAGGATCGCGCCCAGCGTGTCGGAGATCACCTCGGGAGAAAGGTCGATCACGTCGAGCGCCAGAAGGCACTTGGCCCAGTCGATGGTTTCCGCGACGCCGGGTTTCTTGAAGATGTCCTCGGTGCGCAGGCGCTGCACGAAGGCGACGATTTCACGGCTCAGGGTTTCGGCGGCTTCGGGTGCGCGGGTGCGGAGGATCTCTACCTCTCGTTCGAAGTCCGGGTAGTCGACCCAATGATAGAGACAGCGGCGCTTGAGCGCGTCATGCACCTCGCGGGTGCGGTTGGAGGTCAGGATGACGATGGGTGGCTCGGGCGCTTTGATCGTGCCCAGTTCAGGGATTGTGACCTGGAAGTCGGACAGGGCTTCGAGCAGGAACGCCTCAAACGGTTCATCGGTACGGTCGAGTTCGTCGATCAGCAGCACCGGCGGACCGTTCTCATCCGGCCGCATGGCTTCGAGCAGAGGACGTTCGACGAGAAAATCGGGCCCGAACAGTTCGCGCTGGAGCATCTCGCGGTCGGCATTACCCGCCGCCTCGGCCGTGCGGATGGCGATCATCTGGGCCGGGAAGTTCCATTCGTAGACGGCGCTGGACGCGTCCAACCCTTCGTAACACTGCAGACGGATCAGCTTGCGGCCCAAAGACGCCGCCAGCGCCTTGGCGATCTCGGTCTTACCGACACCCGCCTCGCCTTCGAGAAACAGCGGGCGGCCCAGTTTCAGCGACAGGAACACCACCGTCGCCAGCGCTCGTCCGCAGACATAGCCGGTGTCGGCCAGCATGGATTGAACGGCGTCGATACTGTCAGGTGTCTGCATGGGGTGCTCCTCTTTAGGGACTTGCTGCCCCGCCCCCACCCCAAAGGTCAATAGCGCCAAGGTCGCACGTGACGGGCCGGAATTGACGCTCCGGGCCCGACCTGACAGAGTTTGAGCATTGTTTTTCCTCAACCAAGGCGCCTGTTGACGTGACCATCACCGCCGTTCTGTGTGTCCGCAACGAGGCGGCCTTCCTGCTGGACTGGCTTGCCTGGCACCGCAGCGTCGGCATCACTGATTTCGTGGTGGTGTCGAACGAATGTGACGACGGCACCGACGCGATGCTCGACCGGCTCGAGGCGTTGGGCTGGCTGTCCCATATCCGCAACGCGCCCCCCTACGGCAAAGGCGGCATCCAGTTCAGCGGGTTGAAACTGGCTGGCAAGACCGAGGCCGTGAAACGCGCCGACTGGCTGATGGCGCTGGATATCGACGAGTTCGTCAACGTCCATGTAGGCGACCGCACCCTGCCCGCGCTGATTGGCGCGCTGCCCGAGGCAACGGCGATCACGCTGACCTGGCGCAATTTTGGCAATGCGGGGGTTATGGCATATGAAGACCGCCCCTTACCGCTTCAATTCACGCGTGCTGGCCCACGCCCACTGCTTTGGCCGTGGCGGGCGGCGATGTTCAAGACGCTCTACCGCAACGATCGGACCTACCGAAACCTCGGTGTGCACCGGCCGCGCAACCCGGTGGAAGACCGGGTGGTAGAGGCGCACTGGTTCGACGGCGCAGGGCGCGCCTTGCCGCCAGAGATGACGACAGGCCGGGTCTTTTCGGATTATCGCCTGCCCCAGCATGAGCTTGTGCAGTTGAACCATTATCCGCTGGGCGCGGTGGAAAGCTATGTACTCAAATCGGACCGGGGCCGCGCGGTGCATAGCGAGGATCAACTGGGATTGGATTATTGGGTTGAGCGCAACCTCAACACCGATGAGGACCGCACGGCGCTTGCGCTTTGGGACCGCGCGCAACCGATCCGCGAGGCGCTTGCCGCCGATCCGCAGCTTGGCCCCTTGCACGAGCAGGCTGTGGCATGGCGCAAGGCGCGGCTCGACCTCCTCTTGGAGCAGGAAAGGTTCCGTGACCTCTATGCACGGCTCTTCATGACGCCGCCGTCGCAGCCGCTGCCCGACGACGTCGCGAAAGAGCTTCTGAACCATGCACAAAAGGCGGCGGGCCGGGACGAGGAAACTTCATAGACTCCCCTGCATTTTGGCTCAATTCTGCCTAATTTCTTGCTTAATCCCTCTTCCATACAAAGACCTGTCAACAGGCGCGCGACAATGAGGACTTGTGGACCATGCAGGACGGAACGGATCCATACACACTTTCGCTAAGCGATCTGAGCCCTGCCCAGTGGCTGGAAGAGATGCAGGACATCGGTGAATCCTGCGGCTTTTTCGAGCCTCTTGGCCCGCGCCACAACGCGGCTTTTGTGGAAAAGGGCGACACGTTGCTGGTGAGCTTCGAATCGCTGCCCGCGATTCAGGCCCTGTCGGAAGACGCGCGTCCCGTCGGCTTCGAACTGGCCAAAGACAATGATTGGTCCTGTCTGACCGTGATCTGCAATCGCGACACATGGTTCCGCGAGAAAGAGGTCTACGGGTTCTTCGACCAAATGACCGATGACGGGTTCTTCGATGATTTTGACCAGGTGGTCTTTTTCGGTGCCGGCCCCTGCGGCTATGCGGCCTGCGCGTTTTCCGTGGCCGCCCCCGGCGCGACAGTGATCGCGCTGGAGCCGCAAGCGACGCTCGATCCCCGGCTCACCGAATGGGACGATCGCTTCACCCATATGCGTCGCACCGATTTTACCGACCGTTACGGCTATGCGCCCGATATGCTTGAAGCGGCTTCGGCAGCCCATATTCTCTACGATCCCAGCGACCGGCTTGGTGCCATGCACGCGGCCCTCTTTGCACGATCGGGAGTCACCCGGTTCCGCGCGCGCCATCTTGGTGGCGGCATGCAGTTGAACCTGACGCAGATGGGGGTTCTCGAACCCATTGTAACAGCGGCAGCAAAGGGCTCCCTCGACCGGGCGCTATTCGCGGAACTTTACCGCAAGCGGCGGTCACATGTTCTGTATTGCAAAAAACTGTTTGCGGCAGTCGAAGCAACGGACCGGCCCCGCCTAGCCGAAGCCGCTTGCGCTTACATCGTCACGAATTTCGGCGCGCCCCGATACCGGCGCAAGCTGAAGGCTTTCCAGCAGACGAATGCTCAGGAAGACGTCGCATCCTAGGCACTGAAGCCTAGATCAGCCGCGGGCGTCGTGCTACGCGGCCAACATGACAGACTCGATCACAATCCGCACACCGGACGATTGGCACCTGCATCTGCGCGATGGCGCAATGCTGCGCGCCGTGGCCCCAGAAACCGCCCGCCATTTTGCCCGCGCGATCATCATGCCGAACCTCGTGCCGCCCGTGGTCACAGGCGCGCATGCCGCCGCCTACCGCGACCGGATCCTCGCAGCCCTGCCCGAGGGGTCGGGTTTTACCCCGCTGATGACCCTCTACCTGACCGAGGATACGGATCCCGAAGACCTCGCCCGCGCTCATGCGGATGGGCTGATTACGGCGGTCAAACTTTATCCGGCAGGTGCCACCACCAATTCCGCCTCGGGTGTGACCAACTTCGACAAGGTGCGCCCGGTTCTCGAAAAAATGGCCGAGATCGGCTGCCCGCTCTGTATCCATGGCGAAGTCGTCGACAGCGACATCGACATTTTCGACCGCGAGGCCGTGTTCATCGAACGGGTCCTCGATCCGATCCGTCGCGCCACACCGGGGTTGCGCGTGGTGATGGAGCATATCACCACCATGCAGGGCGTCGAATACGCGTCCGAAGGCGGGCCGGACCTGGGCGCCACGATCACCACGCATCATCTGGTGATCAACCGCAACCACATCCTCGCCGGGGGGATCAAGCCGCATTACTACTGCCTGCCTGTGGCGAAACGCGAGGAGCACCGCCTTGCTCTGCGCCGGGCGGCGACCAATGGCGACCCGACCTTTTTCCTAGGCACGGACAGCGCGCCGCACACCGACGCCAACAAGCTGCTGCCCTGCGGCTGCGCGGGCTGCTTCACAGCCACCAACACGCTGTCCATCCTTGCCGAAGTCTTTGAACAGGAAGGGGCGCTGGACCGTTTGGAAGGCTTCACCAGCCTGAATGGCCCGAATTTCTACCGTCTAACGCCGAATGATGGCACCGTTACCCTGACCAAAGGCGAACCTGTCATCTATCCCGATCACATCGACACCGGTGACGGCCCGGTCACGGTGTTTGACCCATTGATGCCGCTCCACTGGAGGGTCGCGGAATAAGTGTCCAGCGGCTGAACGGGCGCGCTTGGCGTTCGTTCAGCCCATATGGGCAACAAGATCCTGCCGCTGGTCTTCCGGCGTTAAGAGACCAAGGGCAAAAGATGGTCGTTCGCACGTATGTCGGGTCCGCCAACGGTAGCGCGGTGCTGAAGCATCACCCGCCAGACAGAACATAAGGCGCAGGTCCCCGCCCTTTTCCTCTGCGCCAAAACCCGCTAGAGCGGCGCAAATTACCCCGGAGTGCTGCCATGATCCCGACATCCTACCCCTCGCCCGAGGAAATCGCCCGCCTGACCGCGCGGATGCTTCTGGAAATCGGAGCAGTCAATTTCCGGCCCGAAGATCCGTTCATCCTCGCCTCCGGCCTCCCCTCGGCAACCTATATCGATTGCCGCAAGCTGATCTCCTTTCCGCGCATCCGGTCGACGCTGATGGATTTCCTGGCCGTCACCGTCATGCGCAACGCAGGGTTCGAGGCGTTCGATAACATCGCGGGTGGCGAAACGGCGGGCATTCCCTTTGCTGCGCTGGTTGCGGAACGCATGGCACTGCCCATGACCTATGTCCGTAAGAAGCCCAAGGGTTATGGCCGCAACGCCCGCATCGAAGGCGCGATGACCGAAGGCCAGCGCGTGCTTCTGGTCGAAGACCTGACCACCGATGGCGGCTCGAAACTCAGCTTTGTCGATGCGATCCGCGAAACCGGGGCGACCTGCGGCCACACGGCGGTGATCTTCTACTACGACATTTTCCCGGAAACGACGAAAACACTGGGCGATCATGGCGTGCAACTGCACCATCTCTGCACATGGTGGGACGTTCTGGCCGAAGCCCGCGCTCAGAGCGCGTTCGATGAGGCGACTCTGACCGAGGTTGAGGCGTTCCTTAAAGAACCCCGCGCGTGGCAGGACGCCCGGAAGTAATAACCCCACTCAGGATCTGGCAGCCCAGCGTCTGGCGCAACGCGCCAATAAGGTCGTCCAGAGTTTCGGCACTGACATACATGCCGCCAGTTCGGTCCGCGAGGCACCGCGCCACTGGTTCGATATAGCTGTCCTGCGGCTGGTCGGGCCAGGCGAAGTGTTCGCCGCGCACGCGGAAGCCGATCACATGCACCGTCATGTCCGCCGCTGCCGCCAGTTCGGCCGCCAATTGGCACGGTGATCCTCCACAGGTCTCCTTTCCATCAGTCACCAAGACAATCTCACCGGGCTTGTTCTCGTAATCCAGCACCTGCGCCGCCGCCGCGATGGCTTCCGTCAGCGGGGTCTCCCCCGCCGGGTGCAACCGGTCGATCTCCGAAATGATCCGATCCGCCGCGTCCGCCTCCGGCGGAAACCGCACCACAACACTGGCGCAGCTTTCGCGTCGTCCGAAGCCATAGGTCACCAATCCGATCCGCCGCGTCGGTGCGACCTGCGGCATGACCGTGCGCACCGCCCGCCGGGCGTCAAAGATGCGGGGCTCGTCCAGTAGGTTGAACCCCATCTCGGCCATCGAGCCCGACCCGTCAAACACCACCATCGCGTCCCGCGTGCAGGTTTCCTGCGCATGGGCCGGTGCAAGGCCCACCCCCAACACAACCAAGGCGGATAGAATCGGTTTCATGCTCCCGGCATCTTTCCCTTAGGTCAGTCAAGCGTCGCACGCCCGTCAGTAGTCTGTAAACGCAGTGTAACAAAAATCATCTGGCTCTTGCGGCGTGTTAACGAAGTCGCAGCGAGTCGCCACACATACCAGATGTTGACGCAAGTCAGCCAAATCGCGCAATATGAAGCACGCAAGCACCGTTCACAGCTTTTCCACAGGATATACATTTTGCCCTTTGCCGGACATATCGCTACCTCGGAGCCGGGGACAGACGGGGGCGATGCATGAACGAAATTACGACATTCAATCCGACCGGGGCAGAGATACAGAACCCCGAAACGATGCCCCACTCGATCGAAGCCGAGCAACAATTGCTCGGTGCGATCCTGACGAATAACGACGTGTTCGACCGCGTGGCCTCGATCATCGGACCGCACCACTTCTACGATCCGGTCCACGCCCGCATCTTTGAAATCGCCTCCGCGCGCATCGCCAAGAACAACCTCGCCTCGCCCGTGACGCTCAAAGCGTTCATGGAGGATGACGAGGGCCTGAAAGAGCTTGGTGGTCCAGCCTATCTCGCGCGCCTCGCCGGTGCTGCGATCAGCTCATTCGCCGTGCGTGATTACGCGCAGATGATCTATGATCTGGCCGTTCGCCGCGATCTGATTGGTCTGGGCCGCGACATCAGCGCCAAGGCTGCGAAAGTGGATGTCGCCTCCGGTCCCAAGGAACAGATCGTCGAGGCGGAACAAGCGCTTTACAAAATGGCCGAGCAAGGCCGTGGCGAAAGCGGATTTCAAAGCTTTCTCAAGGCGGTAACGGACGCAGTTAATGTCGCAAACGCGGCGTACCAACGGGAAGGCGGACTGGCTGGCGTCTCGACCGGCCTGATCGACATGGACCGCAAGCTGGGCGGTTTGCACCGCTCTGACCTTCTGATCCTCGCCGGTCGTCCCTCAATGGGGAAAACCTCGCTTGCCACAAACATCGCCTTCAACATCGCCAAAGCCTATCGCAAGGGGATGCGCCCCGATGGGACCGAGGGCACGGTGGAAGGTGGAGTTGTCGGCTTCTACTCTCTCGAAATGAGCGCCGAGCAGTTGGCCGCGCGGATTCTGTCAGAAGCGGCCGAAGTGCCGTCGGAGCAGATCCGTCGCGGCGACATGACGGAAACCGAATTCCGCCGTTTTGTCGATGCCGCAAAATCGCTCGAAGCCTGCCCGCTCTTTATCGACGACACGCCTGCCCTGCCGATCAGCCAGTTGGCCGCCCGCGCCCGCCGCCTGAAGCGGACGCACGGGCTTGATGTGCTCATCATCGACTACCTCCAGCTGGTCAAAGGCACTGGCAAAGGCGACAACCGTGTAAACGAAATCTCCGAGATTTCGCAGGGCCTCAAGGCCATCGCCAAGGAACTCGACATTCCGGTGATCGCGCTCTCGCAGCTGTCGCGTCAGGTGGAAAGCCGCGAAGACAAACGCCCCCAGCTTTCGGACCTTCGAGAATCCGGCTCCATCGAACAGGACGCCGACGTGGTTATGTTCGTGTTCCGCGAGGAGTACTACAAAGAACGCGAGAAACCGGGTGAACACGATCTGGAAAAGATGGCCGCCTGGCAGGAAGAGATGGAACGCCTGCATGGACGCGCCGAAGTCATCATCGGCAAGCAGCGTCACGGTCCGATCGGCACTGTCGAACTCAGCTTCGAAGGCCGCTTCACCCGCTTCGGTAACCTCGTGAAGCCTTGGCAGAACGGCTCCGAAGAGATGTAACCCCGCCCACCATCGCGTTACCAATTCCGCCGCAGTTCCGCGGCAAACCCAGGCGCGGTGCTTTTCCGTCTTGACCCACCGCGCCGACACGCACAAACACCGCGCATGGCACAGTCTGTTCTAACGATTGATCTGGGTGCGATCTGCGCCAATTGGCGCGCACTCGCAGCGATGAACGACGGCGAGACCGCCGCGGTCGTCAAGGCAAACGCTTATGGGCTTGGGGCCGACAGGGTTGGCAAAGCTCTGGCCGAGACTGGCGCACGCACCTTCTTCGTGGCGATTGCGGAAGAAGGGGTCAGCCTGCGCAAGGCGCTTGGCGCTGGCCCAACCATCTGCGTCTTCGGCGGGCATATGGACGGCGATGCAGCATTGCTGCGCGATGCGAACCTCGTGCCGATGATCAACTCCATCGACCAGATGCTGCGGCATGTGGAGGCCCTGCCCGGCCACCCGTTCGGCATTCAGCTGGACAGCGGCATGAACCGTCTGGGGATGGAACCGGCCGAATGGTCCGCACTGCGCGACATTGCCCTCAGCCAGAACCCGGTTCTGGTGATGAGCCATCTGGCCTGCGCCGATGAACCCGGCCACGGGATGAACGAATACCAGCTTCACACCTTCCGTCAGATGACAGATGGCATCGACGCGCCTCGGTCGCTGTCTGCGACGGGCGGCACGCTGCTTGGTCCCGACTATCACTTTGACATGACGCGCCCCGGCATCGGTCTCTACGGTGGCCTGCCCTATGTCGAAGCGCGCCCGGTGGTCACTCTGTCGATCCCCGTGATCCAGGTGCGGGACGTGAACCCCGGCGAATCCGTAGGCTACGCGAATAGCTGGGTCGCCCGCGTGCCCAGCAAGATCGCAACGATCGCCGCAGGCTATGCCGATGGCATCATCCGCGCGATGGGGCCGAAGGCCAATGTCTGGGCGGGCGAAACCCGCTGCAAGATCGTTGGACGAATTTCCATGGACCTGATCGGCGTCGATATTGGCGCGGTGAAGAATGTCCCCGAGAGGGTCGAGCTCTTGGGACAGCACCAGTCGGTCGACACATTGGCAGACGCAGCAGGCACCATCGGATACGAAATCCTGACGTCGCTCGGCACCCGCTACGCCCGCAAATACACCACCACATGACGGCTGAACGGGAATGAGCTTCTTTGAACCCTCTCCCGTTCTTCTGGCCTTCATCTTCGTGCAACGCTTTGTGTTTTTCGAAGTGCTGGGCGGTCTTGCATTGCTGCGCCTGATCGTCGGCAGAGGAATTGAGCGGCTCCCGGCCCTTCTGACTTTGCTGGTCTGCGCGGCGGCGATTTTCGCCAGTTTCGCCCCTGCACTGAACCTGCAAACCGTTCCGGGCTATGCCGATATCGCCCGCCTTCAGGCATCCGGCGGCGGGATGGTTCTCCCTCTCGTGGCCTCCGGCATCTTTGCCACCAGCCTCGTGATACCGCAGCGACGCTGGCGCTGGATCGACCTTGTGCATGTCGCCGGGGTGCTGGCGTTTCTCGGCCTCTGGCTCGCCACCCGCGTCTGAATGATGGGTGCGCTGAAATGGATCAATCTTGCGCTGCTGGTGCTCTACCCTGTGGCATGGGCCGCGCCGTTGATGCGCGCGGGGTTGCTGCCGCTTTTTGGTTTGTCTGAAATCAGCGTGTTGACCGGCTTACAGGCGCTTTGGGGCACAGATGCCATTCTCGCTGTGATCGTCGCCCTGTTCGCGCTGGTGGCCCCCTACATCAAAACCATCGGTTTGGCCTTGGTGCAGTTCAACCTGCTGGATCGAAACGTCGTGCCCGCCTTGGCGCTGACGGGCAAGCTGGCAATGGCGGATGTGTTCCTGATCGCGCTTTACATCACCATCGTGAAAGGCATCGGGATAGGACGGATCGAAACCGCGTGGGGGTTATACCTCTTCACCGCCTGTATCCTTGCCTCTCTGTGGCTCAGCCTCGCAGAAGCACGCAACGGCGAACATTGATCCCAATTCCGAAACAATTCGCCAGACCGATGCCGATTGTTCACATCTGAGGTGCACACCCGAAAAACCGTTAAAAAACAGTATGTGCGACGACGGCTTCGGCATAAAGTTGCTCATATTGTCGATTTTTTGAGTGGTTTCTTGGGGGTTTCCAATGATTGGTGCGATGCGGTCGCTTATTGTAGCGACGGTCTGGGTCGTACAGCGCGTGATGTTTGTATCCCTCGTTGTGCTGAGCCTGGGCGCCTTGGCCTACACGCTCGCCTGTGCATTCGGGCAAGCGCCTTGGCTGGAAATGACCGCTACATTTAGGGGTATCACCTATCCCCAAGCAGGACAGGTTGTGCAGATCGGCTTAACTGCATTACTGGTCGGGATGTGTACATTCCTGCCCGCGAATGCCCGTATCATGGCGCTCGAAAATTCGCATCGCCGCTTTCACATCGGTATGGAAGACGTCGCCCGCGCCTACCGCGCGTCCCATGCCTCCGACCGCGAAGGTGCGTTCACGCTCAAATCGGAATTCGATTCGGTCCGCGAACGTATGGCCTATCTGCGCGACCATCCAGATCTGGCAGAACTCGAACCCTCGGTTCTCGAAATCGCCAGCCAGATGAGCCATGTGTCGCGCGATCTGGCCGACACCTATTCCGACAGCAGCATCAACCGAGCCCGCGACTTCCTGATCCAGCGCCAGCAGGAGATCGAGGAGTTCAACACCCGTCTCGACGCTGCCAAATCCACCGCAGCCGAAATGCGCGTCTGGATCGACAAGGTCGAGCTGGAAGAAAGCGTGGCCCAGGCACAGCTCGAGCGGTTGCACGACGAACTCTCCGACCTGCTGCCCGAGATCTACGGCAAAGACCCGACACCCGCCCTGCCAGAGCGCAAACACAACGCGCCACAGGAACCATCGGACCAGTGGGACGAGCCCCCCTCCTACCCGGAGAATGACGACAACCGGATCGTGGCCCTTCTCGCGCGGCGCGCTGCCGAATAATCAACGCGCCTCAGCCACCGCTTGCAGGCCCGCGCGGCTTGGGTCACAACCGTCGTCATGGCGAAATCCTCTGCATCCTTTGTCTGCCAATCCTGCGGCAACAGCACGACCAAATGGTCCGGCCGCTGCGATGCCTGTGGCGAATGGAACTCCATCGTCGAAGAGGTGCCGCTGGCCGCCGGCCCCGCCGCCAAGACACTTGGCGCGTCAAAAGGTCGGACCCTTCCGCTGAGCGATCTTTCCGGCCACGAAGCTCCCCCACCCCGCACCACCTCGAAACTGAACGAGTTGGACCGCGTGTTGGGCGGCGGGCTTGTTCCAGCCTCGGCGCTTCTGGTCGGCGGTGATCCCGGCATCGGTAAATCGACGCTGCTTCTGCAAGCCGCCGCCGCCTTTGCAAATGCGGGCCTCAAGGTGATCTATATCTCGGGCGAAGAAGCCAGCGCACAGGTGCGGATGCGCGCCGCCCGTCTGGGTCTGCGCGACGCCCCGGTCAAGCTCGCCACCGAAACCAATCTGCGAGACATCCTGACGACGCTGGAAAACGAAAAGCCCGATCTCGCCATCATCGACTCGATCCAGACCATGTGGGCCGACAATGTCGCCTCGGCCCCGGGCAGCGTGGCACAGGTGCGCGCTTCGGCGCATGAACTGACCAGCTTTGCCAAACGGCGCGGCACCTCGGTGATCATGGTGGGCCATGTCACCAAGGACGGCCAGATCGCCGGCCCCCGCGTGGTCGAACACATGGTCGACACGGTGCTCTATTTTGAAGGCGAACGCGGCCACCAGTTCCGCATCCTGCGCGCGGTCAAGAACCGCTTTGGCCCGGCAGATGAAATCGGTGTGTTCGAGATGACCGGCGGCGGTCTGGCCGAAGTCGCGAATCCCTCCGCCCTGTTCCTAAGCGAACGTGGCGACCCCTCGCCCGGCTCAGCCGTTTTCGCCGGAATCGAAGGCACACGCCCGGTTCTGGTGGAATTCCAAGCCCTTGTGGCCCCCACGCCACACAGCCAGCCGCGCCGGTCGGTTGTGGGATGGGATGGCGGACGCCTTGCCATGATCCTCGCCGTTCTCGAGGCGCGCTGCGGCATCCCTTTCGCCGGGCTGGACGTCTATCTTAACGTGGCTGGCGGCATGAAAGTCAGCGAACCGGCAGCAGATCTCGCGGTGGCCGCCGCCATCCTGTCGGCGCGCGAAGACATCGCTCTGCCCGCTGAAACGGTGGTTTTCGGCGAAATCAGCCTGTCCGGCGCGCTGCGCCCGGTGAGCCAAACCGAAAATCGGTTGAAAGAAGCACAAAAACTTGGTTTTACCGCCGCGATAGTGCCAAAGGGGGGAAAGTCGGTGCCCCGTGACGGGATCACGGCCACCGAGATCGACGCTTTGGCAAGTTTTGTTGGTGATGTGTTCGGTGCCGGGTAGCGCCATCCGTAGATAAAGAAGGGCAAGGGACCGATGGAAGGGTTCACCATTATTGACGGCGTCGTGGCCGTCGTCATCGTTCTGTCTGCGCTTCTGGCCTATTCCCGCGGCATTGTCCGCGAAGCCATGGCCATCCTCGGCTGGATCGCCGCCGCTGTACTGGGCTTCATGTTCGGCCCGCAGTTGCGACCACTGATGACGGAAATCCCGGTGATCGGGGATTTCATGACCGGCAGCTGCGAACTCAGCGTAATCGGCGGGTTCGCCGCCGTGTTCACCGTCGCGCTGGTGATCATGTCCTTCTTCACCCCGCTCTTTTCCACCATTGTGCAACGCTCTGCCTTGGGCGGCATTGATCAGGCGCTCGGCTTTCTCTTCGGTGTGGCGCGCGGCGTCCTCCTCGTCGCGGTTGCCTTTTTCGTCTACGAAGTCGTCATCACCTCGCAGGACATCGAAATGATCGACGACAGCCGGTCCGCCGTCGTCTTCAGCCGCTTTACTGGCCGGATTGAAGAGCAGAACCCCGAAGAAGCCCTTGGCTGGATCACCGCCCAGTACGAAGCGCTGGTCAGCGTCTGTGATGCCCCCGCAGAAAGCGGAAGCTGAGAAAATTCAGCCAACCTGTCGCGGAACCATGATAGTTTCGTGACACTGGCGATCATGGCGCTTAAGAGAGGGCATCCTCTGCTGCCACGGATTCGGAGTTCCGGTTTGTCCGACACCCAGATGCCCCCCGCCCATCCGTTTGACGACGATAAACTCAAGGAAGAATGCGGAATTTTCGGCGTTGTCGGCGTGACCGACGCGGCGAACTTCGTTGCCCTTGGTTTGCACGCGCTGCAACATCGCGGGCAGGAAGCCGGCGGGATCGTCAGCTATCATCCCGAACATGGTTTCAACAGCGCCCGCCGCTTCGGCTATGTGCGCGACAACTTCACCAGCCAGAAGCTGATGGAAACCCTGCCCGGTGATCTCGCGATCGGCCATGTGCGCTACTCGACCGCCGGATCGAAAGGCCAAACCCAGATCCGCGACGTGCAGCCGTTTTTCGGCGAGTTTTCCATGGGCGGCGCGGCGATTGCCCATAACGGCAACATCACCAATGCCGAAGCCCTGCGCCGCGAGTTGATCGAACGCGGTTCGATCTTTCAGAGCTCCAGCGACAGCGAATGCATCATCCACTTGATGGCCCGCTCGCTTCAGCGCAACATCCCCGAACGCATGGAAGACGCGCTGCGCCGCGTCGAAGGCGCGTTCTCGGTTGTGGCTATGACACGCACCAAGCTGATCGGCGTCCGCGACCCGCTGGGCGTGCGTCCGCTGGTACTGGGCAAAATCGGCGACGGCTGGGCACTCAGCTCGGAAACCTGCGCGCTCGACATCATCGGTGCCGAATATGTGCGCGAAATCGAACCGGGCGAAATGGTGGTGATCACCGCCTCGAAAGGCGTCGAATCGATCCGCCCCTTCCGGCCGCAGAAATCGCGCTTCTGCATCTTCGAGCATGTCTATTTCTCGCGCCCCGACAGTATCATCGGCGACCGCTCGGTCTATGAGACCCGCCGCCAGATCGGTGTGGAACTGGCCCGCGAAACCCCGATCGAAGCCGATCTGGTCTGCCCGGTGCCCGACAGCGGCACACCTGCCGCCATCGGCTACGCGCACGAGTCAGGGATCCCCTACGGGATGGGCATCATCCGCAACCAGTATATGGGTCGCACCTTCATCGAGCCGACAGAGCAGATCCGCAACATGGGTGTACGCCTCAAGCTCAACGTGAACCGTGCGCTCATCAAGGGCAAACGCGTTGTTCTGGTAGATGACAGCGTGGTGCGCGGCACAACCAGCCGCAAGATCAAGGAGATGATCCTCGACGCCGGTGCCGCCGAGGTCCATTTCCGCATCGCAAGCCCGCCCACCGCCTGGCCCTGTTTCTACGGCGTGGATACCCCGCAGCGCGAAAAGCTGCTGGCGGCCACCATGTCGGAAGAGGAAATGCGCGACCATCTCGGTGTCGACAGCCTAAAGTTCATCTCGCTCGACGGCCTCTACCGCGCTGTCGGCGAAGCCTCGGGCCGAGACGCCAAGTCACCGCAATATTGCGACGCCTGTTTCTCCGGCGAATACCCGGTAAAGCCGTCGGACATGATGGAAAAAGGCTTCCAGATGAAGGCCGCCGAGTAACCCTCGGCAGCCTTCCGCGCAAACGAACGCGCCCCCTGTTCATTCCTCCGGAAAGCGCTCATGTGGCCGGTCAGCGAAACCACTGACCGTGATCCATGGCACAAGAAACCACCCCACCGCAGGTCGCCCGGACGGCGACCCTCAACACCAATGATCTGGGCGGTGCCCTGATCCTTCTGGGCACCTTCGGCGCACAGTCGAACCCGCAGGCGCTTCTCAAGCTGCGCAATGGCAAAACCGAAACCGTGTCGCGCGGCGACAGCGTGGACGGTCAGACCGTTGTCGCCATCGAAGAGGGACGTGTGGCCCTGTCCCGCAACGGCACTGCACATTGGCTGAACATGCCCGCACCCAACTCCTGATCTTCTCTGGTTCCCAAATACTTCGGGGGAGTCGCGCCTTGCGCGACGGGGGCAGAGCCCCCAACCCCGCCAGACAAAGAAAAACCCCCGCCGATTGCTCGACGGGGGCTTATTTTACCGCTTGGTAAAATTGATCAGGCGCGGCGGCCTGCCAACGCTTTCCATGCACCAGTTACAACCAGTGCCGCGATCACGGCTTTGACCGCGTCGCCAATCAGGAAGGGTGCGATGAAGTACGTCCAGTAGTAGCTGATCTCCTGACCGACCCAGCCCGCTTCGACACCGCTCGCCGAGGCAACAGCCATCGGCCATGCAATACCCGGAATATACAGCAGTGCTGCCAGTGCCAGTGTCACCAGGGATGTCGAAACGACACCTTTTGCGATCCCGCGATCCGCTGCCAGACCGGCCAGGCCAGCCATTGCAACAAAGCCCAGAAGGAACCCTGCGGTCGGCCCTGCGAAGGCAAGCGCGTTCATGCCGTTGGCGAACACAGGCAACCCCATCGCGCCATAGCCCAGATAGGTGATCAGCGTCGCCGTTCCGAGGCGTGCGCCAAAGCTCAGGCCAACGATCAGGATTGCCAGCGTCTGCAGCGTCATCGGAACCGGGAAGAACGGCACCGACACCTGAGTTGCGGCGGCGATGAAGGCAGCGCCACCAAGCGCGAGCAGCGCCTGCCGGAAAAGAGTGGTCTTGCCCAAGGCGGCTTGCGTCAGTGTCATGGCGTTTGTCCCTCATGTGACTGTCAGTTGCCCCGTTAATTCTGCAAATGCAGCATTGAGTCAAGCACTGCCCTCTTGCGGGCGGAGCGGCAAAAAGGCATGTGACAGAACATGACGGACACATCACGCCCCCTCGCGCTGGTCACCGGCGCCTCACGCGGTCTCGGCTTTGCATTGGCAGAGGCATTGGCCGACACCCATCACATCATTGCCGTCGCCCGGACGGTGGGCGGACTTGAAGAGCTCGACGACCGCATCCAGTCGAAGGGCGGCAGCGCCACACTGGCACCGATGGACGTCACCAAGGCGGACGCGATGGCACAGCTCTGCCGGTCAATCTTTGACCGCTGGGGTGGTATCGCGCTCTGGGCGCACACGGCCGTGCATGCGGCCCCGCTGACCCCAGCCGATCATCTGGACCAAAAGGACTGGCAGAAATCCCTGTCGATCAACTTGGAGGCGATGGGCCATCTGATCCCCTATATCTCCCCGCTTCTGGGGCAGGACGGGACTGCGCTTTTCTTCGACGACCCACATGGCGGTGAGAAATTCTTTGGCCATTATGGCACCACAAAGACCGCGCAGATCGCGCTTGCGCGCAGTTGGGCTGCCGAGACCGAAAAGACCGGACCCAAGGTGCGGATCCTGCAACCCGCGCCCATGGCCACGCATACCCGCGCCCGGTTTCACCCCGGAGAGGACCGCTCCAAACTGGCAAACCCTATGGACGAGGCCACGCGGCTGCTACAAACTCTGAAACTGTAACGCCCGGCACAGCCCGGACGCAGTAACGAGTGGAGCACAACATGCCGTATATGATAGGCACCAAGCGCGAAGGTCTTTACGACATCTATGTCACAGCCCTGGACGGCGACCGCAGGCAGGTGCGCCCCCTCGATCAATCACCCGATATGGGCGACATCGCCCCGGCTTGGAACTACGCCACAATCTGCGGCCGTACCATCGACACCACGCATCTGCCCACACGGCTGCGCAAATCGGGCGGGCGGCAAAAGGTGCCCGATTTCCTTGGCTCGTCGGTGGGTGTCCTCGTCTCACACAAGGTGCGCGATATCGTCGAGGAGTTTGAGCCGGGCGTGCATGGCTTTCACCCGATGGCCTTTGAAAAGCGCGACAAGACCCAAGTGCAGACCCATTTCCTCTGGGTTTTTCATCACTCGATCAAGGCGCTGAATCCAGAGGGGCTGACACCGGCCTATCCCGGCCCGGATGATTGGTGGGACGGTCTGAACAAACGCTTGCACCCGGACGGGCACGCCATTTTCAGCAAGGCGGCCATCGGCGATGCTCATGCCTGGTCGGACCCGCAACTGATGTATCGCCGCTTTTTGTCGGACGAGTTGACCCAGGCGCTTCTGGATGCAGAGGTGACAGGGTTTGCCCCCGGCAGACATATCGAGGCGGTCTGACCGTTACAAGGTCCAAGCCCTGCTTGCTCCGCCGCGCCCCTTCCCGTAGAGACAATGGCAATAAATACGGGCGGAAACATGCGCATACTCATTACCAATGACGACGGGATCAACGCACCAGGCCTCAAGGTCCTGAGCGAAATTGCAAATGAACTGGCGGGCCCGAATGGCGAGGTCTGGACCGTGGCTCCGGCCTTTGAACAATCCGGTGTCGGACACTGCATCAGCTACACCCATCCGATGATGATCAACGAAATGGGTCCACGCCGCTTTGCCGCCGAGGGCAGCCCGGCGGATTGCGTTCTGGCCGGTCTGCACGAGGTTCTGTCCGACATCCCCCCCGATCTGGTGCTCTCGGGTGTGAACCGCGGCAACAATTCAGCCGAGAACGCGCTCTACTCCGGCACTCTGGGCGGCGCGATGGAAGCCGCGCTTCAGGGCATTCCCGCAATTGCGCTTTCGCAATATTACGGCCCCGACAATGCGCAGACCGATGACCCGTTCGAAGCCGCCCGCCTGCATGGGACCGAGGTGATCCGGCGGATTGTCGCCCATGATCCGCAGGAACAGAATGGCGGCTACCGCCTGTTCTACAATGTGAACTTCCCGCCTGTGCCGGCCGCTGCCGTCAAAGGCACGCGGATCACGCCGCAGGGCATCCGACAGGGCACCCGATTTTCGGTCGAGCCGCACAATTCGCCATCGGGCCGACGGTTTCTCTGGATCAAGGGCGGCGACCAGCGCGCGCCTACGGCACCTGGCAGCGATGCGTCGGAAAACCTCGCGGGTTATATCAGCGTCACGCCCATGCGTGCCGACCTGACTGCCGCCGATCAGCTGAGCGCCATGCAGGACGCCTTTCACTGATGGATGAGGCGGAACGCAAGATGCAGTTCCTCTACGCCCTCCGGTCACGTGGCGTGACCAATGCCGCCGTGCTCACCGCGATGGAGCGGATCGACCGCGCGCCCTTTATTCGCGGCTATTTCGCCGAACGCGCGTATGAAGACATGCCGCTGCCCATCGCCTGCGGCCAGACCATCAGCCAGCCCTCGGTGGTGGGTCTGATGACGCAGGCGCTTGAGATCAGCCCGCGCGACACCGTGCTCGAAGTGGGCACCGGGTCGGGTTATCAGGCCGCGATCCTGAGCCAGCTGGCCCGCCGGGTCTACACCGTGGACCGCCACCCCCGCCTTGTCCGTGAAGCGCGTGAAGTATTCGATCAGATGGGCCTGACCAATGTCACCGCCTTCACCGCCGATGGCAGCTTCGGCCTGCCCGATCAGGCTCCCTTTGACCGCATCCTCGTCACCGCCGCCGCCGAAGACCCGCCGGGTCCACTTTTGGCACAGCTCAAGGTGGGCGGGATCATGGTATTGCCGGTCGGCCAGTCGGATGCGGTACAGCACCTGATCCGGGTGCGGCGGACGCCGGAAGGGCTGGATTACGACGAATTGAGACCGGTGCGCTTTGTCCCGCTGGTCGAAGGGGTAGCCCGCGACGGCTAATCAGGGCATACTGACGACTGTGACGACCGGGGCACAACCGGCGCATTTGAGGATTTCGACATGGCAGATTGCAGAGTTTTCTTTCGTTCCGGGTTTCGAGTTGGCACCAGCCTGTCACTGTTGGCGCTGCTGACAGCCTGTTCCGAACCGCTTGATCTTGACCTGCGCGGCAAACTCAATGGCGGGTTCAACACCGCCGATGCCGCCCGCGCTGCCACCGCGCCACGCCCGCAGCCGGACAATCGCGGGATCATCTCCTACCCGAATTACCAGGTTGCCGTTGCGCAGCGCGGCGACACGCTTGCCCAACTCGCTGCGCGCGTTGGCCTGCCCGCCGACGAACTAGCCCGCTACAACGGTATCCAGACCGGCGACCCGCTGCGCGCCGGAGAGATCATCGCCCTGCCCCGCCGCGTGACCGAACCGTCCCCGGAAACGGGCGCGATCAGCACAGGGCCGATCCGGCCCGCGTCCCAAATCGACATCACCACTCTGGCCAGCGATGCCATCGACCGCTCGGCCCCGACACCCTCGACGCCGCGGCCCGCACCACAGACCGGCACCGAGCCGGTCCGCCATCAGGTCAAGCGTGGCGAAACGGCCTTCACCATCGCGCGGCTTTACAATGTCTCGGTGCGGTCGCTGGCGGAATGGAACGGGCTCGACAGCAACTTTACCCTGCGCGAAGGCCAGTACCTGCTGATCCCGGTTGTCACCGCAGCGGCCCCGGCTGTTGAGAGCAACACGCGCCTTCCCGGCACCGGCTCTCCCACACCCGAGCCGCCCTCGGCCTCGCAACCTCTGCCGGATGTAACCTCGGCCCCTGCCGCAGCGGCTGCTGCGACCACGGCAACTGCGGCTGCCCCGGCCGCTAATGTCGGAAAGCAAACCTCAGCCAGCGCGTCGAGCGCGGCAATGGCCTTTCCGGTTCAGGGCAGCATCATTCGTGAATATGCCAAGGGCCGCAATGACGGCATCGACATCGGTGCGGCAGTGGGCACCAGCGTCAAGGCCGCCGCCAGCGGTCAGGTCGCGGCGATCACACGTAATACTGACGGTATCAACATCCTTGTGATCCGGCATCCCGACAATCTGTTGACCGTCTACACCCACGTAGACGGGATCACCGTCGCCAAAGGTGATGCGGTCAGCCGTGGACAGGCGATTGCGAAGGTTGCAGATTTCGAACCGGCGCGCGTGCATTTCGAAGTACGCAAAGGCTTCGACAGTGTTGATCCGATGGATTACCTGCGCTGACCGCCAAGGCCCCGCGCCCAGTCCCATCAGTGCCTTAGCACTGGTGCCCGATTATTCTGCGAATAGTCGCGGTCGCCGGCAGTCAGTGCTTTACCCAGACGCGGCAGGCGGGCTTTCTTCATCAGCTTGCGCAAGTCCCACTCCTCGCCCGACAGGCGATTGGCCTCGTCATGCACCGATGCCACGGCGCGGGCGACGTCGTCCGGCGCACTGGCATGGAGACCAATAAGAAAGGCATCCGGGTCAGACCGCGACAGCCCCTCCTCCGCCAGAATGTTGCGCGGAAAATCCTTGGCATTGACCGTGATGATGACATCGGCATGGCCTGCAATGGCCGCCGCCAGCACATGCACGTCATTGGCATCGGGCAACCAGAGCCGATCAAGCAGACCCGCCGTTGGTGTAACCTTGGCGCGCGGCCAACGGGCGGTGACCATCGCGATCTCGGCATCCGCCTGCACCTGGCCGGCAGGCCCCAGCTTGGCCGCCGCACGGGACCATTCCCCGAGAATGCGTTCAGACCAGATCGGCTCGAACAGACCCTGCGCCGCAACGCCCAGCAGCACCTCGCGCATCACCGTCGGATAAAGCACGCAGGTGTCGAGGCAGACCTTCACAGCCGGAAGAACAGCGCTTTGAGATATCCTGATTCCGCCAGTTGCGGCAGCAACGGATGGTCGGGCCCCGCCTGCCCTGTGTGGATCAACTGCGCCCGACGCCCGGCCCGGCCAATGCCGCGCAGACAGGCTCCGGTGAACGCCGACAGATCCGCCGCATGTGAACAGGAACACAGCACGAGATAGCCGTTTTCGGCCACAAGCGGCGCCGACAGACGCGCCACGCGCTCGTAGGCACGCAAACCGGCTTCGCGAGCCTTGTGCGACGGTGCAAAGGCGGGCGGGTCACAGACCACCAGATCGAACGCTTCGTTAGCTTCGCCCAGTTCGGTCAGCACGTTGAAGGCGTCGCCCCTGGCGGTGGTCAACCGATCAGCCGCCCCCATATGGGTCGCGCCTTGGGTCGCAAGCTCAAGCGCGGCCTCGGACCCATCGACGCAATGCGCCGACACAGCCCCACCGGCCAGTGCAGCAAGGCCGAAGCCACCAACATGGGAAAACACGTCAAGCACCCGTGCGCCCTGCGCCAGTCGTGCAGCAAAGGCGTGGTTCGGACGCTGGTCGAAGAACAGCCCTGTCTTCTGCCCGCCCATCAGGTCGGCCATGTAGGTCGCGCCGTTCATCTGAACCAGGATCGGCGCGGTGGGCGCTTCGCCCAGAAGCACCGCATCGACATCGTCCAGCCCTTCAAGCGAACGGCCCCGGCCACCCGCGTTCTTGAGGATTGTCGTTACGCCTGTCACCTCGGCCAAAGCCGCGGCAAGCTCAGGCAGCAACACATCCGCCCAGGCGGCGTTGGGCTGAACCACGGCGATGTCGCCGAACCGGTCGATGACTACGCCCGGCAGGCCGTCCGCCTCGGCATGAACCAGACGGTAGAACGGCGTGTCGAACAGGCGTTCGCGCAGGGACAGCGCCTTGCGCAGACGCTCTGCAAACCATGCCTGATCCGGTGCCGTGGCCTCGGGGCCATCAAGCACGCGGCCGATGATCTTGGAATTCGGGTTCACCGCCACCAGCGCCATCGGGCTGCGCTCGGCATCCTCGAGCACGGCAATGGTGCCCGGCGCAAGCCCACGGGTGCGGCGGTCGGTGACGACCTCGTTGGAATAGACCCACGGATAACCGCGCCGGATGGCTTGCGGTTTCGTTTTGGGCAGAAGGCGCAGAACTGGCAAAAGGGGCGGTGTCATACCGCCCCCTTTACGCCCCTCGCTCCAAAGGGGGAAGCCGTCTTTTTCGGCTCAAAATTCGTTGATCGCCTGCAGAAGACCAAGATTGGCGGTCACATGCCCGCCCGGAACCGTCAGTTCCTCGGTAATAACCCGCGACAGATGCGCAATGATCCGGACCTTCTGGGTCTCTCCCCGTCCTTCAGCCTCCATCGCTGTTTGCCCGCCAAGGCCGTTCAGGTCCGCGTTGACCATTTTCGACGGTCCCAGCGGCAGACCCGTATTCACGTCGACCAGACGGTAGCGGAAATCAATGTCATGCACGCCACCAACCGTGTAGCGCGCTTTCTCGGACAGAGAATGGAACCTCGTCACCTGCACGTCCAACCGCACCGGGCGCACGCCATCAACGCGGGGTGCCGCGTCGCGCAGTCCGGCTTCGAACATCGCCTTGACCTGTGCATAGCGATCTCCGCGCGGCTCACCACGCCAGACGATGTCACCGATGGGATAATAGAGATTGCGCTCATTCACCTTAAGCGACCGTGGCACGTTCACAGTAAAACTGTCGATACGCACATCCGGCGGCAGAGTGGACCCAAGCAAGGTATCATCGGGCATCGCCGAGCGCGTTGCCGTCGGCACGCTGCCACAAGCGGTTAATGTGCCCATCAGAATCAGGGCCATCAGGGGTTTAATCAAAAATCGCATATCTCTGCCTCTCTTGCCGGGGCTGGCTCTTGTCCTCACATCTAAAATGACGCGACAAATGGACGTTAGCGGGGCAAAATCGGTACGATTTATGGTAAACTGTGGCGGTCTCGCGGGCTTGCAGAGCCAGAGTTAGACCTTTACTGTTAGCGCTAACCTCACTACATGACCCACGAACCAAGAGCGAACTCTGCGCGGAGGCCCCATGTCACACTCATTGAACGACACCATCAAACGGGTGACAGAGCGTGTTCAGGAACGCTCAGAGACATCCCGCGGTCGCTATATGGACCGGATGCGACAAGCCGCCGCCGAAGGCCCGCGTCGTGCCCATCTGAGCTGCGGCAACCAGGCCCACGCCTATGCAGCGATGGGTCAGGATCAGGACAAGCTCGCAACCGAACGCAGCCCCAATATCGGCATCGTCACCGCCTATAATGACATGCTGTCAGCCCACCAGCCGTTTGAAAAATATCCCGATATCATCCGCGATGCCGCCCGCGCCTCAGGTGGCACGGCACAGGTCGCAGGTGGCGTGCCCGCTATGTGCGATGGCGTCACCCAAGGCCAGGTCGGGATGGAACTGTCGCTCTTCTCGCGCGACGTGATCGCGCTGGCCGCCGGGGTGGCACTGAGCCACAACACGTTCGATTCCGCGCTTTATCTCGGCGTCTGCGACAAAATCGTGCCGGGCCTTGTGATTGCGGCCGGAACCTTCGGTTACTTGCCGGGCATCTTCATTCCCGCCGGACCCATGCCGTCTGGCCTGCCGAACGATGAAAAAGCCAAGGTCCGGCAGAAATTCGCCGCTGGCGAAGTGGGCCGCGATGCGCTGATGAAGGCCGAAATGGCATCTTACCACAGCCCCGGCACCTGCACCTTCTACGGCACCGCCAATTCCAACCAGATGCTGATGGAATTCATGGGCCTGCACCTGCCCGGCTCGTCTTTCGTCAATCCAGGCACGCCGCTGCGCGAGGCGCTGACCGTGGCGGGCACGGAACGCGCGCTTGAGATCACGCAGCTTGGCAACGACTACCGCCCAGTCTGCGACGTGCTCGACGAAAAGGCCTTTGTGAACGGCATCGTCGGCCTGATGGCCACGGGTGGCTCCACCAACCTCGTGCTGCACCTGCCCGCGATGGCGCGGGCTGCAGGTGTTGAACTGCGGCTTGAGGATTTCGCGGACATCTCCTCGGTCACGCCGCTGATGGCCAAGGTCTATCCGAACGGGCTGGCTGACGTGAACCATTTCCACGCGGCGGGCGGTCTCGGTTTCATGATCGGCGAACTGCTCAAGCACGGCCTTCTGCACGAAGAGGTCAAGACGGTCGCCGGTGACGGTCTGCACCTCTACACGCAGGAACCCAAAGTTGCGGACGGGCGCGTGGTCTACGGCCCCGGCGCAGGCGAGACGCAGAACGACAAGATCCTCCGCCCCGCCAGCGACCCTTTCCAGTCCACAGGTGGCCTCAAGCAGCTTGCAGGCAATCTCGGCAAAGGGATGATGAAAACCTCGGCCGTCGCGCCGGAACGCCATGTGATCGAAGCCAAAGCCCGCGTCTTCCACGATCAGGACGACGTGAAAACCGCGTTCAAGAATGGCGAATTCACCGAAGACACGGTTGTGGTCGTCCGCTTCCAGGGCCCCAGCTCCAACGGGATGCCGGAACTGCACAGCCTGACCCCCACACTGTCCGTGCTTCAGGATCGCGGACTGAAGGTGGCTCTTGTCACCGATGGTCGGATGTCCGGCGCGTCGGGCAAGGTGCCCTCGGCCATCCATGTATCGCCCGAAGCCGCGAAAGGCGGCCCCTTGGCGCGCGTGCGCGATGGAGACGTGGTTCGCGTCGATGCGGTCAGCGGCAAGATCGACTGTCTGGCAGATGGCTTCGATCAGCGTGAACCGGCCACGGCGGATCTGAGCGGCAATGGTCACGGTGTCGGGCGCGAGCTGTTTGCTGCCTTCCGCGAAAACGTGGGATTGGCAGAATTCGGCGCGGGTGTCGTTGTTTAACGCATCACTTTAAGACAGCGCCACAAGCAATAGGAAAAAAATATGATTACGCCTCTTCAAGCCAGTGTCGAAAGCGAAAAACTCTGCCGCCTTGCGCCGATCATCCCGGTGCTGGTGGTGGACGATGCAAGCGTCGCCCGTCCCTTGGCAGAAGCGCTTGTCGCGGGGGGCTTGCCGGTGCTCGAAGTCACTCTGCGCACCGAAGCGGCGCTGGACGTGATCCGTGAAATGGCGCAGGTCGAAGGCGGCGTCGTGGGGGCTGGCACCCTGCTCACCCCTGAGGACGTGCAGAACGCTGTTGCCGCTGGCGCGCGGTTCGGCGTGTCACCCGGCGCCACCGACCGGTTGCTCGACGCCTGCGAGGCGGCGGACCTGCCGCTCCTGCCGGGGGCAGCGACCGCTTCCGAGGCGATGGCACTGCTGGAGCGCGGCTACACCGTGCAGAAGTTCTTTCCCGCCGAGGCCAATGGCGGCGCGCCTGCGCTCAAGGCCATCGGCGCACCCATCCCCCAGGTGCGGTTCTGCCCGACGGGCGGCGTGTCACTGAAGAACGCGCCGGATTACCTTGGTCTGTCCAACGTGCTGTGCTGCGGCGGCAGCTGGGTTGCGCCGAAAGACCTCGTGTCCAAAGGCGACTGGAAAGCCATCGAAGAGCTGGCCCGCGAAGCCGCACAACTGTCGCGGTAAGCACCGGCAAGCGCACGATCCGTTTCGTGTTTGTTAACCAAGCGCGCCGAGTGTCCTGCGCATCGGATCCGGTAACCGTTCCGTCTTTTGGCGGAACACCCCAGGCGACTACCCTCTCTCTGCGGACGCTCTATGTGCGTTCAGACCTTGAGAGACGCGTCTCAACAGGCCCTTCGGGGTACAGGTTCGGAGCCTCGTGAGAGGCTCTGCACGGGGGAGAGGATGTCCACCCAACTCAGGTGACGTCACCTCTTTTTTCGAAAACAGCATCGGGACCCGACCCAAGGAACACACGATGTATCGCATGAACGCGTGCCCAGCCAAAGGCAAACGCGGTTGCGCCTGTGCACCCCGAGCACCTCGTGCAGCCCATGGCGAAGGCGCGATGTCTTCACAGAGCCATTTATGACTAATGCTGCGCGCTAATTGAACGACTGATATGATCGCAAGGGCATGATAGTTCGGCAGGTGCCGAAAGATAGAGGGAAGCTGACATGCCCGCCTTCTTAGCCTATCGTGCGTTCAATGACATTCCTTTGGAGACCTTAAAAAGGGCATGCAAGATATCAGGATTGAGACTTGCGAAAAACTGCCAGCCAAGGACGAACTGAACGGCATTCTATCGCAATATTATGAACTAATTGTACAGCGCATGCGGGCCATAGGGTTCGACATCGATCTTGCGGCACCGCAAAGTGCACTCGCTGAATTTTGGGAAAACTCGCACAACTACTTGCCTCCAAGGGGATGCTTGGTCATTGCCCGCTCTCCAGAGGGCGAGATCGTCGGCTGTGGTATGATGAAGCGTCTTGGGCCAGATACCGGGGAACTCAAAAGGGTTTTTGTCACTGAAAAGGCCAGAGGAACGGGCACTGGACGCGCGTTGATCGAAGCGCGGGAGAATGTTGCCCGGGAAATGGGGCTCAAACGACTGATCGCGGATACGCTCACGCCGAATGTGGAAATGAGAGACCTGTATCCTAAGCTTGGATTTGTAGAGTTGGATGCACCGATAGAAACGACAACGTATAAAGATCAACCGATGTTGCGGCCGCATCTGCACTATTTTGCCAAAGACATTTGAGACGTCCGCCGCTGCAATACTGCTTGCCTCAAGCCTCCGGTATGACCTGATCTCGCGAACCTGCGTTTAGTGTACAATAAAATCTGAGATCAATTTGCCAAAAGCAGGCCTTGGCGCAGTTGCCGCGAAAGATCACTTTGTCCGCATTGCCGTCATTCCAAAGCGCCAAAAATTGCGAGGATTCCGGTGCGTGTGCGCCTTACCAATCCAGGTCTTGGTTGCGCCCTCTGTTACGAAGGGCTTACGCCTCCAGTTCGGCGTCCCAATAAAGGAAGTCCATCCAGCTGTCGTGCAGGTGGTTGGGCGGGAATTTGCGTCCCATGTTCAATAGCTCCTGCGCCCCGGGCTGACGGGGTGGTTTGCGCAGGGCCAGCCCCGCTTGCCGCAGGCTTTTCGAGCCTTTGCGCAGGTTGCAGGGTGCACAGGCAGCCACGACATTTTCCCAGGACGTGATTCCCCCTGACGCGCGCGGAACCACATGGTCGAAGGTCAGTTCCCCCTTCGCGCCGCAGTACTGGCAGCGGAATTCATCCCTCAAGAATAGATTAAAGCGCGTGAAGGCCACGCGCTTTTGCGGTTTTACGTAATCCTTGAGCACCACGACGCTCGGTATTCGCAGCGTCATCGAGGGGCTTCGGACCACCTCGTCATATTCGGCGATGATATCGACCCTGTCGAGAAACGCCGCCTTGACCGCATCCTGCCACGGCCAGAGCGACAGCGGATAATAGGACAATGGCCTGTAATCCGCATTCAGCACCAAGGCCGGGTGATGCTTCAACGCACCCGGTTCACGCACAAAAGCCGTTCTGAAAGTACCATCCATGGGGGGACTCATCTCCTGCCCTGTCTGCCTGTACCAGCCTCAGGACGGGAGCCCCCGCCCCGGTCTATAGAGAACACTATATATCGCGGAATGCATCCGGCAAGCCCCGCAATATGCTGTGTGTGTCGCAGGGCTAGCGCAGAAAAATCACAGCTGCGTGACAGTCGGATCAATCGGGGATGGAAAACACCTGTCCGGGATAGATCAGGTCGGGGTCGCGGATGCGGTCTCGGTTCGCCTCGAACACTTTGACATAAGCCGGACCTTCGCCATAGCGGTCGCGCGCGATGGCCCAGAGCGTGTTGCCCGGCTGGACGGTGACGACCTTGATGACAGAGGGTCCATCTGCGCGGCCTGCCGCTTCGGCAAGGGCCATAGGGTCTTCACGACGGAACGGACTCTCGACGCGCGAGGTCACATCGCCCGAAGCGTCCACCGCATCCACCCGCAGCGTGTAGGTACCGGTATCCACATCCGGCAATTCGGCGCGCCATTGGCCGTCGGTGCCGATCTCGGTGGTCAGAACCGGCTGGTTGTCGAGATAGACACGTACAAATTCCTGCGCCGAGCCGCGCCCGGTCAAAGCGACGGACCCGGCATCTTCGTAGGTGATCGCGTCCAGCGCGATCTGATCCAGAGCCTCTGGCTGGGCGCCGCCGGTCTGAAGGACATTCACGCCCTCTTCGGTAGACAGGATCACAGCGGGTGCACTTGGCGCAGCGGCCGTCTCGACCTCCGGAGTGACTGCGGTGTCTTCGATAAGTGCAGACGCCACCGGTTCGGGCGCTGCCGTCACCTCTTCGACGGGCGTTGCCGCAACGGTCTCTTCGACGGGAGCGGCTGACTGCGCTTCATCCGGTGCTTGAGTGGTTTCGATCGACGAGTCTGTGGCCTCTGCCTCGGTCGTGGCAAGGGGTTCTGGCTCTTCAGCGCTCTCAACCGGCAGCCCCGCGACCCCTGGGGTAGCTTCGGCCATTTCCGTGCTGCTCGGTTCATCGGCAACACCCGCCGCTTCCGGCTCTGGGGTTGCAGTCTGTTCCGGCGCTTCAGCGGTCTCAACTGGCGTTTCAACGGTTTCGGGGGCGACTGCCACCTCTTCCGCGCTGCCTGTCTCATCAGCGACAGCAGCCACTTCTGGCTCCGGCGTTGCAGTGGGGTCCGGCAATGCTGCCGTTTCAACCTGCGTGTCAGTTTCTGGTGCGGCGGGTTCAGGTGTCGGTTCGACAGCGGGTGCTTCTGCCGTCCGCACGACGGGTGCGAGGATCACCTGATCGTTGCTTTCGGTCGATCCGGCCTCTCCTTCGGACAGAAGGCTGACCACGCGCGGCGCGGCACTTTCGGGTAGATCAAGAAAGGCCACGAACTTGCCCGCACCATCCACTGTCGTGCGCCCAGCCTCTGTGCCATCGACAAGGATCACCACTTCCCGCGCGCCGGGCGCGCGCCCTGCGACCAGCGTTTGCCCGTCTGGTGCCACGCGGACAACGTCAAAGGCAGGTGCGACCACCGCAGGTGTTTCGACCACATCCGCAACGGAGTCATTCTCTGCCGCATTGTCTGCGCCGTCAGCGACGACTTCCGGCTCTGGGGCCGCAGCCTCCGGCGCGGGTTCAGCGACAACAACTGTCCTAGGCTCAGCGTCAGCCGTCACCGGCGCGTCTGTATCCACCGCCGCACTGTCCGCGACCACTGGCGCAGGCTCTGGCGCGACCTGCGCCTCGGGCGTGTCTGTTGATTCCACAGGAAAAACGGTTCGGCTGGCATAGATCGCCAACACGACGGCAGCCACCGCTGCCAGTCCCCCCAGGACCACCCCGGACGAACCTTTTGTCATAGCAGTTTTGCTCATTTTTCCCCAAGTCTCAGACACAAGGATGGCACCAAGCCATTCCCGCAGTTGAGCGTATCTAGCAACACAGGTATCAACAGGCAACTTTCCGCCTAGTGTCAAGGACGTGCACCCATGATCTCGAAATCCATCTGTGTCTATTGCGGCTCACGTCCCGGCAAAAATCCCAACTATACCGAGGCCGCAGACGCGCTTGGACGTGCCATCGCGGGTGAAGGCTGGCGGCTGGTCTACGGCGCGGGGGATGTCGGGCTGATGGGCACGGTGGCGCGCGGTGCTCAGGATGCAGGCGGCGATACGTTCGGCGTGATCCCCACGCACCTCATGGATCTGGAGGTGGGCAAGACCGACCTCACACGTTTCATCATCACCGAAACCATGCATGAGCGTAAAAAGGTCATGGTGATGAACGCCGATGCCATCGTCGTTCTGCCGGGCGGCGCTGGATCACTCGACGAGTTCTTCGAAGTCCTCACCTGGCGGCAGCTTGGCCTGCACGGTAAGCCGATCATCCTGCTGAGCGTGGATGACTACTGGGCGCCGCTTACGTCCCTGCTCGACCATGTGGTCGATCAGGGTTTTGCCGATGCGTCGCTGCTTGGTTTCGTCGAGACCACCACTTCGGCCTCGGACACCATCACCGCCCTGCGCCGCGCTCTGTCCTGAGTGTAGGCGCTGCTGGAATAGACGGCGAGCGCCGTCCAGATCAGGGCAAAGGCGATCAGGTGGACCGCGCCGAACGGTTCGCTGAAGATCAGCACGGCAACAAGGAATTGCAGCGTCGGGTTGATGTATTGCACGATCCCCACGGTCGACATGGTGAGCCGCCGCGCGCCATAGGAGAACAGGATCAGCGGCATGGCGGTGACAGGTCCCGATGCCACGAGCAGAAGCGATTGCGTCAGATCCTGCCCGAACGCCCCACCCTTCCCCATATGCAGGTACACCAGCCATCCCAACCCGATCGGACAGAGAAGCAGCACTTCAGCCGAGACCGAAATGACCGGTCCCAGATCAAGCCGTTTCTTGATCAGCCCGTAAAGGCCAAACGTGCTGGCCAGCACCAGCGAGATCCACGGAACGATGTGCAGCCCGATGGTAAGCGCCATCACTCCTGTTGCAGCCAGCATGATCGCTACCCATTGCGTGCGGCTGAGCCGTTCGCCCAAAACCACGCGGCCGATCAGCACCGCGACAAGCGGGAAGATGTAGTACCCCATCGACGCTTCGGTTGCGCGTCCGGCATGGATCGACCAGATGAACAGGAACCAGTTGACGGAGATGCAGAGCGCCGCGGCAGCGATCACCTTCACCGAGGCGGGGGTGCACACAGCGCCCCAAAGAACGTGCAACCGGCCCTGAAGACCGATCACGATGCCGAAGAACACCAGCGACCAGACCGTCCGATGCGCCAGCACCTCGTGCGAGGGAACGCCGCTCAAAGCCTTGTACAGCAAGCCGGACAGCCCCCAGATACAGCAGGCGGCGACAAGTGCGAGAACGCCTTTGCGAGTGTCTGTCATGATGGGCCTCCGCCACCAGCGGTATCGGGCGACGCCGGGATGCGCAAGAGTACGCGGACCGCTTTGCGGCTCCGGATCAAAGCGCGCCTTTCTCCCGCATGTAGTGCAGCATCTCGGGGCGGTAGGCCGTCATCTCGTCCGCGACGGCTTTATGGGCCAGCATCTGCTCGCGATAGGTCGAAACCGCTTCGGGCCAGTCCAGCGCCGGAATGACCGGGCCTTCGAAAAGTGCGATCCATTCCAAAGTGACGATTGTCCCGCAATCCCCCATCCAAAGCTGGTCGCGGGGCAATTGTGACCGGTCCAGCATCACCCCCAGCGCGACAAGGCGCTTGGTGATCATGGAATGTGCGTCGGCGATCGCCGTTGCGTCGCGGGTCGCGGGCGCGACATGCGGAAAGGTCAGGCGCAGGGCTGGCTCCAATCGGGTGTCGGAAAAACGCGACCGTTCGCGCGACAGAGCCCGCCCGACCAGCGTGTCGGGCAGCATCGGCCGATCCGGGTATTTCTCTTCGAGATATTCGGCGATGGCTTCGCTGTCGGTCAGCACCAGATCGCCATCGACCAGCGCCGGGATGTTGCCCGACGGTACAATCGACAGGTACTCCGCCGACCCGCCACCACCGGGCGGCGGCGCTTCTTCGAACGGGATTTGTTTGTGCCGCAACAGAATGCACAGCTTGGCGCAGTACAGCGAATGATCTGAGGTGTAGATGCGCAGCATGACTAGGGTGCCCGGAGTGAAAAAAGCCCTGTCGCAGTGACAGGGCTTTTCGATGTCAGTGTCAAACCGATCAGGCGTTAGACAGGCGCTCGGCCACGTTTTCCCAATTGACGAGATTGTCGAGGAAGTTGGCCAGATACGCGGGACGCTTGTTGCGGAAATCGATGTAGTAGGAGTGCTCCCACACGTCGCAACCCAGCAGAGCCGTCTGGTCAAAGCAGACCGGGTTCACGCCGTTTTCGGTCTTGGTGACCTTCAGCGTGCCGTCGGTGTCCACAACAAGCCATGCCCAGCCGGAACCGAACTGACCTGCACCTGCGGCAGAGAAGGCTTCTTTGAATTTGTCGACAGACCCGAACGCGTCGGCGATACGCGCTTCAAGCTCGCCCGGCATCTTGTTATCGCCCGGACCCATCATTTCCCAGAACTGGTTGTGGTTCCACAGCTGGCTGATGTTGTTGAAGATCCCGTTCTGAGCGACGGCTTTGGGATCATAGGTGCCCTTGATGATCTCTTCCATCGACTTGCCGTCCCATTCGGTGCCGGCGATCAGCTTGTTGCCGTTGTCGACATAGGCCTTGTGGTGCAAGTCGTGGTGGTACTCGAGTGTCTCTTTGGACATGCCTTTGCTGGCCAGCGCGTCGTGGGCGTAGGGCAGATCAGGAAGTTCGAAAGCCATGGTGGTGTCCCCTCGTTGGTGCGTCAAAATACTCAGGCATACCTGATGCGCTGGTCGCTCAAGGTCAAGCCTCAGCTCAGCCTTCTTTTGATAAACGCATCAGAGCCGCCATTGGTTCACTGAAAAGTGGGCAAGTAAAGTCGCGCGCCCCATTTCCACCTGTTGCAGTCAGCGCGTTGTGACCTCGCACGTCCCGTGGCCTTGAATACCGCTTTCATACCCTAGAGCCATTGCGGTGATGTTCATTCGCTTGTTGGCCTTAACCCAAGTCGCCCGGTAGACCATCGTCGCAGACTGACCACGCGAGTCGCGTGTTTTGAGTTCCCAGACGAATGTGACGCGCTTGGCGTTTTCCGTGTCGACCTTTCCCTCCACAGGCTGCCGGTCGTTGTAATGGAGGATAATCGGGTCGGAGACCACAACCCGATTGGCCGCTGGATCATGCCCAATGAACAACACCGGTGGTATCCAATTGGACGTGCCGGCCTCTTTCAACGAACAGTTGTAGACTGTTTGCGCGACAGCCGGTGTGGCCAGCGCGCAGATCGCGCCAAGTGTTGCGACTAGGCGTTTCACGAGCATCTCCGTCACTATTTATCAGACGGTTATACTCAGACGAAAGACCTTGGAGCAAGTCTACCCTAGGAAGAATAATGCCCTACACTCGCGTTGGTATCGGCCGCGGTCGAAAGCAAATTGAAGACATATTCTCCAACCGACCGGAAACAGACCACCCGCGCGGTGCTGGCATCATCCATCCAGAACGCGGCAGCCACCTGTGCCATACGGGTCCGGCGAACCATGCCGGGCTTGAAGGCATCCGGGCTCATATCCACCGGAGCCAGCTTGGCGATCACTTCGCGCAGCAGACTGCCCTTAAGCTGGAACACAGCGCGGGCGTCCGACACATTGACCACCAGCGCATGGGCGTCGGCCAGCTTGCCCGCCAGTTCATCCGCCTTCGCCTGCGCTTCGTCATAGGAGCAGAGCAAGAGCGCCTCATCCGGCGACATCCAGAGCGCGCCAGTGCTGCCCGAAAACGCAGTTTCGCGGATATCCGGCAAGGCCACGCCAAACACGTCCTTGACCGCTTTGACGATGGCCTTGTCCGTCAGGTCGCCACGCAGGGTCACCATGCCCTGCCCGGCCAGTTCCTCAATCTTCACCAGACCGTCGAAAGATGCGCCACCCAGCGCCAAAGCCACATCAGACATTCTGCTTCTCCCCCTCGGGATCAAAGAACACCGGGTTCACGATCCGGGCTTTCGCGGCCGGACTGTCCCCGTTGGTAAAGCTGATGACCTCGCCCATGCGGTCGGGGCCGTTGAGCACCAGACCCATGGCGATGCCCTTGTTCAGCGTCGGGCTGTGATAGGTCGACGTCACACGGCCCTGCGTGTTGGTCTGGCCGTTCTCGTTGGTGCCCTCGGCAATCGCATAGGCGCCGTCTTTGAGCACCGACCCGTCGAGCGTTTCCAGCCCCACCAGCTTCCAGCGCTTGGGATCGGTCATGTGCGACCGTGCCTGAGCGCGTTTGCCGATGTAATCCTCTTTCTTCTTCGAGATCGCCCAGTCGAGACCCAGATCCTGCGGGATCACCGTGCCGTCGGTTTCGTCACCGATCATGATGAAGCCCTTTTCAGCCCGCATGATGTGCAGCGCCTCGGTGCCATAGGGGGTGATGTCCCACTCCTTGCCAGCCTCGACCAACTTGTCCCAGAACGCGCGACCCAGATTGGCGGGCACGGCGATTTCGTAGCTGAGTTCACCCGAGAACGAGATGCGGTAGGCCCGCACCGGGAAACCGCCAAGGGTGCCGTCTTTCCACTCCATGAACGCCAGCGCCTCCTTGCTGACATCCATGCCACCCAGCTTTTCCAAGAGCTTACGAGCATTCGGGCCAACTACGGCGACCTGTGCAAACTGCTCGGTGGCGTTGACGGTCCAGACCTTCCAGTCCCACCATTCGGTTTGCAGCCACTCTTCCATGTGGGCATGGATACGGTCCGCACCGCCGGTGGTGGTGTGGCAGAGGAACGTGTCCTCGTCGATCCGTGCGACCACGCCGTCATCGGTCAGGAAGCCGTTTTCGGTGCACATCAGACCGTAGCGGCATTTGCCCGGTTTCAGCGTGCTCATCATGTTGGTGTAGAGCATGTCGAGAAACTTGCCCGCGTCCGGCCCTTTGACGATGATCTTGCCGAGGGTCGAAGCGTCAAGCAGGCCAAGGCTCTTGCGGGTCGCCTGCACTTCGCGGTTCACCGCGTCATGCACGCTTTCGCCTTTACGCGGGAAGGCATAGGGGCGGCGCCAATGGCCGACCGGTTCCCAATGGGCGCCGTTGGCTTCGTGCCAGGCATGCATCGGGGTTTTGCGGATCGGCTGGAAAATCTCGCCACGGGCCTCACCCGCAATCGCACCCATCGAAATGGGGGTATAGGGCGGGCGGAACGTCGTGGTCCCGACCTGCGGAATCTCCGCATCCAACGCATGAGCAAGGGTCGCGAGGCCGTTGATATTGCTTAACTTACCCTGATCGGTTGCCATGCCCAGCGTGGTGTACCGCTTGGTGTGTTCGACGGATTCAAATCCCTCTTGCGCGGCCAGTTGCACGTCGGAGACTTTCACGTCGTTCTGATAGTCGAGCCACGCCTTCATGCGCAGTTTCTTCTGCGCGCCCTGCGGCATCATCCAGACCGGAACAAGCGGCGCTTCATCCGGGGCCGTTGCGGCAGGAGCAGCGGCATCGCCCGCTTTGGCACCAACGCGGGTTGCGGCGGTCTGGCCGGCGGTGACTGCGTTCTGCAGCACGTCACTCAGGTGGAACGCGCCATCGGCGGCACCGGACGGGATGACAAAAGCCTGCCCGTCATGGCTGGTCGGGGCGCGGGTGTGATCGGGGCGGAACGCTGCCTGATCGGCATCCCAATTCAGCTTGCCACCGCAATGGGACCAGAGATGCACCACCGGGGACCAACCGCCGGACATGGCGACGGCATCGCAGAAGATCTCTTCCAGCACTTCGCCTTCGCCCGCCTGCACGCCACGGCACACCGAATGCACCCGTTTCGCGCCTTTGACCTTGACCGCAGCGGCACCGGTTTCGACCCGGATGCCAAGCGCCTTGGCCTCGTCCATCAGAGCGCCGCCGCCTTGCGGGCGGGCATCGAGGATCGCAGGCACCTTGAGACCCGCCTGCACCAGCGCAATCGCGGTGCGGTAGGCGTCGTCATTGTTGGTCACAACAACCGTCCGGTCGCCGGGGCTGACGCCGTAGTTCACGAGGTAGTCGCGCACGGCAGAGGCCAGCATCACGCCGGGGATGTCGTTGCCGGCAAAGGACAGCGGACGTTCGATGGCGCCGGTTGCGGTGATGATCTGTGCTGCACGAATGCGCCACAGGCGGTGGCGCGGGCCAGCGACTTCGGGCGCGTGGTCGGTCAGGCGTTCGTAGCCCAGCACGTAGCCGTGATCGTAAACCCCTGCCCCCATGGTCCGGGTGCGGATCTGTGCGTTGGGCATTGCCGCCAGGTCGGCGCGGGCCTTTTCGACCCAAGCCTCGGGTGACATCCCGTCGATGGTGCCTCCATCAACCGGCGCGCGGCCACCCAGATGCGCTGTCTGCTCCAGCAGCAGCACTTTCGCACCTGCGCGGGCGGCGGTCAGCGCAGATTGCAGGCCAGCAACCCCGCCGCCGATGACCAGTACATCGGTAAAGGCGTAGAAATGCTCGTAGCGATCCACGTCCCGCGCCTCGGCATCCGGGGCTTTGCCCAGACCGGCGGAATGGCGGATGAACGGCTCGTAGATGTGTTTCCAGAAGGGGCGCGGATGTATGAACATCTTGTAGTAGAAGCCCGCGCTCAGGAAGCGCGACAGCAGGTTGTTCACCACACCCACATCGTATTCCAACGACGGCCAGTGGTTCTGGCTGGTGGCGGTCAGGCCGTGGAAAATCTCGGTTGTTGTGGCGCGCTGGTTCGGCTCGAACCGGTTGCCCTCGCCAAGGTTCACCAGAGCGTTGGGTTCTTCGGAACCGGAGGCCACAACGCCGCGCGGGCGGTGGTATTTGAAGCTGCGCCCCATCAGCATCTGGTCATTGGCCAGAAGCGCCGAGGCAAGCGTGTCGCCCTGGTAACCCTTCATCAGGGCACCGTTGAACTTGAAGGACACTGGCCTGTCGCGGTTGATCAGGCGGCCCTGGGTTTGAACGCGGGTGCTCATATGTCAGACCTTGGCGCTGGCGGAAGCGTCAAAGCCTCCGACGGAAGTTTTCTTAGCAGGATGAAGGGTCATGCGAGGTCCCTCCATGTGAATCCGGGGCGTTTCGCGCGGATCGTGTCGAGGATGTCTTTCGGCGGCTCGGTCGTCTGCGCCTTGTAGGTGCCGAACACCTCAAGCGTGTTGGTGCAGCGCGCCGCGTGGAACCACTTGCCGCAGCCGTTCACATGCCGCCAGCGTTCGAAATGCACGCCCTTGGGGTTTTCGCGGTGGAACAGGTAGCTGGTGAAATCGTCATCGTTGGAGCCGGGCCCAAAGCGTTTCAGATGCGCTTCGCCACCGCCATGCAGTTCGGTTTCTTCAGCGGCCACGCCGCAATAGGGGCAGGTAATCAACAGCATATCTTTACTCCCTAGTGCGCAACGCCAGCGGCGACGGATTCATCAATGAACCGGCCCTCGCGGAAGCGGTTGAGGCCGAATTCGGCGGTCAGCGGCGAGTAGCCTTTGGCGATCAGCTCGGCCATGCCCCAGCCGGAGCCGGGGATGGCCTTGAAGCCGCCTGTACCCCAGCCGCAATTGATGAAGCAGCCGTCGAGCGGCGTTTTCGACAGGATGGGCGAGCGGTCGCCGGTCATGTCGACGATCCCGCCCCACCAGCGCAGCATCTTGAGGCGGGAGATCATCGGGAAGGTTTCGATCAGGGCGCGGACGGTTTCTTCGACATGGTGGAAGGACCCGCGCTGGGTGTAGTTGTTGTAGCCGTCGGCACCGCCGCCGATGACCATCTCGCCCTTGTCGGATTGCGACATGTAGCCGTGCACGGTGTTGGCCATGACGACCACGTCCATGCAGGGCTTGATCGGCTCTGACACCAGCGCCTGAAGCGCCACGGATTCGATGGGCAGACGGAAGCCCGCCATCTCGGCCAGCACGCCAGAGTGACCAGCGACGACGATACCAAGCTTGTCGCAGTCGATCTCACCCTTGGTGGTGGTCACGCCTTTGACCTTGCCGCCTTCCTGCCGGATCGCGGTGACTTCGCATTGCTGGATGATGTCCATGCCCATGTCGGAACAGGCGCGTGCATAGCCCCATGCCACAGCATCGTGGCGCGCGGTGCCGCCGCGCGGCTGCCAGAGCGCGCCGAGGACCGGGTAGCGCGGGCCTTTGAGTTCGATGATCGGGCACAGTTCCTTGACCCGCTGCGGGCTGATGAACTGGGTCTCGACACCTTGCAGGGAGTTGGCATGTGCCGTGCGTTTATAGCCGCGGATTTCGTGCTCGGTCTGGGCCAGCATCATCACGCCGCGCGGGCTGAACATGATGTTGTAGTTCAGTTCCTGCGACAGCGTCTCATAAAGCGACCGCGCCTTTTCGTAGATCGCGGCAGACGGATCCTGCAGGTAGTTGGAGCGGATGATCGTGGTGTTGCGGCCGGTGTTGCCGCCGCCGAGCCAACCCTTTTCGATCACCGCGACATTGGTGATGCCGAAATTCTTGCCAAGGTAATAGGCGGTGGCGAGGCCGTGGCCCCCTGCCCCGACGATGATCACATCGTATTTCTTCTTTGGCTCGGGCTTGCGCCAGGCCCGTTCCCAGCCGGTGTGGTAGCGGAGGGCTTCACGGGCAACAGCAAAGGCGGAATAGCGTTTCATAGGGCGCGACTCGGGCTTGGGATGGTTTGAGGGATATGTGGACCGAACAGAGAGAGATGCGGATACTCACAGCGCCCTTTTACTGTGTTTTTGCGACATGGCGCTTTGTCACGGGGATTTGCCCTTTTTTCAAGCGGCCCGCGACTATAGATGTCCCCGAAACAGTTTGTGGAACTTGCAAAAGATGACGCTTTTCTGGATCGCGATCGTAGTTCTGGCCACCGCAATGGCAGGGCTTCTGGCCATGGCCCTTCTGCGCGGTCAGCGCAATACGGGTCCGGCGGAGGCCTTTGATCTACAGGTCTATCGTGACCAATTGACCGAGGTGGATCGCGATCTGGCGCGCGGCGTGATCTCGGACGAGGATGCCGAACGTCTGCGCACCGAAATCTCGCGGCGCATTCTTGCAGCAGACGCAAAGTCGCAAGCCACGGGCAGCGCCGGTTCGCAACCTAAGACCCTTGGGGTCGGTGTGGCGGTTCTGATTGCTGCGTTGCTGGTTGGCGGGAGCTATTGGCTTTATTCCCAGATTGGTGCGCCCGGTTATGGCGATCTGGGCCTTGCCTCGCGGATGGAGATGGCGGAACTGGCGCGCGCGAACCGCCCGTCGCAACAGGACGCGGAGGCGCAGCTTCCGGCCACGGGTGCGACCGAAATTCAACCCGAATACGCCGCCCTTGTAGAGCGCCTGCGCGGTGCGGTGGCAGAGCGACCGGGGGATTTGCAGGGTCATGTGCTTTTGGCGCGGTCCGAGGCGGCAATGGGCAATTACCCCGCCGCCTACGCCGCCCAGCAGCAGGTTCTGTCGATCAAGGGTGATGCCGCGACCGGCAAGGATTACGCCGATCTGGCCGACATGATGGTGCTTGCTGCCGGCGGCTATGTCTCGCCCGAGGCGGAAAGGGTTCTCGAGGCGGCGCTGACGCGTGAGCCCGACAATGGCGTGTCGCTTTATTACATGGGCCTGATGATGGCGCAGACAGGCCGCCCGGACATCGCGTTCCGGCTTTGGGACCGGCTGGTGCGGCAAAGCCCGGCGGATGCGCCTTGGCTGCCGCCGATCCTCTCGCAGATCGAAGAGATCGCATTCCGTGCCGGGGTGTCGGATTATCAGGTGCCGCAGATTGCCGCGATGCCGGGACCGAGCGCCGACGATGTCGAAGCGGCGGGCGAGATGAGCGCCGAGGACCGGCAGGATATGATCCGGGGCATGGTGGCACGGCTGTCGGACCGGCTTGCCAATGAAGGCGGTACACCCGAGGAATGGTCGCGGCTGATCTCGTCACTTGGTGTTCTTGGTGACGAAGCGCAGGCCATCGCGATCTGGAACGAGGCGCAGGAAGTGTTTGCCGACAACCCCGACGCGCTCGAGATCGTGCGAGAGGGTGCGCGGGCGGCGGGTCTGACGCTTTAAATCCGTTCTCCCGGCAGCTTGATGGCCAAGTCGATCCAAAGGCCGAACTGATCTTCGAAACTGTCACCTTCGCCGATATGCGCATAGCGGACCCGCGCGTGTTTTTGAGGCGACTGGTGGCGGCGGGGTCACCGGGGCATTGCCGATGCCTTTGGCGATCTGCGGATTGCCCCCCTGATAGAAGTTTCGGTTTCTTCCCGTCTTCGGACACTCTAGAACCCCTCGAAATGGCCGGGCCCACGGCGCCCTCAATACAGGATGGCATAGCTTGTGATCTTTGACGAGTTCTCGGACTTCGCAGCAGAGCTGCCACCGATGCGTGCCATTGCGGGGCTGGACCTTGGCACCAAGACCATTGGCGTGGCGGTGTCGGATGGGCTGCGCAGCGTGGCAACGCCGCTGGAGACCATCAAACGCAAGAAGTTCGGAACGGATGCCGAGGCGCTGCTGGCGATTCTGGCCAAGCGTGACATTGCGGGGTTGGTGCTGGGCCTGCCGCGCAACATGGACGGCTCCGAGGGGCCGCGCTGTCAGTCCACGCGGGCCTTTGCACGGAATTTTGCAGCGCTTTGGGACCACCCGATCGCTTTCTGGGACGAACGACTGTCCACGGTTGCGGCAGAAAGGGCACTGCTTGAGGCGGATACGACCCGAAAACGTCGCGCAGAGGTGATCGACCACGTCGCCGCGTCGTATATCCTGCAAGGGGCGCTGGACCGGCTGCGCCATATCCAGGCCGAGGCATAAGGAAACACGCGCCAATGAAAGACGACATCTGGGCCCGCGATGAGATCGAAAGCCCCTGCGTAAAAATCTGCGTCGTGCATCCCGAAAGCCGCCTGTGCACCGGATGCCTGCGCACCATCGACGAGATCGGGGCCTGGTCGAAAATGACGCCCGAGGCGCGGCGTGAGGTCATGGCAGAGCTCCCCTCCCGCGCCGGACAGTTGACAAAACGGCGTGGTGGTCGCGCCGGGCGCCTGAACCGCTGAGCGTCTGACGCCTTCTCTAAAAACACAAAAAACCGGAGCACTTGGCTCCGGTTTTTTGTTGGTCATTGCCGTCTGGAAGATCAGTCCAGTTCGAGCACACAGGTGCAGAACTGTGTGGCTTTCCAATGGGCCTTCTTGCTGACCTGAACATTGTAGAGAATCTGGTAGGTGTCGTCCGGCTTGGCCAAGCAACATGCGGTCACTTCCACATCCTTAGGTGCGGTCGCGCAGAAGTTGCGGCCGAGGTAATACATGTCCGGCTGAACATCCGCTGTGAACATCGCCCGTCGAACGCCGTTTTCGTCGGTGACGCATTTCACCTTCGGGCAGGACACCGGCGCGGGTTTCGGCTTCACCACAATTGGTTCGTCGCGCGGATCGTCCGGTTCTTCCGGCGTCGACGGCGGCGGAGTGGTTGGCGGCGTCGTCGGCGGCGTGGTCGGCGGTTCGAAAGTTGGTTTTTCGTGAGTCGGAGGTTCCGGCGGGATATCCATTGCCAAGGCCGGAGACGCGATCAACGCAATCAATATCAGGGCAAGTCTCATGTCTTTTCCCTTTGGGTACCGCCTACTATGCGGGTTAGGTTAACAGTTTGTCGCGCCCAAGCCCAATCAAAACCTTGGGCGCGGTCATCGGATCAAGTCAGTTACACAGTGGGTTGCGTCAAGGATGCGATCTCGACCACCAGTATCTGGTCAAGCGACACCGGCCCCGCACCCGCAGAAACGGTTGCGACGGTCTGACCATTGAACTGGACGATACTGTCGCCGCTTACGCCGTCGACGTCGATCGTGATCGAGTCCGCTTCCGACGTCCCTACCGGAACCGCGACGAGCACAACTTCGCTATCTTCAAGGTCGATGATCTCGGGCGGGTTGTCGGGGTTAACCCATGTGCCCGTCATGAAGAGGTCCGTCCCCTCTTCACCGAACGCAGTATCACCGGACCCCATCTGGATTTCATCAGCGCCTAGCCCGCCCAGAAGAACGTCAGGGTCATCAAGATCACGCGCAGCTACGACGCCATCATCATTCCCATCCCAAATCCCGTAGAGCTTGTCATTGCCTTCGCCACCGTCCAGCGTGTCGGCCCCGGCACCCCCAACGAGAGTATCTTCGCCGATACCGTCAAGGATGCTGTCATTGCCGTCGCCGCCAAAGAGCGTGTCAACGCCCGGCCCGCCGAAAAGGGTGTCGTCGCCGTCGCCGCCGACCAGTTGGTCGTCACCTTCCTGACCGTTGAGCAGGTCACTCCCGGCGTCTCCGAACAGTGTATCGTTGCCGAGTCCGCCCGCGATGATGTCATCGCCAGTGCCGCCTGCTGCGATGTCGTCGCCCGAGTTGCCATCGACCGAATCATTGCCTTCGCTGCCGAAGACCTGATCGTCGCCACCGCCACCAAAGACGCTGTCGTCGCCGATCTGTCCATCAAGGATGTTGTCATTTGCGTTGCCGGTGATCTGGTCGTCGCCACCGCCGCCAACGACGGTTTCAGCACCTTCTGAAGCAACGAGACTGTCGCTACCTTCGGTGCCGAAGGTCACACCATTGCTGGTGACCGCGCCATCCGAGTTTTCACCCGTGTCGCCGGTCCCGCCATCGCCACCGTCTGTTGTGGGGCTGTCCGTATCATCGTCGTCATCGTCACCAGATTCGACAAGAAATCCTGCGGTCAGGCCGATCAGCGTCAATGCCAGAAGTGCTGCGTATTCCATCTTGCGTCATTCCCGAGAGTACCGAGTTAACCATAAAGTACGCCGCGCAACCCACTCGCCCATAACAAAATCGACAATTTGAGCTAAACTGTCAGGCAAATCGCAACAGTTTTGCTCACACTTGGCTATTGTCGCGGGTCGGCCTTCGGAATGTGGCAACGCCTTATTTTTGCCGCATCCAGTTTTGCCCCGACTCGCGTGTTTCGGGGCGCAGATAAGCGACCATACGGCCATCCTGCGAGGCCGTTGCACCCGGCTGCCATGGGGCCACGCCATGCAGCAGGAATGGGTTGAGTAAAACCGCCTCGCCCGGACGTGTAAAGAGCGGAGTTCGCACGCATTCCTCAAAAATCCGTTTCCGGGCGGCCTGATAGATGTCGGTGATATCCGTATCGGCCCAGCGATCCTCGGGCAGGTCTCCCAATCTGTCCAGCATGGCTTGCCGGAGGATATGATGGCTGCCCGGCCAGACGACCAAAGGGCTTGCCCCTGCCGAAGTTTCGGTCAGCGGCAGGCCAAGAATCCAGTCATGCCGTTCACGCAGGAAGCGGCGTTTGGGGCTGCCTTCGGCAATCAGCCCGTCCATATGCGCCGCGTCCCGATGCAACCGGTAGCGAAACGCCGCCTCGCTTTCACCTTTGCGGGGGCGCGGATAGCCCGGATAGGTGATCGACAGCTGCGCAGGATGCAGATCGTCCCGCTGCCCGATCCGATTGCGGATCAAGGTCGACAGTGGTACGCGGGACACCGCGCCCAAGCGGTCACTTGGAAGTGCATCCACCCCCACGAACCACGTACCTTCGCATTGCAGCCATGTGGCGCGCATCTCGGGGTCGCGCGCAACGGGGCGCGCAAGCTCTCGTGCTGCCTTCGCCCAGCGGAACGTCTCAGGGTGCCACTCGAACCGCAGATAACCGCGGTCAGGCCAGGCGCGCAGCATCGCTCAGCCCGCGAGGGTTTCGGGCTGCTGCATACGGTCCAGAGCCTCGTCCAACAATGCGCACCCCTCGCCGGGCCGGTTTGCCCGCTCAGACAGGATCCGCCGCCATGTCCGCGCTCCCGGTTGACCTGCAAAAAGCCCCAGCATGTGGCGGGTGATCTGATGCAACTTGCCCCCCGCCTCCAGATGCGCGTCGATATAGGGGCGCATGGCGTCGATCACCGCTTCGCGAGACGGCACTGCGGCTGAGGCCTCGAAAAGGGCGCTGTCGACATTGGCAAGGATGTCCCATGGGCGGTGATACGCCGCCCGTCCGATCATCGCGCCGTTCAGGCCGCGATCGATCAATTCCTGCGCCGCATCAAGGGTTTCGATCCCGCCATTGATCGACATCGGCAGGTCCGGGAACGCCTCGGCCATACGCAGCACAAGTTCATAGTCGAGCGGCGGGATGTCCCGGTTTTCCTTGGGCGACAACCCCTGCAACCACGCCTTGCGGGCGTGAACGATTAGGTAGTCGCACCCCGCATCGCGAACCCGCGCGATGACGTCGGGCAAAACTGTTTCGGGGTCCTGATCGTCCACACCGATCCGGCATTTCACCGTCACCGGCACATCTACCACGGCTTTCATCGCGGCGACACACTCGGCCACCAGTCCGGGCGTTTTCATCAAGACCGCGCCGAAGGTCCCCGATTGCACGCGGTCCGACGGACAGCCGACATTGAGATTGATCTCGTCGTACCCCACCTCGGCCCCGATCCGCGCCGCCTCGGCCAATTCAGCCGGATCAGACCCTCCGAGTTGCAGGGCAACAGGGTGCTCTTCCGGGTTGTGGTCCAACAAATGCACCGCCCCCCCCCGCACCAAGGCCGGCGATGTGACCATTTCCGTATAGAGCAGCGCATGCCGACTGATCTGCCGGTGAAAAAACCGGCAGTGACGGTCGGTCCAATCCATCATGGGCGCGACGGACAGGCGCGCGGCCTGGGTGGCTGCGTTTGAAGGCATTCAACGATCTCCTTGGTTCCGCCAGCAATTGGGATGGAACCGTGATACACACCATACTCACACGATACATGACGCACCACCCTACCCCGTACAAAGACAGGCATTCGGCGGTAGTTGGGCGGGTCCGACTTCAATCTCGCTTCTGAACCTCACTCTGGCCGTTTTCCGAACCTCTATCGCCATCGTCGCCGACGAGGTCCGGGTGGAGCAGTCGTAGGTGCTCCATGCGGCGAATGTCCGTGACGCACTCGCAATGACCGTTGCTTCATCGTGCATGAAAGGCAGCTTTATTGGTCTTTTTGAGGGTCATCATTGACTTTGCAGCTGACCGGCAAGGCGCTCTTTGGTCAGTCTGCACATTTGTCATACCTGTCAATGTGGTCTGGCGTGTGCGGGTCAAAAGACTATGGCCAGCGAGAACGACAAAGGCGCTTTTGGGTTTTACTTCACCCCAAACTCCCATCACGAAAAGTGCCTTACACATTTGTAAGGTTCACCGCAGACAGCTGCAAAGTTCGACCTCCATCTTGGTGTCATCGAAGGACGCAGTGTTCTTCCCCAACCAAATGGAGATATGACATGAACAAGAAACTCATCACGAGCGGTATCCTTGCAAGCTTTCTGGCAACAACCGGTCTGGCCAGCGTTGCCGTGGCCCAAGCCAATGCGCCGGCCCCGGCGTTCAAGGTTGAGCAGGCCGTGGAAATCGCCTTGGCGCAAGTTCCCGGCGAGGTGCAGGAAACAGAGCTTGAGCGTGAAGACGGCATGCTGGTCTATGAAATCGACATCCTGACCGCTGATGGCGTCGAGATGGAAGTCGAGATCAGCGCAGACACCGGCGAAGTACTTGACATCGAAGCTGAGGATGACAGTGACGATGATGATGACCACTATTCCGATAACGGCTAATACGCTTTAAACGCGATGGGAGGTGTAGCTATGATTGCACCTCCCGTTTTGGTTTTTCGGACATGGTGTCGATGCGCATTCTTTTGCTTGAAGACGACAAAGATCTCGGCCCTTGGATCGCCAAGGGCCTGCGCGAGGAAGGTCACGTCATTGACCATTTTCCGGATGGCAAGGATGCACTGCTTGCCGCAATGGGCCAAGACTATGACCTGTTGATCCTCGATCGCATGGTGCCCAGCCTTGATGGCCTTTCCGTTCTGAAATCCTTGCGCGCCTCAAAAAACACCACACCTGCAATTTTTCTGACCGCCCTTGGGGAGGTGGATGATCGTGTCGAAGGGTTCGAGATCGGCGGCGATGATTATCTGACCAAGCCCTTCGCATTCATAGAGCTTTCAGCACGGGTCAATGCGCTTGGACGGCGACGAACGGGCGGTGAGGAAAACCGCGGCGAAACAACCGTTCTGCGGTATGGAGATTTAAGCCTCGATCTTCTGGCACGCAGCTGCGAGCGACAGGGCAAGGCGATCGAACTCATGGCCAAGGAGTTCAAGCTGCTGGAATATTTCATGCGTAGGCCGGGACGTCTGGTGACGCGCACGATGTTGCTGGAACAGGTCTGGGATATGAGTTTCGACCCGACAACCAGCGTCGTCGAGACCCATATCAGCCGCCTTCGGGCCAAGATTGACAAACCTTTCGCCGAGGAACTTCTGCGGACCCGACGGGGGGAAGGGTATGTTTTTGGCCAGTAGGGTTGCACATCGATTGCGGTGGCTCGTTCGCTCCTCGACCTTGCGGCTGACGCTTCTTCTTTCCGTGACATTCGCGCTTGGGATGGTTCTGGCCATCTTTGCCGCGCTCGCCTTTGGCCGCGATGCCCTTTTGCGCAGGGTCGATGACCAGCTTTTGAGCCTTGCTGCCACGGTCGAGGTTGACGAAGCATCCGGCGACGAATTTTCATTGATAATCCGCCCGCTTGACGCGTTGGGCAACCTGCCGCAGGCCTTTGCGCGGGCCGCACGTGGCGGCGGCGGAACAGTCACTCTGGATGACGATTTCCGCCGCTCGGAGGACTGGCGCGTCTTGGTCGCGCGCGACAGTGAAAACACGCCAATTCTCATCGCTGTGCCACTGGATGACAGCGAGGACGCGCTGGACCTGTTGGGCGGTGTGCTCTGGAGCACCGCCGGGGTTGTCCTTGTCTTCGTGCTTTTGATCGGGTTGGGGGCCGGTCTTTTGGCTCAAAGGCGGTTCCAGCGGATCAAGGTCACTCTTGATGATCTGGCCGCCGGCGACTTGCAGGCCCGCACGGGCGTTTCTCGATCGTCCGATGATCTTGGCGATGTTGCTCTTCAGCTTGACGCGACCGCATCGGAACTTGAACGGCTGGTGGTCCAGACCCGAAATCTAAGCGCCAGCTTGGCCCACGATTTGCGGACCCCTCTGGCGCGCCTTCAGGCCCGTCTGGAAGCCTTGCCCAATGGCGAAGAACGCAGCGCGGCGCTTGAAGAAGCGTCCCGCCTGTCCGGCATTTTCGATACCATCATGCGTGTCGCCCGGATCGAAGCGGGCCAAGGGCACGAAGGTTTCGAGGCTTTGAAACTCGGTGAATTGGCACGCGAAGTGGCCGAGATTTTTGGGCCTGTTGTCGAAGACAATGCAAAAACCATCATCTTGGAGGTCGCCAATCCCGCCACCTTGCAAGCCGACCGGAAAATGCTGATCCAGGCCATGGCAAACCTGATTCAGAACGCAATTGTTCATGGTGGATCGCAGATCACGCTGTTTGCGAATGGCACATCCATTGGCGTGTCAGATGATGGCGAAGGTGTCGATCCGTCACATTTTGAAGAGATCATAAAGCCCATGGTGCGCCTCGATGCGGCGCGTCACAGCGACGGAAGTGGACTGGGCCTTGCGCTGGTGCGTGCGGTTGCCGACCGGCACAACGCGCGGCTGCAGCTTGCCCAAGAAAACCCTCATGGTTTGCGCGTCACCATCAACTTTACGGAGTTGTAAAGAAGCGGTCAGACGGGCGTAAACACCAGCCCCCATGTTGTCTCCATCGAAACAACGATTAACATGGAGACCGCCCCAATGAAGACCCTGATTTCCAAAGCCACCTCCGCCGCAACTGCCACCCTTGCCATCCTGGTGGCCTGTGTGCTGGCCGGGCTTGGCCTCACTGCCCTGTTCTACCTGGCCTTGCTGGGCTTTGTGGTGATGGGCCTCGGCCTTGTCGCAGCCCCGTTTGTGGCAATCGCGCAGAAGCAATCCGCCAGCGACCAACCGACCGAAAACTGACGGCACCAGAAACGCGCGCTTGGACGCCAGGAGGTCAGATCATGGGGTACTGGCAAAGCTGCCATGTGCCCCTTTTCTGCCCTCGACTCTCCCAACACGCCGCGCCCTTCCGACAGCCCCGAAATCACACTTTGCCGACCACGCGTCAATCGAGCGGGCGGTTCACGATCAACAGATTCGAGATAGACAGCATGAACATCATCGGCCTCATTCTTGTCACCGCCACGGCGGCCTTTCCGGCGGCGCAGCTTGCGGGCTTGTCGGACGGGGGCAACGCGACCGCGCTGTTCTCGCAGTATCTTGGCATGGCTGCACTGATTGCGATGGCCTGGACGCAGATCCTGTCGGCCAAGATCAAGGGCATGGAGACAGTGTTTGGCGGCCTTGACCAGATCTACGCGCTGCACAAGTGGGCCGGCATCAGCGCGGTGCTTGCCATGCTTTTGCACAGCTCGATCGATGCAGACCTACCGGGCAGCGGTGGCGGCCTTTTGAGCGGGTTGGCCGAAGGTCTGGGCGAGGTCAGCCTTTATGGTTTGCTCCTTCTGTCCGCTCTGTCCGTCGCCACATTTATTCCATACCATTTGTGGAAATGGACCCACAAAGCCATGGGGGTCTTCTTTGCGCTCGGGGCCTTGCACTTCATTTGGATCGCTAGGCCATTCGCGATGACAGACCCCGCAGGCGTGTACACTGGCGCGTTCAGCCTGGCGGGGCTGTTGGCCTATGTGTGGACGTTGCTGCCTGATCGCCTGAAGCCAAAACACGATTATCGGATTTCCGACATTGACCAGACAGGCGGCGCAACATCTGTGACACTGGAGCCGCTCGGCCGCCCCCTCAGGCCGACCCCCGGGCAGTTCGGGATCGTCCAGTTCACAGGGTCGCAAAACGCTGAACCCCACCCCTTTACGTTCTCGCGCATTGAGGACAATGGCCAGCTTCGTGTGACGATCAAGCCGTTGGGCGACTTTACCGATGATATCGAACATTTGCTCAAGCTTGGCCAAACGGTCCGTGTTCAGGGCCCATTCGGCCGTTTCAAGATGGCACCCCGCAAGCGCCAAGTCTGGATTGCCGGGGGCATCGGCATTACGCCCTTCCTGAGCTGGGCCCAAGCGCTGCCAGCTGATGCACCTGCAGTTGACCTTTTTTATTGCGTCAGATCACGCGGCCAAGCCCCGCACATTGGAGAGGTCGTTGAACTGGCGGATAAGGTGCCAAACCTCAACCTTCATCTGGTTGTCTCAAGCGAAGGACAGCGCCTCACGGCCAACGTGATCAAGGATGCTGTGGGTGACGACCTTTCGGCGGCCCGGGTATCGTTTTGTGGCCCGAAACCCATGCGGACCAGTCTTAAAAAAGAGCTTCGCCCATTCGGCGTGAGCGCGCGCCAGTTTCATTTTGAAGAGTTCGAGTTTCGTTCGGGCATTGGTCTGATATGGGTGGCTAGGGCGATCATCGGGCCGTTTCTGGGAAGAGATTGGGTGCGGCTTGTACCAAACGCACCGCGCCGCAGTTGATCCGGTCCAGGGCCTTGTCTGCCCTTCGACCTACAGTGCCAATAGAAATCCAATCACCAATTCCAGGGAGTGCATTTGCCCCATGTGCTGGTTCGCCATTTGCGCCAGGTCCTCGACGCTTGTGCACACTCCAACAACGCTTGTTTTTTGCCGGCAAGCGTTCTCTCCCATCCGAAATCCGCGCAGCCGAAGCGAAGTGGTACTTTGTCCCGGATTGTGTTGAAGAACTCTCGCAGAGTGTGAGTTCGCTGCAGGTTCGACTTTGCACTTGCAGCGAAAGTCCGGTCTGACGGGCCGCACCGCAGCGGAGTTAGACCTTGTCCAAGGTCAGCTTCGGGCCGTTCTCACGGTTGACGCAACAGGGCCAAAAGTCGGGAAGTTCCGCCAAACTGCAAGTCACGGTGGCTGCATTGAACGGCTGCTTCTGCACAGCTCAAAGGGTCGGAGGGCACGTCGTCATCAACTCAAAGCCTCAATGCGGCAATAACGAATACAATCCAGTTCGAATCGGCTCCACAAACCGAACTACACACGACGAAGTACGAATTCACACGATCGAAACATGAACATATGCTGCACACGCTATCGCTCAAATCATTGAAATACAGCTGAAATCACCGTCACCCATCAATGGGCGCAACGGACAGTCGCGCCGCCTCGGTGGCTGCGTTCAGGGGCGTTCAGTGGTCTCCGTGGGTCCGACGGCATTCGGGACGGACCCGCTGAGCGCATCATACGCACACGAGGGACGTGCCGCCACCCTGCCTCGTACAAATACAGGCATTCGGCGGCTATTGGGCGGGTCAGGTTCCCATTCCACGTCTGAAAACCGTTCCGGTCATGTTCCAAACCTGGATGTTCCTCGTCGCCGACGGTCCAGGGAGCGGACGTTCTTGATTCGCGCAGAGAATGATGGGGAAGAGCCTGTCTCAGCCACTGCGATTCCTCGCTGCGAGCGCATGCAGGAGAATTTCTGGCGCGCGCGCATCACAATGTGCGTGGCAACGCAGCGCAGTGAAGCAGTCCTTCGCACCCGACGTCGTGAGACGTCATCAGGTATGAGCGATCAATCAAGCGCTTGTGGAAAAGCGCTGTCGGCGCGGTGCTGATACCTGGGTGCGGAGGTTGGATCGGAGGGCATATCATGAGAGTTCAGCTTCAACATGGAGCGTATCATCAGCCAGCAGCGCCCACTCCTGCCAAAAGACCTTTTGGCGCCTCGCGCGCGTCTCGAACTCGCAGGCAATCTGCGTGATCTGGCGCGGTTCATCGGCGCCATCGACAGCAAACTGCGTGGAGGCTGTCAGACTGGAGTCGGGCGTGTAAGGCACGCATTCGCTCTCCCGGACCAAAGTGGGAGAGATCTACCGAAAGGCAGGAAACCTGAGAGCGGTTCAGCTTCTGCTCGGACACGCCGAGCGAACCGGAAAGACCGTCGATGGCATGTCTTGATAACAGACGGGACGCAACCACCGCCGGATCGCCATCGTGCCCACCGAAGTATGACCGAAATTCGTCGAGGCCGGGTAGGGACCGCCGTGAACCATAGCATCGGCAACCTCGACACCCGTGGGAAAGCCATTCCAGATCAGTCTCCCAGCCTTGCGTTCGAGAATGCCGAACAGCGTGCGTGCCTCGGGTTGATCTTCTGGGTCGCCATGGACCGTTGCAGTCAGTTGCCCTGGCAGAGACCGGGCCAATGCAGAAGCTTCCTGCGGATCGGAGACAGTGATCACAAGACCGCCCGGCCCGAACGCCTCTTCTGCCATTTCAGGATCGGCCAGGAAGTCTTCGGCCCGGGTTCGCAGGAGGATCGGCCCCATATCGCGCCCGTCCGCAACAACCGAACCATGCTTTTCAATGACGCCCGGTTTCTCTTCCAGTTTCGAGATGCTGGCCCGGAAGCCCTGGGCGATCGCATTGCTTAGCATACATTGCGTCGGGACGTCTGCCAGCGCGGCGGCGGCGGATTGCACGAACCGTTCGGCAATCTCGCCCTCGGGCAGGATGGCCAACCCTGGCTTGGTGCAGAACTGCCCTGCTCCCTGTGTCAGTGAGGTAGCCCAGCCCCGCGCGATATCGGCGCCGCGCCGCAGCCCTGCCCCGCGCAGGACGAACAGCGGATTGACCGACCCCAGTTCCCCGTAAAACGGGATCGGCACCGGGCGCGCGGCGCAAAGATCGAACAGCGCCCGGCCACCGGCCGTCGATCCGGTGAACCCTACCGCCGTGATCAGAGGGTGGGTGACAAGCGCGCTGCCGGTCACGCGCGTCGCACTTTGCAGCATCGCGAAAACACCCCCCGGCAGGCCTTCGGCCCGGCGGGACGCATCGATGGCCTGGGCCACGAGTTCCGATGTCGCGGGATGCGCCTGGTGGGCCTTGACGATCACGGGGCACCCAGCAGCCAGTGCGCTGGCGGTGTCACCGCCAGCGACCGAAAAGGCCAGCGGGAAATTCGAGGCCGAAAACACCGCCACCGGACCGACCGGCCGTTGGATCAGCCGCAGATCGGGGCGCGGCGGGACGCGCGTGGGCAGCGCCGGGTCGTGGCGTTCGTCCAGCCAGCCACGTTGCAGGATATGCTGCGCAAATAGCCGCAGCTGGCCGGTGGTCCGATCCAGCTCGGCCCTTATCCGGGCCTCGGGAAGGCCGGTCTCGGCGCAGGCGGTGCCGATGATGCCATCCGCCTGCGCTGTTATTTCGGCAGCGATCCGATCAAGGAACCGGGACCTTTGCAGAGCGGTAGCCGCCGAATATTCCGCGAACGCCTCTTCGGCCGCATTGGCCGCAGCCTCCACCTCCACCTTGGTGGCAGAGGTGAATCGGCGCGCACCGCCGGTCGCCGGTTCCGACAGGAACACGTCGCCCTCGCCTGCGATCCAGTCACCGGCAATCAGATGACCGCCTACCATCCCGTCGCCGTCCTGCATGGCTCAGACGGGGAACCAGTTGCGCTTGGGCAGGCTTGAGACCATCGGCCCCGGCACTTGCATGTCCAGCCGCCCGGCGATCTGCTTGTCGACCACCTTGGCGGGCTTGTCATGCACCATAAGCAGGAAGTCCGAACTGTTCAGCAGCTTCTTGATCGCCGCCTTCTCGGCCCGCTTCGATCCGGCATGGTTGCCGGTCACCTGCGGCTCGTGGTCCTGCGTTTGGCGGAAGGGTTCGACGATCTGGGTGTTGATGTCATAGATCACGTCACCACAAATCGTGGCCCGTCCCTCGGCGGTTTGCACATGTACGTTCATCGAGCCTTCGGTGTGGGCATTCGCGGCCTCTAGGGTCACGCCGGGGATCAGCTCGATCTCGCCGGTCAGTTCCAGGTCCTCGAAACGCAGTGCGCCCGGGGTGTGAATGCGTTCGACCAGGTGCTGGATGTCGGGCATCGGGTATTGCGGATGCATCAACCCCGAGACCGAGCACTCCATCTCGCGCCGGTTGACCACGACGGTGGTGTTCATCGGGAACTTGTCGTCCTTGCCCGCATGGTCGATATGCAGGTGGGTGTGGCAGATATAGCGGATATCGCCGGGCTTCAGCCCGTGCTTGGCCAGCTGGTTCTCGATCATGTTCTCGTGAAACTGCAAGCCGCGCATGCCCAGCGATTCCATGATCGCGTTTTCGCGATAGCCGGTATCCACCAGCACGGGATGCGTGCCGCCCAGGATCAGGAAGCCGTAGACCGGCACCCGCTTGACCCGGCCGCAATCGTGACCGAGCACCAGGAAGCTCGATTCAAGCTCGATATCGCCGTAGTCAAGTACCTTGATTTCCAACGCCATTGGGTGTCCTCCTTGTTGGATCGTTCGTATGTCAGTTGTTGATCGGTGTGTTGTTCGTGGCCGCCAGATGCCCGGCCAGCCCGTTCAGCCCGGCGGGGATATAGCCATCGCCGAACCAGTCGCGCATCCGGCCTGCCCAGTCCGGCGGCCCGTCAGCGCGCATTTCCCAGCGCAGGACCGCGCCGCCTGTCGTGCTAACCCCGAAGACCGTCAGGGCCTGCCACATCAGCGACACCGGGAAGGGGGCGGTGCGGGTGAGGATCTCAAGCCGATGATCACGCACGGACGCCGCGGCCAGTTCCTCGTCCATGCTCAGCCCGTCGCGCGTGGTCACATGTCGGGTGGCGCCTACGCTGACGTGCTGCCCGCCCGCGGCGCGACAGGTGTCGACGGCGGGATGCCATAGTGCCAGGTCGCCAAATCCCAGCAGCTCCTGCCAGACCTGATCGGCCGGGGCGGCAAGCGCGATGGATCGTGATAGCCGGATCATGCCGCCAACCCCCGTTCGAGCGCGGCCAAACCGGGTCGGAACACTTCGTTCACCATGAATTGGCCGGTGCGCTCCTGCCGGTCGGGCTGGCAGCTGAATTCCGCCGACCAGCCGACGAAACTGCCGCCGCCTTCGGTCACCGGAATGACCCTGAGTTCCGCCAGGTGATCCGTGATCTCGAACGGCGCCTCCAGGATCGAATAGGCCAGCGTCAGGTCGTAATCCGACAGCGCGACGAGCTGCTCGCGGAATTCGGTGCCATCGCGGGCCACCAGGTGCCGGACCGCGCCGACGCGGTCGCCCGCTCCCCCGCCCTCAACCGCGCATTGGGCGATGCCAGGCAGCCAGCGGTGCAGTCTGCCGAAGTCGCGCAGCACCTGCCAGATCCGGTCGGAGGGCGCCTTGAGTATCGCAGAGTGAAACACGCGGGGCATGGTTACTCCTTGCCCTTCGTTTCGCCGTCGCCGCTGCCGGACTTCTTGGCCCGTTGCGCGTCCTGCACGATCCGGTTGAGGTCCGATGCCTCGCGCAGCAGCCCGCCCTGGCGGGCGATGTTCGCCCCGTCGATACCGATGTCGGCCAGCAGGCTGTCCACCAGCGGCGCCTGCACGCGATAGCGCAGGGCCGAATTGATCACCTCGTCGGTGGGGCTGCCTTCCCTGCCCCCGCCCGCGCCTGTGCCGCCGGCGCCATCGAGCTGCATGATCTTGATCTCGTTGATCTTCTCCATCGGCTTGACCGAGGCCGAAACGATCCCCTCGACATGCTCCAGCAACTTGCGCCGGAAGAGCGACATCCGAGCGGGATCGGTCAGGACATTCTCGGCCTCGTTCATCAGGCGCTGCGCCTCGGCCTCGACGGCGCTGCGGATCTTTGCGGCCTCGGCCGCCAGCTTGGCCTCCTGGGCGGCCTTTTCGGCCATGAGCACGTCGATGCTGCTCTTGCGGCGGGCGGCCTCGGTGTCCTTGGCGGTCTGCACCTGTTCGCTTGCCTCGACCGCGCGGGCCTTGGCAAGTTCGGCTTCGGCGCGGGCAGCAGATTCCTCCAGCGACTTCTGGAACAGCACAATGGCCTTTTCCATATTCGCGGCTTCGACAGCCTTCTCGCGGCCGATCTCCAGCTGCCGGCGCTCGGTCTCGTGGCCGATGCGGGCCTCGTCCAGCCCGCGTTCCGAGGCGATGCGGGCACGTTCGATCTCCTCATTGCTGGAAATCTCGGCCTCACGCAGCGACTGATGGCGCGACACTTCGAGCTGTTCGAGCGCCCGGCGCCGTTCCAGCCGCGCCGCCTCCAGCGTCTTTTCGCGCTCGACCTCGGCCGTCTCCACCACCGCGCGCGCCGAGACTTCGGCACGGCGCCATTTGGCGTCGGCCTCGGCCTTGGCGCTGCGCTTGGCCGACAGTTCCACCTCGCGGGCGATCTCTGCGGTCTCGACCTCCTCGCGGCTGCGGATATTGGTGATCTCACGCTCCTGCTGGCTGGCGATACGTTCCTGCTCCAGTGCCAGCTCCGTGGTGATACGCTTCCGTTCGACCGACTCGCGCTGTGCGATGACCGCGGCATCCAACGCCTCGTCGCGGGCGATTTCGCGGGTGCGGGTCGCCTCTTCGGTGGCAATGCGGCGGGCGGCCAGCTCGGCGGCCTGCGCGATACGCGCCGCCTCGACAGCCTCCTCGGCGGCGACACGGGCTTCGTCGATTGCCCGGTTGCGTGCGATTTCCATCTGGTCGGTTTCGGCCGTTGCCGAAATCCGTTCGGCCTTCACGGCCTTTTCGACCGCGATCCGTTCGGCTTCGACAGCCTTGCGCATGGTCAGCGCGGCATGTTCGTTGGCCTGTTCGCGCTCGATCTCGCGGGTTTTCAGTTCTTCCTCGACCGCGATCCGCTTGGCCTCGACAGCCTTGCGCTGCGCGATGCGGGCCGCCTCCAGCGCCTCGTCTGCGGCGATGCGCGCCTCGTCCACCGCGCGGTTGCGCGCGATCTCGTTGCTGCGGGTTTCGCTTTCGGCTTCGATCCGGGCCGCGTCGATCGCCTTGCGCTGCGCGATGCGTTCCGCCTCGACGGCCTGGTTGGCGGCGATCTCGGCCTCTTCGACAAGGCGCTTGCGCTCGATCTCCAGAGCACGAACGCGCTGATCCTCGCTGATGCGCATCTCGTTGATCTTGGCCTGCTGGGCGATGCGCTGGCGTTCGGTCGCCTCTTGCGAGGCGATCTCGGCGGCTTCCAGCGCCTCGGTGCGCGCAATCTCAAGCGCCTTGATCTCCTGCTCGTGCGTGATCCGGGCCGCTGTCAGGCTGCGGTCCTGGGCCAGCCGGGCTTGTTCGGTCGCTTCGCGGGCTTCGATCTCGGCCGCGTCGATCTGGCGATTGCGGTCGATTTCTTGGCTGCGGATGGCGCGTTCGGTGGCGATACGGGCCGTTTCGGTGGCCTGTCGCGCGGCGATGCGGGCGTTCTCGGCCTCGGTTTCACGCTCGGCGCGTTCTCGGGCGATCTCGGCCTGCTGCTGGGCGCGGCGCAGCTCGATCTCGCGTTCCTGTTCAAGACGGGCATGTTCGCTTTCGCGGTCGATGTTCAGCGCTTCGCGTTCCGCCTCCAGGTTGCGGTTGCGGATCTGGATCATCGCGCTCTGCTCGATATCGTTGCGCAACCTGCGCTTTTCCTCGATGTCGCGGATCAGCGCGGTCATGCCCTCGGCATCGAACCGGTTGGAAGGGTTGAAGAATTCCAGTGACGCCTGATCGATATCCAGGATCGCGACTGTTTCCAGCTCCAGCCCGTTGAACCTCAGGTCCTCCTGCACGGTTTCCTTGATGCGCTGAACGACCGTATGGCGTTGTTCCTGCAACGTGGCCAGATCAAGCTCGGCCACAACCGAGCGCAGGGCGCTTTCGAACTTACCTTCAAGAAGCCCCTGTACCTCGTCCCGATTCAGGGTTCTCCGGCCCAGCCGGCTTGCGGCCACCGAGACCGACTCGCGATCAGGGGCGACACGCACGAAGAAATCCGCTTCTACATCGACCCGGACATGATCATGCGAAATCATCGCATCCTCGCGGGTGCGGCTGATGCGCAGCGCCAGCGTGTTCATGTTCACCGGCGTGATGTCATGGATGATCGGCCAGACGAAAGCCCCGCCATCGACCACCACCTTTTCGCCCAGGAAACCGGTACGCACAAAGGCGGTTTCCTTGGTGGACCGGCGATAGAGCCAATGCATGACCCAGTAGATGATGGCGATCACGATGACCGCGACGATCAGCCAAAGGATTAGCTGTGCAATGATTTGTCCGGCTTCCATTTCATGTCCTCCCTTCAGGCGCAGCGTGTGCTGCGGCCTCGGCATGGTCTTCTTGTGTTGTGTATCCCTTGGTCATGACGCGGGTGCCCCGTAGGCTGTGCCCGCAGCCACGCGGCGCGTGGCGGACGCGTTTGCCCCTGTCCCGTCGAGCGCACGCAGGATGTGCTGGATCGTGTCCCGGCTTTCCGTGCGGCCCGCCGAGCGGATCAGACGGCGCTGACCGGACTGATGGAACGCGGCTGTGAAAGCGTCCGCGAACCAAGCCCCCGGGGTATCGGGCAGCTCGGACGGTACGATGACCGTGATCTCGCCCGGCGCGTCGTTCAGCGCGGCGGCATAGCCCTGCCCCACTGACGCGGCTTCGGCCCGGTCCAGCGGGCGCGACGTCATCATGCTTGTCTCGGCCTGGCGGGCAAAAATCCTGTCCCCGCCATTCAGCACGGAAATGAATGGGCGTTTGGCGGCGCAGAGCGGGGCAACGCGATCAGGCGGGGTTTCGATGATTCCACCAAAAAGCCGGTCCGCGAAATCAGACTGATCGAGGTCGATCACGGCCCGGGCCTCACCCGCGCGCAAGGCGGTCTCCAGGGTCGCCATCCCACCCGGGGTCGGCGCGTAAGGGTGGCAACGCACCACCTGCTCCAGCCCGGCCATTACCGCCGAGCAGAGCGCGTCACCCCCCAGGCCCGAAACCAGCGCGACTGGCCCGCCCTTCCCCGCAACGTCTTTTGTCACCGGTGCGGGTACCAGCAATTCGGTGAGCGCCGCACAGGCAGAGCGGATCGCGCGATACCGCGCCTCCGCGCCATCCGCAGTCAGGACCAGCGCATGACGACCCAAGCCATCGCCACCGATATCGCGCGCCGAGGCCTCGCCGACCAGCATGACCGGCACATCCCCCGCCGCGTCGCGAAGCGCGGGCGCCATGGTCAGCGCCTCGCCCAGGTTCAGGACTCCGATGATGGCTTTCAGCCCAGACGCGGCGCTGAGGAACCGCGCCAGCGCCTCGGCCACGCCGAGGCGTGGATCGCGCCCGCGTCCGTCATGGATCCCTGCCGCCCCCCTCGGGTGCCACGCGGCCAGCCGATGCGCAGGTACATCCGCTGACGAGACCAGACCGGGCCGCGTCGAAATATCCACACTCGTGACTTTGTGCCCGGCCCCGCGCAGGGCGGCGCAGGCCATCTGCATCTCGTCGCCCGATCGGTCCATCGCCCCCAAAACGACGATCCCCGCGCTGCCCTGCTCGGTGATGGTATCACCGGACCAGGCTGGCCTCGCGGCCGCGTCGATGCCGGACCAGCGCGTGACCTGCGGCAACGCATGCTGCGCGGCCTGATAGTGCAAGCCCAACGTGCCGTCTTGCATGTCGGGTTCAGGCGCGCCCGTGTCGGGCTCCTCGTCATGGGCATGTTGCCCCACGCCAAGAAGCCGCTGTTGAAGGTCGCGATCAGTGGCCAGTTCAAGCGAGGGCACGATCCGGCTGACGCGGCCATTGACCATGACCGCCACGGTCTCGGCCACGCTGGTGGCGACGCCGATGTTCTGCTCGATCACCAGCACGTCGATATCGCCCTCGGCGGCCAGTTTCAGCAGCATGTCCTCGACATGCGCAACGATGACCGGGGCCAGGCCCTCGGTCGGTTCGTCCATCACCAGAAGCCTCGGGTTGAGCAGCAAGGCCCGGCCGATCGCCAGCATCTGCTGCTCGCCGCCACTCAGCTGCGCCCCGCCGTTCGATTTGCGCTCGGCCAGGCGCGGGAAGCTGTCGTAGATCCGCTCGACCGTCCAGGCGCCGCCGCTTTGCGCCACCAGGCGCAGATGCTCGTCCACCGTCAGCGACCGCCACAACCGCCGCCCCTGCGGCACGTATCCGACCCCCAGGCGCGCAATCTCGGCCGGGGTCTTGCCGTTCAGAAGCTGCCCGCCGAAACTGATCGTGCCCGAACTGGCGTGCTCCAGACCCATGATCGCCTTGCAGAGCGTCGTCTTGCCCATGCCATTGCGCCCGACAACCGAGAGCACGCCACCATGCAGGCCCAGATCGACACCCTGCAAGGCGTGGCTGGCCCCGTAATAGACGTTCAGCCCCTTGATCTCGAGAGCGGGCGCCGTAGTCCTGCGTCCTTCACTCATGGCCATCTCCGAGGTAAAGCGCCTGCACTTCGGGATCGTTCTCGATCTCCTCGGGCAGCCCTTCCTTGAAGATGCGCCCGTTATGCATCATTGTGACCCGCTCGGCGACGCGCAGCGCCACGTCCATGTCATGCTCGATGATGACATAGCCGATATGCCCCGGCAGGCCGGTCAGGATTTCGACTAGTTCGCGCCTCTCGGTCGGCGACAGGCCCGCTGCCGGTTCATCGAACAGAATCAACCGCGGCGCACCCGCCAGCGCCAGGGCGATCTCCAACTGGCGCTGCTGGCCATAGGCCAGAACCGCGACCGGGGTGTCGATCAGGTCGGTCAGGTGAACCGCCGCGATCAGTTCCTCGGAGGCGTGCATCAGGCTGTCATCGGCTCTTGGCCGCAGAAATGAATACCGCCCCCGCGACACGCCCCGGCAGGCCAGGTAGACATTGTCGCGCACCGTCAACCCGTTGAAAAGCAGCGAAATCTGGTAGGTCCGCCGCAATCCCCGGCGAATTCGCTCCTGCGCCGGAAAGCGGGTCACATCCTCACCGAACATGCGGATCCGGCCGCTACTGGGCAGGAAATCCCCGGTGATGCAGTTGAACAGCGTCGTCTTGCCCGCCCCGTTCGAGCCCAGCACGGCGCGGCGTTCACCGGGCTTAATCGCTAGGTCGATCTCGCTCAGCGCTGCCAGTGCTCCAAAGAGCTTGGACACGCCCGTCAGTTCCAGTGCGTTGGCCGAGGCGGTGCCGCTGGTCGCACCGGCGGTTTGGTCCGATAGGGTCTCGCTCATCGGTCCACACCTCCCCCGCCGCGCATCATGTCGTCGCGCACCATGCGCGCCTTCCACCGTTCCCAAAGCCCCAGGAGGCCGTCGGGCGAGACGAAGACCACGATCAGGAAGATAGCGCCGATCAGCATCTTGTAGCGTTCACCCGAGGCGCCGATGGCGCGCAACACATCCGGTGCGAAGGTCGCAAGCAGCACGAACAGGAAGGCCCCGAGAAACGGCCCGCTGGGCCGGCTCAACCCGCCGATCACGGCGATGATCAGGATATCGAAGGTCGCATGGATACCCGCCGTGCCGGGCGCGATCTGGGCATTCTGCCATACCAGCAGAATGCCTCCGATCGACGCCAGCACCGAGGCAAACGCATAGGCCGCGACACGGTGCGCGGTGACATTGAAACCGAGCGCCGCCATGCGGCGCGGGTTGTCGCGCACGCCTTGCAGGGCCAGTCCGAACGGCGCCCTGGAGACATACGTGACCAGCAGATGGCATAGCCCCGCGACCACCAGCGTCAAGTAATAGAATGCCACCGGTTGGCGCCAATCGACACCGAACAGCGCCGGAGGCAGCACCAGGTTGAAGCCGGTATAGCCGTTGAAGATCGTATAGTTCTGGCGGGTGAAATAATAGAAGGCCGAGGCCATCGCCAGGGTGATCATGATGGTATAGATCCCCTCGGTCCTGACCGCCAGCAGCCCCACAAGCGACCCGAACAGGGTGGCGATGGCAATGGCGAGCGGGATCACGAACCACCAGGGCAGGCCCAGACTGATCGCCGTACCGCTTTCGCCGAACAGCGCCACCATATAGCCCGCAAGCCCGGCCACCGACATCTGGATCAGGCTGACCATGCCGCCATATCCTGCCAGGAACATCAGCGACAGCGCGACGATCCCCAGGATGAAGCTCCAGCCGAAGATCTGGAACAGGAAGAAGTCGTTGGCCACCAGCGGCATCACCAGAAGGATCAGCATCACCGCCCAGGCGCGGCCGGGAATGGCGGCTATACGATCCACAATCCACAGCCACCAGCGCGGGGCCGTCGGGTTCGCAAGGGGGGTATCGGGCAGATTGGACTGCATGGCTCAGCCCCTCCGCCCCATCAGACCCTGCGGGCGGAAGGCCAGCACGGCCGCCATGATCAGGAAGGTGAGGACCACCGCATAGGTTGGCATGTAGACCGAGCCCAACTGCTCTGCCAGGCCGATCAGCAGCGCACCGATGGCCGCCCCCTGGACCGAGCCCATGCCGCCCACGATCACCACGACAAGCGAGGCCATAAGGAAGCGCGTGTCTTCTCCGGGTGCTATCGACTGGAAGGTGCCGCCAACGATCCCCGCCATCCCGGCGAGCCCCGCACCGAAGGCGAACACCCCCAAGAAAACGGGCCCGATCGGCACGCCCATCGCGCCAAGAATGTCGCGGTCATCGACGCCCGCGCGGATCACCATGCCGACGCGGGTGCGGTTCAGCGCCAGCCAGATGCCGATGCCAATGGCGATGGCTGCCAGCAGGATCGCCAACCGCACCTTGGGGTATTTGAGATAGACTAGCGCGCCTTCGCGGTTGTAGCCGGTGACCAGCGGCAGCTGCATTGGCCCGCTCAGCCAGTCGGGCGACAAAACCTGATAGGATTGCCCGCCCCAGATCCAGAGCATGATGTCGGCTGCGACGACCGAAATACCGATGGTCACCAGCGTCTGCCGCAGATCCTGCCCCTCAAGCCGACGGAACACCAAGTATTGCATGGCGATGCCGACGCAGCCCATCACGACGAAGACGACCAAGAAGGACAACAGCCACAACCCGGTCCACTCGGCGAATTCGTAACCGAGATAGCCCCCCAGCAGGTAAAGCGACCCATGCGCGAGGTTGACGTTTCGCATCAGCCCGAAGATCAGCGTGAACCCCGAGGCGACCAGAAAATACAGCGCGCCCAGCGTAATGCCGCTGAACAGCGCGTTCAGGAATACCTTCTTACGTCCGAAAATATCCTCGAACCCGGCTGGCCACGGCGCGAAGATCGCCCAGATCGCGAAAAGCACGGCCAGTACGATCAGCCCCGTCCAGACCGGGTGTTTCCGGGCAAACTCGCTCATGGTGTCCTCCCCGTGACGCGTTCATGGATGCGCCAATGACTTTCTTGTCAGGAAGGATAGGAAACGCGCCAGCTTGAGGGCATACCCGGCAGTCTCACGACTGCGCGCGGGGTCGCAAAATACGCCTCAGGCGACCTCGCAGACCACCGCGCGCCGGTATTCGCTGGGCGGCAGCACCCCGTTCGAGGTGAAAAAGCGGGTAAAGCTGGCCTGACTGGAAAAGCCCAGATCATAGCCGATCTCGGCCACCGTGTCCGATGTCAAAAGCAACCGGTCGATGGCTTTCTCCATCCGCAGGGCGTTCAGGTAAACATTGGGGGTCACGCCGATCTGGTCGCGGAACATGCGGTAGAAATGCGCGCGCGACAGGCCCACGTTGCGGGCCACGTCATCCAGCGAGGCCTCTTCGAACGGCATCTCGGCCAGCAGGCGGATCGACCTGCGGATTCGGAAATCGATCATCCTGGATTGCCCGTCCAGCACAGCCTCGGCCTCGGGCGTCCATTGCCAGCTCTGCTCGTAACTGCCGCAGGCAAGCTGCCGGAAGATATCTTCCAACACGGCGGTTTCGGTGTTGGGATCCATCATGCCGCGCACCATGTTGTGCTTCGCGGTGCGCAGGAAGTCGTCCACCTCGATCTCGGCGCGACCGTAGCGCAGAGACGGCGACAAGGGGCCGCTGGCCTGCAAAAACCATTTCTGATCGATGTAAAGCACAAGGAGCATAGTTTCCTCGCCCGGGATACAGGGGCGGAAGAAATGCGGTTGCCACGGATTGACGGCAACACCGTTGCCGCATTTCAGATCGACCGCCTTGTCCTCGACGATCATCTCGGCGGGGGCGCCGTCAATATGGAACAGCAGATGCCCCTCGCGATGCGCATGAACGACGAGTTCCCGATCGAGCTTAAATAGAAACACCCGGCCGTAGTCCCCCCGGAATGCTGCCAAAGCCTTGCTCATGTCTTCTCCTCCCTGCTACACGACGTCCCCTTGTCGATCCCGTAACCGCGCCAATTTACCCGAAATACGCGATTGCCAAAGTCTTTTCATTTGCTCGCACACAGTATGACCTTGTAGTCGGCCTTGCGCACACGACGCGGATTGGTCGTGTTCGCCACATCTCCGGACACGGCACAGGCGATCCGCGCGCGTGCCGCCGGGTCCAGCCCAAGCGCCTCCAGCTCCACCGGCAAGCCCAGCCTGCCGGCGACATCCGAAACCATGCCCACGATGCCAGGCACGCCCCCCGAACACTCCATCGCTTCCTCGATCTCGGGGATCACCCGGATCATTGCGGGCGCGTTGAAACTCATGACCGGTTTGAAAACGGCCGCGTGATAATAGCCGTGAGGCCGTGCATCGCGCCGGTCCTCCTCAATGGCGAGGGCCAGCGCATGGATCGCGCCCAGCCCGCCATCCTCGGCCAGGGCGGCGTTCACCGCCGCCGAAAACACGGTCTCGCCTGAAGCGAAAGTTTGCACGCCTGATGCCCGGCGCTTGAGAATGCGCCAGGCGCGGCGCAAACCGTCGATGGCCATGCCCTTCGCCGGCGGGCTTAACCGAGACCGGGCCAGCGTTTCGATGCAATGCACGACAACGTCGAACTCGGCGCAAATGGCGCTTGTGACATCCAACGCGGCGTAGGCACGCGTGTCGCAGATCAGCACCGAGGGTAGGAAGGAGTCATCCTGGAAGCTCTGATGATGCCCGTCGGCATCAACCATCCGGACAGCAGCCCGCAATCCCGCGCCGTCCGCCGGGCTATCCGGCACGACGATCACGGGCACCATGCGTTCATCCGCTTGACGGTGCCGCGAACCCGGACGTACCCGGGCAAATTCTCGCGCGGCATATTTGCAGGTGTCGATCGAGTTCCGCCCCCCAAACACGACAAGCCCGTCCCTACCTTCCGTGAACAGGCGCCGCGAAATCGCCCGGGCGTCGCCCATGCCGGCCGTTTCGTTCAGACGGTAAACGGCCAATTTTTCCTTTGCGGTTTCGGCGCTCGCGGCGGAAACGCCTTCCAGGCATTCGTCGATCAGACTGGCCAGTGCAGCGCTTTCATCGGTGACAATCAGCGGTCGGTACACCCGCAGGAAATCCAGTTCGGCCTGCAAAACTTCGTCAAGACCCGCGGCCAGGATATGTATTCTCGGTCGAAACGGAGCCATCTTCATTCCGGGCTGAGCCTCTGCAAAGTGTTGCGCACGGGCGGATACTGCCGCCCGTGCTTGGAGTTTCGGATTGCGCTCAGTTCCCGCGCAGTGCGTCGCAATCGGGTGTATCGCGGGACGGCAGGCCGACCTTGACCATGAACTCTTCGGTCGACAGGCCAAACGTGGCATTCACGTTGTCGGTGCGCGACACCATCCTGGTGGTCAGGCCGGTGCCATCGGCATTCTCGACGACCTCAGAGATATACACCGATCCGATCGCCTGACGGTTTTCATCCAGCTTGATGTGACCCAGCGGCGAGTCCATCTCGACCGCGGCAAGAGCGTCCCGGAAGGCCTGCTGCCCCTCGGCCAAATCGCCCCCGACCTCGTTCAGCGCCGTGAGCGTCGCGACGGTCGCGTTGTAGTAGAGCGACGCATAGAGCGATGGAGACGGGAACCGCTCGTCCTCGGGCCAGCCGGCCTGATAGGCTGCGACAAACGCCTGCCATTCGGGCAGGTCGTTGTCGGCAGCCTGCCAGCCCGCGGCCGGTGTACCGATCAGCGCCTCCTTGGCGCTGCCCTTGGCGGTCAGAACGCTCTGGTCGGCGATAATCGACGACCCGATCAGGTTGGTTTCCGCCCCGGCCTGTTCATACTGGTTCAGGAAGTTGATCGCGTCAGTTCCGCCGACGCCGAGATAGATCGCGTCGATATCGTCCGGCATGGCAGCGATCACCGCACCGAAATCCGAACTGCCGAGCGGCACCCAGAAGCGTTCGGCAATCTCGCCGCCAGCCTGGCAGAAATCGGCCGCGAAGCCCAGGAAGTTGGTGTAGCCGAAGGAATAGTCCGCCGCCACCGTGGCAACCCGGGTCCAGCCCTTTTCATTGACCACGTAGCTGCCGAGCCCGTACCCCGCCTGCGCGCCCTGGATGTTGAAGCGGAAGAAATTGGGAGCGGGATCGACAAATGTGGTTTCCATCGCCGAGGACACACCGTTGATGATGGTGATATCCGGCACGGTCTTTGCATAGTCGCGCATCGCGATCCCTTCCGATCCCGACAGGGGGCCGATGATCAGATCAACCCCGTCGCTCTCGACCAGTTTGCGCGCGGCACGCAGCGCGGTGTCCGGCTTGCCGTCGGTCGGGCCCAGAACCCATTCGATGTCGCGCCCGCCAGCCATTGAGTCCGCCTGGCGCAGCGCCAGTTCAAAGCCACGGATGCCATCGGAACCGGCCTTGGCAAACGTGCCTTCCTGTGTCACCAGCAAGCCGATCTTGATCGGGTCATCGGCGGCGATGGCTACCTGCCCGCTCATGGCCGCAGCGGCCACCACCGCAGAGGCCGCGGCGATTTTTCTTATGGTCATGTCTTCCTCCCAATTGTCTTCAGACCGGCTCTGCCGGCGATGCCAAAGCCTGCGAAAGACACCAGATCGAGGCCATACCGAGTGATCACGCGCCGTAACCTACAGTCTCAATTTTCGCGCTGACGCCTTTCGTCCACGACAGCCCCACGGTGATCATGCTGGCGTCGACCTTCCTGCTGGTGATCGGCATGGTTCTTATCGCCGACGGCTTTGGGCGCCATGTAACCAAGGGCTGCATCTACGTCGCCATGGCGTTTGCTACATTCGTTTAGGCGCTAAACATGCTTTCCAGGCGCCGGGTCATGAAGCATCACCTATGTGAATGATCCTTCATCCGTTGATGCACAAAACGCGCGATTCCCGGAGGCACCGAAGCTGTTCACACGTCGTACCGGCAAGGGCAACGAATGCAGATTTCTCATACTTGAAATAAATGCTCTGAATGAGCGGTTCGGACCTGCTTCGTTACTCCACGACGGAATGCCTGGTCTGAGGAAATCTGCTGCGCCGCCAAATTTTCGTCACCGCCGGAGCAAAGGCTTTCTGCGTCAGCATTAGCTGCGAATTCACAAGTCCGGAAAGTCCCGCCAAGCGCGCCTGACCAGCGCCCATTTCGAACGGCTGCTTTCAGAGGGACATGCAGCTCCTGCGAACTAGCCATCATCAATTTCTCGTCCCCAGTGCACACCATGAGCCCCCGAGGCAACCAAATCTGTCGGCGCACCGAAATGCGTCCGACGCAGTGCGAAATCTCGCGATCGAAACATGAACATGTGCTGCGCACGACACGCTGCAACTAATTGAAATATTGGGCTAATCTCTACCATCCATCATCGGCGCAGTAGACAACCGCGCAGCCTTGTTGGCCGCGTTCAGGTGCATTTTTCGATCTCCTAGGGGCCGCCAGCACTTAGAACGGACCCGTCGTGCACACCATACGCACACGATAGACGTGCCGCCACCCTGCCACGTACAAAGACAGGAATTCGGCGGCCATTGGGCAGGTCAGGTTCCTATTCCACGTCTGAAAACCTTTCCGGTCGTGGTCCAAACCTGGATGATCCTCATCGCCGACGGTCGAGAGAGCGGACGTTCTTGATTCGCGCAGCGAATGACGGGGAAGAGCCCGGCGAACTGGATGCTGCAGCCTGCATAAACGTCAGTCATTGGATCGGTTGCGCAAGATCTAAGTTTGGAATCAAATGCTGCCTTGAACGAAACGTCCTTCGAGAGCTCAGATCGGTTCGAGGCAAACGAGCCCTTGTAGCCGTTAGTTCGGCGAACCCGGCGACTAAAGCGCCATGCCAACCCAAAATTCGAGTTCAACCAGCGTCCGTTGTTGGCTGTCAGCCCTCAAAGAACGACAAGGCAAACGCCTTTGTCTGATCCCGAAATCGGGTCCAGTCCTCGTGGTCCATTTGATCTTTTTCGAGGAGAAAAGCCACTTCCGGACTGAAAGCGACATAGAAGTGCTGGGCGCTCCAGATCTGAAAGAGGAAGGCAAGCGGATCCGTGCGCTGCATGACACCTTGGTCCATATAGTTTTGAAGAAGCGCAACGGATTTTGCAACGATCGATCGGGATCCTCGCCTTTTCATCGTTTCGATTCCAAACCTACCTCCCGATAGCATTTCTGAAATGAGCAGCTTGCTTTGGTGGGGTTTGGTTTCGGCCTGTAGAAAAATATGGTCGATGTAGTCAGAAATGACAGCCTTCGGCGAACCCTCCTTGTCACTGGGGCTGAGCCACTCTCGGAAAATGCGGTCGATAACGTCTTTGTAAAGGCTCTCCTTGCTGTTGAAGAAATAGAGCACCTGCCGCTTCTGTAGCCCGGCACGGTCGGCAATGGACTGAACCGAAGTGCCACTCAGGCCGTTGCCGGCAAATTCGATCTCGGCGGCATCCATGATGCTGTGCATCCTTTTCGCCCGTACGCGATTGATCCGCTGCGGCTGTGAAGCTTTTTTCGGAACTGTCGTCGATTGCGTCCCTGGAACTGTGGATCGATCTGTCTTTCCGCGCTTGCCGTTCATCGAACTTGTTCCTTTTCACCGAGCCACCCCCGGACCTGTTCGCGGGCGCCGGATCGGAAACGGGTAAACTGCCTCGGGTTGATCTCGCTGTCGGCTCCTGTGTTCCAGTATGCACGATAGGTTCTCGTTGACTATTTCATATCTGAACCAAATGGTGAAAATTCATCAAATGGTGTAGAAAGATGGGTGATCGCCAATGAACATGTCCGAATTCATTGCCTCGATGCCCAAGGCCGAGTTGCACATTCACATTGAAGGGACTGTGTCAGCGGCCAAGGTTCTGGAATTGGCGTACCGTAATGGTGTCGACATTCCGTATGCCACAGAAGCGCAACTTCTTGCGGCTCAGGACTATGGTACGCCGGCGCTCAAGAATTTTCTCGATTACCACTACATGTGCTCCAGTGTTTTGCGGACCGGACAGGATGTATTCGACATTACGCGGGAGTTCCTGAACAGGTGTTTGGTTGAAAACATCCGTCACGTTGAGATGTTTTTTGACCCGCAACAGCATATTGAATATTGATCGTGGTGTCGGTTTCGATGAGCTGATGGATGCACTGAAGACCGCGTGTCGCGCGTCGGAGGTCTCGACCGGTTTGATCATGTACATGAACCGCGAGCGCTCGTTGGAAAGCGCGATGGAGATGCTGGACCTGGCGGAAACGCACCGAGGCGATATAATTGGGGTCGGGTTGGATTCATATGAGGAAGGCAACACTCCGATCAAGTTCCAGGACTTTTACCACCGCGCACGCAAGGAAGGTTATCGCTTGACGGCGCATTGCGATTGCGATCAGAAGAACGCGGTCGAGCATGCAAACCAATGTGTGCACAAGCTGGGCTTGGAACGTATTGATCATGGGTTGCATGTGCTGGATGACCCGGCGCTGATTGAAGTTGTGCGCGACCGCAAGATCACATTGACCATGTGCCCGACATGGCGTCCGTCCGATCCAGAGCCCCGGCGGCTTGCGGCCTTGCGCAAGATGCTGGATCTGGGGTTGCGGGTGTGCCTTAACACCGACGATCCCGAGGAGTTCGCAAGCCGGTATCTGACCCACACCATGCAGCAGGTGCAGAAGCATGGCGCCTTTAGTGCTGAAGAGATGACGCAGTTCATGAGGAACGCCTTTGATGGCGCCTGGATCAGCGATGATCAGCGTAGACGACATCTGCGGGAACTTGAGACCCACTTGAAGACGCATACCGCTTGAAAGAACGGATCGGAAAAACTGTAGTGAAAGCCTGTTCGGGGAATAGGCAACCTGGCCATCACCTGTTTTGTGCAGCGTAGCCGCTTCAACCGAAACCCGCGCCATCTGACAGTTCCTTTCGGCTGTCGATTGTTCTCCCCTGTGTCAAACGGCGCATCAATTCGAAGGGCTTTGGCGCGAAAAGATTGATAGTGCCGTGGCAGATCAAGTCTGTTTCACCGAAACCTCATGCAGAACTGAGATCTGGACAGATGACGAATTGACCACTTTTGTGAAATTTCGCGCTTGCTCCCGCAACGCCTATTCAGGACCAGGATCATCCATTTTGATCACAGCATTCATGGCCGATCGACGCAAGAATGCCTCAAGTTGCAATACACCTGGTTTAAAGTTTCCACTCTTTCGCATCACCGTATAATAAGTCCGGCGCATTACCGGATTGACCAATGGTATAATTCGCAGGCGGGAGTCTTGGTGTTCTTCTGCGACAATTCTGGGAAGCAAGGTCGCCAGGCCGCGGTGCAGGACCAGCCCCATTAAGGTACTTCGATATCGGGTAGTGGCAGCCGGGTGGTAATCCAGACCAACGCTATGAAAAGCCGATGCAATCTCGGCATGCGTCTCCGTTGCTTTTGCGAATGAGGTCATTCGCACGTGTTCGAGTTCTCTCAATTCAATCGACGCCCGGTCGGCAAACGCGTGCTCTTCTGCAACAATGAGAGCCAATTGATCCTGGAGCAATTCATTGATCCGAAAAGTTTCTGGCCTTTTGATTTCGGTAACGACCCCAATATCCGTGTCGCCGACCTCGACCTCATTATAAACGTCCGTGTCGAGCCCGTCATAGATCGTAACTTGTATTCCTGGGTTTTCATGCTCGAACCGGTTCAACAACCTCGGCAGGAAATTGGATGTCAGGCTTGTTACTGCCGAAATCTTCAACTCCGTAAACGGGTTATGCAGGCCGTTGGTGAGGCCTCTTGAAATGTCGTCAAACTGGTTCAGCAACAGCTCGACAATCGGAAAGATTTCTCTGCCTTTTGACGTCAGTTTCACCGAACGCCCAACCCGGTCAAAGAGCTTTGCGTCCATCGCTTCTTCCAGCAAGGATATGCCACGGCTCAGCGACGGCTGGGCGACACCGCACAGCTTTGCGGCCTTCGTGAAATTCTCCACCTTCGCGGCAGCATAGAAATAGGAAAGGTGTCGACGACTGATGCGCGGATCATGGTCCTTGACGGCAAGTTTGTCGATGAGATGCTCCATTTCGGCATCTTGATTGATCTCGGGATCGATTTGCAATGCCGATGCATTGACGTTGTTATGACCCGCAATCCAAGCCCCCGAGTTAGGTCAGGTCACCCTCAGAAGATCGACGACAAGATTTTGCAGTCCGTTCACACGGGATGAAGACGATGGTTCCGTACAGCCTCATCGAAGGACTCGCAGAACGCTTGGGTCATGTCGCGGCGGGTCGCGTCATCGATCCAGGCACCGTCCAGTCCATTCAGCATGAAGGTGCGCAGGTCATCGAGACCATAATCAAAGGCCGCATGCATCGTTTTCCAGACCGTGTTCGGCGAGGTATTGTGGAAGGTGGGGTCATCGGTGTTGGGATGGATTTTCAAGCCGGTCCGGCCCATCGCGCGGATCGGGTGTTTTTCGGCCCATTCATCGGGTGACAGCACGTTCAGGTAATGGGTGTTCGTCGGCACAACCGTAAAGACGATTCCCTCGTCGATGCAGCGTTGCAGCAGGTCCGGATTGTCCAGAACCGTATAGCCATGGTCGATCCGGTCGACCTTCAGAAGGTCGAGACAGGTTTCGATATTGCGCCAATGGCTGCCGTTCTCTCCCGCATGGGCCGTCAACTTCCAGCCTGCTTCCTGCGCCATCCGATAGGCTTTCCAGAAGCCTTCCGGTGGGAAACGTTCATTTTCCATATAATCGATGCCGAGGCCGATCACCTTGGGATGCGGCGTGGCCAACGCGCGTTCCATCATCACGACCGCGTCTTCGGGGCTCGCTTCACGGTCGATCGAATGGATGATCCGGGACACAATGCCGAAGTCACGCTCTGCGTCGTCCATCGCCTGAATGACTGCACCCTGCGCCGCGTCGAATGACAGGTTCGGAGCATGCAACAGTGTTCCGGTGGTGTTCCAGAACAATTCCGCATAGCGCACGTTCTCGGCGCTCAGGTCTTCAAGGCATTCGCGCGTCACGCGGTAGAGGCGGTCTTCCGTGCCAAAGATGTGCTTTTCCATGAACCTGAACGCGTGCAAGACACCGCGCGGCTTTTCTCCACGGACATAGTAGCCCGCCACGTCTTCCTCGGTCAGTGGCGCAGAGGTTTCGCGGACGAAGTCCTGCAAGGTTGCCTCGCGAATGGTGCCGTAAAGGTGGCAGTGGATATCCACTTTGGGGATATCGGCGAAGAACCCATCCGGGATTGGTCCATGTGTATGGCTCTGTTTCATTGCGCGCTCCTCCCTTTAGGCAAAAATCTTGAGACCGACCGTGCGGCTGGTGACGGCGAAAATGATGAGGGTAATCGCCAACATGATGGTCGAGATCGCCGCCGGTGTCGGGTCAGCCGAATATTCGATATGGGCCATCATCTCGACCGGCAGCGTTGAGGCCCTTGGGCCAGTCAGAAAGATCGACAGCGAGACGTCGTTGAACGACATCGTGAAAGCGAGGATGCCGCCCGAAATGATCCCAGGGCGGGCCATCGGCAAGACCACATTGCGGAAGGTCTCGAAGGGCGTGGCCCCAAGACCGAGGCTTGCCTCCTCAAGCGTAATGTCCGTCCCTGCCATCGCCGACCAGACGGAGCGCACGACAAACGGCACGGTGATCATGATGTGGCCGCCGATCAGATTGACGAAGTTGTGGCCTTCCAGCGCCAGGGTCACCAGCAGGTTGAACAGGCCGAAGCCCAGGACGACGATCGGCAGCAGCAACGGTGTGAGCACGACGAATTCGACAATCGCTTTGGCGCGGAATGTGCCGCGGGCAAGCGCTCGCGCCACGAGTATGCCGAGCACAGCTGAAATCGCGGTGGCGATGATCGCGATCACAAAGCTCGTGACGATGGAGCGCGAAAACCACGACAGCGAGAAGACCTCGTAATACCAGCGGAGGGAAAACTCCGGTGGCGGGAATGTCAGGTAGGATGCCGAGGTGAAGGAGGAAATCACCACGATGACGATCGGCCCCAACAAAAAGAGAAAGCCGGCCACCATCATCGCAACGGAGAGGGTCTTGCCCGCCACCAGAAGGGCATTTTCCGCGCGAGAACTACTCATAGGATTTCATCACCTTTTGCCCGACCCAGCGCTGCAACCAGACAAACGCCAGGGCCAGAATGACGAGGACAAGTCCCACCGCAGCCGCTGCCGACCAGTCGAAGGTGGTAAAGGCAAAGCTGTAGATCAGCGTTGTCAGCAGCGGCGCCCGGCCACCGCCCAGCAGCAGCGGGGTCGCAAACGCGGTCAATGCCAACGCGAAGACCAGCAAGGTTCCGGTCAAAAGCCCAGGCACGCTGATCGGGATGACGATACGGAAAAAGGTCGTGACCGGGTTCGCGCCGAGGCTCATCGAAGCTTCTTCCAGGTTGCTCTCCGCCTTCTGCAGGCTCGCCATAAGGGACAGCACCATGTAGGGCAGCAGCAACTGGCTTTCGCCAAGGATGACGGCGGTTTCAGAATAAAGCAGATCGACCGGGCTGGCGACGATCCCGAGGCCCAGTAGGACTTGGTTGAAGATGCCCGACGGGCTGAGAACCACGATCCAGCCATAGGCGCGCACGACGACCGAAACCATCAGCGGGAACACCAGCATTGGCAGCAAGATGGACTGCATCCGTGGGCCGGCCCGCAGAAAACCGATGGCCAGGGGATACCCCAGGACGATCGTGATCAGGGTCACGATGATCGCCACGCGGATGGTGCGCCAGAACGCCTGAAACGCCAGTTTGCTGTTCCAGAGCTTTTCGAAGTTCGCCAGCGTGAAACCTTCGATATCTGGCGAGGTAAAAGCCGAGGCCAGCATCATAACGGCGGGGACGACCGCCAGAAGCCCGACGATGACGAACGCCGGGAGCGACAGGGCCCAGTTTCTTTGGGTGGCGCTCAGCATGGCTCAGTCCCGCTCCAGGATCTTGATGCGATCTGGCGCAAGCTTCAGGTTGATGGTCCCGCTGAGCCGTTGGCTTTTCCCGGTCTTGAGAATGATGGGCGCCTCCGACAAGCCGGTCTGCACCTGGTAGACATTGTAGTTGCCCGTATAGGCCTCGCCGACGACCTGTCCCGCGAATTGCCCGGCTTCGTCGCCCGCCAGTTCCAGGTCGCTGCTGCGAAACGCCGCCATGATATCGCTTCCCGGCGCTGCATCGGACAAGGCGGCAAAATCATGCCCCGCGATGCGGACCCCGTTCGTTGTGCGCTCGGCCGGCAGGATGTTCTCGATCCCTATGAAATCGGCCACGAACGCGCAGTTGGGATTGTCCCAGATCTCGCGCGGGCTTCCCACCTGTTTGACGACCGCGTTGTTCATCACGACGATCTGGTCCGACAGGGTAAACGCCTCTTCCTGATCGTGAGTGACCAGCAAGGTGGTCACACCGGATTGGCGCTGAATCCGTTTCAACTCGAACCGCATTTCATCGCGCAGCTTGGCGTCAAGCGCCGACAGGGGTTCGTCAAGAAGCATCACAGCGGGTTCGATGACAAGCGCACGGGCCAGGGCCACGCGCTGCCGTTGGCCGCCACTGAGCTGGCGGGGATATTTCAGATGGCTGTCCGGCAATCCGACGCGGTTCAGGGCGTCATCCGTCTTGCGGGCGATCTGATCCCTGTCCATCTTGCGCATCTTCAGTCCGTAACCGACATTGTCGGCCACGGTCATGAAGGGAAACAGGGCGTAGGATTGAAAGACGATCCCGATGTTGCGTCGCCAGGGCGGGATGTCGTTGACCGGCTTGTCGTCCAGCAGGATATCGCCAGATGTCGCGGTCTCGAAGCCGGCAATAGCACGCAATGTCGTTGTCTTACCGCATCCACTGGGACCTAGAATGCTTATGAGGCTGCCGGTTTCCGCCCGAAAACTCGCGTCCCGCACAGCGGTGAAGTCACCGTATTTCTTGACAAGATTTCTGACTTCAACCGAGGACATGGGCAACTCCGATTGGTGTTGCGGGGCGTCTCAATCTTTTTGAAACGCCCCGCTCAGGGAGAGACTCAGTTCGCGATGACGGTTTCCTGCCAAAGCTGCACCCAATCCGCCTTGTTTGCGGCGATGGTTTTGATGTCCCAGAAATTGAGCTTTTCGAGATCATCGATCGAGAGCGAATTCGAGGACGGTTCTACGACCGAGAAATCTACATTGGCCGATACCGGCGTTTCGCCCTGTTCGACCAGAAGCTTTGTCTGAACTTCGTCCGACATCATGTAGTTGATGAACTTTTCGGCCAATTCAGCGTTGGGCGAGCCTTCAACGACGCACATGAGATTGAGGATGCCGATGCCGCCTTCTTCGGGCCATGCGAAATCCATCGGGATACCGTCTTCCTTGCGCACAAAGATGTTCAGTTCAGGCGCCATGGACACGTCGCCGCGCACCACGCTCTCCAGAATCTGCGCATTTTGATAGAATTGGATGCTGTCCTTTGCCGATTTGACGGCGTCGAGCCCCGGCGCGATGTTGTCGATGCCGCCGCCATTGAGTTCGGCCATCTTCACCGCCAGCATGGTGGCGTAGGAAATGCCGATGTCCGGATAGCCCGCCTTGCCCTTCAGGTCAGTGCGCAACAGATCGGCCCAGGAAAACTCTGCCCCGTCGCCGAACTCGTCGGTGTTATAGGCAAGGCCCGCGCCAAGCACGACAAAGGCCGGGCAGGAACCGCCCCCCATCGGATCTTTGGCAAAATCACGCAGGTTGGCGAGGTTCGGGGCGTTCTCCGGGTTCAAATTCGCGATCAGCCCGCGCTGATAGGCCTCGTACATCTGAAAATCCGACAGGAAGACCACGTCGGTGCCGCGCCCCTTGGTGGCGATCAGTTTGCTCAACCGTTCCGACGAGCGGCCACCATCCACGACGATCTCGACATTGTTGTCCGCTTCGAAAGGTTCGATCAGATGCTTGGTGAAATCCTCTGCATAGCCACCGCCCCAAAGAGAGATCGTCAAGTCAGCCGCGTATGCACCGCCAGTAGGAATGGAGGCGACCGCAAGGGCGGCGCCAAAGAGTGTTGCCTTTTTCGTGGTCATTTCGGTCTCCAAAACTGATATCTTATCCAGTCCAGCCTAGGCACCAGATTGAAAGCGATCCAATATTAGATGACTCTGATTCAATAGCGTGACGCTATCAGTATGGGGCCGCGAAAAATGCCTTGCTCCGGGAGGGAGGATCCCGCGTTCGGGGCAAAGGCCGGGTCTAACGCATCAAGATCGAATGATAGGTAGACAGGCCCGTCGTACGCGTTCTCTACGACGCCACTCAGGTCGCGCGTCTCATGGATTTCGACCCCGAACTGCCGGGCTTGCTCGCACTGGTGGCCGTGCAATGTTCGGATTCCGGTCTGGTCCAAACGAGCGACGTCGCCGCTTTCCATCAAATGGGCAAAGGGCGACGCATGGCTTGACGGGTTGTCGAGCATCTTTTCCTACAGGTCGGGATGGGCGTCGATGTGCCAAATGTTCAAGGCGGGGGGGGCATATTCGTTCTCTCATCGCGATCCCAAATACCTCCGGATCGGCTTGACGCCCACTCTTCGCGCCCATTCCTGGATTGCTTCAGCAGGGCAACTGCGGTCTTCCACGTAGCATTGTTGAGCGACGACAAGGCTACGGCCCATCTGCACGTTCATATGGATCGATCAGAGAAAGGACATTGGTGCAGCCACAGCAAATTCAAAATTTGTCCGGTAAAGCGGACTTAACTAGCGCCCACTTCGAACTGCTGCTTTCAGCGAGACATGCAGCCGCTGCGAACTAGCCACTATCAATTCCTCATCCCCAGTGGACACCATAAGCCCTTGAGGAAACCAATATCGGCCGGCGCACCGAAATGCATCCGACGCAGTTCGAAATCACGCGATCAGAACGTCAACATGAACTGCACACGATACCATGCAACCAGTTGGAATCGCGTCACAATCGCCACCATCCATCATAGGCGCGACGGACAGGCGCGCGGCGTCTAGAGGATGAAATTCTTTATCATTATTCGCCATTTATCGCCTATCTAATGGCTTCGATCCTGTCTTATTTGTCGTCGTTTCCGCCGAATTCGGGCAGGCTTTCAACACATGCTGTGACAGAACTCTTATGTTTTCACGTCACGGGCAGCATCATCAAACCCAAGCGAAAAGACGTCTCGGTCATGTGGCTCGCGTAGATGGCTGTTCGGCGGCGCAGACACCTTGTCGAGACAAGACATTTCTTTACTTAGGCGCTCATTGAACCACCAAGTTGGTCAAGCGCTTCCGGAAATAATCGATGGTGCGATTCAAACCTTCATCTATTTGTACGCTTGGCGCCCAATCCAATTCTTCTTTGGCAAGACTAATGTCTGGACAACGTTGCTTTGGATCGTCCTCAGGCAACGGTTTATGGACGATTTCAGACTCTGATCCCGTAAGACCGATGATGCGCTCCGCCAAACTACGGATGGAAGACTCGTCCGGATTACCAAGATTGACTGGTCCGGTAATCGCATCATCTGTTTCCATGAGCTTGATCAGCCCCTCGACCATATCTTGGACGTAGCAAAAGGATCGAGTCTGTTGGCCTTTGCCGTATAGCGTTATTGGCGCTCCTTGCAGCGCTTGTACGATGAAATTCGACACAACACGCCCATCAGCGTGGTGCATACGAGGTCCATAAGTATTGAAAATCCGCGCAACCTTTATCTTCAGTCCGTGCTGGCGTCGGTAGTCGAAAAACAGCGTTTCGGCACACCGTTTTCCTTCGTCATAACAGGACCGCGCGCCGATCGGATTGACGTTGCCCCAATAGCTTTCGGGCTGTGGATGCAGAAGAGGATCGCCGTAGACCTCGCTGGTAGACGCTTGCAAGATTTTGCACTTGAGACGTTTTGCGAGGCCGAGCATGTTAATCGCGCCCTGAACCGACGTTTTTGTCGTTTGAACCGGGTCATGTTGGTAGTGAACCGGTGACGCCGGGCAGGCCAGATTGAATATCTCGTCAACCTCGACATAGAGAGGGAAAGTTACGTCATGGCGAAGAAATTCAAAGTTCGGATTACTGTGCAGGTGTTCGATATTGGACTTTGCGCCGGTGAACAGGTTGTCCGCACAGATCACCTCATGCCCTTGGCTGAGTAGCTCATCAACAAGGTGCGACCCAATGAAACCGGCTCCGCCTGTCACCAATATGCGTTTTCGGCTGTCAACAAGCCTCACCATGGAAAATCCCCAAGATTGAACCACACCGCCTGCTCGGCAGATGATCTGTAGAGTTTTATTCCTCGCAATCCGCTGCATACCCTATCTCTGCGCGGAATCGCCGATCGTGTCCTCCCCCCCAAATACAGGACAAGCTCACATAGTTCAAAACTGCTCGCTAAGGTGTTGAGCGCGGTCGAATTTGACGGCTCGAATTCGGACGGTTGTTTGCCATTCTCTGACCACCGTTTCGTAAACATAACGGTGGTCTTGTTCAGGTTCGGAGGCTCAATGGACGTCCGCAGGTTCACTTGGGTCCGTCCGCAAGGCGAATGGACCCACGCGTGCTGGGGATCAGTTTCGACGTCCTGTCTGTCGAAGGAACAGGCCGAGGCCCTTCAATGGTCCGAACCGTCGGAAACCTTTGCGTCAGGGTCTGCCATCGCGGCGAGTTCACCAAGTGTGACCGGCTTCAGCGGTGGGCGGATGCGGAAATAGCCGGTTTCGTCCGGCGTGCGTCCGTTGGTCTCGGCCAGCAGCGCGGTAACTGTCAGTCCGCAATAGCGCCCTTGGCAAGGACCCATACCCGTGCGACCAAAAGCTTTGGCCTGATTTGGGCCAAGGCATCCCAGACCCGCATAGGAACGGATGGCCCCGGCAGTGACCTCTTCGCAGCGGCAGATCACGGTTGCGTCGGCGGGGCCCAAAGCTTCGGCGCAGGGCGGGTAAGCCGTATCGAGGAAGGGGCGCGCCGCGCGTTCATGGGCCAAGGCGGCGAGCAGTGGTGTCGCGCGCTGGTCACGGGCGTTTTGCGTCAGATGACCCGCCTCCTCTGCGACACGCAGCGCCGCGATGCGCCCGGCAATCTCAGCCGCCTTTGCACCCGCGATACCGCCGCCATCTCCCGCGATGAAAATGCCGGGCACGTTTGTCCCTCCCGACGCGTCCAGAACCGGCACAAAGCAGCTTTGCTCCGTGCTCCACCGATGGGTCACCCCAAGAGATCGCCCGGCCTGTGTGTTGGGTACAACGCCGTGATGCAGAAACACCGTGTCACACGCGATACGCCGCGCCTTGCCACCGCTGGTGAAGCGGATGGCTTCGGCCTTGCCCTCCCCTTCGATGGTGATCTGCGTGGCACCCGTGTAGCGCGGGACGCGGGCGCGGGTGATCTCGGCCAGCATCTTCACGCCTTTGAGCATGTAGGACCAACCGCGCAGCGCGCCGGTGATGTGCCGCCCTGCCCGCGCCAGATCCGCCTTGGTCTGGGTTTCAACAAGGGCCAGAGGCGGAGTTCCGGCCCGCACCATCTGCGCCGCGATCAGGTAGAGCAGCGGCCCCGATCCCACGAGGACCGCATGGCGGGCGAGCACGCCCGACTGCTTGAGCAGGATTTGCCCCGCCCCTGCCGTCATCACACCGGGAAGTGTCCAGCCCGGCAGCGGCATTGGCCGCTCCAGCGCGCCTGTTGCCAACAGCACTCTGTCGGCCGCGACCTGCGCGCCTTTTCCGTCCTTGGTGAAGGAGATCACGAAGTCTTCTTCAATGGCCCAGACCACCGCCTCCGTGACATGGGTGATGCCGTCCCGGCCGATGCCCGCAGTCAGGCGGCGACCGTCGGTGTAATCCGGCCCCAAAATGTCACCGCGCAGGTCGGCAACACGGTCCACGTCGCGGTAGATCTGTCCACCGGCCCGCGCCTGTTCATCCAAAAGCACCACGCGCAGCCCATGGGTCGCGGCCTCCTGTGCGGCGGCCATGCCGGCGGGGCCCGCGCCGATGATCGCCAGATCAAACCGTTGCATCGCCGACCCCATCCGGTTTGCGCACTTCCAATCCTGCGGTGACCTCGACCATGCAGGCCTGGCGCACCACACCGTCGATTTCGACAAGGCAGTCGAAACAGGCGCCCATCATGCAGAACGGACCGCGCGGCGCGCCGGACACGGGTGTCTTGCGAAACACCTCCACACCAGCAGCCAGCAGCGCCGCAGCCAGGTTTGCGCCTTCCGGCAGGTCCAACGGTTGGCCGTCCAGCAGCACGGTCACACGCGGGCAATCGTGTAACTCAAGAAACGGCGAAGCGGGCTTCACTGAAGACCTCCAGATCAGGGGCGTCAACGGTGCCTTCCAGCCAATCGGGAAGAAACCGCGCATGGGCGGCGGCGAGCGTGATGCCGCTGTGACAGGTGACAAGGAATGCGCCCGGCATCTCGGTGCTTTGCTGATAGATCGGCAAACCGTCCGGCGACAGCACACGCAGCGCGCCCCAGGACCGGACCAGCTGAGCCTTGGCCAGCGCCGGATAGGCCGCGATGGCCTCGGCGGCGAGACCAGACAGGCCGGGTTGAGTCACGCGATCGTCCAAACCGACCTCTTCATTTGTAGCGCCAATCTGGATGCCCCCTTCGTCCACCTGGCGGGCAATGAGCGACGGTCGATTGATGAGTTTTGGCAGCTTTTCGGTGATCAGCACCTGACCGCGCTGCGGACGGATCGGGGCCTTGAACCCCATCTTCGGGCCAAGCTGCGCGGCCCCCAGCCCGGCCGACAGGATCACTCGGTCTGCGCCAAGAGTGGTGCCGTCGGCACAGTCGATGCGGAAGGCGTCGGGTTTGGATACGTCAGTAACGGTCTTGCCGACAAGAACGCGCGCCCCCATGCGCCGCACGTCTGCCGCCAACGCCTGCAAGAGTTTGAGTGGATTGGCATGGCCGTCCTGATGATGCAGGATCGCGCCAACGACCTTTGGCCCGATATGCGGCTCTTCCTTGCGCAGAGCATTGTGGCCCAGAACATCAAACGGGTAATCGCCGTCCAGCTTGGCCTTAAGCGCCTCGTATTGCTCTACTGTGGCCCGCAGGGTTTCTTCCGAGAAATGCAGGTCATAACCGCCCTTTTGCTCCAGCGGCACGTTCTGACCGGTGGCATCGCCCAGTTCGTTGGCGAAGTCCGCCCAGATCGCTGCGGATTGCTGCGACCAGCGGGCGTAGCGCGGCTGTTTCATGCCCTTGGATTGCACCCAGACCAGGCCGAAATTGCCACGGCTGGCCCGGAACGACCCGTCATCGCCGTCCAGCACCGTCACCGTCCGGCCCCGCCGGAGCAAGCCCCAAGCGACCGAGAGGCCGACAACGCCGCCTCCGATAATGGCATAATCTGTGTCCATGAATCCGCCTGCGCGAGTTATGGCGTCGGGGCAGGATCACCCACCCCGACACGCCTCTGGTCATTTGTTTGCGGCTGCAACCCTGTCAAGGATCGACTGGCCCCAATCGGCGCCCACATCCTCAAGCACTGCCGGCCACACATCCGCGCGGACCTTGGCGGCCATCGCTGCCAGATCGTCGGCCGTGAGCGAGGCCACTGTCGCACCAAGCTCGTCGACCAAACGCTGTTCGTTGCGGCCCTGATCGGCTTCGGCGACTTCCCAACGGGTGGCTTCGAACGCCGCCGCCTGCTCTTGCAGCGCCGCTTGATCTTCGTCCGACAGCCCGGCGAGGCTTTCGTTCGAGATGATCATGTACCAGACTTCAAAGTGGGTGTTGGCCGGGATGTAGGTCTTGGTCACGTCGCGGAACGACGCATAGTAGCCTTCGGCACCCGATCCGATCACACCGTCCACTACGCCGGTCTGAACCGCGGTGAAGGCTTCAGAGAATGGGATTGGCGACGGGATGTAGCCCAGTGCCTCGCCGGTCAGCTGGAAGCTCTTGATGCCGGGCACGCGCACCTTGATGCCATTCGGTTCAACCGAACCCGGGTTGGCGTTTTCCACATTGAGCGCGATGCCGCCAAAATAGACCGGATAGGCTGCGAGCATGGTGATGTCCTGTGCCGCGTATAGCTCGGCCATGACCTCACGCACGACGCCGCCGGGGCCATAGACCGCGCGGGCCTGATCCCAGTTTCCGGCCAGATAGGGGAAGGAGCTGATCTGCATCCGACGATCGGCTGCGGTGGCGGCAGGCTGGGTCGCCATGTCGATGGCGCCTACGCTGATGCGCTCCTGCACGGTCGTGTAATCGCCAAGCGCCGAGGCGGGGAACAGGTTGATTGTCACATCGCCGCCGGTGGCATCGCTCACGGCAGCCGAGAACGCGCGTAGCTCCACGTCGATGGTGGCGTCCTGCGGGCGGACGTGGCTCATCTTGAGCTCTTGCGCGTCGGCAGGTGTGCTCAGCGCCATCAGGGCTGCAGCTGCGGTCGTAAGGAATACGTTTTTCATGTCAGGGTCCTCCAGTTTGGTCTTATGATGTTTCAATGTGGTCAGGGCGCTACGTCGTAGCCGAAGAAGCGCGGCAGAAAGAGCGACAGGTCGGGCCAGAGCGAGGTCAGGAAGACCACCGGCACATAGCCGAACAGGATGAGTTTCATGGCCGGCGGGATCACTTTGGTGACCTTCACCTTGCCGATGCGCGCGCCGAGATAGAGGATCGACGCATAGGGTGGTGTGACCCCGCCCATCGCGGTGTTAACCCCCATGATTGCGGCGAACTGTACCGGGCTGACGCCGATCGCCTGCATCAGCGGCAGAAGCAGAGGCGCAATCAGGATGATGGCGGTCACGTCGTTGACCACCATGCCGACAAGGAAAAGCAGGATGTTGATGAGGATCAGCAGCAGGACCTTGTTCTCGGTGATCGAGAAGATGCCCTGCACGAGTTGCTGCGGGATGCTTTCATAGACGAACATCTGGCTTAGGATCATAGAGAAGAGGATCATCATCATGATCGCGCCGACCGCGGTGGCCGCTTCTTTCCCGGCGAAGATGAAGTTCTCCCATTTCAGTCCCTTGTAGATCAGAAACCCGACCGGCACCGCGTAGATCACCGCAACTGCCGCCGCCTCGGTCGGTGTCATGACACCCCCGTAGATGCCCCCAAGAATGATGACCGGCATCAGCAGCGCGGGGAACGCGTGAAAGCCACGGCGCGCCACCTCGCCCGACAGTTCCGAAAAGGATGGTTTGTCATCCAGCACCAGCGGGAATTTGCGTGCCATGAAGAGGTTGATGACCGAGAATGCCACCATGATCAGCAGGCCCGGCCCAAGCGTCGCCAGGAAACAGGCGAGGATCGACGTGTCCGTGACCCAGCCATAGACGATCATCGTCACCGAGGGCGGGATCAGCAGGCCGAGGATCGACGAGTTCGCAATCAGCGCGGTGGCGTATTCACGGGGATAGCCACGCTTTTCCATCTCGGGGATCAGCAGAGGTCCGATAGCCGCGATGCCGGTCAGGCCCGAACCGGAAATCGCTCCGATCACCGCGCAGGAGACAGCTGCCACCACGCCCAGCCCGCCACGCACATGGCCGATGAAGGCGTTGACGAAACGCAGAAGCGAAGCCGCGATACCACTTTCGGACATGATCGTTCCGGCCAATACGAACAGGGGAATGGCCAGCAGCACCGGGTTCCCAAGCTGTTGGAAGCCCCAAAGCATCATGCCCTTCATCGTCACGTCACCGATGAAGTACATGATCATCAGCGCCGCACCAAAGCAGTAGGGCAAAGGCACACCAAGTGTCAGCGTGATCACCAGAACGGCGATGGCGATGAGCGCGATCTCGATCATGCCGGGTCTCCCGTGCGCAGGCTGCGAATATGGCTCCAGAGGTGCCACGCGGTGTAGACCATCATCAGGCCAAGCCCGGTCAGCAGCGCGATGTCGGAATAGAAAGTCGGGATGTAGAGCGTCGGGCTTTCCCGCCAGACACGCCACGCATACCGCGTGTAATCCCATGCCCAGGACAGCAGCCAAAGACCGACGATCAGGCTGATGATCTCGCCGATGATGGCGAGGATCGTGTGGCCCCGTGTGGTCTGAATGAAGATCTCCAGTACGTTGGCCCGGATATGGGTGTTCTCACGCGAGGCGTTCACCGAGCCAAGGATGTAGAGCCAGAGCGTCGGATAGAGCATGGTCTCTTCCAGCCCCATCACAGGCACTTGCAGCACATAGCGCGTGATGACCTGAACGAACTGACCCAGTGCCACCACGCAGATCAACGCAGTCAGCAGGTATTTGGCAAAACGGTCCATATGGTCCCCCGGTCCCCGACTCTGTTGCCAGGGATGCCTGAGTGTCCATCGAACAGGCGCATAAACTCAATTTGATTATTTCTCTGACTTCATAAATATGCTTTATACCCCATATGCAATTGACCTTTCGCCAGATGCTGACCTTCCGCGAAGTGATGCGCTCAGGCTCCATCACCGAGGCGGCGCGCACGCTTGGGCGCACCCAGCCTGCGGTGTCGACAATGATCCAGACGCTTGAGGACCAATTGGACCTTCGTCTGTTCCTGCGGTCTCAGGGCAAGCTGACCCCTACCCCCGAGGCATGGTTCTTTCTTGAGGAATGCGACGAAATCCTTGCGCGGGTCGAACGGACCGAGCGCACGATGGGGCGGGTCGGGGCGCTGCAATCGGGCAAGCTCAAAATCGCCTGCCATCCGGCTGCGTCGAGCGTCTTTCTTCCCCGCCTGCTGACCCGCTTCCTCGAAGGTAAGGATGATCTGCAAGTGTCCTTCATCATGCGGTCCTCCGACGTGATCGAGGATCTGATCGGCTCTCAGCAGTTCGACATCGGGTTTTCGGAAACCCCCATCCCCCGCGCGTCGATCCGACAGGTCGATTACGCCCTCGAGTGCGTTTGTGTTCTGTCACCCGACGACCCGTTGGCCAGCCGGGACGAGATCACGCCAGCCGATCTGGACGGGCGTCCGATGGCCGTACTTTTCGACCAGCACGGCACCGCGATCCGGACAGAGGCCGCCTTTCGCGATAGCGGAGCACGGTTCAACAAGCGGTTGGAGTTGCGGACTTTTCTGCCGGGAATACAATTCGTGACCGCCGGGGTCTGCGTCATGGTCAGCGACATGATCACGGCCTACAGCCATCTGATGCAGGCTCCCGATGGCGCGCGACTGGCGATCCGGCGGTTCCGGCCGCGTATCACCAACAGCGTGTCGATCCTGACACCGGGCTATGCCACTCAATCCCTGCCCGCCCGCGCCTTCATCGCAGACCTGCAAGGCGCGGTGATGCAAATGCAGACCGAGATTGAACAGGTGCTTGCAACCCGCTGATCGCCATCGGACACATGACGGATCGGGCAATCGCCACCAACGCAGAGGACACCCCCATGAGTACTTTCGACGAAGACCTGTTTCTCAAAGGTCTGGAACAACGCAAGGCGACGCTGGGCGCCGAGTATGTGGAAAAGAACCTCGCCGCTGCCGACGACTTCACCCGCCCCTTTCAGGAAGCGATGACGGCATGGTGCTGGGGCTTTGGTTGGGGTGATGACGTGATCGACCCCAAGACACGGTCGATGATGAATCTCGCGATGATCGGTGCGCTTGGGAAGATGACCGAATGGGAAACGCACTGCCGTGGTGCGCTCAAAAATGGTGTCAGTCAGGATGAAATCCGCGCCATCATCCATGTGATCGGCATCTATTGCGGAGTCCCGCAGGCGCTTGAGTGTTTCCGCGTTGCGCGCCGCGTGCTGGAGGCCAGCCAGGAAGGGTGATCAACCTGTGACCACCCCTCCTGAATTTCATCAGTTGCCGGGTGCGTTCGGGAAGAACAACTGCTGGTCGGCCACCTTGTAGCCCGCGATGGCCGCTTGTCCTGCGGACGACAGCAGCCAGTCGGCAAATCTTTGCGCCGCGTCCACGTTCACGTTCGGGCATTTTTCCGGGTTCACCGGGATCACGCCGTATTGGTTGAACATATCCTCATCGCCCTGCACGGCGACGGTGTAATCCTGCTTGTTCTCAAAGCTGATCCAGGTGGCACGGTCGGTCATGACATAAGCGCCCATGCCGATCCCGGCATTCAAGGTGGCCCCCATGCCCGAGCCGGTTTCGCGGTACCAGCCGCCTGACGCCGCCGTGGGATCGACACCGCTGTCGGCCCAGAGCGCCATCTCTTTCTTGTGGGTTCCGCTGTCATCCCCGCGCGAGGCGAACAACGCGCCCGACCTCGCAATCTGCGCCAGCGCGCCCTGCACATCGGTTGAGCCATTGACCCCTGCCGGATCGACAGCCGGGCCGACGATCACGAAATCGTTGTACATGAGGTCTGTCCGCTCGGTCCCGAAACCAGCGGCTACGAATTTTTCCTCCGACGCCTTGGCATGCACCAGCAACACGTCGCCATCGCAATTCTCGGCATTCTTGATCGCCTGCCCCGTACCCACGGCAACCACGTTGACGGTGATACCGGTCTTGTCCTGGAAAATCGGCAGCAGGTAGTCGTACAACCCGGAATTCGCGGTCGAGGTTGTGGACTGCACAATGATCGCATCCTGCGCCATTGCAGCGCCTCCGATCAAAAGCGCCAAAATGCTGGCCGTCAGTCTTGTTGTAATCATAGTTTGGCTGCCTTTGCTGTTAATTCAGACGACAATTCTGCCGTTGAGGTAATCCCGCGCCGCGGAAGACCGGGGTTCAGGGAAGAAATCTGATGCAGTGCTGTGTTCGGCCACGCGGCCGCGATGCAGGAACACCACGTCATCCGCCATCCGGCGGGCCTGCCCGATGTCGTGGCTGACAAAGATGATCCGTACCCCACGGTCGCGGGCATCGCGCACGATGGCTTCGATCGCCTGAACGGACGCGGGATCGAGGCTGGCCGTGGGTTCATCCAGAAACAGCACCTCGGGGTCGGTCGCCAACGCGCGGGCTAGCGCGAGGCGCTGCGCCTCGCCGCCTGACAAAAGACGTGCGGGCTGGTCCGACTTATGGGCCAGCCCCACATGTTCGAGCAGCGCGTCGCGCTGTGCGCGGTTCTTGCCCCGCGCCTTGAGTACGAAGTCGATATTCGCCGCCACCGAACGTCGCAAAAGGATCGGCTTTTGAAACACCAATGCCTGCCGTGCAGTGACCTGTGCGGCGGGTTGCCCGCCCCATGTGACTTGCCCGGAACTCGGCGCGATCAGCCCGTGCAGCAGCTTCAGCAGCAGGCTTTTACCGGCCCCGTTCGGGCCAAGAACCATCGTGCAGCCGCCCGGCCCAAGATCGAGCGAGACGCCATCAAGCACGGTGCTGTTGCCAAAGCGCAGGACGAGATCGCGCACTTTGAGCGGCAGCACCGGCGGCGCTTTGGCGGCGGACGGAAAGGCAGCGGAAGATATGACCACGGCGTCAGACATAGGCCTGTCTCGCGGCGGTCAAGCGTACCGACTGCACGGCGGCGTTCACTGCAAGCGCGATCACCAGCAGGATGATCCCAAGCGCCAGCGCCATCACCAGATCGCCTTTAGACGTTTCGAGCGCAATGGCGGTGGTCATCACACGCGTCAGATGGTCGATATTGCCGCCGACAATAATCACCGCGCCAACCTCGGCCACGGCACGGCCAAACCCGGCCAGCCCGACCGTCAGCAGCGAATAGCGCGCGTCCCAGAGCAGCGCCTGCACTGTCTGCACGCGTGTCAGGCACAGCGACCGGAACTGGTCGGCATATTCGGCGTGCAGGTCTTCCAGCACCTGCCGCGACAAGGCCGCAACGATGGGCGCGATCAAGATGGTCTGGGCCACGATCATCGCAGTGGGGGTATAGAGCAGCCCGAGGAAACCTAGAGGACCGGAGCGGGACAGGTGGAGATAGACCAAGAGGCCAACGACAACCGGCGGCAAGCCCATCAGCGCATTCATCAGGATCAGCACCGCATTGCGCCCACGGAACCGCGCAACGGCGACAAAGGCACCAATTGGTAGACCGATCAGGCAGGCCATGACGGTGGCACTCAGGCTCACCCCCAGCGACAGCGCAACGATCTCGATCAGATCGGCATCCCCCGACACAACAAGTGCAATCGCCAGCCCGAATGCCTCTCCCATGCTTTGCAAATTCTCCACCAACTTTGCAAAATTTCTGATATCTGGTAAACTATGCAGTGATTTCCGGAAAGTACAAGACCGGTTTTGTTCAAAATTGTCAGGGGGATCGTCAGAAATTTTGGGCGCGTCTAAGACCTGCTGTGCAACAGCGTGCACGTGTAGCAGGATTGCGATTGCTGCGGTTGGAGTGGGGGCAATGGAGGACCCATGGCGACCCTGACCCCGGACGAACCTTTGCATTCGCTGGACGACACAGCGGGCAAAGCGCTGTCCGACGCGATAACCTAAGTGATGCGCGACCGCCATCCGCGCGTGGTCGAGGTGTCAAAGCCCGGTGAGCGGTACATCCGTGCGATGCTGGGCACGCTGGCGGAGACACTGACAGATGCGGCGCATCCGAGGCTGCGCCATGATCATCAACACTTGGCCCAAGACCTGCGACGACACTCTGATGGAAACCCGGCGATTGGCCACCGCGCAGGGCTGATCAGTTTTGATTATGCTCGACTTTCGTAAAGCTCGAGCGGCAGACCGTCCGGATCAGGGAAGAATGTGAACCGTTGATTCGTGTAGGGATCCACGCGGATGTCCTCGACTGTGACACCCTTCTCTTCAAGTTCGCGCTTTGCAACTTCGATGTCCGCGACGACGAAAGCCAAGTGGCGCAAGCCCTGCGCCTCGGGGCGTGACGGACGCACAGGCGCGCCCGGAAAGGAGAACAGTTCGATTTGGGTGCCATTCGGCAAGGCGAGGTCGAGCTTCCAAGACTGCCGTTCGGAACGGTAATTCTCTGCCAGCACCGTCAGGCCCAGCGTTTCGGTGTAGAACGCCTTCGACCGCTCATAATCCGAACAGATGATCGCAGCGTGGTGAAGTCCCTGTAGGTTTGGCATGTCGGCCCGTCCTGATTTGCCAGTCGCCAACGCTCACGCGCCCTGCAGATGGTGCAGCATGTTTTCGGCGGAGGACAGGTCGAGCGGCACACCCGGCGGGTTGTCCTTGAACCCCGGCTCCATGAACAGTGACTCAATCGCCCGGTCGTTGACATACATCGTATACCGCCAGCTGCGCAGCCCCATTCCGTTGCTTGTCCGTTCTACCAGCATCCCCATTTTGCGGGTGAACTCGCCGTTCCCGTCGGGCAGCATCCGCACCTTTTCGATACCGCGCGACAGCGCCCATTGGTGCATCACAAACGCATCGTTGACCGACAGGCAGATCACCTCGTCGATGCCCAGCGCGCGAAAGTTGTCATACTGCGCCTCAAAGCCCGGCAGATGGCTTTCCGAACAGGCGGGAGTGAAGGCACCCGGAACGCCGAACAGGACGATGCGCTTGCCTGCAAACACGTCGTCGGTGGTCACTTGCTTCCATTCGAACGGGTTGGGTCCGCCCAGCGCATCATTGCGCACGCGGGTGTGAAACAGGGCGTCGGGGACGGTTTGCGGGTGCATGGTGGGCCTTTCCAGACAGTCTCTAGATGGCCTTTACCGCAAGAACACGGATCGGTCGATATTCACTTGGATTTGCATACACCGATCCCGTTGAAACCCCCGACGCGTGGTTCTGAGTCGGGGGCCATGTCGTTACTTTTTCAGGTTGGTCCAGATCTGATCATAGACCTCTTGCGTGGCTTGATCGCAGACCTCGATGAAGACCCCTGCGCCCGCACTTGCCGGCGGGTTGCTTTCCGGTTGCGTCGCCAGCGTCGGGTCGAGGAATTCACCCACCCCCGTCAGCCCGGCATTGTAGCGCGCGTAGTTGGTAACGGCGGCGATGTTCTCGGGCTCCAGCAGGAAGTCCATGAACTTGATCGCGTTGTCGCGGTTCGGTGCGTCCTTGAGCAAGACGACGTTGTCCATCCAGACGATGTAGCCCTGCGACGGGAAGGCGTATTCGATATTGGCGCCCTCTTCGCGGCCCTTGGCGGCGAAGCCATCGTAGATCTGGCCGACCGCGGCATCGCCCGACACCAGCACCTCTTTAGCGGTGTCCGAGTTGAAGGAGGCCCAGTGCGTCTTGGCTTCTTGCAGCATGTCGTTCAGCGCCTTGAGCTGATCGCGGTCGGTGGAACATTGCGGGATGCCCATGTGCAGCGCCGCCATGGCGAGCACTTCACCCTGACTGTCGAGCATGTTGATCTTGCCCGACAGCTCAGCCGGGGGATTGAACAGGATGTCCGTGGTGCCGATGTCGCCCGTAAAGACGTCGCGGTTCACCGCAAAGGATGTCGACCCCCACTGATACGGGATCGAATGCATACGGCCCGGATCGAAGGACGGATCGGCCCATTCCGGCGCAATGTTTCCCTTGTTGGACAATTCACCGTCAGCAATCGTATCGAGCAGACCTTCGCCCGCCATGATCTGCACCATGTAGTCGCCCGGCACGGCCACGTCATAGGTTCCGATGGCCCCGGCCTTGAGCGATGCGAGCAGCGCTTCGTTGCTGTCATAGGTGTCCATGACCACCTCGACGCCGTATTCTTCGCTGAACTTGTCCAGCAATTCTTGCGGCATGTATTCAAACCAGTGGTAAATCACCAATTTGCCTTCGGCGGCGGCGGCCCCGGCTGTAAGCGCCAGCGCGCTTGCCGCAATGGTAGTTCTCAGAA
>JAUHVK010000109.1 GCA_030425145.1 Alphaproteobacteria bacterium | reverse complement strand
ATCAGTTCCGCGCCTTCGTGGCGCTTCGGGAGAAGGGTCAGGGCGATGAAGAGATCGCGGCCGCTTTCTTCGTCACGCCGCAGGTGGTCAAACAGCGCCTGAAACTCGCCGCCGTGGCCCCTGCCCTGCTCGAGCTTTATGCCGAGGACGAAATGACGTTGGAGCAGCTGATGGCCTTCACGGTCAATCCGGATCATGAGCGCCAGGTTCAGGTCTGGGATGCGATCAAGTCGTCCTGGAACAAGGAGCCTTATCAGATCAGACGCATGCTGACCGAAACCTCGGTGCGGGCCTCCGATCGTCGTGCCGTCTTTGTCGGCGTCGATGCCTATGAGGCTGCTGGCGGCACCATGTTGCACGACCTCTTCCAGGGCGATGACGGCGGCTGGCTGGAAGACCCGGCCCTGCTGGATCGTCTGGTTAGCGAGAAGCTTCAGGCTGAAGCCGAAGCGATCGCGACCGAAGGTTGGAAATGGATCGAGGTCTCGCTCGATCTGCCCTATGGCTACAGCCACGGTTTGCGGCGGCTGAGCGGAGATCCGGCACCGATGACGGATGACGAAGGTGCGGCACATGCCAAGCTGCTTGCCGAGTATCGGGCACTCGAGGAGGAATACGAGGGCCAGGATGAATTCCCCGAAGAGATCGACGCGCGTCTTGGCGAGTTGGAAGTCGCGATGGAGAAGCTCGAGGCTCGACCGTTGATCTTCGACAATGAGGAGATCGCGCGAGCAGGGGCTTTCGTGACGCTTGATCGCTATGGCGAACTTGCCGTCTATCGCGGCTTCGTGCGGCCCGAGGATGAGCTTCGGGAAGACGCCGATGTCCACGGCGGTGAACAGGCCGTAGGCGGGCAGGGCGCTGAGCTTTCAACGGGGAACAATGTGGATGGTATAGTCCATAGCACTGTGATCACCTCTGCTGGTCAAGTGCTTGGCGCGAACATGCCCGACGACGAGGACGATGGTGCGTTGAAGCCGTTGCCCGAGCGGCTGATCATGGAGTTGACGGCGCACCGGACATTGGCACTGCGCGAAGCTGTCGGGCGCTCACCCGACGTCGCGTTGACGCTGCTGCTCATGAAGCTCGTCAATGACACCTTCCGGACGTCCAGTTCGGCCGGCAGCTGCCTCGAGGCCTCGGTGCGTCACGTCTACATGTCCGCGCAGGCGAGCGATCTGAAGGATAGCGTGGTGGCCAAGCTGGTGGATGATCGCCACGCCGAGTGGGAGGCCGACTTGCCGCTCGGCGACGATGCCGCGCTCTGGGACTACCTGACCTCCCTTGATCAAGGGAGCCGGCTGTCGCTACTCGCGCATTGCCTCAGCTTCGGGATCAACGCGCTCCATGAGAAGGTGAACCCTTATGGTGCCTGTATCTCCGCCAGCGGTTTGACCAAGCGGATGACCCAGTCCGACTTGGTCGCAGAGGCGGTCGATCTTGACATGGTCGAGGCGGGGTGGGAGCCGACGGTCGATACCTATCTGAACCGTGTGCCCAAGGCACGGATCCTCGAGGCTGTGCGTGAGGCGAAAGGGGAGGGGACGGCGCAACTCCTCGATCACCTGAAGAAGGGCGAGATGGCGACCGAAGCCGAGCGTCTGCTGAAAGGTAGCGGCTGGTTGCCGGAGGTTCTTCGCCGTCACGACCTGGTAGCACTCGACGGTGCGGAAGGGCAGGGGGCGTCTGAACCCGTTTCCGACGCCGGCCAAGCCAAGGATGTCGACCTTCCCGCCTTCCTCACCGCTGACCTGCCGGGTGATGATGCATCGATGATGGCTGCGGAGTGATCCGCGCCATCCGAGGGCGGGGAAACCCGCCCTCAATTAAATAAAATATAACAATATCAATAAGATGAATGCGAAATCGCGCATTCAGGATGAGGAATCATGTCTGCAACGACCATTCTCGACACCGCGCCCCTGGGGGCGCTCATTCGCTACACCGACAACAGTCCGAAACCGCCCGCGCGGTTCACAAAGAAGCTCGCGGCCTGGGAGCGCTCGAACGGCGTCGGCCGTCTTGTCAAGAAGGAGCCACCGCGACCCTATCCGACCTGGACTGCGCCGGCGTCGTTCACGCTGCACGAGGGGAATTTCTCTTCGGACGGGGTCATTCTCGTGACGATCATGCGGACCCATTCGGCGGATAGCGCCTTGACCTTCGAGGTCGCTGAGGAACCACAGCCCGGGCAGGTTCGCGTCCTTTTGGATTTCGGCGGTTGCACGGAGCTGCTCCACCTGGCCGAGTCTGTCACGGCTGCCGAGCTCTGGATCGCCAAAGAAGGCTATCGCAATGCGCGGCTGGAGATTGTCGGCGAAGAAGGCGCTGCTAGGGCAGG
>JAUHVK010000060.1 GCA_030425145.1 Alphaproteobacteria bacterium | reverse complement strand
TGCGAATAGCTTCAAGCTCAGCGCGGTCGGCGGGGCCAAGGTAAAGGCAGATGTCCGAGCGTCTCATCCGCCGATCATGCCACGACACAGCGGCCTTGGGAATCCTATGTCAGGCGTGGAACACTAGCTCTGACTATTCTTTCCGGCATTCTTTCTTATCGGCATCTGTTAAAGAGGCCACAGAAAATACAAATCAGTGTCAAGAAGCCGCTAATGCATTGGGTTGTTGCGTCGCATCTCTTGTATTTTTCTCTGGCCACATCCGACCCGACGCTCCCGAACGAGCGCGGGGGACACCACCACTAATACGGTCAGAGTTGATTGCCGCTGAAACTGCTGCGCTTCGAGAAAACATGCAAGATCTTAGTCGCGATCTGGGCGCTCGAGTATACCATGCGGTATTCAGTCAGCGGGACTGCAGAATTTACCAAAATTGGGAAGGCTATTATTGGCCAGCAGCGTTTGGACTCTGCGCTATTATATGTGATTGAGGTGCATTTGCAGCCTACGTCCGAAACTGTCGTAGCCCAAGGATAAACTCAGATCAGCTCAACAAAGAAAGAACACCGCTTGCTTCGTAACAGCACATCTCACCCCCTTCGCATCGACAGCTTGCCTGTTGGCAACGGTCATCTCGGCCTCACCCTATGTCCTGGCAAGAAAGGCGACAGTGTCTTCGGCGCGGGATGGGACCGCGATCTCGACGTTGACCTTGATGCGATCAGGGCCTGGGGGGCCCAAGCAGTTGTGACCCTGATCGAGGACGCAGAGTTAGAGCTGCTTTCCGTCACAGGTCTTGGCGATGCGGCCAAGGCACGAGGTATGGACTGGCACCACTTCCCGATCCCCGATCTGGATGTACCAACACCGAAGGCCATGGAGCGCTGGCGCCAATTGGCGCCCCGTCTTCACCGGATCCTCGAAAATGGCGGGCGTGTGCTGGTCCATTGCCGAGGCGGGCTGGGACGTGCGGGAACCGTTGCAGCCCTTCTGCTGGTTGACCGCGGGCATCCAGCAGGCGAGGCGATGACCCTCGTCCGCGCCGCGCGGCCCGGATCCATCGAGACGGGCGGTCAGGAACGCTTTGTTCGCGACTACGCCCGACATGACGGGCTGAAGCTGATCCGTCTGCACGCCAGCCTTCTGGGTGGGGCGATCGGCGACAGTCTGGGTGCCGATATCGAATTCCTGTCCCTCGCCGAAATTCACCATCGTTTTCCGAACGGCATTTCGGAGTTGCCAAGACACATGGGACTGCACGGCGCTATCACAGATGACACCCAGATGACCCTCTTTACGGTCGAGGGGATCATACGCGCGCAGGTCCGCGGCATTCTTAAGGGTATCTGCCACCCACCGTCCGTGATCCATCACGCGCTGCTGCGTTGGTTCAAAACCCAAGGTGGCGAACCGCAGGTTCAGACTGATGATGTGGGACTGATTAACGACCCGCGCCTGCGGGTCTGCCGCGCGCCGGGCAATACATGCCTGTCGTCCTTGGCCGCCAGCGCGCATTTCGGAGACCTCGCGCGAAACAACAGCAAAGGCTGCGGGACCATCATGCGGGTGGCGCCGATCGGCTTGATGCTCCCCCGCGATCAGGTTCGTTCGATGGCAATTGAGACATCCGCTCTGACGCATGGTCACCGGACCGGCCAGCTGGCCGCCGCCGCCTGGGCCGAAATGCTGGCCGATGTTGCAACCAGTGCCAAGCTTGAGGATTGCGCCATGCGAACCGCAGAAACCTATGCGCGACTGTCCGGAGGCGCAGAGACGGCGCGGGCGATCCATGCCGCGCTGGATGCGCCCCGGGATGGTGCGGGCGAAACCGTGGAATCTCTGGGTGGTGGCTGGATCGCCGAGGAGGCGCTGTCCATCGCGCTCTATGCCTGCCTCGCCGGAGAGACCTTCGAAGAGGCCCTGCTGATTGCCGCCACCCATGGTGGAGAAAGCGATTCAACGGCGGCGATTGCCGGTAACATGCTGGGGCTGCTTGATCCTGCAGCTGTGCTTCAACACCGTTGGGCCGAAATCGTTGAAGGGGCAGACATCATCTCGCAGCTGGTACGGGATTACAGGGAGCTTTCATCTGACAGTGGTGCGGCAGAGGACCTCTTCGAGGTCTATCCGGGTGGTTAGACACATGAGAGAATTTTCGAAATGCACTGTTTGAGATTTCGAAAGAGAATGACAATGGACACACAAGCCATTGATTCAAAATAATATCCCAATACAGTATCAATTTTCGCAGTGAGCCCGAAATCCATGTTCTACCCTTTTCTCGTCGCCGATCCCCGCTCCGGCCTGCAGTATCGTCTCACCGATACCGGTCTTGCAGATCTATCACTTGCTCCCAAAGCCGAAGAATGGGCGCCGGGGCGAGCGATTGCGGAAGATCCTCATCCGGTCTGGCGAGAGAGCCTGGCCAACGCACCGGTCGAGACAATGTCGGCAGTCAGCGCTGCGTTGGAGGATCTGGTGCTGGCCACGGCCGATCTGCGCGTTCCATCAGCGGGCGCGATGGGCGAAAGCCGGGCAGGGCGACATCTGGATGCTCTGATCGCACTTTGGTGCAGGCTGGGTGACGCCTTGCCCGAGGGGCTGGCTCCGGTCCGCCATGTTCTGGACCTGCCGCATGGGCGGTTTCTTGACCCATTGCCGGTGGTTGAAGGGTCAATCGATCCGCATGCGCCAGCCGCGATGAGGGCACTTTATGGAAGACTTAAGGATGAATTCGGGGCTGTGGCCGCGCCCGCCAAGGCGCGCGCGGCGCGTGAAGGATCGCGGCTGCACGCTTTGCAGAGCGGGGTGGCCGAGGCAGCGATCGAGGCCGCGCCAAAGGATGACAGCCTCGCGTTTTATGGTTTGCGCGATGTGGCAGCCTGCGCTGATTTTGCAGCGGCCCGTGCGCGTATCCTGATCGAAAGCGGCATCCCGGCCCGCGAGATTGCCGTGCTTGCCTCGGGCGATACGCGCCAGATCGCGCGTGCCTTTGCCGATCAAGGTGTGCCAATTTCAGGGCTTCCCGGCGGCCTGCCAGAGCGCGACATCGTTGGTGAAACAGCACTTCAACTGGCGTTAGCCAAGCGCACACCCACACCGGCGATGGTCCTTGCGAGTCTGGCATTGTCACCGCTGATGCCATGGTCAGCCCAAACCGGGCGCGACCTTGCCGAAAGCATCATGAGTGGTGACTTTCGCGGTGATAACCTCTCACCCACCCCCGCATACCAAGACCTCTGGACGGATATTCGGGCATCGGCCAGCAGCCTTGCCCAATTGCGGTTCCTGCTCGACCGTATCTGTGATCGCATAACGCAAGGGCAAGAGGTCCGTGCGCGGCTGTCCATTCCCCCTGGCGACGGCAGTCCGGACTGGGAAGGGATCTTGCGCGGCATTCAGATTGCGTGGCCGCCGCGCGCCGATGCAGACCGCAACCTTGAAGGCGTCAGCCTGTGGGCTTCGCACGAAACTCCGTGGCGGCAGTGCCGACATCTGATCATCGCGGATTTCAACGACGGTCAGTATCCGACCCGGCCCCGCGCAAACCCGCTGTTTCTGGACAGCGAAATCACTGCAATTCGAACCACCACCGGTTTGCAGCTTCGCGGGAGGGCAGAGGGATTGGCTGAAAGCCTCTACCTCTTTGACCAGCAGCTTCAGGCGGTCGCGGAGTCTGTGACGTTTCTGATCCCTTGGCGCGATCTGTCGGGCGCGCGGCAGCAACCTTCAGCTGGGCTTTCGCTAATCGCACGCGCAATATCGGATATAGAAGAAGCTCATGATCTCGTCCTCGACCTGTCGCGCCTGCCGCCCGGCGACTGGCCTGTGGCACATCACCGTCTGCCACCCTTGCCGGAACCGGACGACCTCCCCGAGGCTCTCTCGTTCCCCGGCCTCGATCTGTTGGCGCTCCGTCGTAAAGATGACGGGACGAGCAAGCCCCAATCACCCTCAAGGCTGGAAACGCTTCTCGTCAGCCCACTGGCGTGGCTTCTCGACGAGCTTGGGGCTGGCGACATGTCTTGGTCGGCCGAGGACCTCGATGTCATGGCCAAAGGCAACATTGCCCATGACGTGTTTGAACATCTATTCCTCAAAGACCGGCCTGTGCCAGAGCCTGCGGAACTGACTGCTGCGGTTACAGAGGCCTATGATCGTGCGCTGACCCGCCATGCGGGGTTCCTGCGTAGCGCATCATGGGAAATGGAGCGCAGCGGGCTGGAGCGCGAGATCCTTCAAGCGGCGCTGCGCTGGCGCGAACATCTGCTGGCGCTTGGCGCAAAGATCATCGGCAACGAAATCTGGCTGGCGGGTGAAGCGCATGGCATCAACCTGCACGGCAAGGCCGATGCGATCCTTGAGTTGCCAGACGGAGAACTGCTTGTCGTCGATCACAAGAAAAGCGGCACATCGGCCCGGCGCAGGCGCATGGAGGCCGGGTGGGATCTGCAAGCAGGTCTATACCGAGACATGCTCGCCCGTCCTATCCGGCACGACGGCGACGGGATGGACCCACTGATTGGCCGACAGGTCGGAATTGCCTATCACCTTATGAATGATGGTGGGCTCCTAACTTCCGGGCATGTGCCTGCAGAAGGATCTCCCGCCCGCGACATGGGCGACGCCGTCAACGATGCGGCTGTTGCAATGCTTGCTGAACGGCTGGCGCAGCTAGTGGCCGGCCGGGTGGTGCTGAATACCTCAGCCGATGAGGGCTATTTCAAGAAAGAAGCAGGGTTCACACCCTATGCGCTGACTGATGGTTCGACCCTGGTTACCGCGTTCATCCGCCAGATCGAGGAGGTATGACCATGGACGGAGCAGATTCAGACCGTGGGTTGATCATCGTTCCCGCTGGCGCTGGCGCGGGAAAAACGCATCGTATCAAGACACAGCTTTCTGACTGGGTGAAGCGCAAGATCGTCCGGCCCGAACGCATCCTTGCTGTGACCTTTACCGAAGTCGCCGCGGGCGAATTGCGCGAACGTATCCGGGCGGGTCTTCTGGCGGACGGGCTGGTCACCGAGGCTATGGCCGTGGAGCGCGCATATGTCTCTACTATCCATGGCTTAGGCCTGCGTTTATTGACGGAACATGCGCTGGCAGCCGGTGCATCGCTGCAACCGCGTCACCTTGGCGATGCTGAACGCGAGCTGCTGATCCGGCAGGCGCTGGCTCATGCAAAGTCGCTTGATCCGATCAAGGCCGAACCCGAGCGGTTCGGATATCAGCCCAACTGGCAAAAAGGCGAAACGGTCGAAGATTCACTACGGGGCCGAGTTCTGTCGATGATCGACCTGTTGCGGGGGCTCGGCGACAAAGGCCGTAATCCGGGCTTGATCGCTCCCGCGTTAGCGCGGCTTGATACGATCTATGGCGAAGTGCTCGCGGATCCCGCAGCCGCCCGTGATGTGTTGGCGACGGCAGTTGCTACCATGCTCACGGCCTTTCCGGACGGTGGTATGGACGGCGTCACAGCAAAGGGCCCCCGCGAGACGCTGGAAAACAATCTGGCCCTGTTTCGGCGTGTCGAACGCGACCCGGCGATGCTGGATCGGGACTGGAGCCTTTGGCAGTCCCTGCGCAGCCTCTTCACTTCGAACAGCCGTACGAAAACGCCAGAGGGCTACGATGACCTTGCTCTTGCGATCATGCAGGCTGCCGAGGTGCTGTCTTCACATCCCGGCCCCTTGGCCGATGCGAAGTTGCACTTCCGCTGTCTGATCGCCTGTGCGCAGGAAGTGATGGAGGCTTACGAGGCGCGCAAAAAGGCGCTTGGGCTGATTGACTATGCCGACATGATTGCAGGCGCCGAGCGGCTATTGCGCACTGATCCGGCAGTGCGACAGGCCGTGCTGGATGAGATCGACTGCGTCATCATCGACGAATTTCAGGACACCAACCCGGTGCAGTTCGCGTTGCTCTGGCAATTGGGTGCCCGTGCGCCACGAACCCTGCTGGTGGGGGATGTAAAGCAGTCGATCATGGGGTTTCAGGGCGCTGATCCCCGCCTGTCTCAGGCGCTGGCGGCGGCCAACCCCGATGCGACGCAGCCCCTTGACCGCAACTGGCGATCTACACCAGCGGTGATGGACTTCGTCAATGCTATGGGTGCAGGGCTGTTTGGCGCAGGCTACAACCCGCTAGCCCCGACGCGTGATCCGGTGTCCGGTCCGGCGCTCGAGATCTTGAACATCGTCAAAGGTCGCGGGGTTCGAAAGTACTCGAAGCCGCAAGAGCACGTTGCAGAACGTATCGCTCAGATCTTGCAGGCGGGCGAAACGATCACTGATCGACACAACAAGGCCCCAAGGGGCGTGCGCCCCTCTGACGTCGCTCTTCTGGTCTGCCGGCACGCGACCGCCGCCCGCTATGCCGAGGCATTGCGCGCGCGCGGCGTACCTGTCCGCATTGCCGAGGATGGCTGGGCGACAAGCCCGGTTGTTCAGGCGGCTCGCGCGGCACTCAGCTATGCCGCGAACCCTGCCGATACGAATGCCGCGCTTGTCCTGCGCACCCTCGGCCCTGATCCGCTCAGCCTGCAAGCCGCCATGCAAGCGCAGATCCAAGGTCGGTTGGCGGATGATCCGGTCCTGATGCAGCTGGCGGCGTTGTCTGACCGCCTTACTCGCTTGCCGATTTCCAATGCAGTGGACCTGGTGATCAATGCTTCTGGGCTTCGGGTCTGGGCGGAACGTCACCCCGACGCAGCACAGGCGCGTGCTGACCTTCTGCGGCTTGAAGCCGAAGCAAGCGACTTCGAATCCGCGCACCGTGATCTCAAGGCCGCAGCGGGGTTCCATGGCGAAAGCGCCAAGGTGTTTCTTGGCTGGCTGGATGCTCGCGCCAGCGAGCGCGATTTCGACCGCCGTCCCGACCCCGCCGCCAACAGCGCCGAGGCGGTCGAGATCGTCACATGGCACGCCAGCAAGGGGCGTGAATGGCCGATCACCGTGGTTGCGGAATTCGACCACGGGATCGAAGACTGGCCGGGCAGCACCGCGACCCGGTTCACCGCGCTTGACAAGATCGACGATATGGACGCCGTGCTAGCCTCGGCCGCACTGATCCACACGCCTGGATTTGCCGCTCCGGAAGCAGAGCGGCGGTTCATTGAAGATCGGCGCGCGGATTTCGAGGCAAATGCGAAGAACCTTCTTTACGTCGCCCTGACCCGGGCACGCGACCGGCTGGTTCTGGAGTGGCCAAGCTTCCTGAAGGAGCGTGAGGAGGAAGCTCCGGAAGCCAAGTGCCTGTTCCATGTGTTCATGGATGCCTGCGCACCGCAAATCGGTGGTGATACACTGCGCATCGGCGGGATTGATTGCCCGGCCATCATCAGGCAGTTGCCTGAACACGCGGGCTTCACCACGTATTCCGAGGCAGAGATCACGGATACACCACGGCTTGGCAGCGCTACCCCCTTGCCTGCTGTAGACTTGACGCCCTGGAGGTTGCAGCCATCACAAGCCACGACGGCCCTGCCTGCACCAGAAAGCCAAGGTATCAGCTTGGGTACGCCATGGCCCAGCACAGTCAGTGACGCGGCCCGTGGGACAGCGATCCACCTTGCCTTGCGGACTTGCCTGACGCGTCCTGATCTTACTGAAGGCCTGCCCCAGGCTACCGGGTTGGACGATACAACACTGGAACTGGTCGCGGAGCGAGCCGCTGCGCTGAACGCCTGGCTTGCGGCCGATGGATACACCGCTCTGCTTTGCGAAATCCCCCTTCTAGGACGTACTAAAGAGGGTGCTGAAATTCCCGGTATGGTCGACCTGCTGGCAGTTGGGCCGAAGGGTTGCCTTTTGATCGACCATAAGACCGGCGGTGCGGGTGAGGGTTTCGGCCTCTACTGGCCGCAGCTTTCTGCCTATACCGGTCTGGTGGCAAAACTGTTCCCGCAGCACACGCTGCAAGGAGTGGCCGTGTTCTGGATAGACCACGGTCGATTAGAATTGGCCGAGCCACAGCATTTCAGGGAGGACCCTGACCTAACCCTATCTATTTCAACACGTTAGTAGCCTATGTCCTATCTTGCCTGGATCGATTTTGACCCTGAAGAGCGGCGGCGCGCCCAGACCCTCATCGATCTGTTCAAGCAGCCAGAGGCGCGCGATGAGCTTGGCCTGGGGACGATCCGCGACGGGCTGGCTGATCTCCTCTTTCCGGGCACCAGCACGATTCAAACACGGATACGCTACATGCTGTTCGTTCCTTGGATCTATCAGGAAGCACAGCAGCGAAAGGCAAGTCAGGCAGAGCGCACGAAATTCGCCCGGGACCTTGAGTTCAAACTGAGCGAAGCACTTTTGCGCGGCGACAAGACCGGAGGTGTAATCGGCCGCGTGGCCGGACGGAGCCTGAAGAGGCTCCCGTCGAGCGTTTATTGGGCTGGCATGCATACGCTTGGCATCCGCACGCGAGGCGGCAATCCAGCTTCTTTTTTGGCCTATGGACCAGAGAGTATAAGGGATCACGATTTCACATTATGGGCGCCAAGCCTTCCGAACAGGCCAGAAAACCTGTTCGAGAAAACAGATTTTACGCTGCGGTCTGAAGAAGCTGATTTCTTGCGTGATCGCATAGCTGCCAGTGCCGAAAAAAGCTTGCTGAACGAACTTGCCTCGAAACAGAAAGACTTCAGCGAAGATTGGGCATGGCAAGTGCATGAAGACACGGTATCCGACCGCAATCGATCCATTCTCCGCCATGCGGAGCGTTTCTCTGGCGTGATGCACGGCGCCAGCATCCTCTACAATCTGCTGCTTGCCTTACGAGCGGCGGATCGCCCGAATGCCAAAGCTCATGGCGAGGCACCTGCATTGGTCGAAGACTACCGAAAAAGGCTTGAGGAATGGCAAAAAAGTCTGCCGGCTCTCGCGCTTCAAAACTGGGACTTGGAGGATCTGTTCCAGATCGTGGGAACGACCAGTCACAACCTTCGCGAACCATCTCGGGCTTTCGTTCGAGCCTGGCTCGAAATGACGCTGCACGGCAAGACGTCATTGGACCAAGACCAAGACGCCATTGAACTTCTACGAAAGCGCGAGCAGACGCTGAAGCGGATGAAGGCTCGGTTGCTTCATGATGCACCTCTCGAACGCTGGTCAGGCGCTTCAGGCCTCGCGCCGCTGGATTTCCGCTGGGGAATTGCGCGGCGTTACCTCGGGGAGCTCGTTGATGTCAGCTGACTCGCCTTTCGACCCTGAGAACCGAGAACTTTACACCGCGCTGGTGCGTGCCCCGGACGGGTACAGCTTCGGGCATGCCGTTGCCACGACGTATTCGCTCGATTTCGAGACGGCGCTTACCATTCCGATCAGCATCGTGTTCCGCGATGCCGAGAACAGAGACGAAATGCTGCGAAGCCCACTCGCGTTGTTGCAGAGCGTCGAGCGGATGGCCGACCGCATCGCAGTCTATTGTGATCGCGGCCGCATCAAGGAGGCCAATCCGAAGACAGCGAGGCTGATGGCGCTCTACGAAAAAACCATTGTGGAAGTCGCGGCCCCCGGTGGAGGTGCGTTCCATCCAAAGCTGTGGTGCATTCGTTTCGAGCCCCAAAAGAAAACAGACCCTGTTCGAATGAGAGTGGCGATCCTGTCAAGAAATCTCACTAATGATAGGTGCTGGGACCTCGCTTTGGCTCTCGATGGGACCGTACACGAAGGAAAGAATGACGATAACCACGCACTGACAAAGTTGCTGCGCGCCCTCCCGAACCTCACCAATCCAGCCACTCGACCTGCACCTCCGAAATACTTGGCTTCGCTAATCTCGGATTTGGAACGAACTCGGTGGGAGGATCTTCCTGCAGGGGCGACAAAGGTCCGCTTCGCGGTCAATGGTCTGGATGGTGATGGCTGGGTGCTTCCCCACGGCGAAAAGCTTGCGGTTCTTTCCCCCTTTGTCACCGCTCCTGTGCTCGAAAGGCTCGCCAAGGGATACGGATCGAAAGAAAACCGCCAACTCGTCTCGCGCGCCGAGGAACTTGACGGCATAGATCCGGAAATACGAGAGCGTTTCTCGATCTCGACACTCGATGAGCGTGCAACCGAGTATGAGGAAGGCGCGGCGAATGAACCGAATCCGTCAGATCTCGAAGGGCTTCATGCAAAAGTCTACCTTGTGGAAAAGGGATCCCGGCTTCAGATCCACACTGGTTCGGCAAATGCGACCACAGCTGCGACGGTTCCGACCAAGGGCGGGCGGACGCGAAATGTCGAGGTGATGGCAACCTTGGACGGCCCGAAGACGCGCATGGGAACAATCGACCAGGCCCTCTTTTCCGAAGCGTTCCAGCGGTTGCTCGCCAGTTACACACCGAAGGATCCACCGACCCTGGACGAGGCCGTAAAGGCGGAAAAGAAGCTGGAGGAAATGAGGGCAGGCATCTCGGCGCTGCCGCTTGATCTTTGTTGTTCCGAAGTGGGCGACCTGATCCAACTTGAGCTGCAACTGGCCACCAAAGACAAGCATGTTTTGCTGCCCGATGGCGTCCGATGTTTTGTTAGGGCGATCACAATTGCGAATGAACAGGGATACGATTTAAGCAGATTACTTTCTGGTTCCGATACAGAGCTTGCATTGGGTGCTGTTCCTCTTGGCGATGTTACGCGCTGGCTGGGAATTCGATTGCTTCATGAGGAGACACAGGTGGCAGTGACTTTCACGCTTGGTGCGCGCTTGGTCGGCGTCCCAGAGGGCCGCGACGCCGCCATTCTCCGTGCCCACATCGAGAACGCGGACAACTTCCTGCACTATCTCCGTATGCTGCTCGGCACGCTTGGCGAGGGAAGTTTTCTGGAAAGCGACACGGGTGGTGATGGCCAGTGGCTTCGCAGCTTGGGCGATGGAAAAACGTCGCTTCTTGAGCCAATGGTGCGGGCGCTGAATCTGGAAAGCGGCGAGCTCGAAGAAATCGGCCGCCTGATCGAACGGCTTGGTGACCCGGCCAGTGACAAAACCGTTGTTCCCAAGGAGTTTCTGACGCTGTGGAACAGCTTCGAGCCGCTTGTGACCAGAAAGAGGGGACGCAAGTGACCTATAGCGCCGCCGAGCACCTTGCGCTATTGAAGCCGTTTCAGAAAGCAACGGTCGACTACGCCTTTCGAAGGCTATTTACTGATCCGTCCCCGACAGATCAGTTCCTGGTCGCGGACGAGGTTGGGCTGGGCAAAACCATGGTTGCCAGGGGCGTGATTGCCAAGACCATCGAACACCTGCAGGGCAAAGTCGACCGCGTCAACATTGTCTACATCTGCTCCAATCAGGCGATTGCGGCCCAGAACATCAAGTCGCTCAACGTAGTGGACTCTGCAAGCAAACCGCTCAACACCCGCCTGACGCTGTTGCCGCTCGAGATCGAGAAGGAAGGCGGGATTGCCTCCCAACCCATCAATCTGATCAGCCTCACCCCGGGAACGGCATTAGACCTCAAATCTTCCTATGGGACCGCAGAGGAACGGGCGCTGATCTTTGAAATGCTCCGCAAGCGTATCGGTCTGCGCCATCGCGGCATCCAGCAAGTGTTTCGCGGCGGCGTTTCCGAAGAGAACTGGCCGGGCCGAACGGCATGGATCCGAGGTAATCGTAAACGGATTTCGAAAGACATCGCTGATACGTTCAACCAGGTCGTCGATGACACATTCATCGAAAGGATTCGCGGGGCGGCAGACCTCGCAAGGCGGCACAAGCATCCCCCCTATCCTAACGACCAGCGCCCCGCGGTCATGATCGGTGAGCTGCGACGCATGCTTGCTAAGATCTGTGTGAACGCTTTGACACCGAATCTCATCATTCTCGACGAATTCCAGCGCTTCGCCGAACTTCTGCACGATCATGATGCCGAGGTTGCGCCCAAAAAGGCGGAGGCCGCGGAATTAGCGCAGGCATTGTTTTCCTATAGTGGCGAGGGCGGATCGAAGGCGAAGCTTCTGCTTTTGTCCGCCACGCCGTATCGCATGCTAACGCTTGCGAGCGATGCACCGGAAGAGGGCGACCACTACGACGACTTTTTGCGGACGATGGGCTTCCTTTTCGGTGATGTTGAAGGTCCGGCGCGCGTAGAGGAATTGAAAAGCGAACTTGCAAAGTTCAGGCGATCGCTGCAGTCGATGCCAGAGACCCGAGCGACCGCATTAGAGCAACGCGATAAAGTACAGGGCCTCCTGAGCCTGGTCATCGCGCGCACGGAGCGCGTCGATTCTACCGAAGACCGCAATTCTCTCGTCCAAGATGCTATGCCCGAGATAAAGATCGGAACCGACGATCTGCGAGAAGCGAAAGCCGTCGCAAAAGTTGCGGAACTCGTAGGCGCGCCCAGCATCATCGAATACTGGAAATCTGCGCCATACTTGCTGAATTTCATGCGAGGGTACAAGCTGCGCGATCGGCTGCAAGCCTTGAAATCCAATCCTGCCGCCGAGCTTCGCAAGGCAATTCGACAGGCCTCTTCACACGTCATCAGCAAAAAACAGATTGAAGACTATGCAGAGCTTCCCTTGCGCAATGGAAGGATGCGTGCACTTGCGGATCTGGCGTTCAACGACGACCTTGGTAGATCGCTCTGGATTCCACCGTCGCGCCCCTCGTTTGGAATGCCAAGACCCGGCACAAAGGCGTTGGTATTCTCGGATTGGTCGATGGTTCCAGACGCGATCGCGGCTTTGCTATCGCACGAGGCGAGCCGCAAAATGGGTATGGTGCCGGACCTTGTCAGCAGGACGAGTAGGCCAGTTGGCGTCGATGAACTAATGCCAATGCTTTACCCGTCGCCCTCCTTGGCGGCACTTGTTGATCCTCTCGTGTTGGAGCGGCGGTTCGGCCGAGCTGAAAGCTATGAGATTTTGCACGCTCAGGCCTGCATGGCTCTGCGTGAGAAGCTTGCGGTGGATGCAATCGCAGAACTCGCTCAATCGAACGACCGCGTCCTCGCGCTCGCACTTGACAGAACGCTCGGGCGCGAAGTGCGATGGTCCAGAGTCGGAGTCGTCGACCATGATGGTCACGATGAACATGGAGCAATGGCTCGAACGATCGCCACACTTCGAGAGGCACTCCAAGCTGATGAGCGGCAGGGTGAAACCGACCCTGACACAGTTGTCGAAAAGCTAGCCAGCCTTGCGCTTGGCTCGCCTGCGATATGTGCACTTCGAGCTCTTTCGCGACTTTGCCCGGAGCTCGCCGTAGACGACCCGGAATTGATCAGCGCATCAATCGGGATCGCACTCGGTTTTCGGAGCCTATATAATCAGCCTGAAACCCGCGCATTGCTGGCCGAAACCTCGCCTCTAAATTATTGGCGCGACATCATTAAGCACGCCGCGCAAAGCGACCTTCCTGCGGTTCTGGACGAATATCTTCAACTCGTCCTGGAAACCGAACGCGCCGAAAAATTAGCTCCGAAGGATCGTGCGAAGGTCATCGCTTCAAGCGTTATTGCTGTGGTCGCCTTGCGCCCTGCACAGATCACATTGGACCACTGGTCGACAAAAGCGGGGCGTCTGTATGAACAGACCTTCGAAGTGCGTGCCCGTTTCGCCATGCGTTTTGCAACAAAAGCTGAGGAAGAAAAGGGGGTGCGCCGAACATCCGCAGTCCAGGCGGCTTTCAAGTCGCCGTTCAGGCCGTTTGTTCTCGCTTCCACATCAATTGGACAGGAAGGATTGGATTTTCATCCCTACTGCTCTCGGGTTGTGCACTGGAATCTCCCTCGGAATCCTGTTGATATTGAGCAGCGTGAAGGTCGGGTCCACCGTTACAAGAACCATGCAGTTCGGCGCAATGTAGCCACTGCTTTTTCCGCAACTCCGCTTATGGCGCAGACCAGTCAATCACCATGGGTCTCCATGTTTGAGGCCGCACAAGATTATGAGCTATCAAATGGTCGCCCGGGAGACATCATTCCGTACTGGGTCTACCCAGGTAACCACAAGATTGAGCGGATCGTCCTCATCCCGCCATTCAGCCGCGAGACGGAGCGCTACAAGGATCTTATCAAATCTTTGGCCACTTACCGGCTGGCCTTTGGCCAGCCGCGCCAAGATGAGTTGATCAGCCTCTTCTTGGGTATGGACGAATTTGTCCAAGAACTATCGGAGCTTCAGATATCGCTAAAGCCGTGCTGACACGGCACGCCGAAAAGTGCGTTTGCACACCAGGAGGATAGGAAGGCAAACCTGTTCCCTCATGCAGGCGCTTCACACAGAGCGTTCAGCTCGCTGCACGCCACATCCGGTACCGCCCTTCCCCCGTAACTTCTCGGATTAAGCCTCGCTTTTCCATCCAGTTGAGGTTGCGCTGAACGGCGGCACGGCTTGCGCCGGTCAGGGTCTCGGCCATCGGTGCGGAGACAAGTGGCCATTCGGTCAGTGCCGTGCACAAGGACGGGGGCGTGCGGCCCGAGAGCGCGCTAATCTCGTCTTCCGCCCGCGTCGCCCACGTTTCGATATCGTCGAGGTGCCGCATCGCTGTCAGGAATCCCGCCTCCATCCCGTCTAGCCACCGTATCAGACGGTCAGTGGGTGGGCCGCCGGCACGCAGCCCCCCTGCTCTGCGTGTTTCGCGTGAAGACGGGCACCGATTTCACCTGATCGTGGGCATAGATTTCATGGGAAGCTGGGCACTGATTTCACACGAACGCGGGCACTGATTTCGCGGGATCGTGGGCAGACCTGGTCGACGTACTGAGGATACTGCCTCTCCTATTCACAGGGAGGGGCTGAATGCCGACAGGACGTCTGAACATGCGCCGGATTCGAGATGTATTGAGATTGAAGTTTGCCCGAGGGCTGAGTGTGAGCGGGCGATCGCCACGTCACTGGGACTTGGGAAAGGAAGCGTTGGAACCTATGTGCGGCGCGCTCGGGAAGCAGGCTTGGGTTGGCCTCTGCCTGAGGGCCTGGATGATGACGGTCTGGAGCTGCTTTTGTTTCCAGCATCACCTACGATCCCGGATCCGAACCGTCCCGTTCCCGATTGGTCGATGATCGACAAGGAACTGCGCAAGCGCGGGGTCACCCGCATGCTGCTTTGGCAGGAATACCGCGAACAGCATCCTCGCGGCTTCGGCTACACTTGGTTTTGCACACACTTTGACGCTTGGAAGGGACGCGTCCGCCCCAGCATGCGTCAGACACATATAGGAGGTGAGAAAGTCTTCGTGGACTTCTCGGGGGATACGATAGAGATCGTTGATCCTGACACTGGCGAGGTCCGTACCGCCAAGCTGTTTGTCGTGGCCATGGGGGCATCAAGTTACACTTATGCCGAAGCCGTTGCCTCCGAAGGGCTGGAAGACTGGATCGGCGCACACACCCGTATGTTCAGCTATCTTGGTGGTGTGCCGAAGGTGGTGGTCCCGGAC
>JAUHVK010000019.1 GCA_030425145.1 Alphaproteobacteria bacterium | reverse complement strand
CGTTGCAAGCCCGCACCCTCTGGGTGATCCATAAAACGCGCCCCTCGCAGCCTTCAACACCATGTTTTATATAGGAAATATAATGGTCAGGACAGCGAAATCAGCGCCTTACTTGGGAAATGTGGGTCCAATTGACCAATCTAGAGGAGCAGGTTGCTGCAACTATGCAAAGACTGAGCATGCGCCAACAGGAACTTGCTCAAGCCCAGACAAAATTCGACGAACTTACAGCAGATCTCGAAGAACTCGAAGGTCGACGATCTTCAATAAGTGCAGATGTTGCTGGTGCCCAATCTCGCATGTCGCAGTTACAAAACGAAGCCGATATTGCGCAAGCCGCGCTCACACGGATTGAGGCGCAGCGTGCCGAAGTCGCCGAGGCTTTAGAGCTCGTCCAAGAGCGATTTTCAGCAGCAAATGCCGAACTCATGACGATCAATTCACAGATTGCGTCAGCGCAGGGAGAGTTGGGGGAGTTTGATGCGCGTCGTGCTGAATTCAATAGATTGCAAGCAGATGTCGATCGCTTGCAAGCGAGAAAAGTAGAGCTAGAAGAGACTTTGCCGTCCCTGGAAATCGAGGTTGAGGCCACGCGCTCAAAACTCGCGGCAACACAGGTAGACTTGGACGCGGCTGTCGCTCGAGTGGCGGAACATACAGGTCAGGCAACGAGCTTGCAGACGGATATTGATCGCTTGCAGCAGCGTCGTCAAAACCTTCAAGTTGAAACTGCGTCTGCACAAGCCTCCGCGGAAGCGTCACAAGCAACCTTGCAAAGTTTGCGGACCGAAGAGGCTCGCCTTAGTGCGCGTGTTGAGGCGCGACAGGCTGAACTGTCCCGCTTGGATGCGCAGCAATCTGAAGCGCGAATACAATTGGCGGAATTGAGAGCGCAAATTGAAGCCGTAGAAACGCCGGCCAGTCCCGAACCAGACTTGCTCGATTTGCCGCAACAGCAAGGTCAAAACGCAAGTGAGGTAATCGATAATGCTGACCGATAATACTCTAGTGGTTCTCGCGATTGCTGGTGCGCTCATATTGCTTGCGATCGTTCAACTCGCACTTGCCGCGCGCCACGACCGTGCTGTCACTGCGGCTGGTCCGATCGAAGAGCTAGCTGTCTATGAAAAACGTTTGGAGGAAAAGCAGCGACTGATGGACGACCTCGAGGCGGAGCTGGAGAAGCGCCGAGAGGCGATGGCCGTTGTCGCTGACTTGCAGGTCGAAGTGGATGGTTTGCGCCGCCAGAAGGAAGAGCTGCTCTCTGAATGGGAGAGCCTAAGAGAGCGGCGCGAGGAAGTCGCTGCTGTCCGACAGGAAACCGAAGCCGCGGTAATCGAACGTCAGCAACTCGAAGCAGAAATCGCCCCGCTTCGTGCAGAGTTTCTTGAAGTCAAAGAAAGACTTGAAAGGGCGGAGGAGCTTGTTGGGCGTATTGAGGCATTGAAATCGGAACATGACAGGATTTCCGAGTCGCTCGAAGGTCTGCGTGACAAGCAGCGAGACCTTGAAGAGGCCGAAGTTCGTGTAGATCGTCTCGAAGCTCGGGCAAAAGATCTGGAGACGGAAACCGCAAGATTGGAAGGTCGAAAGACGTCTCAAGAGACCGAATTGGCTGAATTGAATACTCGAATTGCTTCTGAGCGGGAGACGTTGGCGCACGCGCAGACCGAACAGGGCCGCGTTGCAGCCGAGATTGCAGCACACTCGCAAGAAGTGCGCCGTATCGCTGGCGAAATTGAAGCGCTCAAGGAAACTCGCAGCACACTTGATGCACGATTGGCATACTTGAAAGCAGAAATTGCGCGAAAAGAAGGACGTTCGGTTGATGGTGAAACCGGCGAAATTGATCCACTCCGCGAGCTCAAGGAGACGCCGCCTGTCATTCTGGGAATGAGAGATTGGGAGCCCGCGCCGCGTGAGAACGAGGCGGAGGCGATCAAACGAGTAGAGCGTCGGCTTCGCGCGAAAGGTCTCGATTATCCCGCGCGCACACTACGTGCTTTCCACACTGCAATGAAGGTCAACGAAACCACGCAGATGGCCGTGCTTGCCGGTATCTCTGGCACCGGAAAAAGCCAATTGCCAAGACAATACGCTGCGGGGATGGGCATCGGCTTTCTTCAGGTGCCTGTCCAGCCGCGATGGGACAGCCCACAGGATCTGATGGGGTTCTACAATTACATAGAAGGCAAGTTTCGGCCGACAGATATGGCGCGTGCGCTTTGGGCGATGGACGAACTCAACAACGATAATGCCGAGCAGGATCGCATGATGATGGTCCTGCTTGATGAGATGAACCTTGCCCGAGTGGAATACTATTTCTCAGATTTTTTGAGCCGTTTGGAAAGTCGTCCGCGACCGAGCGATGTTGCAGATAAAAACGAGCGCAAGGATGCCGAAATTGAACTTGAAATCCCGAACATGGAGCACGCACCGCGGATTTTTCCTGGATACAATCTTCTGTTTGCTGGAACGATGAACGAGGACGAAAGCACGCAATCACTGTCTGACAAAGTCGTGGATCGGGCCAACATCCTCCGTTTCGCCGCGCCGAAAAAAATTAAGGACGGTCGAGCCGATGGCGAAACAGAGCCAACCAAGGCTTTGTCGCAAGAAGCGTGGAGCAAATGGGTTCGGTCAAGCTCATTGGTTGAGGGGGATGCTCGTGTGACAGGCAGGGTCGAGGAGATGCTTGATCTGATGCGCGACTTCAAGAGACCTTTTGGCCATCGATTGGGCAGAGCAATCATGGCCTATGCTGCGAATTACCCGGATATTGAGGGCGGTCGTGGTGTCGAGGATGCATTAGCCGATCAAGTCGAAATGCGTCTTCTCCCCAAGCTTCGCGGTGTTGAAGTCGATATGGCAGGGCCACAATTCTCGAAATTGAAATCCTTTGTGGAACGTGACTTGGGTGACGATGTCCTCGCGCAAGCGATTGACGAGTCTATCGTGCAAGCTGAGGCTACTGGGCAGTTTGTTTGGAATGGGGTCACGCGCTGATGCGGCTGCTGACACGCCCTTGGTCGGCACATTCATTGTCAGAAGGTAGCGTATTTGGTCCCTTTGACTGCCTTTTAGGTGAGTATTCTGGTGATGCGCCGCGTGGGTTTGAATACACAACGCTCCTCAGTGGTAGGGTGAGAGATACGTCCACTGGGTTGGCGCTCATACCTTACCCGAAAAGAGATCACGCAGTCGCTCCCGAGCGTCAGGGATTTCCGGTGCGGCCTCGCACTGGCTATGAACCAGTCACCGACGCCGAGTTTGAAGGTGTAGAGGCTCTTCAGCACATGAACGAAGTTCTGAGCCGTATCCAAGAGCTTGAGGAGGCGCTAGAGGATCCAAATGAAATTTGGAGCCGGCTTCGGGAGGCATGGCGGCGCGCCGAGAATGAAGCAGACCCTAAAATGGCGGAGATCGTGCGACAAGCTCGTCACATGCAGCCCATCCTTCGCGAGCTTGAGAAACGAATAAGACGAGTTTTACGTCGCCAGCGTGAACTAACTCCTCTCGATCGGGTTCAGGAAATGGACCGTGCTTCTATGGTGTGGCTCACTCGACAACCGGGCCGTAATACCCCCGAACGAGCCGGGGCATCGCAGCGAATTCTGGCGACCGTTCGGCGGGAGAATTTCGATACGTTGGAAAATCGCGTCCTGAACGCATATGCGCGCCTCGCCAGTGACGTGGCTCGCGAATGGTTGCGAGAGCATCCGCGTGCGAAGTCCAGTGCGCGTTATAAGCAGGTCGAGAGCTTCCAGAAAAAGTGCCGAACCTTGGCGAGAAAGCTTTCAGACTTGGGAGTAATGATCGCTCCGCCCGGCGCCACACCGAACTATGTGCTGATGCAAGACAAGAGCTATCGAGAGGTCCATACGAATTGGTTAAGACTGCTGCTGCGGCGGAAAATTGAGGACGATCTCTGGGCATGGCAAGCGGAGACATGGACGGATTTCGCAGTGCTTGCGATTATCTTGGCTATCGACGAACTGAGCGAAGCGGAGCTGATTGCCCAATCACCGATCTCTTGGAATTCCGAAGCGGCGGGAGGGCGCTGGTTTGAACAAGATCGACCGATCGCTGTATTTTGGCTGCGTGAAACCAATCGAATCGTAGAAGTTCAATCCCGGCCTGAAAAGCCTGGAGCACTTTTGAGTGCTGCACGAGCTCACGTCGCTCTTAGGATTTCAGACCCAAACAGTTCAGAATTACCTCGTCGCGTTGCAGTTTGGACTCCGCATTCCATGCGTCGGCTCTCTCTTGAGGACAGCGCGAATGATGCAGCCCTTCTGCTACAGCAGATGCAAGTGCTCGCTCAAACCGAGGTGCTTCGGCACGGTTTGATAATGACGCCGGCTCGAGGTCAAGCTGGCCAAGCGAGCGCCCAAAGAGGAAAGGTTAGAGCCAACGCCATTGCCCTGGGACCTGCCGGTGAAGACCTTTCTATAGGCTTTGGTGCGGTTCGTGATTTTGTGAGGGGCGAAATCTACGAGTCATTCGCATGAGCATCCGGAAATTTTGCGGTTTCGATGTGAATGGATGGCGCGACTTTGTCGCCAAGAATTGGCGTTCTTTGCCAGGTGATGACGAGGAAGTCGGGCCTGTTGAGCTCGTTAGGAGTGGACCTCTAAGTTCAGCAGTATGTGTTGGACATGGCCGAAGCACCCGGTGGATTGGAGGCGCTCAGGCCGACATTGCTCCGCACGGTCTCGGGGGAGGATGGGGAGAGGTTGGCGCTGCGGAACGGCGCGTATCCGTTCGCTCGCTTCTAGAACTGCAAAACGAGAATTTGGAGATTCTGGCAGCTTGTTTCTCGGGAGCAGCGCAGGGAGCTGCATACAATGTATTGGCTATTGACGAAGGTCCAGATGGCTCCGAGGCCCATCAGGAGCACCTTCTAGATGCGCTAAATTTCGGGAAATACAAAAATCCTCTGCTTGTTTGGCGACCAGTTCTTGCTGCCCTTCATGCAATCGAACAGGGCTTGGTTGAAGAAGGCCAGAGTATAGGGGTCGTTTGTCAAGATCGGCTGGGAGTTGCCACACAAAAGCTGTTGATCCGAAGTGCACGCGGAGTTCTGGCAGCCGAAAGGCGAGAAGCGGCGAACCACACAAAATGCAAATTCGGCTACGAAAACCTCGTTTTGGCTGCACGAAATGCGGCAGTTGGAGATGATGGTTTCTCAGCCCGAACTGCGCATCGCGCGATTGCTGCATCTGTCGGGAGGGCAGCTCTGGGCATGGAGTGCCGACCCGAAATGCTTCGACAGAAAAATGGAGATTGGGAGGTTCTTGACCTCAGTAACTATGATGCGTCGAACACCACGACTTGTATCGAAGATGAAATCGATCTGAGAGGATGCGACGTGGTGCTCTTCGAGACCTTGACCGAGGGAGCGCTGAAGAACGCGATATTTTCCCAGATTGAACGTATGTCTCTCGCTCCGGTATTCACTTTGCCGGCCCAGGCTGTTGCGCGTGGCGCTTTGTCCGCGGCGGAAAGGGCCGGAAATGGCGCACCGATATTCTTTGATTTCTTTCCGAGGATGTCGACGATTGTTTTCGGAGCTGATGGTGCCAAAAACTTCGATCTTATTCGACCTGAAGAAACCCTTGAGGCTGGCTGCGTTTACCGGAGTCCTGAACCTGCCTCGCTTGCGATCCCGGCCGGCCAGAAGAACGTGTCGGTTTACTTGCGCAAGGAGGCTGCGCCGCCGCCGCGAAAAGCCACTGTCTCAATCGGAAAGCCGTTAGCTGAGCAGGCGGCGGTTTCGCTCTGGGTGGAACAAAAACCTGCTGCCGGTCGTGCTCGAATTCTAATGGAGGCACCGGGTCTCGGTCGAAATTTCGCAATCGAGTGGGAAGCGGCCGAGGAAGTTGATCGCCCATGGGAGGAAATCATCGAAGATCTGAAGGTAAGGGTTTCAATCCCGCATCGATTGGTCCTTCCATGCGGGATGCACGCTTGGGAAGATAGTTCGCGGTCAGATGGCTTGAAGAATTTGCTGCAACAAGAGCGTTATAGGCGTAACCCTGATTGGGATACGCTTGCTTCAAAACTGGCGCAGCGTCCATTTGGCCAATATTGTATTTCAAGTGATGGAAATATCCCTTCAGAGATCGGTGAATATGAAAGGGAACTCCTTGATGATCTGACCGACATGGCAATGGAGGTCACGCAGAGCCGATTGGTGGGTGAAACGGGCCCCGGAACCGAAGATAACTCGGCTCTGAAATTCCTGACCTGGCAATTTCGACGATGCCCTCAAATCGTCGCGACATGGCTAATCGACTGCTTGAATGATGACACAGGCCTACATCCTTTCGTGCATCATCAGTCAAGCTGGATCCTCGTCTATCAGGGGCTCGGGCGGATTATCAGATATGATGAAACTGAAGCACGCGTCATGCGAAAGTTGCTGGCGTCAAAAATTGAGACATGGGTTTGGAATAGGCAAAGTGCCTGCATGGCGTTTCTTTTGTCTAGGTCAGACACAGCGCCAACTCTGTTGTCGCGCTTAGATGTTGAAAGGATAGCTCGGCGCGTAATTTTGGATTTTGAGCGAAACATTGGTGGGGAGTATACAACGTTTAATTATGCTCCATTTCTACTAGCGGGATTACTCAGGTGGCGGCTTAAAGAACCGGGTGCCTTGGTTGCTGGAATAGATCCGCTTGCCGATGAATTTCAGCACGTAATCAACGAAGTTGAAACAGATCTCACAGGTCGAAATCGTTATAGCCCCAACCTTAACAGACGGCGTGAAAAGATACTGACCATAATGAGAGACCTTAAGCGGGAGTTACAAGGTGAGGGAACTAATCCAGACCTTCTGCTGGATATTTATGGTGCGAGCTAAGCCCGAGGTCGCGATATTTCTAGTCCAGGTGGTAACCCAATCAAGAAACCATACAACTTAGCGTGGATCCTCTCTTGCGTTCGTTTGCTTACCTATTCACCTTATGCGGGAGAAAAAAAGAGGCGGGCATGAGCAGCACAGACATCAAATCACTTGGGTCATTCGTTTGGTCTATCGCGGAACTCCTTCGGGGCGACTTCAAGCAGTCCGAGTATGGCAAGGTCATTCTGCCCTTCGTGGTGCTGCGCCGTCTGGATTGCATCCTCGAGGAGACCAAGCCCGCCGTCTTAGAGATGGCGGCAAAACTGCCCGAGGATATGGATGATGAAGCCCGCGACACGCTGTTGTCGGGCGTGGTGGGTCAGAACATCCAGCTTTACAACCTATCCCGGTTCACCTTCGCGTCCCTAAAAGGGCAGGACGCCAAGGACATCCACAAGAACCTGATCGACTACATCACAAAGTTCTCTGGCAATGTCCGTGACGTGTTCCTCGACAAGTTCCTGTTCACGGACCAAATGAAGCGCCTAAATGACGCGGGGCTGCTGTATCAGGTGTTCGACCGCTTCACCCAGATTGACCTGCACCCGGATGCGATCTCCAACCTCGAAATGGGTTACCTGTTCGAAGACCTAATCCGTCGCTTCTCGGAAATCTCGAACGAGACCGCCGGGGAACACTATACGCCGCGCGAGGTCATCCGCCTGATCGTGTCGCTGCTGCTGATCAACGACCGGGACGCGCGGACAGGCAGCGGTGTCATTCGTCAGGTCTACGACCCGGCAGCGGGCACCGGGGGGATGCTGTCGTTGGCAGAGATGGAGATGAAGGCGTTGAACGAGCGCATCCGGGTCGAACTCTTCGGGCAGGAACTGAACCCCGAGTCTTTCGCCATCTGTAAGTCCGACATGCTGGTCACGGGCCATAACCCCGAGAACATCGCCTATGGCAACACGCTCACGCAGGATGCGCACAAGGGCAAACGCTTTCACTACATGCTGTCCAACCCGCCCTACGGAGTGGACTGGAAGAAATACGCTGACCCGATCAAGGACGAGGCGGCGGAGATGGGAATGGACGGACGCTTTGGTGCTGGTCTTCCACGCATCTCGGACGGGCAGCTTCTTTTCCTGCAGCACATGATCTCGAAGATGCGGAACGACGAACAAGGGTCGCGCATCGGTATTGTCATGAATGGGTCTCCCCTTTTCACCGGAGGGGCCGGGTCAGGCGAAAGCGAAATCCGCCGCTGGATGCTGGAGAATGACTGGGTCGAGGCGATCATCGCGCTGCCCACGGACCTCTTTTACAACACGGGCATCCAGACCTATGTTTGGCTGCTGACCAACCGAAAGGACAAGGCGCGACGGGGCAAGGTGCAACTGATCGATGCCAGTGGGGAACGCTTCTGGAAATCCATGCGGAAATCCCTAGGGTCCAAGCGTCGGGAAATCCCCGAAGAGGCTACCGAGGAGATCGCGCGCATCTACCATGATATGCTGAACGGCAATTCGGGCTGGGAGGATGTGTCCAAGATTTTCGACACGACGGCCTTCGGGTATCGCGAAATCCGTGTGGAGCGTCCCCTCAAGCTGGCATTCTCGATCACTGATGAAGGTATTGGCCGTTTGTTAGACTCACGTGCTTTTCGTAGTCTAAGCGCCGAAGACAACAGTAGAATATTGGATGCAATTGCTCGTAACGTTCCATCAGATCGCACATGGGACGACCGAGATGACTTCACTTTCCGGTTGGTTGAACAACTGGAAAAGGAATTCGTCACACTCAGAGCACCGCTGAAGAAAGCTATCGTCGACGCGTTTTCATTCCGAGACGAAAACGCACAAGTTTGCACCGATGCAAAGGGTAACCCGGAACCCGACACCGATCTGCGCGACCATGAATTGGTGCCTTTGGGTGAAGACTGGCGCGACTATGTGCAGCGCGAGGTTCTGCCCTTCGCCCCCGATGCCTGGGTGGATGAGAGTTACACCGACGCACAGGATGGTGACGTCGGGCGTGTCGGGTATGAAATCAACTTCAACCGCTACTTCTACAAATACGTGCCACCCCGCCCACTCGAAGAGATCGACTCCGAATTGAAGGCGCTCGAAGCGGAAATCGCAGGCCTGTTGCAGGAGGTGGTTGAGTGACGACGCACCGCTTGCGTGATGTGGCGCTGGTTCTGACCAGCAATGTCGATAAGGTCATCGATCCAGACGAGCACCCGGTTCGTCTCTGCAACTACGTGGATGTCTACAAGAACAAATTCATCCATAATGACATGCTGTTCAAACCGGGCAGTGCCACCGCTGCTGAGATCAAGAAGTTCAGAGTGCATGTTGATGACGTAATCATCACAAAGGACTCAGAGACGGCGGACGATATCGGTGTTCCTGCACTCGTGAAATCAACCGCAGACGACTTGGTGTGCGGATATCACCTGTCGATCTTGCGTGCTGATCGTCGGCGCTTGATCGGCCCGTTTCTCTATTGGCATTTGCTCTCGAAAAAGTCGCAGGAAGACTTCGGCAATGCCGCAAACGGCGTTACCCGATACGGTCTGACGCAGGGCGGTATCAAAAGCATACCGATCAACGTCCCTGACCTCGCGACCCAACGCCAGATCGCCGACTTTCTGGACCGTGAGACCGCAAGAATAGACCTGCTGATCGAGAAAAAGCAGCGGTTGGTGGCGTTGCTGGGTGAGAAGGTTTCTGCCTTTCGAGAAACGCACATCGCCGATGGCAAACCAACCCGCGTCAAGTTCATTTCAAACTACATTACAAGTGGTTCCCGTGATTGGGGTGGTCTCTATTCTGATGAGGGCGAGTTATTCGTTCGAATTGGAAACGTGAGCGGAACCGGCATTGATCTAGATCTTCGAAAAAAGACGTTTGTTGAGCTGGGAGATCGAACCGAAGGACTAAGAACGCGCCTACGCATGGGAGACCTTCTTGTTTCGATAACCGCAGACCTTGGCAGTGTCGCCGTCGTCGGTAAAGAGGCGCAAGGTGCATATATTAATCAACATCTGGCACTCGTTCGCCTTCGGCAGTCGGTGGTCGATCAGAGATATGTGGCACACGCAATGATCACACGTGCTGTGTCTGACCAGTTTGCCTTGCGTGGATACGGTGGAACAAAGCAGGGGCTGTCGCTCAAGGACGTTGCCGAAATTGCTATTCCGCTGCCGCCCAAAGAGGCGCAAGTTCGCATTGCTCGACAGGTTGACCTCTACGTGTCTCAGCAAAGCGCGGCGAACGAAAGAATCAACGCCTCCATCGACCGTCTCAAAGAATACCGCTCCGCCCTGATCACCGCCGCTGTCACGGGTCAGATCGACGTGCAGACCTACGCGAATTCCGGCACCACCGACCGCCGCCTCGATGAAATTCAAGAGGAGATGCAAGCGTAATGGCACGGAAACTGACGACCAACAAAGAGATCGATGCCTTCATCGCAAAGGTCATTGGAGAGGCACACCATCATGGGCAAAACGTTGAACACGTCATTCAACCGCTGTCCGACGAGGTCAGGCGACGCCTGAATCTCAAGCTAGACAAAGTGGAGGTCTACGAAAGGAACGGGAACCTTGCCCGGACATGTTGGGTAACGCTTCAGGGGTCGCGCTACACATTTAGCTACAACTACCAAACGGAGCAAATTGATTTGCGCAACCGTAGCACTCAGGGCGCACTACGTTTCTCGTTCGACAACGCTACGCCCCTTGCTGACATCCAGACAGAAGTTGGCAAGTTATGACTAACACCCACACCACTGCCGATATTCAACAAGAGAAGGTCTTCAAGACGCACATCGTCGCCCGCCTGACCGCCGCTGTCACGGGTCAGTTCGACGTATCGACCTACGCCAAATCTGCGATGCCCGACCGCCGGTTCGACGCCATTCCAGAGGAGATGGGCGCGTGATGCAGTTTCTCCTCAAAGTCAGTGGAATCAGCGACTGCCCGAATGGGATCGTTCGACCTGCCACCTCGGATGATTGGGAAGGGGGCGAAGTCATTACGCCTAAAGCTGGCCCGGCTTTGGCGCGAAAAGGGCCGCACCAAGCTGCGCCTGACATCCAAGAGGGCGACCAGGTTTGGATATGGACTTACGAGGACAAGGAATATGGAGACGGGCTAGGGCTGACGGCGACGGCGACAGCCGGAGGACAACGCGAGGCGGGAGAGTTTTTCGCGCTTCGTATCCACAACGTAGAATTGCTACCTCAGCCAGTAGGTTTTCGAAAGAACGCACCGAATAAGTGTGTGTTTAAGAACGACACTCGCCTGTTGTCCTATCTCCGGGCGAACCGTCATCACGGCGCATACCTTATCGAAGAAGACGATTTCGAAGATTTTCAACGTGCAATTGAGGACGCGACGCGGGGATTGCCCGAGGAGGTTCGCCACAGTTACGCAGAAGGTTGGGAAAAAGAAGTTCTCACCTACAAAGACGGCCTGCTCGAAGGTCTGCGCATCCGGCGCACGACGACCCAGAAACAACGACCTGGGCAGGGACAGTTCAGAGATGCACTGATCAAGCGATACAAGGGACGCTGCGCCATTTCGAGATGTTCTGTGCCCGAAGCACTCGAAGCAGCACATGTGATGCCGCATACGGGAGACCCGAAATGGGATCATCCGGACAATGGGATGCTTCTCCGCCGCGACCTTCATGCATTGTTTGATGCAATGTTCTGGAGCATTGATCCCAAGTCAAACCGATTGCGCGTTTCAGAACGATTGAAAACGACTTCATACGGCAAACTCGACGGGCGCGAAATTGACCACAGCGTAGCCCCTGCATTGCTCGAAGTTCATTTTAGACAGTTCAAGAAGGGCGGGATAGATGGTTGAGATAAGGCAGGAGGATTTTGAGTGGGCAGCAATTGATCGAATGGGGAAGATGCTCAAGAAACCGCACCCGGATTTCAAGACAACTCAGACATATTCGAACTTTTCTGCAATACTGTGTTGGACGATTCAGAGAATTCGAACGTTACCGGTCAATCAGAATACGGACTTTGCAACACGTCAGGCTCCTCAGAATGATGCGAACTTTGGTATTTTTGATGGCATTCAGTTGTCGATGTTTAACGCGACGATTGAGGGCTACTTTGGAAAATTGCCAAGGGCTTCAGGGCAGTTGAACACGCTGCAATTGAAGGACAACGGAGGACAAGACATCTCTGCCCTTTCATTCGCAATCGCGCTGCGAAACGCCGTCGCCCATGGAGATGGCAGGAAGGTGAAACCTGTGAACCGTCCCGACCAGTTAGTCGGGTTCGAGTTCAGCCTCTCAAATCCGGGAAATTTCCCACAGTGGCAGACCCAAACACAGCTAAATCGAAGTGCGATGGCGCAGATCGCTGAAAAGTTGGTGGATGATTTCTGTTCGAGTTTTCGCCGTCGCCATCCCAAAACGGAAAGCGATCTAGCAACTATCGGTGAAAGCGAGTGATCTAGCGATGACCGATACCCACACCTCCGCCGACATACACCAAGAGAAGGTTTTTGAGGCGCATATCGTGTCCTCTCTGACTTCGGAACAGGGTTACATCGAACGCAACTGTCCGGCGCACTATGACGTTGCCCTCGCGCTTGACACCGAGTTGCTGTTCCAGTTCCTCAGGACGACCCAACCGAATGCTTGGCAGGTGCTTCAGGACCACTACAGCGCACAGGCCGAGGCCGAGGTTCTGAAGCGCCTTGAAAAGGCCCTGAAGGAGAACCCAACCCATGTCGTGCTGCGGGACGGCATCAAGCTGCTCCCCAACATCCGTTTTGCGCTCTGCTATTTCAAACCCGCGTCGAAACTGAATCCCGAGTTGGTCGATCTCTACGAGGCGAACATCCTGTCGGTGATGCGTCAGGTGACCTATTCGTCGAAGAACAAGAACGCCATCGATTTGGTGACTTTCGTCAACGGCATTCCGGTGGCAACGCTTGAGGTCAAGAACCTGCTGACCAAGCAGAATTTCAAACATGCCGAACGCCAATATCAGAAAGACCGCTCTCCCGCCGGTGAACCCCTGCTAACCTTCAAGCGCGGCGCTATCGTGCACTTGGCGGTGGACCAAGACAATGTGGCGATGACCACGCGGCTGATGAACGGCAAGACCCGCTTCCTGCCCCTGAACAGAGGCCGTGACGGCGGCGCTGGGAACCCGGATGTGCCGGGGGAGAACCGGACGGCTTACCTCTACAAAGACCTGCAAGACGGCAAAGCTATCCTCTCGCGCGAAGTGCTGCTGGACCTGATTGGCCGTTTCATCCACCTCGAACGCGGGGGCGGTAAGGAAGTGTTGATCTTCCCACGCTTCCAGCAACTGGATGCGGTGCGCAAGCTGCTGGCCGACGCGAAGGCCAAAGGCTCGGGGCAGAACTACCTCATCCAGCACAGTGCCGGGTCGGGCAAGTCCAACACCATCGCATGGACTGCGCACCAGATCATCAACTTGCATGACGCTGAAGACCGCCCGCTGTTCGATACTGCGATCATCGTGACCGACCGTCTGGTGCTGGACAGGCAGTTGCAGAACACCATTGGCAGCTTCGCCCAAACAGCCGGGGTCGTGAAGAAGATCGATGGCACATCCCGCGATTTGAAGAAGGCTATCGAAGACGGTGCCCGCATCATCATCACGACCATCCAGAAGTTTGGCACGGAACACCTTCAGGCCATCTCGGGGCAATCTTCAAAGAACTTCGCCGTGATCATCGATGAGGCGCATTCATCGCAATCCGGCAAGGCGGCCCAAGCGATGTCTGATGCGTTGACCCGAGAGGCCGGAAGCTCAGATGACATCGAAGACATGATCTTGGCGCATCAGGCTGCGCGGGGGCCGCAAAAGAACATCTCTTTCCTCGCTTTCACCGCCACCCCAAGGAACGTCACTCTGGAACGCTTCGGGCGCATTGGCGCGGACGGTAAGCCGCATCCGTTCCACTTGTATTCCATGCGGCAGGCTATCGAGGAGCGTTTCATCCTCGACGTTCTGCAGAACTACATGACCTACAAGGCCTATTACCAACTCGAAAAGACCATCGAGGATGACCCGGCCTTCAAGGGTCGCAAGGCGCAAACTCGGGTTGCCCGATATGCATCACTGCATCCGACGGCCATCGACCAAAAGGTGGAAGTCATTGTGAAGCATTTCCGCCGCCATGTTTCGAAGGAACTGTCTGGCACTGCCAAGGCGATGGTCGTCACGCAAAGCCGGGAACATGCCCTTCGCTATTGGCAGCAGATCAATCGCTATATCGAAACCAACGGGCACACGGATGTGAAAGCCTTGGTGGCCTTTTCGGGCGACCTCGACGTCGATGGACAAATATGGACGGAAGCCACGGCCAACGGTTTTGCGGAGACTGAACTGCCAAAGAGGTTTGACGGTGAAGAGTTCCAAATCCTTGTCGTTGCCGAAAAGTATCAGACAGGCTTCGACCAACCCAAGCTCGTGGCGATGTATGTCGATAAGAAACTGGCCGGGCTTCAGGCCGTCCAGACGCTGGCCCGGTTGAACCGAACTTATCCCGGCAAGGAACGGACCTTCGTTCTTGATTTCCAAAACACGGCAGAAGACGTCAAGGAGGCCTTTGCGCCATTCTTCGAGGCGACAGAACTGGAAGAGCGCACCGATCTGAACCAGATTTACGACCTCGAACAGCGTATCAGCAATTCGGTCTACGTGGCCAAAGATGAGGTCGAGCGGTTTGCAGAGAGGTTCTTCAAGGGCGACCTGACGACCCAAGATAGGGTGGAATTGGAGGGCACCGTGCGCTTGGCCATGGAACGTTTCATTCTGGACGAAGACGATGCACAGCAAGAAGAGTTCCGCCAACTACTGAAAAGCTTTCAGCGGTTTTACGCGTTCGTCGCGCAAGTGGCTTTCCTGAACGATGCTTGGCTCGAGAAGCTCTATGCCTACACCGCGTGGTTGACCCGGTTGTTGCCATCGAGAGAAGTCCCCGCCGACATCACGATCACAGACGACATGCTAGCCCTGGCCGCGTTCCGGCTGCAAGAGGGGGAAGCTGGTAGCGCATCGCTCGTGGCGGGTGAAACCAAGAAGCTCGACCCCATTTCAGAATTCGGAGCCAACCCATACACGGAAGAAGAAGAGAAATCTCTGTCGGAGATCATCGACTCATTCAACGAGCGCCACGGAACGAGTTTCAGCCGAGAGGACTTCCTGCGCTTCGAGAGGGTCAATCGCGAAATACTCGACGAAGACATGCTCGACATGATGAGGAACAACCCGGCCGATGTCGTCTACAACGCGTTCTCGCAGGCTTTCTTCCAAGGCATGGTCAGGATGTTCCAACAGGACAACGAAATGCGCAGCGTGGTGATGACCGACAAAGACGCACGCGAGCAGGCGACACGCCACTTTTTCAAACGTGCACAGCGGCAGGCTAGTCGTGCCTAAAGTGTTGATGATTGACGCTGTGAATAGCGCTGCGCTTCTTAACAATCTCCTGCGCCGGAATTCTCGGCCGCGGGAACTAAACTTCAACCTGTTGACGTAACGTCAGTATGTCCATTTTTTGCCCGTAACACTGTTACAAAAATACACATAAGTCATTGAAAAATATGAAATTGATCGGAGTTCGAGTCTCTCATCACCCACCATCCCAAGCCTGTATTTATGAAGAAATCTTTTGGATTTAAGGGTTTGTGCAGCTTTCTGCTGTTACGGTTTTGGTTTCGCTTGGGCGGCAGTCAAAGTCCGCGAAAACACGAGCTCTGTTCCCATTTCTATGCCTAATGATGCTTGGCTTGAGATCAGTCGGGGTCTGTGGGACAGAGCGGTTCTGCCGACGACATTATTCGGTCTGATCATACATGGTTCGTGTGCCTCAGGGTCAGGAATTTAACGGTTGTTGTAACGAGCGAGAAGTAGACAGGAACGCCTTGCCCGTTCAGTCGCAAGGTGTTGCCAGCCGTTAATCAAAGCGTCCTGTCCCCGAGGCAAAAAGTTGTAAAGGCAAGACCCTATGCGGCCTTCCGCATTGCAGGTCTTGTATTTCTGACAGGACTTTTGAACGGCGTTACGTTGTCCGGCTTTTCCGGTTGGCGATAGGTCCGCCGTACGGCTTCGCGGAACACAAGCACCGTGGCGATGCAGATTGCGATACTGAGTACGTCGCTTCCAGCCGTCATGAGCGCAGACAATGAGAAGCCGCCGGTCAGCGCCTTCCAAATGCCGACCAACGACGCTGACACGCCGATTGGGAAAAAACCAACGAAGAGAGAGATCAGGAGCGACGCGGAGATGTCCGCACGAAGCCAGCTATCTGGGCGTGACAGAAAATTCGAATAGTAGATTGCGCAGATCAAACCGAGGGAGCTCAAGCTGGCAACGATTGCAGCGGTGTGGAGCACGGTAGAGGCCTTTCAAAAGGAGTTGCCGCGACGAAGCGCGGTGATGGGTGACGAGAACATGATGGTACGCGCGCGGCCGTGGGTGCCGAGGGACGTGGCCCTTCGGCGCGAGAAAGATGAAGATCTGTGCCGCGATGATGGTCGAAGATAAGACGGCGGAGGCAACGCAACCCAAGTAGGTGAAGCCGGCCAATACGACGCTCCTCCGGATTTCCCAGAGTGACCGCCTTGTGGATGAAGACGCCCTATTGGGAGCTTCAAGACCGAGGTCTCCTGGCCCGGAAGCGCCGGGCACGTCTTGCCGTTTGTCCAAGTTTGACGGGGTCTGTCGGTTTGATTGGCAGAACCTGTTCTGTGACTGGCACATGCAAGATCGTAGCTGCTCTCAAGAGCTGCAATAGCTGGCAAGAAAAATATATTTCTTTGAACTCGATTGAACGGCTGGCGCGCATCGCCATCTCAGATGTGCTCTAGTCCGTGCGGCCCACCAAGACCTTGTCACATCAGTCATCTCGCGAGGACTTCATCAAGAGCGGGCTTATTTGGAATCCTCACATGGAAATCCTGTTTCTTGACCTTCTAGGCAAACCGCTCTGGATGTGGGGCCTGTTCCTCGCGTTTGTGCTGTTTCTGCCGATCCCTTTTGCCAATGGGATGCCTGCGCTCGCCATCATAGCGCTTGGTCTCGCGCTGAGCGAACGGGACCGAGTGTGGCTCATCGCGGGGTTCATTGGGACGTTCCTTGGCATTGGGTTTGTCGCGACACTCATTGGCGGCGGCACACTCGCGATCGCGAAGCTCTTATGATGCAATCCTGGCCTGACAACCGCTTAACCGAGGGCAGCGGCTAAAGCTGTTGAGTGGCAAGCCTAGTAATGAGTTCGACCGGTACGTCGGCTTACAGAAGGGTGTCAAACCCGTCGTGGGAGCCTTGCACTCGCAGTCGAACCAATGTGGATGAGTCGGCTTGAAAGACGTCTCAGAGTGAAACCGATTATTGGTAATTGAGCCGTCTCAGGTGATTTAGGTGAGCCTCCAAGAATGCTGTACAGGTGAGTGCCTATTTTCTGAGCTCTCAATTTAATCATTTGAAAACAGTAAAATATGCGGCGTTTCTCACCGCCTTTGCCCGTTGGGCTTGCGGTTTTTCAGACGTGACCGCTCTTGAAGGTTGACAGAAAAGACCGAACCAATGGACGATTGGTTTAGTCCAATCGAAAATTCTTTACGGAGCGCAATGTTTCAAGAGCGTCCCAAAGACCCGCCAGAAACGCCCGAAGCGCGACGCGTTCTCGAGGCGATCCGGCAGATCGTTACCGAAGGGCGACTTCCGTCCGATGGGCGCTTGCCGACGGAGCGCCACCTTGCCGCTGAGCTTGAAGCGGGACGCGCTTCTGTCCGTCGTGCGCTTGACCGGCTTGAGGCGGAAGGGTTGATATGGCGCAGGCAGGGCAAGGGGACCTTTGCCGGTCAGCCGCCTGATCCAACCGAGGAACTTGCCGCACAGATTGCCTCGGATGTCGATCCGTTATCCGCGATGGAGGCGCGCATGTGTATCGAGCCTGCGCTGGCCGACCTCTGCGCGCGCCGCGCGACAGCAGACGATGTGGCGCGGCTGAGGAAATTGGCGGAGCGGACTCACGACGCCAATGACTCGGATTCCGCTGAACTCTGGGACGGTGCGCTGCATCGTGCTATTGCGCGCATCGCTGGCAATCGCTTGATGCTGACCGCGTTTACCCTGATCGACGAAGTCCGCATGGGGAATGACTGGCAGGAAAAACGTCACCGGGCCCGGACGACCGAAAGGCGCGCGTTCTACGATGCGCAACACCAGAAGATCATTGATGCCATTGATGCGCGCGACGGAAGTGCCGCCGCAGCCGCGATGCGAGACCATCTGGAAACGCTGTTCGACAACCTTCGCAAGTCGATGGAGGAGCGCGCATGACCGGGCAGGGGCCGCTCTTGCAGGTGGAGGGGCTGACCATTCGCGTTGGCAATGCACCGCAGCCGCTGGTGGACGGCGTAAGCTTTTCGCTGAACCCCGGTGAAACACTCTGCATTGTTGGCGAGTCGGGCTGCGGGAAAAGCCTAACGGCTCTGGCGCTGATGGGGCTGCTGGAAGGCACACCGCTCAAGATCGAGGGTGGCTCAGCGCGGTTTCAGGAGGCGGATTTGCTGTCCGCCCCGGCAGAAACCCTGCGCGCCCTCAGAGGCGACCGCATCGCCATGATCTTTCAGGAGCCGATGACTTCGCTCAACCCGGCGCTGAGGATTGGCGACCAGATTGCCGAGGCCGTCTGTGAACATCGCGGTGTGTCGCGGGAAAAAGGCCGGGCGCGGGCGCTCGAGATGCTGGAACGGGTGCGCATTCCAGCGGCTGCAAAACGGCTAGACGAGTATCCGCACCAACTGTCTGGCGGGATGCGGCAACGGGTGATGATCGCCATGGCCTTGGCCAATGATCCGGCGCTGCTGGTCGCGGATGAGCCCACTACTGCGCTCGATGTTACGATCCAGGCGCAAATCCTCGACCTGATGCGCAATCTCGGGCAGGAGACAGGGGCCGCCATGATCATGATCACCCATGATTTGGGTGTGGTGGCCGAAATGGCCGATGCAGTCGCGGTCATGTATGCCGGGCGCATCGTCGAAGCCGGTAGCACCGCGCAAATCTTCGACGACCCGCAGCACCCGTACACGCTGGGCTTGATGTCCTCCATGCCGTCACTGACGGGGCGGTCGGAGCGGTTGGTCACCATCCCGGGAACGGTCCCCGGCGCGCTCGACATGCCGGTCGGCTGCCGCTTCGCCGCGCGCTGTCCCTTTGCATCGTCAGATTGTGCCAAGGCGCCGCCGCTCACAGATTTGGGTGGTGGGCATCGCGTTGCGTGTTGGCACGCACCGCTGGAGGCGGAAGAACCCATGCCAGCGCGGGTGTCGGCATGAGCGCAATTCTGACAGCGCGTGGGCTGACCCGCCGTTTCGTCACGCGCAAGCCGCTGTTTGGCGCGCCGACGGTGGTGCAGGCGGTCAATGGCGTCGATTTGGACATCGAAGAGGGTGAAACCTTTGCGATCGTTGGGGAATCCGGCTGTGGCAAATCCACTCTGGCACGGCTGCTGTCGCACCTAATCACGTCGTCCGAAGGCACTGTCACCTATGACGGGCGGGACATCTCGGCGTTGAGCGCGTCCGAATTGCGGGCGCTGCGCCAGCACATGCAGTTCATCTTTCAAGACCCGTTCGCCTCGCTCAATCCGCGTATGACGGTGGGGGCGCTGATCGGTGAGCCGTTGCGCATTCACGGCATCGGAACGCAGGACGAGCAACGCGCCAAGGTGGCCGATCTGTTGCGCAAGGTCGGTTTGCGGCCCGAACATGCAGACCGCTATCCGCACGAATTCTCAGGTGGACAGCGCCAGCGTATCGGCATCGCCCGCGCGCTGGCCACGGCGCCGAAGGTCGTCATTGGGGACGAACCTGTTTCGGCGCTCGACGTGTCGATTCAGGCGCAGGTCATCAATATCCTTGAGGATCTGAAAGACGAGTTTGGGCTGACCCTCATCATCATTGCGCATGATCTGGCCGTGATCCGCCACATCGCGGATCGGGTTGCCGTGATGTATCTCGGCGAAATCGTCGAGTTGGCTCCAGCGGCCGAGCTGTTTGCAGCCCCCAAGCACCCCTATACCGAGGCGCTGCTGTCGGCCATTCCGATCCCATCGACGGGCGCGCGGCGTCTGCGCACAACGCTGGAAGGCGATCCGCCGAACCCCATCGCACCACCGCCCGGCTGCCGGTTTCATACCCGCTGTCCACACGCGCAGGACCGATGCCGCACTGAACGCCCGGTATTGCGTGACGTAGGTACCACTCACAGCGTCGCCTGCCATTTCGCCGAGACCCTGTCGCTACAGGGCATCGACTCCACAGAAACACCAAGGGCTGCCGCTGCTCAGGCGCGTTTCGCCCGCTACAGCGCGGCCCGCGCCGCCATGGATGGCGCGGCAAAAGGATGACCACCACCACTCAACGAACAACCAAAAGCCAACCGACAGAGGAGTGATTCAATGCAAACCTTAAAGACACTGGGCCTGGCGGCGATCCTTGCCGCCACAAGCGGTCTGGTCCATGCGCAAGATCTGCGCATCGGGCTTCAGGAAGACCCCGACGTTCTCGACCCTGATCAGTCGCGCACATTTGTGGGGCGCATCATCTACGCGTCATTGTGCGACAAGCTGGTCGACATCACGCCGCAACTTGAAATTATTCCGATGCTCGCCACCGGTTGGGAATGGAACGCGGATGGCACAGAATTGACCATGACCCTGCGCGATGGAGTGGTGTTCCATGACGGAGAGCCATTCAACGCCGAGGCCGTGGCTTACAACCTCAACCGCTCCAAGAATTTTGAGCTGAGCCGCCGCAAGTCCGAAGTGTCCTCGATCGAAAGCTGGGAGGTCGTGGACGATACAACGATTAAGATCAGCCTCGCCGCGCCGGATGCAACGTTGATAGCGCAGTTTGCAGACCGTGCGGGCATGATGCTGTCGCCCAAAGCGGCTGAGGAATCGGGCGAAGAGTTTGGTCTCAACCCGGTCTGCGCCGGTCCTTTCGCTTTCAAAGAGCGGATCCAACAGGACCGCATCGTGCTTGAGAAGTTTGCCGATTATTACCGCGCGGACGAGATCAACTTTGACAGCGTGACCTTCCTGCCGATCCCGGACACCACAGTACGTCTTGCCAACCTGCGGGCAGGGGATCTCGACATGCTCGAGCGTCTGGCCGCAACGGATGTGCCGTCGGTGGCCGCTGACGACGGGCTGACGATGGAGAAGGCGACCTCGCTGGGGTATCAGGGTATCACGGTCAACGTGGCCAACGGCGATCGGGCGAACTCGCCAATCGGTCAGGACAGCCGCGTCCGCCGTGCGCTGTCTCTGGCCATCGACCGCGCGGCGCTGAACCAGGTTGTGTTCGAAGGTGCCTTTGCCGCGGGCAACCAGCCCTATCCGCCGGATTCGCCGTGGTTCAACACCGCCTTCCCAGTGCCGGAGCGCGATGTCGATGCCGCCAAGGCGTTGCTCGCTGAAGCCGGTCTTGAAGGCGGAGTGGATGTCGAAGTGCAGGTCGCCAACAACCCGGTGCAGACACAGGTCATGCAGGTGGTTCAGGCGATGGCAGCCGAAGCCGGAATCAACATAAGCCTTGCAGCCAAGGAATTCGCCACATTGCTCAGCGACCAATCCGCGGGCGACTACACGGCGAGCCAGATCGGCTGGTCAGGCCGGGTCGACCCTGATGGTAACATTCACCAGTTCATGACAACCGGGGGCGGGATCAACGATTCCAAGTACTCCAACCCCGAGGTCGACACGCTGCTGAACGAGGCGCGCCTGTCAAATGATACTGCAGACCGCAAGGCGAAGTATGACGCGGCGTTGGCGATCCTTCAGGAAGACAGCCCCATCGTCTACCTCTACCATCAAGTCTGGATCTGGGCGCTGGACAACAACGTGTCGGGCTTTGTGCCTTACCCTGACGGTATGATCCGCCTGCACGGCGTGTCGATGACCGAGTAAACCAATCCGCCGCCCCGGCTAGGTTCCGGGGCGGCAAACACGTTACTCCGAAGCAGGGGCCGACATGCTCGCTTTCATCGGACGCCGGATCTTGATCGCGATCCCGACCATCATTCTCATCTCGATCTTCGTGTTCTCGCTTCAGCACCTGCTGCCGGGCGACCCGATCCTCGTGATGGCTGGCGAAGAGCGCGATCCCGCCGTGATCGAGGCGCTGCGCGAGAAATACAGGATGAACGATCCTGTTCCGGTTCAGTACCTCGCTTGGGCTAAGGCGGCCGTGCAGGGGGATCTTGGGATCTCGTTGCGCACTCAACAGCCTGTGCTTGAGTTGATCGCAGAAAAACTGCCCGTGACTGTTCAACTCGCCGTGATGGCGCTGATCATCGCGATCCTGATTGGCATTCCGGCAGGGGTTCTGTCGGCCTACAAGAAAGGCACCTGGATCGACTGGCTGGCCAATATCGTGGCGCTGTCGGGCCTGTCCGTGCCGAATTTCTGGCTGGGGATCATGCTGATCCTGTTGGTATCGGTCAAACTCGGTTGGCTGCCGGCCTCTGGCTACATGCCACTGTCCGAAGACCCGGTGCAGTCGATCAAAGTCATGCTGATGCCTGCCTTCGTGCTAGGCACCGCCATCGCCGCAACTCTGATGCGCCACACACGGTCCGCCATGCTGTCGGTCCTGAAGTCCGATTACGTGCGTACCGCTCGCGCAAAGGGTCTGCAGGAACGCGTGGTTCTTGTGAAACACGCACTGCGAAACGCACTGGTGCCAGTGGTGACCGTCATTACGCTTCTGTTTGGTGAGCTGTTGGCTGGCGCCGTGCTGACCGAGCAAATCTTTACCATCCCGGGGTTCGGAAAACTGGTGGTGGACGCTGTCTTTAACCGCGATTACGCGGTGGTGCAGGGGATCGTCCTGTGTACAGGGATCGCCTTTATTGCCATGAACATTCTAGCCGACGCGGCATACCGTGTCCTGAACCCGAGGATGTCCGACCAATGACCGCTGTTGTCGATCCGCAGGTTGCAGCCGATGCGCTGCCGCCCCGTCGCCGCAGCCGCGCGTGGGAAAAGTTCCGTCGCAATCCATCGGCCCTTTTGGGCGGCGCGATTGTGATCTTCTTCGTCATTGTGGCTCTGCTCGCGCCACTTCTGCCCGTTCCCGGTCCGGCAGAAACCGACTGGGCGGCGGTGCGCAAAGCACCATCTGCCGCGCATCCGTTCGGTACCGACGAGATCGGTCGCGATGTGCTGTCTCGCATGATCTGGGGGGCGCAGGCGTCGTTGCTGGCAGGCGTGGTCTCGGTCGGCATCGCGGTGCTCTTGGGCGTGCCGTTGGGGATGCTGTCTGGCTACCTGCGCGGTTGGACCGATGCGGTGATTTCACGCTTCACGGAGGCGCTGCTGGCCGCTCCGTTTCTGATCCTCGCTATTGCGCTCGCGGCCTTTCTCGGCCCGTCATTGCAGAACGCGATGATCGCCATCGGTCTGTCTGCCATGCCGATCTTTATCCGGCTGTCCCGCGCTCAGACGCTGACCGTCATGACCGAGGATTACGTGGAAAGTGCCCGCGCCGTTGGTATTGGCCATCTGGGCCTGATCGGGCGCTACATTCTGCCGAACATCCTGCCGCCGATCATCGTGCAATCGACACTGACTATTGCCACCGCGATCATCGCCGAGGCATCACTCAGCTTTCTGGGCCTCGGCCAGCAACCGCCGGCGCCAAGCTGGGGCGCGATGCTGAACATCGCCAAGAATTTTCTCGAACAGGCGCCGTGGATGGCGCTTTATCCGGGCATCGCGATCTTTCTCGTCGTGCTTGGATTCAACCTTCTGGGTGACGGGCTGCGCGACGCGCTCGACCCGCGTGATACATAAGACAAAGGGACGGACATGCAGTTCACAACAAGACCCGAGATCAAGGGCACCTTCGGCGTCGTCGCCTCGACCCACTGGATCGCCTCTGCAGTCGGGATGAAGATTCTCGAGGCGGGCGGGAGCGCGGCCGACGCCGCTGCTGCGATGGGGTTTGCGCTTCACGTGGTCGAGCCGCATCTGAACGGTCCCTTGGGGGATATGCCGCTCATATGGCGCGGCGCGGGCGATGACGCACCACAGGTCTTGTGCGGACAGGGGACTGCACCGGCGGGGGCCACCATCGCGCATTACCACGCCGAAGGGTTGGACAAGGTGCCGGGCTCGGGTCTCTTGGCAACGGTGATCCCCGGAGCTTTCGGGGCTTGGATGGCGCTTTTGCGCGATCATGGCAAACTTTCTCTGCGCGCGATCCTTGAACCGGCAATCTACTATGCGCGCCACGGCCACCCGACTTTGCCACGCGTCGCAGCAACCATCGACGGGCTTGCTGATTTCTTCCGCGATGAATGGCCGACCTCGGCTGAAACGTGGATGCCGGCAGGGAGTGCACCCGAAGCGTGGTCTCTGATGCGTAACCCGGAACTGGCCGACACGTGGGAACGGCTGTTGTCCGAGGCAGAGGCCGTGTCTGGCCGCGAAGCGCAGATCGACGCCGCACGGCACGCCTTTTATGAGGGCTTCATCGCCGAAGCCATCGACGGCTGGATGCGGGACGCTTGTGTGATGGATGCGTCAGGCGCGCGCCATAAGGGCGTGCTGACAGGTCAGGACATGGCTGGGTGGACCGAGACTTGGGAAACGCCATTGTCGATTGACTACGAAGGATGGACCGTCTGGAAAGCGGGCATGTGGAGTCAGGGGCCGAGCCTTTTGCAGGCGCTCCGTCTGCTTGATGGGTCAGGCATCGCCGACATGGACAGCCGAGGTGCCGATTTTGTGCATACCGTGACCGAGGCGATGAAACTGTCCTTTGCCGACCGCGAGGCCTATTACGGTGACCCGCTGCACAGCAAAATTCCGACCGATGTTCTTCTGTCGCGCGAGTATGCCGATACGCGCCGGTCGCTATTGGGGGCAAAGGCCTCGCTCGAGCAACGGCCGGGCCGGATCGACGGCTTTGCCCATCAGGCGGAAGCGGCGATCGCCCGTGCGAAAGCGAGCGAGGAAGCATCTGGCGGAGGTGTAGGGGCCGGAGAGCCGACCATGGCGCACCTGTCCGAGAAACGCGGCGACACCGTGCATATCGACGTGATCGACCAGTGGGGCAATTCGGTCTCGGCCACGCCCTCCGGTGGCTGGCTGCAAAGCTCGCCCGTGGTGCCCGGTCTTGGGATGCCGCTCAACTCGCGGGCGCAGATGTTCTGGCTCCAAGATGGGCTGCCCACCTCACTTGCGCCCGGACGCCGCCCGCGCACGACACTGTCTCCGTCGATGGCGCAGGCACCCGATGGCACACGTCACGCGTTCGGCACGCCGGGTGGCGACCAGCAGGATCAGTGGCAGCTGATGTTGTTCCTGCGGATGGTGCATTCTGGCATGAACCTGCAAGAATCCATTGATGCGCCGCTCTTCAATACCGCGCATTTCCAGGGATCGTTCGATCCGCGCCCGGTTCGTCCGGGGCATCTCATGGTGGAACCGGCGTTTGGCGAGGCTGTGATTGCAGAACTGCGCGCGCGGGGTCATGATCTGGAGGTTGCGGAGCCTTGGACCGTGGGTCGACTCACTGCGGCCTGTCGCACCCCGGAAGGGATGCTTAAGGCCGCCGCAACGCCACGCCTGATGCAAGCCTACGCCGTGGGACGTTGAGGAGAAATCCATGACCTATTCGATCTGCGCCTATGACGAAAAAACCGGAGAGCTGGGCGTCGCCGTTGCCAGCCGCTTTTTTGCGGTGGGGATGCTGGTGCCCCATATCCGCGTCGGGCGCGGCGCAGTGGCGACGCAGGCTTTCGTCAGCCCCTTGTGGGGTATCGATGCGGCAGACCGCTTGGCTGCCGGATATGCACCGCAGGATGTGGTTGCCGGCCTTGTTGTTGCCGACAAAGGCCAAGCCAATCGTCAGCTTCACATGGTCGACGTGCAGGGCCGCACCGCCGCGCATACGGGCGCGGCTTGCGTCCCTTGGTGTGGGCACAAGGCTGCGCAGGGTGTCTCGGTTGCGGGCAATATGCTGACGGGCGAGGCGGTGATCGGCGATACTTTAACCTGCTATCTTGACCGAGCTGACCTGCCGCTGGCGGAACGGTTGATGACCGCGATGGAGGCTGGAGCGGCAGCGGGCGGAGACAAGCGCGGCACGCAATCGGCCGCGTTGATCGTGCATCGGGATCAGCCCTATCCCTGGCTCGATTTGCGCGCCGATGACCATCCCGATCCCCTGGCCGAATTGCGCCGCCTCTACGACGTTGCCCATGAGCGGTACACGATGATCGTCCAGGCGCTGCCGACAGTTCAGAACCCACATGGCTGGCTGAAGCGCGGGGGCATCGACCGGGAAATCCGCGAGGCGGATGAACGGCGGAAGGCGGAAGGTCGTGAAAGCCGCAGTTTCGGAACGCCGCTCTGACACGCGGTCATGGGCTAAGTCATTGGTAACCTGCTTGTCCCGCGCGTTGCGTTAGAGTGACTTGGTCACGTTGAACGATGATTGTGGCTATTTCCCAAGACCTTGACATCCGTTACCTTACGGGACTTGCTGCACAGGCGTGGGGCCTTGGTCCCCAGCCGGGAGACAGATGAACACTCCGCACTCGAACCGCGCATGGTGGCTCTTGGTACCATCGCTGGCGCTTATGGGCTTTGTCGCCGTCATCCCTCTGTTGGCGGTGTTCAACTACTCGTTCCACGACGTGTTCACAGTGAACGACGCCTATTGGATCGGATTGGAATGGTACGCCGAGATCATCGGCGATCCGTCCTTCTGGGCCAGTTTTGGACGAAGTGCGCTGTTTTCGACGATTGCTTTGAGCATTCAGGTGCCGCTTGGCGTCTGGCTGGCCTTGCTTCTGCTAAAGATGAACCGGTTTGCGGTGCCTGTCCTGATGCTCGTGGCGCTGCCACTGGTGGTGCCATGGAACATGATCGCCGGCATGTGGTTGTCGCTCATCAACCCTGAGATTGGGTTGGCCGGGAAAGCATTGGCCGGACTTGGGATCAACTTCGACTACAAGTTCACGGCAGTGCACACATGGATCGTGATCGTGCTTGCAGACACCTGGCACTGGATCGGTCTGGTCGTGATCCTGTCCTACGCCGGTCTGTCCGCCATTCCCGAGCCGTTCCGGCAGGCGGCGGCAATCGATGGTGCGTCGCGCGTGGCCGTGTTCCGACATATCGAGCTTCCCCGCATCAGCGGCGCGCTGTCCATCGTGATCCTGCTGCGCTTTGTCGACAGCTTCATGATCTACACCGAGGCTTTTGCGATCAATGCGGGCGGGCCACACGATGCGACGACATTTCTGTCGCTGGAGTTGGCGGCGGACATTGGCAGCTACACCTATGGCCGTGCCGCTGCGCGGGCGATGCTGAACGTGCTGATCGTGCTCACCGTCGCGTGGACCTTTGTCCGCATCCGGTCGTCGGAGCGTACCCGATGAGCCTGCGCGGCCTCATTATGAGGATCGTCGTCTTCGCCTTCTTGGGGGTGTTCATCCTTTTGCCATTTGTGCAAACGGTGCTTCTGAGTTTCACGCTGACGCTGCCCCGTGACGGGTATGAGGTCGGCAGCCTGACATGGTTGAACTTCCTCGAAGTCTTCAAGCGCCCCGACCTGCGTGCGTCGATCTTCAATTCGCTGACATATGTGTCGCTGAATATCTTTCTTTGCCTTAGCGCCGGTCTTCCTGCCGCCTATGCCATCGCACGCTACAGGTTCTCTGGGGATCGGCACGTACTCTTTGCCTTGTTGGCGTTCCGATTGACGCCGCCAGTTGTTCTGTCACTGCCGGTCTTTTTCCTGTTTGCCCATTTCGGGCTGATCAATAATCCGGTTGGTATTGCGCTCGTACATTGTGCGTTCAATCTTCCGATCGCGATCTGGATCCTGGAAAGCTTCATCTCGGCGGTGCCGCGGGAATATGATGAGACCTGTTTCATCGATGGGCAGTCGACGCCCGGCTTTTTCTTCAAGCGCTTGATCCCAGCTATTGCACCCGGCATCGGCGTGACGGTCTTTTTCTGTTTTATCTTTTCCTGGGTCGAGGTGGTGCTGGCTCGTATCCTGACGGTCACCGCCGGGAAGCCGATCACCATGGCGATCAATGCGCTTTACCGGTTTCAGACCGATATTGGTCTGGTCATGGCGATGACGGTGGTGTCACTGGTGCCGGGCGTGGCGATGATCTGGTTCGTGCGCAATCACATCGCGCGCGGCTTTGTTATCCGTACGTGACGAGGGGACGAACCGTACGGTTCTGCCATTCGCATCACGCTGCAGCCGCGCCCTCGCTCAAGTCAGTCAGCACCTCTGCCGCGATTTCAAAAGACCTGACCCGTGAAGCGTGATCATGGATCATACCCGTGACAATCAACTCATCCGGCTGGAACGTGTCGAGCAGGGTGCGAAGGTCACGGCGGACCGTCGCCGCGGATCCGGTGGCAGAGCAGGAGAGGGCCTGCCGAACCTGAGCCATGATCGGGGCCGGTATCTCGGCATCAAGTTCGTGGGTCGGATGTGGCAACTTACCCGGCTTGCCGCTGCGCAGTCGGGCAAACGCCAAGACCTGCGATGAACGCAGGTATTCGGCTTCGGCGTCGGTCGGGGCTGCGCAGACCCCGGCGGCCATCATCACATAGGGTCTGTCTAGGCGATCAGAGGGTTGGAATGTGCTTCGGTAGATGGACAAAGCCTGCTCAAGCATGGCGGGGGCAAAATGCGATGCGAAGGCGTAAGGCAGGCCCAACCAAGCCGCCAATTGCGCACCGTAGAGGCTGGAGCCGAGGATCCAGACCGGGACGTGTGTCCCTGCACCGGGAACAGCGCGCACGGGCGTCGTTTCTGATGTGTCGTCGATGTACCCGATCAGCTCCTGAACGTCCTGCGGGAAACTGTCTTCGGGTGCCATATGTCGACGTAAGGCGCGGGCCGTTGCCATGTCGGTGCCCGGCGCGCGGCCCAGCCCGAGGTCGATCCGGTCGGGATAAAGCGTTGCGAGGGTTCCGAACTGTTCGGCAATCACCAGCGGCGCATGGTTGGGCAGCATAATTCCCCCGGCTCCAACGCGGATCGTTGAGGTTGCCCCAGCCACGTGCCCGATCACCACCGATGTGGCCGCGCTGGCAATGCCGGGCATGTTGTGGTGCTCGGCCAGCCAATAACGGTGATAGCCGAACTGTTCTGCAGCTTTGGCAAGGTCGACCGTCGAAGCGAGGGCATCCGCCGCCGTCTTGCCTTCAGGAATGGGCGACAGGTCGAGGAGAGAGAATTTATGCATGTGGGCCTCCGATAGGTGGCAGCTAATCACTTCCGGCGCTCGGTCCAATGGCACGCGCTGGTTTTCCCGAAGGTCACGCTGAACCAAAATGTTTGAAGAGAAAAGCTTACTCGGCCGGGTGCACGTGCGTCTGAAGCCAGTCAAGCACGGAATCGACCCGTTTGCGCGCAACCGGGACCTCTGTGTTGTCGCGCAGGCGGAGGATCAACTTGCCATTCTTGCGTTCGGCGCGGATGGCTGGGTCACGAGCAACCCACCATGACCTGTGCGGTTGCATGCCGTCTTCTTCCTCGGTTTGCGCAACGATGTCTCTGAGGCGCCCACGCGCGCGGGAGGATTCGTTCTCGAATGTCAGGTGGACGTGGTGTTCGCGCGCTTCGATATGCAACAGAGTCGAAAGATCGATTTTCTCGCCACCGATCACGAGATGGCGGCGTTCCGTTTTTTCCTCAAGGCTCTTGCGTACGTGTGGCAAGATGAACCGATAGAAGATGGTTTCCAGCCCCTGGACAGACACGAAATAGAAGGCAAGCTGGCCGACAAAGTCATAGGGAAAGCGGCCTTCGCTCATGATTTGGATGCTGAACTCACAGAGCATAACCGTCGGAACGAGTGCGATAAAGCCGATCAGTGGCAATGGGACACGGAGGTTCGGAATATGCTGAGACGCCATCGACACAAGCAAATACCCGACCATCGAAATCACCAGGTAGCTGACAAAGAGAACGGGCCAGAAAAAAAACCAGAACCATGGCGGCACAAAAGGTCTGGCGCCTGATGGATCGGATGTGACTAAGCCAAGCATACAGAGGAAAATGAACAAAAGTGTCTGCTTGTGCTTGATGACACGCACATAGGTGTCGAGGCTGAAGGATATTCGTTCCCCCAACAGGTCCCAGAATCTGAGCTCTGTCCCCAGTACGTTTTTCACAACGTTCGACTACCTCAACTCGTCCGGTCGCGAAGAATATGTCGGTGCACTGGTCTAGCAATCAAAATGTGCATTCAAAGTATATCTTGCGCGTTAACGTTTTGAGTTGACGCGATTCAGCATCACTTTTGAAGCTTTCTTAAACGAATTGACGTTAAGTCATGTGTTTTCTTTCGGTCATAACCCATGGGTTTCCCCTTCGAAGCGCTGAATTTTCGGTCGGCGAAAGGCAGCCTTTTAGAGATCTTACACGCTATTGAGGCTGCGAAAGTCGGTGTTCTATGGGGGCTTTGGGGGTGTCCAAATTTTTGCTTAAGAAAAGCGCGCGAAAGCGCTTGACGGGGCAGGGCGCTGACCATAGAACCCGCGACACGCCCAGATGCGGGCGGCAGTGAGCGGTTGTAGCTCAGTTGGTTAGAGTACCGGCCTGTCACGCCGGGGGTCGCGGGTTCGAGCCCCGTCAACCGCGCCACCACTGCCTGAAGCATCGACGTGAAATGCGCGGTTGTAGCTCAGTTGGTTAGAGTACCGGCCTGTCACGCCGGGGGTCGCGGGTTCGAGCCCCGTCAACCGCGCCATTTCGCTTCTTCTACACAGACCTCATAAAAGACAATACCGCGTCAGTGGTCGTCTTCGGTGACTGGTCCGGGAAGAAGTGGCCGCCATCGACGGCGGCGTGCTGCATGTTTGCCAGTCTTTCTGCCCAGGTTGCCGGTACATCAAGAAGATGTGCCATCGCGCCATCCTTGCCGTAAAGAACAAGCGACGGACATTCTACCTGGCGGTCTAGATCAACGCGGTCATCTGCCCAATCCACTTCGATCGCCGCGCGATAGTCGTGGCACATAGCGCGGATGCAGTCCGGGTCGCGCCACGCTGTGCGGTAAAGGTCCAGCAAATCGGCGTCGAAATCGGACAGGCTCGCCTTACCGAATCCCAACAGGCAGCGTTCGAAATAAGCATCGGGATCATGTTCAATCATCCGCTCCGGGAACGGGTGCGGCTGCGCCAGAAAGAGCCAGTGGTAATAGGCTTTGGCGATTTCTGTTGTCATGTTGCTAAGCAGGTATTCGGTGGGGACGATGTCCATCACAATCAGGCTGAGTACCAACTCAGGATAGTCAAGCGCCATTCGGTGGGCTGTCCTCGCACCCCGGTCATGTCCAACTGCGTGAAACGCATCATGCCCGAGGAAAGTCATGAGAGCGACCATATCCTTGGCCATCCGCCGAAAACTCATTTCGGCAACAGAGGAAGGCTTGCTGCTTTCCCCGTAGCCGCGGAGGTCGGCGGTCACGACTGTGAAGCTTTCTGTCAAAGCAGGCAACAACGGGCGCCACATGGCGCGGGTTTGTGGGAAGCCGTGCAAAAGCAAAAGAGGTGGTCCGTTTCCGGCCACCTCATATGCAATGATCTGATTGTCGGTTTCGAAAAACTGCGTCTGTATCATTTCGGTGAGGATGACACCGGCACCACACTTGTCCAGTCGATATTCGCGATGTCAGCCGTTTTTGCCTGTGCATAGATCAGCACATCGTTCGCGCTGTTAAAACCGGCATAGTTCAAACCAGTCTGCAGGTGTGCCGGATCGAGATTTGTAACAGTAACGGCCGCAACCGCGCCAACGACCAGGCCAGCTGCATTCAAGCGCCCCGTTGCACGAGGGCTCAGAAGGCGGACCAAGTTGGCGAGGTAAAACAGGATGAGGCCGAAAATCATCAGCGTGATGCCGTAGGTTGCAAAGTGCACGAACTGAACCGGCCAACCTGAACGCACGAGCCAGGACTGTACCATTTCCGGGTTGCTGGCCGCGAAGATCGCCGCCAAAGCGAGGGCGAAACCAAGACCAGACATCATGACCGGTTTGCCGGACTTGCGCGATGCCCGCTTGCCCATTTCCCAAGGCTTGCGTTCGTCACGTGCTTGCGCGGGCATCGCGGCAAACGCGGGATCCAACCGTTGGATCCGCGCGGCGAAGTCGTTGCGATCTTGTTTTCGAAGCATTCGTTTCATGCTGTCCTTTTCGCCGCCAAATGTGTCTAGAGTTGGAACTGCTCGTGTCCAAGTTGCGGAACTCTTCTCTAACTTGAATAAAGCTCCGCAACGTCACCCATGCCGTGAAGTGTTCATTTGTCGCTGAGTGCCGCCAATATGCGGGCCCAGCTGCGTGTACCTTTATGAAAGCTCTCGATGTCGTATTTCTCGTTTGGGCTGTGGATCTGATCGTCATCCTTGCCGAAACCGATCAACATTGATTCTGTGTTGAGCAGGGATTGGAAGTATCCGGCGACCGGGATGGAACCACCGCAGCCGATGAATGCTGCTTCGTCGGGCCATTCATCACTCAAGGCCACGCGGGCCTTTTCAAAGGCTGGATTGTCGATCGACATGACCGACGCTTGCGATGCCCCATGCGCCTTGAATTCGACTTTGCAATCCTTGGGGGTCATATCCATCACCATCTGACGCAGGCTGGCGCGGATGGCATGTGGGTCTTGCTGGCCGACAAGGCGGAAGCTGATCTTGGCGCTGGCTTTGGAAGGCAGGACGGTCTTGAAACCCTCACCCTGATAGCCGCCGCCGATGCCGTTGACCTCGCAGGTTGGTCTTGACCAGATCATTTCAAGCGCACTGCGTCCGGCTTCACCGGCCAGTTCGCTGAGGCCGACATCGCCAAGGAACGCCTTGTGGTCAAAGCCGAGTGCTTCCCATTGTTGCAAGACCTCGTCGGGCAGGTCCGGCACACCGTCGTAGAAGCCAGGAACGGTGATCCGACCCTGATCATCGTGAAGTGCTGCGATGATGCGGCTCAGCGCGCGAATGGGGTTCATGGCGGCGCCGCCATACATGCCGGAATGCAGGTCGCGGGATGGGCCCGTTATGGTGATCTCATCTTGCAACATCCCGCGCAGCATCGTGGTGATGGCTGGAACGCGGCTGTCGAACAGACCTGTGTCGCAGATCAGGGCAATGTCGGATTTCAGTTCGTCTGCGTTCTCTTTCAGGAAAGGCACCAATGAGGGGGAACCCGATTCCTCTTCGCCTTCGAAAAAGAAAGTGATCTTGCAGGGCAGGCTGCCATGTTCGGCGAGCCACGCACGGCAGGCTTCGACAAAGGTCATCAGCTGGCCTTTATCATCCGCAGAACCACGTCCGCGCAAAACCTGGCCTTTGGGAGTGTCTTCCAGTTGAGGATCAAACGGGTCATTGTCCCACAACCCGAGCGGGTCGACCGGCTGCACATCATAGTGGCCGTAGAACAGAAGGTGTGGGCCAGGGCCGTCGATGTGACCTACCACCATCGGATGACCGGGGGTTGGGCGCTTTTCGGCGGTCACGCCCATCGACTGAAGATCGGCCACCAGCCAGTCTGCCGCGCGGTCGCAGTCAGCCTTGAATGCCGGGTCCGTGGAAATCGACGGAATGCGCAGCAGTTCCTTCAACCGTTCAATGCTTTCCGGCAGGTTGGAATCAATACGCTGAAGTACGGGGGCGACGGACATTTTCAGTCTCCTTGGTCAGTTTCGTCGGACCCTAACACCGGGCAAGTCACTGTCCAGAGTGGCAAGCGACGTGCCATACGTCGCAATCATGCAATAAAAATGCAGTTTTTCGTCAAAACGCGGAAATCGGGGCCGTTTGATTGACTCAGATCAAGGCTGCGACGGTTGGTCGTTCCATAAGCACATTGTCATGAAGCTATGTGATCTGTATCCATTCTAAAACGTGAATGCGACGTGGGGCGGAGGAATGGGCCCTAACAGATCGCAGACTGAAGGAGACGCCGGTGCATTACGCAGACAAACTCGACGAAGCCCTGAACCGTTTGCACGAAGAGGGTCGCTATCGGACGTTTATCGATATCGAGCGTCAGAATGGTCAATTTCCGCATGCAGTCTGGCGCAAGCCGGATGGCACAGAACAGGACATTACTGTCTGGTGCGGTAACGATTATCTGGGCATGGGCCAACACCCGGCGGTGCTTGAAGCGATGCACGAAGCGTTGGACGCCACCGGAGCAGGGTCTGGCGGCACACGCAACATCTCTGGCACGACTGTCTATCACAAACGACTTGAAGCCGAGCTTGCGGACCTGCACCAAAAGGAAGCCGCGCTTCTCTTCACATCGGCCTACATCGCGAATGACGCAACGCTGTCTACGCTGCCGAAACTCTTTCCGGGTCTCATCATCTACTCCGATGCGCTCAACCATGCGTCGATGATCGAAGGTGTGCGTCGAAATGGCGGGGCCAAGCGAATCTTCCGCCATAATGATGTCGAGCATCTGCGCGAATTGCTGGCGGCAGACGATCCCGAAGCGCCGAAGCTGATTGCGTTCGAGTCCATTTATTCGATGGATGGCGACTTCGGCCCGATCGAAGAGATCTGCGATCTTGCCGACGAATTCGGTGCTCTGACGTACATCGACGAAGTGCATGCAGTCGGCATGTACGGTCCCCGCGGTGCCGGTGTGGCCGAGCGTGACGGTTTGATGGATCGAATCGACATCATCAACGGCACACTCGCGAAAGCCTATGGCGTCATGGGCGGCTATATCGCGGCATCGGCAAAAATGTGTGACGCGATCCGGTCTTACGCGCCGGGTTTCATCTTCACGACTTCGCTGCCGCCGGCAGTGGCCGCCGGTGCGGCTGCCTCGGTTGCGCATCTGAAGAAAGATCAGAGCCTTCGGGATCAGCACCAGTTGCAGGCCCGCATTCTGAAAATGCGCCTCAAGGGTCTTGGTTTGCCCATCGTCGATCATGGAAGCCACATCATTCCGGTGATCGTGGGCGACCCGGTTCACACCAAGCAAATGTCCGACATGATGCTCGACCGGTTCGGCATCTACGTTCAACCGATCAATTTCCCAACCGTGCCGCGCGGAACCGAGCGCCTTCGTTTCACGCCGTCTCCGGTGCATGGCCCGAAGGAAATCGATAAGCTGGTTCATGCGATGGATGAACTTTGGGCGCATTGTGCGCTGAATCGCGCCGAACTCAGCGCCTGACGTTTGGAATCAGTGCAAAGCACCTTGTCGTATGGTATCGAAAGAGTAATAAAACGCGCGACTCGACTCAGCTGGTACGCGCGACGCAGGCAGCGTGTGACGATCGATACGGCAAGGGGCAGCGAGTATGATTGGGCGAAAATCCCCAAAACTATCGCAAAACATCACCGAGGTTAAACCAAAAGGATTCGATGATTTCGAGCTCAGGCTCGGCGATGTCATGCGGGGGGAACGCGCCACTCTGGGTAAATCCTTGCTCGACGTTCAGCGCGAACTCCGCATCAAAGCCAGCTACATCGCCGCTATTGAAAACTGCGATCCGACGGCTTTCGACACGCCTGGGTTTATTGCAGGCTATGTGCGCTCTTACGCGCGGTATCTCGGGATGGATCCCGATGACACCTTTGCGGTGTTCTGTGGCGAAAGCGGGTTTGAAACCGCGCATGGCATGTCCGACGCTGCATCGTCGCGCAAGAAATCCGACATTCCCGCCGCGCTTGGACCGGTAGCGGCGCGTGATCCGTTTTCGCAGCCCGCATTGCCATTTGCCCCCAGTAGCGATTCTTTTCTGTCTCGGGTTGAGCCGGGCGCGATTGGTTCGACGCTGGTTTTGGTTATGCTCTTGGGCGGCCTTGGATACGGCGGTTATTCCGTTCTTCAAGAGGTCCAGCGCGTTCAACTGGCCCCGGTGGACCAGACCCCGGTTGTCCTGAGCGATCTTGATCCGCTTCAAACTGCACCCCCTGCGGTAGAAGAGCCCGTCTCGGCGCTTGATGACGCTGGCGCAGCAGGGGTGTTCACGCCGCCTGCATCGGTAGAAGCGTTTGATCGCCTCTATCGCCCACAAGCACTGGACGTTCCAGTGCTTGTTGCGCGGGATGCTCCGATCTCGACGCTTGATCCGAACAGCGTTGGCGCGTTTGCGCAGTTTGCAACACAAAGCCTTCCGAATGTGGATCTTGAGCCGGCGGCAATCCGCACGGCGAACAGTTCTGCGCTACCGCAGCAAGGGGTGACCCTGATTGCAGCGCGTCCCGCTTGGGTGCGGGTTCGTGGCGATGATCGCTCGGTGATCTATGAACGGGTCATGGCGGCCGGTGAAACCTGGACGGTACCTGCCTCGGAACGCGACGCGCTTTTGAATGTCGGGGAGAGCGGCGCTCTCTATGTCGCGGTGAACGGACAGACTGTTGGGCCGATCGGCCAGACCGGCACAGTCACGTCGGACCTGTCATTGGACGGCCCCACCTTGGCGGCTGTTCTCGAACCGGCGAACCTGCAATCCGATCAGGATCTGAACCGTGTGCTTGCGGACCTCGGCTCCGAGACCGCGCAGCCGACAATCGGTCAACCCAAGATCCTCGAAGACAGCGCGCCCGGTGTGACGCTGGTTGCCGTGCGTCCGGCCTGGATCCGGGTGCGCGCCGCCGATGGCAGCGTGATTTATGAAACGATCATGAACGCGGGCGACACCTACGAAGTTCCGATGACGGAAGAGCCGCCGACCATGCGGATTGGCGAATCCGGCGCGATCTATTTCGCGATGAACGGGCAAACCTATGGCCCGGCCGGTAGCCGTGGTTCTGTGACTTCCAATCTTGCCCTGTCGGTCGACACTCTGTCGCAGACCTATTCGGTGGCCTCCATCGAAGCGGACAGCGATCTGGCACGAGTTGTCGCCGAGCTTGAAATCCAGCAGACAAACAACTGATCTTCGTACGGTTTGACGCGCTTGAAGCCCGTGGTCAGCGGGCCTAGCTATACGCGCAGAGAGACTTTACAGGGTGGTTGATACTTCCCGCGACAGGAGAGCTGCATGAGCCTCAATCACATTCGCCCGTGGCGCAACATCTATCGCCGCAAATCGCGCCAGATCATGGTGGGCAATGTGCCAGTTGGCGGGGATGCACCGATTACGGTGCAAACAATGACCAACACGCTGACCCCGGATGTGAAGGCGACTATTGCGCAGGTTCAAGCGGCGGCGGATGCGGGGGCCGACATCGTGCGGATCTCGATCCCCGACGAAGACAGTTCCCGCGCTCTCAAGGAAATCGTGCGCGAAAGCCCGGTTCCGATCGTTGCGGATATCCATTTTCACTACAAACGCGGTATCGAAGCCGCCGAAGCAGGAGCCGCGTGTCTGCGGATCAATCCGGGCAACATCGGATCGCAGGAACGGGTGAAAGAGGTAATCAAGGCCGCGCGGGATCACAATTGTTCGATCCGCATCGGTGTGAACGCCGGGTCGCTGGAAAAGCACCTGCTTGAGAAATACGGCGAACCCTGTCCCGATGCGATGGTGGAGTCGGGGCTCGACCACATCAAAATCCTGCAAGACAACGATTTCCACGAGTTCAAGATCAGCTGCAAAGCCTCTGACGTATTCATGGCGGCGGCGGCCTATCAGCAATTGGCCGAAGCGACCGATGCGCCGATCCACCTTGGCATTACCGAGGCGGGTGGCCTGATGTCGGGCACAATCAAATCCGCCATTGGATTGGGCAACCTTCTGTGGATGGGGATCGGTGATACGATCCGTGTGTCCCTGTCTGCCGATCCGGTGGAAGAGGTCAAAGTCGGCTACGAGATCCTGAAATCCCTAGGTCTGCGCCATCGCGGCGTAAACATCATTTCCTGTCCCAGCTGCGCGCGGCAGGGCTTTGACGTGATCAAGACCGTCGAGACATTGGAAAAACGGCTCGAGCACATCAAGACACCGATGAGCTTGTCGATTATCGGCTGTGTGGTGAATGGACCGGGCGAAGCTCTGATGACCGATGTCGGCTTTACCGGCGGCGGCAATGGCGCGGGGATGGTCTATCTGGCGGGTAAGCAGAGCCACAAGATGTCGAACGATCAGATGATCGAACACATCGTGGAAGAAGTGGAAAAGAAGGCTGCGGCGCTGGAAGCTGAAAACGCTCAGGAAGCAGCAGAGTAAGACAAGCCGGGTTTCATCGGCTTGCCTCAGTTTCTCAATTAATCAGCGTGCTTCGGCGACGATCTGCTGCATCGCGTCCAGCGGCACATAACCTCGGATCAGTTGATCACCCATCACGAAAGACGGCGTACCGTTGATTTGCAGGATTTGCGCCAGCGCGCGGGTCTCGGCGAGTTGCCGGGTGATCTCTTCGCTGTCCATGGCTGCGATCACCGCATCGGCATCAAGTCCAAGCGTGTCTGCCAAACGACGCAGAACCGTTTCGTCCATGTCGCCGTTGAGGGTGATCAGCGCTTCCTTCGCGGTCTCATAGGCCTCGTCACCTGACACTTCGCGTGCGGCGAGGGCAAAGCGGGACGAAATCAGCGAGTTTTCACCAAGGATGGGAAACTCCTTGGCAATGTAACGGATATTGCCATCCAGCTCGAGCAACTGGGTGACTTCCGGGTGCGCCCGGCGGCAGTAGCCGCAGCGATAATCGAAGAACTCGACGATCGTGACGTCACCTTCGGGATTGCCTCCAACCCAGGAATAGCCGTCGTTGAAAATCGCTTCGGCGTTGTTCGCGATCAATGCAACGTCGCCCTGTGCCTGTTCGGCAGCTTGACGTTCTTCCAGAACCTGAACCGCTTCCATGATCACCTGCGGGTTTTCGAGCAAATATGCCCGGACCTGTGCGCCAAACGCAGCGCGATCCGCATCGGACATGTTCTCGAGATCAAGATCTGCAGCCTGAACGCCGGTTGCCATCAGCATGGCGGCGAAAGACGTGGCAAGGCGGGTGTTCAACATATGGGTCTCCAGTCATCAGGCTTAGCGCTGTTCAGCGCGTTGAGCAGCACTTAGCACATCCTGTGCGCGTTGCCATGGGCCGGAGCCACGCGGCAGCGCGCCATCGGCCCGTTTGGCGTGAATGGCCGCATCCTTGAAACGACCTTGAACCGCATAGCGTTCTGCGGTCACGAGAGAAGCCATCGCGTTTTGGCCGGTCTTGGCATAGGCGGTGGCAAGATCGCGCAGGATGCGCGTGTCGCTGAAATCCCGCCCGCGGGCCGCTTCCAGCGTCTTGAGAGCGTCATTCGCATTTCCGGCGGCAAGATGCGCGCGGCCCAGCCCACCAAGGATCAAGGGTTCTCGGGGTGCAAGACGGGCGGCGGCAGAGTAGACTTTGACCGCATCAGCAGCACGGCGCGACTCCAACAGGATTTGGCCTTTGAGTTCACGGAGGAACGGATCGTTCGGGCGCGAAGTGATTGCAGCGTCGATGTTGCTCAATGCCCGCCCAAGATCACTTTGTCGGTGATACGCCACCGCCTTGCGGATTTGGGCGATGTCGGCCGACGCGCTTTCATCTGCGCGACGCAGGGTCCAACTGGGGGCACGGGTAAAGGCGGTCAATTTTCCTTTTGCCCGCGCGAACCAATAATTCGCGGCTGGATCGGGTGCGGCTTGTGCCGACGCCCCGGCGACCAGACCTTTCAAGGCCCGTAACCGGTCGCGGGACAGCGGATGCGACCGCATATACGGATCCTGCCGCGCTTCGGCCAAGACTTCCTGTCCACGGAAAAGGTCCTGCACCTCAATCGCGCCCTGCGGGTCGATCCCGGCGCGTACGAGGTAGCGGATCGAGCTTATGTCGGCCGAGGACTCCTCGGCGCGTGTGTGCGCCAGAAAATTGCGCATTACCGAGGATTGTAGGCCAAGGCCCAGACCAACCGCAGCCTGCCCATTGCCAGCCGCGGCCGCCGCCGCCGCAAGGACCATGCCCAACCCGGCTGCTGTCCGTGCGCTGCGCATGTTGCCAAGGCGCCGGGAAATGTGCCCGTTGGCGATGTGCGCCGCCTCATGCGCGATCACCGCTTGAACCTGAGCGGCTGTGTCGAGTTTTGTCAGCAGGCCGGAATGGATGAATATGTGCTGGGTGTCGACAATGAACGCGTTAAGGGTGCTGTCGTCGATCACGAGTATGCGCACCTGACCGGGGCTCAGTCCCGCCGCACGCAGGACCGGTCCAGCAAGCTGTTTCAGGGCATATTCGATGTCTGCATCCCGCAGCAGTGTCACGGCACGCGCCGGAGCCGCCGCGACCAAAGTCGCGAGGCACAGCACAAGTCCGGCCATCCGCAAAAGATGCAGCGTCGCGTGATACATTGACCTTGCCCTGCCTTCGCCCATAGGTCTGCCCCAAGCACTGTATGGAGAGAATGATGCGGAACTCAAGCCGTGGGGCGGTTGATCCCTTTATCGTGATGGATGTCATGGAAGCGGCGCGACAGGCCGAGGATGCCGGTCGGCACATCATCCATATGGAAGTTGGGCAACCAGGCACTCCGGCGCCGGGTCTGGCGCGCGAGGCGCTGGCCAAAGCGATGAGCGACAATCCGCTGGGATATACGGTGGCCTTGGGGTTGCCCGCGCTGCGCCAGCGGATCGCGCGGCTCTATGGTGATTGGTACGGTGTCGATCTTGACCCAGCGCGCGTGGTGGTCACACCGGGGTCGTCGGGCGGATTTATTCTAGCGTTCTCGGCGCTATTCGATGCGGGCGACCGGATTGCGCTTGGGGCCCCCGGCTATCCGTCTTATCGCCAGATCATGAAGTCTCTCGATCTCGTCCCGGTCGAGGTTCAGACCCGCGCCGAAGCCCGGTATCAACTGGAACCGAGCGATCTGTCGGGGCTCGATTATCAGGGCATGATGGTCGCATCGCCCGCCAATCCAACCGGGACAATGTTGGGAAAAGACGCGCTGGCGGCCTTGATCGGTGCTGCCCAAGACAAGGGCGCGGCGTTCCTGTCGGACGAGATTTACCACGGCATCGAATATGACCGCAAAGCCGTCACAGCCTTGCAGATCAGCGATGATGTCTGTGTCATCAATTCCTTCTCCAAGTATTTCAGCATGACCGGTTGGCGTATTGGCTGGCTTGTCCTGCCGCCGGACAATGTGCGTCAGGTCGAGCGGCTGGCGCAGAACATGTTCATCTGTGCGCCCCATGCCGCCCAGGTTGCGGCGCTTGCGGCAATGGATGCGAGCGACGAACTGGAAGCCAACATGGCGGTTTACCGCGAAAACCGTCGCCTGATGATCGACGGGTTGCCGAAAGCGGGGTTCGATCGGATCGCACCGCCGGACGGGGCATTCTATGTCTACGCCGACGTCTCGCACATCACCGATGACAGCCGGGCCTTCGCGCGTGCAATCCTCGACGAAGCCGGGGTTGCTGTGACGCCGGGATTGGACTTTGACCTTGTGCGCGGTGGCGGCACGCTACGTTTTTCTTACGCGCGGTCGACTGCGGATATTCTGGAGGGGCTTGAACGGCTGGAACGGTTCATGCGGGCGCGGGGGCACATCAGCTGACCCCTTCGGACTGTCCCGCAGGCGTCGAATCCTGTAAACTCCACCTTAAGGCCCGATCAGAGGTCAAGGTGAGTGAATGAGCGGTGTTCTGAAATCATTGATTGCGGGCCTATTGGCTGGTGTCCTCGCGGCCCCTTTATTGGCGCAGGATCTTGGCGCTTTGGCGCGGTTTGAAACCGGTGTGATCCGCGACCGCTGGGGCGGGACGGAGCTTCAACTGGATATCAGCCAGGGTGTTCCCTGGCGCATCTTTACAATGAGCGACCCGAACCGCCTCGTGATGGATTTCCGCGAGGTGCAATGGGGTGACGTGGACCTTGCCGCGCTGGATCAATCGGATCGGATAAACAGTGTACGAGTAGGGACGTACCGCCCGGGATGGTCGCGTCTGGTTGCCGACCTTGCTGAACCGATGGCGGTCAAAAGCGCGGGACTGGTAACTGGCAGTTCCGACGGAGCCGCAACCATCACGGTTGATCTTGTGAGTACCGATCAGGCCAGTTTCGATAGCGAGGCGGGTTCGCCAAATGATCCGCGATGGGACCTGCCAGAGCCTGCTGCGTTCGAAGCTGCCACGCCACGCGATCCAACTCGGTTGCGCGTCGTGTTGGACCCGGGTCATGGCGGTATTGACCCTGGGGCGGAGAGTGCGGGGTTTTCCGAAGCCGGCCTGATGCTGACATTTGCACGGGAGGTGCAGGATGTCTTGCGACGGGCAGGGGATTTTGATGTCGTACTCACCCGGGATGGTGACTATTTCGTTTCACTCGAAGCGCGGGTCGCTATGGCACACGATGCTGGAGCCGACATATTCATTTCGCTTCACGCCGACGCCTTGGCTGAAGGAGAAGCGCGTGGGGCTGCCATCTATGTGCTCTCGGATGAAGCTTCGGACGCGGCATCGGCCGCACTTGCCGAACGCCATAACCGTGATGACCTGCTGGCGGGTATCGATCTCAGCCAATCAGACGACCGGATCGCCAGTGTTCTGATGGGCCTTGCGCGGCTGGACAACGCACCGCGGAGCGAGGCATTGGCCAGGCACATGCTGGACGGCATCCGGAATGCCGTGGGACGTGTGCACAAACGACCACTGCGCAGCGCGGGGTTCTCGGTGCTCAAAGCGGCGGATATCCCGTCCGTGCTGCTGGAAGTCGGGTTTCTGTCGACCGAAGAAGACCTGAAAAATCTGAGCGATCCGATCTGGCGGCAGGGCATGGCCGCCGGCCTCCGGGATGGCATTATCGCATGGCGTGACGAAGATCGGGCTCTCGCGCCGCTGAGACGGAACTGACCCGGCCAAATAACCTTGCGTAATAGGCACGAGACTGCCGCAGGGTACGGCAATGTGTTTTGACCATCAGCCCGGTTTCTCGTAGGGGTACAGAACTTAAACAGAGGCACGCCGTGACCAGATTCATCCTGTCCTTCTTCGGAGCGATCTTCACCCTCATCACGATGGGGATGTTGATGGTCGCGCTTTCTGTTGGCGGCGTGTTCTGGATGTATGGCCGTGACCTGCCAAGCCATGAAAGCCTTGCGCAATACACACCGCCGACGATCAGCCGCATCTATTCGCGGGAAGGCCGCATCATCGACGAATTTGCGCAGGAACGCCGCCTGTTCACACCGGCAAACGAAATCCCTGATCTGGTGAAGCAGGCATTCATTTCCGCCGAAGACAAGAACTTCTACACACACCAAGGCTACGACCTGCGCGGGATCGCAGCGGCTGCTGTGGATGCTATTCAATCTCGTGGGCGCGATGTGCGTGGCGCGTCGACCATCACCCAACAGGTGATGAAGAACTTTCTGCTGTCCGGCGACCGTCGCGTCGAGCGAAAGATCAAGGAGATCATCCTTGCTTCGCGGATCGAAGACACGCTGAGCAAGGAAAAGATCCTCGAACTCTACATGAACGAGATTTTCCTCGGGCAGAACTCTTATGGTGTGACCGCTGCCGCGCAGACTTATTTCAACAAGTCGCTGGTTGATCTAGCCCCGCATGAAGCCGCGACGCTGGCATCAATGCCCAAGGCACCGTCCGAATTCCATCCGGTGCGCCGCAAGGACCGTCTGCTGTCGCGGCGGAATTTCGTGCTGAAAGAGATGTACGAGAACGGTTATATCGACAAAGCCTCCTATGAGGCCGAAGTCGCCATGCCGCTGCGGTCGGTCCAGAACGGTGATTATGAGCCGTTCCGCGATGCACTGCCGCCGCGCAACTATTTCACTGACGAAATCCGCCGCCAACTGAGCGAGGATTTTGGTGAAGGCGAGTTTTTCTCGGGCGGGTTCAGTGTACGAGCGACACTTGATCCGGATTTGCAGGTGGAAGCCGAAGATGCGCTTCAGCGAGCGCTGGAGAGCTATGACCGGTCACAAGGCGTCTGGCGCGGTACGGGCCTGAGCATCCCGGCAGAGCAATTGATCAGCACGGACGCATGGCGCGAAGCGCTGGCTGCAGTGACCATCGCTCGCGACATCCTTCTTGAGAACCCGTGGTATCCTGCAGTGGTGCTCGAAGTCGGCCAGAATGACGCGCGGATCGGCATCGAAGGCGTGCAGGACGATGAAGACGGGCACTGGATCCCGGCGGCGGACGTTCAGTGGGCGCGCAAGAGAAACGCGGACGGATCGCTTGGTCGCAAAGGACAGGTGGCTGGAGACCTGCTTGAAGTTGGCGATGTTGTACATGTGCGCCGCATGACCTCGGATAGCGATGGCAGCTTCATCCGCTGGACACTGCGTCAAGTGCCGGATGTGCAGGGCGCGTTCATGGCGATGGACGTCAACACGGGCCGCGTGATCGCCATGCAGGGCGGGTTCAGCTATCAGCACTCGGTATTCAACCGTGCCACTCAGGCGCAGCGTCAGCCGGGGTCGAGCTTCAAACCCTTCGTGTTCGCGGCGGCCCTCGACAGTGGCTATTCGCCTGCGACCATCGTTGTCGACGCACCGATCGAAATCAACACGCCTCAGGGGGTGTGGCGGCCGCAGAACGCATCGAACAAATTCTATGGTCCGACACCGCTGCGCACCGGGATCGAACAGTCGCGGAACCTGATGACCATCCGTCTGGCCCAAGAGGTCGGCATGGACGTCATCGCGAGCTATGCCGAAAAATTCGGTGTCTATGACGATATGGGCCGGGTGCTTGCCAACTCGCTTGGGGCGGACGAAACCACGCTTTATAAGATGGTCGCGGCTTACGCGATGTTCGCCAACGGTGGTGAGAGGGTGGAGCCGACACTGGTCGACCGGGTGCAGGACCGCTACGGCAATACGGTTTACCGTCACGACCAGCGTGTTTGCCAGGATTGCACGCTTGCCAGTCTGGAACCGGGCAGGGGTCCGACAGTGATCAGCAACCGTGAACGGGTGATGAACGCTGTCACGGCCTATCAGCTGACCTCGATGATGGAAGGTGTTGTGCAACGCGGAACGGCGCGCAGCACGGTCAACCTTCCGGTGCCGACTGCGGGCAAGACGGGTACGACCAACGATGCCAAGGATGTCTGGTTCGTCGGCTTTACCTCGAATATCGTGGCGGGCTGCTATATTGGCTATGACCAGCCGCGCTCTCTCGGACGTGGTGCGTCTGGTGGCGGTATGTGCGGACCCGTGTTCAACTCTTTCATGCTGAAGGCGGTCGAGAAATACGGCGGCAGCGCCTTCCGTCCACCCGAAAGCTGCCAGTTCATCAAGATCGACCGCAACACTGGCGCGCGGCTCTCGGACGAAGCCAGCGGCGATCACGTCGTGGCAGAGTGTTTCCGCGAAGGCGAAGAGCCGATTTTCGGCATCCAGTTCGACGGCGGTTTTGCGATGGGGTCGAATTTCGAGCTTTACAGCACGAGCGATCAGAACACCAAGCAGGTCACCACGTCGAGCGGCGGAACGGCCATTGTCGGGCCGAAAGCCTCGTTCGGCACGCTCAGCTCTGGTGGTCTTTACTGATCTCACCGGAAGCCAATCACACCGGTCGCGCTGCCTTGAAGGGGCGGCGTGGCTGGTCTATCACCACATCTGACCAAGGCCCGAGCATACAGGATCGCCAATGCGCGCTGAAATCCAGAACACCGTTGAACAGATTGAAAAATCCCTCAAGCTGCTGGCCCAGAGACTGAACTGGGAAACGGCACAGCACCGGCTGGAGGAATTCAACGCCCGTGTTGAAGATCCGAACCTCTGGGACAACCCCGACGCCGCGCAGAAATTGATGCGCGAGCGTCAAATGCTGGTGGATGCGATCGAAACCTACACATCGATCAAGCAGGACCTCAGCGACAATGTCGAGATGATCGAGCTTGGCGAGATGGAGGACGACAAGGAAGTCGTCACCGATGCCGAAAACGCGCTTAAGTCATTGGCGGAAAAGGCCTCCAAGAAAGAGCTTGAAGCTCTTCTGGATGGCGAGGCGGATGGCAACGACACCTTCCTCGAAATCAACTCGGGCGCTGGTGGCACGGAAAGCTGCGACTGGGCCAACATGCTGGCGCGGATGTATGTCCGCTGGGCGGAACAGCACGGATACGAGGTCGAACTGCAATCCGAACAAGCGGGCGAAGAAGCGGGCATCAAATCCGCCGCCTACAAAATCTCCGGTCCAAACGCCTATGGCTGGCTCAAGTCGGAATCCGGCGTTCACCGCCTTGTGCGCATCTCGCCCTTCGACAGTGCCGCCAAGCGCCACACATCTTTCTGCTCGGTCTGGGTCTATCCAGTGGTCGACGACAACATCGAAATCGAAGTGAACCCCTCCGACATTCGCATCGACACCTACCGGTCGTCAGGCGCTGGTGGTCAGCACGTCAACACAACCGACTCCGCCGTTCGGATCACCCACATGCCGACCGGGATCGTGGTCACAAGTTCCGAAAAATCGCAACACCAGAACCGCGACATCGCCATGAAAGCGCTGAAATCGCGGCTCTACCAGATGGAGCTCGACCGCCGGAACGAAGCGATCAACGCGGCGCACGAAGCCAAGGGCGACGCGGGCTGGGGCAACCAAATCCGGTCCTATGTTCTGCAGCCTTACCAGATGGTGAAAGACCTGCGCACCGGGCACGAGACATCCGACACCAAGGGTGTCCTAGATGGGGATCTCGACCCGTTCATGGCGGCGACCCTTGCGATGAACGTCTCCGGTAAATCCCGCGCGGACGCCCGTTCAGAGTAAACAAAAGCCTTTCTTTACCTGATTGTTTTTCCGTTGACGGACCATCGGCGATGCATGGACGCATCGCCGCCCGTGCTCCCTTGTCTGGAACGTGTTGCCAAACCCGCGTTCAATCGCTTTCATACAACTGCGCGAACGTCATGCTTGGGGAGGAAGGCATGAGGGAGACCCCTGAACTTGGTGTGCCGACGCTGGAACCCGTGTCGGTCGACACGCTGCGCACTGCATTGCAGCGCGGGTGGAAAGACCTGACGCGCGCACCGGGATATGCACTGTTCTTTGCAGGCTTCTACGTTCTGGCCGGATGGGCGATTTCATGGGTGACGGTCTGGACAGGCACCACCTATTGGCTTGTCCTGGCAGCGATCGGTTTTCCGCTGATTGGTCCCTTTGCCGCGGTTGGATTTTATGAAGTCAGCCGACGGCTTGAACGCGGCGATCCGCTGAATGCGTCGGAAATCCTTGGCGTGGTGGTGCACCAGTCCCGTAGGCAATTGCCGTCGATCTGCGCGATCATCATCATGGTCTTTCTGTTCTGGTTCTTCCTCGCACATATGATCTTTGCGCTCTTTCTTGGTCTGAGCACGATGACCAATGTTTCAACGTCGCTCGACGTTTACCTTTCACCCAACGGGTTGATGATGCTTGGGGTGGGCAGCCTTGTTGGTGCGCTGTTCGCAATTCTGCTGTTCAACATTACTGTGATCGCTCTGCCATTGCTGCTCGACCGCGAGGTGGATTTCGTCACGGCCATGGTCACTTCGTTCCAATATGTCATGGCGCAACCAGTGCTCATGCTGGGGTGGGGCGCTTTCATCGCGGTTTTGACCTTCCTGGCCTTGCTTCCCGGATTTCTTGGGCTCTTGGTCGCATTGCCCTTGTTGGGACATGCAACATGGCACCTTTATGATCAGGTGCGCTTGCCGCCGATGGTGGCGTGACACCAGATTACGCGTCATCGCGATTGATCTGCGTCAAAGGCCCTTAAATATTCCGTGCTTAGCATTTGATTGTGGGTGTCCGTATCCATGGGCAGCCACTGGCATATGTGCCCATATATGGAGGAGACAATGACAAAAAGCATATTCAGCGCAGTGTTCGCCTGTTCACTGTTGGGAGCGTCCTTCGCGGCCGCTCAGGATGCTGATGTCGGTAAGACGACCTATCAACAGTATTGCGCAACCTGTCACGGCGTAGACGGCGACGGCGGTGGTCCGTTGACAGAATACATTTCCGCGTTGGTACCTGACTTGACGACGCTGGCCGCATCAAACGACGGCGAATTTCCGATGCTTGAAGTGTTGCACGTCATCGACGGGCGCACCGGGCTTCGGGGGCATGGTGGACCAATGCCTGTCTACGGTGCCCTGTTTGATCAGGAAAGCGCCAGCGGCACGCCATATGGTGATATTCTGTATACGCGAGGAAGGCTGCTTTCGATCGCCTATTACTTGGAATCGATACAGAAGTAATGTTCACCCTACGGGCATCAGAATGCCCGTAGGGTCATTAGCCCAAGGACTCGCGGCCCATCTCGGCAAGCCTCTGGCGCAAAGCTTCGGCCTGTGTGTCTCCGCATTCCAACGCATAAATGAAAGCCTGCGTCAGAAAAAAGCCGCAGGCCTGTTCCGACGCCGCATCTTGCGCCGCTTGCTGATAGAGAGTGATCAGTAATCCACGGTCGTCCCGAACATGTGCATCCAGCAATGCCTGATCAAGCGGTGTCGTCATACCTGGCTTCGGTGATCCGCAAGCCGATGCGCGGCCCATTTATGAAAGCAATGCGTAGGCCCGTCCATTGCAGGGGAAAACCGGCCCCCGTCAAATCCCGGCGCGTGACGCCCGCGCTGCATACCTTCGACCACAAAAATGTCCTCTTCGAAGACCACTTTCCATTGATCGGCGTTCTTCCGGCGCAATCCTGCATCTGTTGCAGGTGACGCGTAATAAAGATGGATCAATTCCTCGGTCCGATCCGGGCCGTCGGGCCGCAGTATGATCGCAAACGCGTGGTCCCTGTGCACACCCAGAAGAACATTGGGATAGATCGCGAGGTATTCCGCGCCCGCGTCCCATTTAGGGTCGAGGTCTTCAAAATCCGGGAAAACCTCACCGGTTGCGCCGGTCAGTTGACGATAAACCAATGTCCCTTGTCCCGATGTCATCCCTTCGATCTCGATATTGTAGTGGTCTTCCAACCGGGAATAGCTGTTGAGGCCAGGGTGGACCCAAGGAAGATGATAGCTTTCGCAGTAGTTTTCGACGGCGAGTTTCCAATTGGATTTCACTGTCAATGTGAACCGGCTGTCAGCTCCGCCATGATGAACAGGTTTCTCGAAGTCTGCCCAGCGGTGAATTACATCCGCCATGGCCACTTCGAAAGGTTCTGCGGTACCTGAAAGGTTGATCCAAACGACATCCCGCCAAATATGGCTGCGCACTTCGATCAAACCCAGAGAGGTACGGTCAATGTCTTTATGCGTGTTTTGCCCCGGTCCCCCGACATGCGGCGTCGCCACAAGCTGACCTTGCGTGCTGTAACACCAGGAATGGTAGGGGCACCGGATCGCCCCTTCGATCTTGCGGGGTTCGTCGACAAGGATCATCCCCCGATGGCGGCAGATATTCTGAAACACGCGCACCGCGTTGTCGCGCCCACGGATCAGGAGAAGTGGGATGTCCAGAAACGTGATCGGCACGGCATCACCGATCTCGGGCACGTCTGATGCGACGGCGAGCCCGGCCCATCCCGATGCAAAAAGCGCATCGCGCTCCTCGGCAAAGGTGTCGGAGTCGACGTAATGTTTATTGGGAAGGCCACGCGCCTGTGCTGTTGGCTTCTGAACATCGGCCAGCAAGGGATTGAGAGCCGTCATCGCCACCTCCAAACTCTGGTTGGAGGTCATCGTGTTCTATCTGACCGCCCTGTTCGCGTCAGAACGCGACAGAATTTGCCGCCGACGGACCAGAAGATGGGCGTTTTCTTGCGGGTTTAGTAGAACGGTTCCCCAATTCTAAGCTGGTGCTGTTCGTAAGCGACAAGGTCTTTTGCGGAACAGAAACCGGCGCTTCGCGCGGCTTTGCGGACTTTCGACCCGTTACGGCCAAGGAATTCATACACCAATCGCGCCACGCGCGATCCCGTTCCACTTTCCCGAACGGTGCGCACAGTATAGCCAACCCAGTAATTGTTCTGGAAAGACGGAACCTGCGCAAGGAAGTTGAAAGAGGTGGTCAGTGAATTGCGACGACTGACCAAACCGGCAATCCCACCTTCCTGCGCCATCAGAAGCCCGCGGAATTCCCGGCTATTGGGGGCGGCTGACAATCCTTGTTGCGCCATGGCTTCCCTCGCTTCAAACCCGCGAAGAAAGGTTGCTCCGTCCTTTCGGTAGACGTAAACAAGTCCTTGTATGAATTGCGTCTCGTCAAGAAAGCTGCGACGAACGAAACGGTAAAAGCCTGCAGGAAATATAGTCTCCTGCAATTGTGTGACGCCGCCTGACAGGAAATCTTCGATCTCGGGGTGGCTTAGTAAAGATTTCGATCCCAGACCTATACTCGATAAGGGTTCTAGAATGATCCGCGCGTCGACATTGAAGTACTGGCAAATTCGGAAGAGCACGTCCGGTCGCGGAAAACTTTCGCCTGAAAGATATCTGTTGAATTGCGTCCGGTTAATTCCAAGGTCTCGGCACAAGGCTGAAATGGATTCCGTGGACTTGGCAAGTTCTCTGAGATTCGCTCCCAGCGTGTTGCGGAGTTCGGCGGGGCTTGGGCGTGTCACAATAAAGGCTCTCGCGGTCAATGGTGGGCTCGAAAGGCAGCCACTGTTTCTTACAGACACTCACAAAAGAACTTGGTCAGAAATTTGCATGACAGAACTAGGTCGTGTCATTCGTCACGCGATGATGCTAACCAGAGTCATTGTTGATGCGACATCGCGTCAGGGTCAATCACCGCTGACACAAATTTTTCACCACCCGACGCACAGTTCGGGATGTCCTGACGCCCAGAAAATTAACACATTGGGCTTCTAAGATGGGGAACCTTACTATGAAACCGCAGAATATGTTCGGTGTGGTGCTGTGGTCGGACGCAGCCGCACGAAAGGCTGTGATCTGGTGTGAAGACCAAGGCGAACTTGCATACTATGCTCCGGCAGAGGAATGCATCCACGATGCGCCGGCGCTGGATCCGGGGGATCTCATCAGGTTCGACATGATTATCCAGCAGAACATTCGCAAAGCGCGAAATCCGCAGGTCTTGATGCAGTCGCATTCACCGGACCTCGCGGGAGCACTGCTCGCTGGCGCTCAGGACTGCGCGAACGATGCCCGTCCGCTCAAGCCGAAATCTTTAGAAAAAGTGGTGTCGCTGGCAGACTACTTCGACATCGGCGCGCCAGCCAAAGTCGCCCTCTCGGGGTAACTTAGGAAATTGCAGGGCAGGGTCGGGGACCATCTCCCCGACCCTGCCTAATGTACTTAAACGCCGCGGGACAACGCTGCCACGCCGGTCCGAGCCACCTCGGCCAGTCCCAGCGGCCGCATCAGATCGACAAAAGCATCGACCTTCTCGGGTGTGCCGGTGATCTGAAAGACAAAGCTTTCCAGCGTGCTGTCGACCACCTGTGCGCGGAAGATGTCAGCGAGGCGCAGCGCCTCAACCCGTTTGTCACCAGAACCCTCGACCTTGATCAGCGCCAGTTCGCGTTCAACGGAAGCGCCCTCAACGGTCAGGTCGTGCACCTCATGTACCGGGACGATCCGGCCAAGCTGCGCCTTGATCTGCTCGATCACTTGCGGTGTGCCTGTGGTTACGATCGTGATCCGGCTGGTGTGACCACTGTGGTCAACTTCGGCCACTGTCAGACTGTCGATGTTGTAGCCACGACCCGAGAACAGGCCGATCACCCGCGCAAGCACACCGGGTTCGTTGGCTACAAGCACGGCAAGAGTGTGCGTTTCCTGCACGTCCGAAAAGGTGGACCGTAGGTTGTAGGCGGAATGCTTCGTCGAGCCTTTTTTAATATTCAGCGGAGACATGATCTTCTTCTTTTTCCAAATATGCCGGGGGGTGTGGGGGGCTGGCCCCCCACGGGTCGGACCGGCGCCAAGGTCGGCGCGATCCCTTACACCATGACTGCGCCCTTGGAGCCGATGGCATCCTTGGTGCTGGCTTCACCCAGAAGCATCTTGTTATGCGGTTCACCCGACGGGATCATCGGGAAGCAGTTCTCATGTTTTTCGACCAGGCAATCGAAAATCACCGGGCCGTCATAGTCCAGCATTTCCATAATCGCATCGTCGAGATCGGCGGGATCCTTGCACAGGATACCTTTGCACCCGAAAGCTTCGGCGAGTTTTACGAAATCGGGCAGGGCTTCGGACCAGCTGTGCGAATAGCGTTCGCCATGCAGCAATTCCTGCCACTGGCGCACCATGCCCAGACGTTCATTGTTCAGGATGAACTGTTTGACGGGCAGGCGGTATTGCACGGCTGTGCTCATTTCCTGCATGTTCATCAACCAGGAGGCTTCGCCCGCGACGTTGATCACCAATGCATCCGGGTGCGCAACCTGAACGCCGATCGACGCCGGAGTGCCATAGCCCATGGTGCCCAGACCACCCGAAGTCATCCAACGGTTGGGATCCTCGAAGCCAAGGTACTGAGCGGCCCACATCTGGTGCTGGCCCACTTCGGTGGTGATGTAACGGTCACGGCCCTTGGTAAGCTGCTCCAGACGGTCCAGGGCGTACTGCGGACGGATCGCCTTGTCCGACGGTTTGTACTTGAGGCAGTCCACCGCGCGCCATTGCTCGATCTGGTGCCACCACTTTTGCAGACCTTCCTTGTTGACCTTGCGCCCGCGCGCCTTCCAGACCTTGAGGATATCCTCAAGAACATGGCCCACATCGCCGATGATCGGCATGTCGACACGGATCACCTTGTTGATCGAGCTGGGGTCGATGTCGATATGCGCTTTGCGCGACTTCGGGCTGAACGCATCCAGCCGCCCGGTGATCCGGTCATCAAAGCGTGCGCCGATGTTGATCATCAGGTCGCAGCCGTGCATCGCGAGGTTCGCTTCGTAGAGACCGTGCATGCCAAGCATACCGAGCCAGTGCTTGCCGGACGCCGGGTAGCACCCCAGTCCCATGAGTGTCGAGGTGATCGGAATGCCAGTTGCATCGACCAGTTCGCGCAGAAGCTGGCTCGCGCCCGGACCTGAGTTGATGACACCGCCACCGGTGTAGAAGATCGGCCGCTCTGCCGTTTCCAGCGCTTCAACCAACTGCGTGATGGTCGCCATGTCACCTTTGAGCTGTGGCTGGTAATGGCTGACCTTCGCTTTGGCTTTCTCGGTGTATGTTCCGCTGGCGAACTGCACGTCTTTCGGAATGTCGACGAGCACCGGTCCCGGGCGACCCGAAGTGGCCACATGGAAGGCTTCGTGAATGGTACCCGACAGGGCGTCCGTGTCCTTGACCAGCCAATTGTGCTTTGTGCAGGGGCGGGTGATGCCAACCGTGTCGGCTTCCTGAAACGCGTCAGAGCCGATCATGAAGGTCGGGACCTGGCCGGTGAGAACGACAATTGGAATGCTGTCCATAAGCGCGTCGGTCAGACCGGTCACGGCATTGGTTGCACCCGGGCCCGAGGTCACAAGAACGACACCGGGCTTGCCGGTTGCGCGGGCATAACCTTCGGCGGCGTGCACGGCGCCCTGTTCGTGGCGCACGAGGTAATGGCGAATGCCGTTCTGCTGAAAAATCTCGTCGTAAATCGGTAGCACAGCGCCACCGGGATACCCGAATACCGTGTCCACACCCTGATCCTTCAGGGCTTGAACCACCATTTTCGCTCCGGTCATTTGACGTGTCATCGCTTTGCTCCGTTTACAGACACTTCTGTTCGTTACGCGAAAAAAAACCCCCGATGTTCAGTCGGGGGCGCATGGGGTGTTGGTCTGGTTCCGTCACCGGCCCATGCGCGTCTTCTCTACTACAATGACTAACACTCGTGCCATGTCGGCTCCTTTTCGCGTGGCCGGACCTTATGGTGAGCCTCCCGGAGGGTCAACATCGAAAACAAAGAAAATAGTACCTGAGGGGAAGAAAATTTTGCCGTTTATTGCTGATGGGCGGGGGTTTGGCGTAATTTTCTGAAATCGACGCATTCTTCCCTGCGCTTTTCTGCTGAGTCGTTCGTCAATGGTCACAGTTGATGTGCGCATGCGCGCGGAAATGTGAGTTGCAGGTGAAGAATGACCTCCCATAAGCTGAACTGGTTAGTTCATATTGACGCACTGCGGAGGCGCACATGCTGGGTAAGCGGAATCGTCGGGTAAAATTGTTTTCGACATGTCATGCGATGGCGCTGGCGGGCTTGATCGTGCTCTCGCAGGTTTTGGGTTTCGGCGCGAGTGACCGGGTTGCGGGTCTGTCCGACCTGACACACAACCTTGGCGACGAGCCGCAGGGGCATTGCGTGACGCAGGGCGCAGTGACAGGCGGTGAAAATTTCTGTGCCTTGCTTCTTAAAGCCACTTACCCGAGCAGAGGTCAGATAGGAATCGTGATCCTGAGCCGGGGAGTGCGTTTGTAATTTGACCGGGCGCGGCGTCTACTTGACCTTACGTCCGCTTGCTCACTTGGCCTTGTGGCGGTCTCTCTTCTTGACCCTGCGTTGGTCCCTTCAATTGACCTTACGTCGGGTCCGGTTGCAGCGCCGGAAACGACCCGCTTAGCCCTTCAACTGGCCCTGTCATGCTTTGATAGCGCTATCATCCGGAGGTGAAAAAAAACCCAAGAATTCCGGCGAATTCTGCCTAAAATTTCTACATCTGTAAGCGCTGTTAATAGTTTGCATTCATATTTTTTTATGAGTACCGTCCGACCCACTAAATGATCCGCGCAAGCAGCGGACAGGCTGTTTTTGTGCATCCAAAACTCAGGGGAGGAATACATGGATCGTCGTTCATTCTTGCGTACGTCTACAGTAGGGGTAGGGGCTGCAGCGGCCACATCGCTGGCGGCGCCGGCAATCGCGCAAGGCAACCGTACATTGACAATGGTGACATCGGTTCCTGATGGCTTCGCGATCTTCGACGACGCGGCTCAGTTGGCAATCGATTACATCACAGCCATGACTGACGGCGCGCTGTCGTTCAACAAGATGTCGGCAGGCTCGCTCGTGGGCGCGTTCGAAGTGTTCGACGCCGTTTCCTCGGGTCAGGCCGACGTGTATCACTCGGCGGAATACTACTTCCTGAACCAGCACCCGGCATTCGCCTTCTTCACATCTGTTCCGTTCGGTATGACCGCTCAGGAAATGGCGAACTGGTACTATCGGCGTGATGGTCAGGCTCTGCATGACGAACTGTCGTCGCTGTTCAACATCAAGCCGATCATGTGCGGCATGACCGCGATGCAGCCCGGTGGTTGGTTCAACACCGAAATTAAATCGGCCGAAGACCTTCAGGGTCTGCGCTTCCGTATGCCGGGCCAAGGTGGTCAGGTTCTCGGTCGTCTTGGCGCATCCGTCCAGAACATCCCCGGCGGCGAAATCTACCAGGCGCTCGCGTCCGGTCAGATCGACGGCGCGGAATGGATCGGGCCGTATGCGGACGAGCGCATGGGCTTCCAGGAAGTCACCAAGACCTACTACGCAGCTGGCTTCCACGAGCCGGGTTCGGCACTCTGCCTAGGCTTCAACCTTGAAGTCTGGGAAAGCCTCTCCGAGCAGCACAAGAAGATCGTCAACGTCGCGGCACAGGCTGCACACGCGCAGAACACCGCGCTGTCGCTGGCCGAAAACGGTGCTGCTCTGGCCCGTCTGCAGGCCGCAGGCGTTCAGGTCCGTCAGTTCCCGGAAGACGTCTGGGACGCGTACGGCGCCGCATCGGCAGAGGTACGTCAAGAGAACATGGGCGACGAAATCTACGCCAAAGTGGCGGACAGCTACTTCGCGTCCATGAAAGAGTCGGCTGACTGGTATGAAATCGCCGACGGCGAATACATGCGCCAGCGGAACCGTGTGAACGCAGGCTAATTTACCTCGCGTTCTAGCCCCGTCCTGACCGAAAAGTCAGGGCGGGGCTTTTCACCGCTTTCCAGACACGCTTGACGCCCCGAAACTGGGGCAAAGAAGAGGCATGGTATGGTCGATTTTATCCTGTGGGTGCTTCAGAATATTGTAATGGCCCCATACAACCTTGTGATGGCGGTGCTTAATCCCGGATCCTGGCTGAACTGGTCAGACCCGGCGTCGGTGATGCGCTTCATCTACTATGGCGCGTCTGTTGAACTGTTTTTCGTCGTGTTTACGACATTTCTCATCGTCACAGTGCTCGGCCTCGCCTGGAAGCGCAGCATCCTTTGGGGATGCGTCCGCGGGCTTGAGGGCTTGGCCAATGGAGTTGGCCGCTTTGCCGCATGGGCGGGTCTGCTGATGGTCATCCAACAAGTGATGATCGTGTTCCTGCAGCGTATCTTCCGCGTTGCGGAAATCCAGCTTGGACCGTTGGGAACAGCCTTTGCCAAGGACCTGAGCTGGTGGGCGGAAGAGCTCAAGCTCTATAACGCAATGGTCGTTGCGCTCTGCGTGACGTACACGTTTGTGCAGGGTGGACACGTGCGGGTCGACCTGTTCTATTCCAAGGTCAAATTCGGCACCAAGCGTATCATCGACATGTTTGGCTGCATGATCTTCATGCTTCCGGCGCTCACGATCACCTATCTCTACGCATGGTTCTTCATGTGGCGCCATCTGATGACACCTGCCGTGACGGCGACCAGCGACTTGGACCGTATGGTGATGCAGTCGCGGATCTTCCGTTGGAACGTGGAAACCATCGGTTTCAGCCCGAACGGCTTTGACGCGTATTTCCTCTTCAAGATCCTGATCGTGGCTTTCTGCGCTCTGACATTCCTGCACGCGCTGGCCTTCTTCTGGCGCTCGCTTCTGGAGTTCCTTGAAGGCGAGGAAAGCGAAGGCAAGTTCCTTGATCGGGATGCGTTCGGCAGTGAAGCCGAAGAAATCGAGCATGCGATCCACACCGGTTCGACCTGAGCCAATGAACAATACTCAAGATACGATGCCTCTAACGGCACACAGCGGGGAGGCCGCATAACATGCTTTTCGGACTGGACGGAGTCGAGGTCGGTATCCTCATCGTCTTCCTGACACTCTTCGCCGGGATCATGACTGGTTTCCCGGTGGCTTTCGCAATCGCGGGTGCAGGGGTCATATCCTTTGCCATCATCGCCGCGCTCGACTCGGCTGGATTGCTGATCCACCAAGCCATCGACAAAGGCTCACCTGAATTTGCGGCGATCGTCGCTGAGGGCATCGCCCGAGATGCGATATCCGTCTTCCGATACCCGGACTTACCGCGGATCGAAGAACCTGTATTCCCAGGTGGTTGGGAACAGGCGATGGAGCGGAACATCTCCTTCATCGTGAACCGGATCAACGAACGCGTGATTGCGGGCCAGTCGATCGAAACGCTGCTGGCTGTGCTGATGTTCGTAATGATGGGCATCACGCTGGAACGTTCGCGCATTGCCGAAGACCTGTTGACGTCCATGGCGCGCGTGTTCGGGCCGCTGCCGGGTGGTCTGGCTGTGTCGATCGTGATCGTCGGCGCATTCCTCGCTGCCTCCACCGGCATCGTCGGTGCAACGGTTGTGACGATGGGCCTGCTGGCTCTGCCGACCATGCTGCGCAACAACTACTCGCCTGAACTGGCGACTGGTGTGATTGCCGCATCGGGTACTCTGGGGCAGATCATTCCGCCGTCGATCGTGATCGTTCTTCTTGGGACACTTGTCGGTGACCTCTATGCGACGGGTCAGGAAACCCGCGCTCAGCTTGCTGGCTGTAGCGATGCGCTGACTTATCTGGGTGAACCTGCGGTTCTCTCCGTTGGGACGCTGTTCCAGGCCGCTCTGTTGCCGGGCCTCTTCCTGGCCTTGCTCTATGGTCTCTACGCTTTTGGTTTTGCGCTTCTGCGTCCGTCCAGTGCGCCGCCGGTGCAGATGGCCGGTGAGACTGGCGAAGTCGTCACACGTGGTGAGGCACTGACATGGTACCTTGCTGCGCCCGTCGGGCTGATCCTCGCAATCTCCATCGGCTTTGGCGCTGGCATCATTGGCAGCCAGTCGATCTCTGTCTCTGACTATGCTGAACGTGCCGAGGGGCCGAGCCTACGGACCAACGTGTCCGAGCAGTGTCAGGCGGCAATGATCGACCTCCACGGCCAAGAGACCTGGGACGAGGCGGTTGCTCAGCGCGCTGCGATGGCGGAATCCGGTGACACCGGCGAAGTTGTCGAGCTGACCGAAGAAGAGCGCGCTGCAGCCCTGATCGAGGCACGCGAGAACGCTGCACCGATTGGTACGGGGGTTGCGACCGTGTTCACGCTGCTGGCTCTGGTTCTGATCCTCGCACGCGGCGTGTCGCCGTCCTCGGCCCCGCTGCCGTTGATCGTGGGCGGGATCGGCGTTGTTTTGGCGTTCCTCTGTGACGTGATCTTCATCTCGCCGCTGACCGGTGCCGGTGCGACCTTCCTGATCCTCGCCATTCCCATGGTGCTGACCATGTATGGCGTCTGGGCCGGGATGGGGCGTCTGGCGCAGAACGAACTGCTGCGGGTTGTTTTCCCGCCGCTGATCCTGATCGTTGCGGTGCTTGGTTCGATCCTTGGCGGCATCACCAACCCGACGCCCGCTGCGGCACTGGGTGCGGCTGGCGCCATCATGCTCGCGGCTTATCGTAAGCTGAAGGAAGAAGACGGTTACGCCAAGATCATCATCTGGTCCTCTTTGGCTCTGGTGATCATGATCCTGCTGGGCGTCAACTTCGACCTGCGTATCAGCCGTGAGGGTATCCCACTCGAAGATTGGGTGGCCTATGTCCTGGCACAGGTGGCGTATCACTTTGCCTTCTTCGGCTTGCTGTACAGCTGCTGGGTTCTGTTCCGGACAGACATCCTGGGTCCCGTCGTGCGGGAAACCGCCAAGGTGACGTCGATGGTCTTTACCATTCTGATCGGCTCGCAGCTTCTGAACCTCGTGCTGATCTCCTTTGGTGGTGAGCATTACATTCAGGACTTCCTGCGGTCCTTCGACAATGAAACCATCGTGTTCCTTGTCGTGATGCTGATCCTGTTCGTCTTGGGCTTCGTGCTCGACTTCCTCGAGATCATCTACATCGTGGTGCCGATCGTTGGCCCGGTGATCTACGGCGGTACGCTCGATCCGGCTTGGGTAACGATCATGATTGCGATCAACCTGCAGACCTCGTTCCTGACACCGCCGTTTGGCTTTGCGCTGTTCTACCTGCGCGGTGTTGCGCCGAAAGAGGTAACGACAGGCCACATCTACCGAGGTGTCATGCCTTTCGTTGGGATTCAGGTTCTGGGCCTTGCCTTGCTCTGGCTCTTCCCAAGTATCGTGACCATCCTGCCGGACCTGATCCAGAACTGATCCTGTCTTAGGAAAAGCAAGAAAGGCCGCTCATCAGAGCGGCCTTTTTTGTTGCGATGCGCAGATCAATCTTCGTTCGGGTCAGCCTCGGCATCCGCCTTGGTGTCGTGTTCCGTGCCCGGTTCATGCTCGGGCGGAGAATATGTTGTGTAGAGACGCATCATGCCCGAGCCGGTGTTCTTGAAGTTGTGGTACTTGCCCGAAGGCACAATCGCCACATCGCCGGACGAGACTTCCATCTCGTCATCGCCGATCTTGGCTTTGCCCATACCATCCACGAAATACAAAAGCTGATCGTGTCCCTCATGGGTTTCGCCGCCGATCTCGCCGCCTTCGGGGATGGCCATCAACACAAGCTGGCTGTTGTCGCCAGTCCAAACCACTTCGCGAAATTTGTCGTTGCTGCGGGCCATCTTTGCGATGGGCATTACCAGTTTATCACGTTCCGACATTTGGTTTGCTCCTTTGTCTTTGCGGCAAGGGAACGTGCCAAATCCTATTCCGTTCCGCAGAAACGGTGCATGAATGTCAGGTAATCAGCTCCGAAGGTCGGGAAGCGAGATATTCGCAACCTGCTCTGCAATCGGGTCGGTCGACATCGGATGAATGTCGGACGAATAGCTGTCGGGCTTGCGGAAGGGTTCCCACCCACCTTGGCGATAGAGCTCGAGACCAGAGAACGCCGACTTGTATCCCATCTTGTCACTGCCCGGCACCCAATAGCCCAGATAGACATAGGGCAGCCCGGCCTCCCGTGCGATCTCGACATGATCCAAGATCATGTAAGTGCCAAGGCTCTGCGCTGGAACGTCGGGGGAATAGAACGAATAGACCATGCTCAACCCGTCATCAAGCACATCGGTCAGACAGACCGCCTGCAGCTGTCGGGTTTCGGTGTCCGAATACTCGATCACCCGCGATCGGATCGGTGTTTCCTCGACCATTGCAGCAAAGTCGAACACATCCATATCGGCCATGCCGCCATCAGCGTGGCGCGCATCCAGATAGGTCCGGAACAGCTCGTATTGATCTTCGGTTGCCCATGCGCTGGTGGCATGGCGGCGAAGATGCGCGTTCCGCTTCAGCGTCCGCTTCTGGCTCCGCGACGGGCGAAACGCCTCGACCGAAATCCGCGCAGAAAGGCAGGCGCTGCAATCCGAACAGGACGGGCGGTAGAGCACGTTCTGAGACCGACGGAATCCCTGTTTCGACAAGCTGTTGTTCAGCTTATCCGCCGCTTCACCCTGAAGGGCGGTGAACAGCTTGCGCTCCATCCGGCCCGGAAGATACGGGCAGGGCTGAGGCGCAGTAACATAAAACTGCGGCGCAAGTGGCAGCGAGTGGCGCATCGTGGTCTCTTACTTCGGTATTCTGTGAACGTAACTTAAGCTGTGGTGTCCGCCAACCCCCCAGAAACGGGGGGTCACCGTTCAAGGATCAGCCGGCCATTGTTGATTTCAAGACGGGCGAAACGGTTGAGATATTCCATTCCCAAAAGCGACTTGGACATCTCTCCCTCGTTGACGAAGGCCCGCACATCGTGATCGTGAAACGGCCCCAGAGCCACATCGGCCAGACGAACAGGCGCCGTGCGAACAGGTCCGTTTGCCGTCATCGCCTCGGTATAGAAAATCACATCATCTTCACCCAATCCAACCCGCGCGGCGTCTTCCTGGGTCAACACCATGCTGGTCGCGCCGGTATCAACGACAAACCGTACCGGGGTGTCATTGATCTCGAGCGTCAGGTAATAATGACCGTCGGGGCCACGCGGCACCTCGATCCGGCCCGCGTCCGACATGACCAACTGCTGCGGCTGAACGGTTTGACGAATGTCGCCCCAAAGGCCCACAGCGGCAATCACGCCGAGAAAGATCAGCCCCCAGACTGCGCCTTGCTGCAATGTCTTGTTCAGGCTCTGCCGGTTCTGAATGAAAAACCAGAACACGAGCACCGCTCCCAGCAGCACCAGATAGGCCAGATTGCCATAGTCCATTGCTGTCATTTCTGATCCCCAAGCCACATATTAATCATGTAGGGCCGCACGGCACGATTGTGTAGGGGCGGGTCAGCTGCCCAGAGCAAGCCCAAATCCGCGAATACCGTCCAGAACGAACTGCACCGACAGCGCGGCCAGCAGCATCCCCAACAGCCGGGTCACAACCACGATCCCGGTCTTGCCCAAGGCCCGCTCAATCAGTGACGCGCTCAGAAACATCAGGAAAACAAGGATCAGAACCCCGACCATCACCCCCAGCACGGCGGCCATGTCCAGCGAGGTTTCGGCCTGTCCCACAAGCAGAATGATCGACGCAATTGCACCGGGGCCGGCAATCAAGGGAATGGCGATTGGAAAGACCGACGGGTCAGGCAGGTCATCCACCTCGACCTTATCCGCCCGACGCTTCGTGCGCCGCTCAAACAACATATCCAGCGCCGTCAGAAACAACAGGATACCGCCCGCAATGCGGAATGCGGGCATAGAGATGCCGATGAAACCTAGCACCTGTTCCCCGAAAAAGGCAAAGAGAAACAGAAGACCCGCTGCGATCACCGTGGACCGAACGGCAATCGCCCGCCTGTGCTGAACGGTCATGCCGGGTGTCAGCGCGATGAACACCGGTGTCAGCCCGATCGGGTCAATGACCACAAAGAGCGTGACGAAAGCAGAGATGATAAAAGTCGGATCCATGTCAGACCGCTACAGCCGCCGCAACCGCGTGGCAACCCCAAGCGGGTCAGGCGTTTTCCGCCATTTCAAGTTTTTCCAGCGCGGATTCCCAAAGCGCCTCGGCGCGGCGCAACCCGTCCATGATCTCGGCGTATTTCTTGTTCCAGGTCTCCAGCTCACCCTTGCGCGCATCCTCATAGAGCGCCGGATCGGCGAGCTTAGTCGCGAGTGTCTCGCGCATCTCTTCGATCTTCTCGACCCGCGCTTCGCATTTGCGCACCTCGGCGCGCAGCGCCAGCATGGTGTCGCGGTCGGGACGGGCAGGGCGCGCAGGCTTGGGCTTTTCGGCCTTCACCGGTTTGTCAGCAGCCAGCAGCATGGCCCGGTAGGCATCGAGGTCTTCCTCATAGGGCGCGACCGTCCCGTCTTTCACCAGCCAAAGCCGGTCTGCCACCATCGACAACAGATGCATGTCGTGGCTGACAAGGATCACTGCCCCGGAATAGGCGGTTAGTGCTTCCACCAGCGCTTCGCGGCTCTCGATATCCAAGTGGTTGGTCGGTTCGTCGAGGATCAGCAGATGCGGCGCGTCGAGCGTGGCCAAAAGCAGCGATAGGCGCGCTTTCTGGCCACCTGACAGTTTGCCGACAACGGTTTCCGCCTGCGCCGCCATCAGGCCAAACCCTGCCAATCGCGCTCGGTGCCGCGTCGGCATCTCGTCCGGCCGTGCCCGCCGCAAATGGTCGAGCGGCGTCTCGTCCACATGCAACTCGTCCACCTGATGCTGGGCGAAAAAACCGATGCGAAGCTTCGAGGATCGCGTGATCCGACCCGCCATCAAGGGCAGACGGTCAGACAGCAGTTTGGCGAGAGTGGATTTGCCCTGTCCGTTCTTGCCCAGAAGTGCGATCCGGTCATCCTGGTCGATCCGCAGGTCCAGCTTGCGCAGCACCTCAGTCTGACCATAGCCGGTCACGCCATTTTCGACCCGGATGATCGGCGGCGACAACTCGTCGGGCTGCGGAAAGGAAAAGACGCGCTTGGCGATGTCCTCGGGGGCCGCCACCATATCCATCCGCTCGATCATCTTCAGACGCGACTGCGCCTGCTTGGCTTTGCTGGCCTTGGCGCGGAACCGGTCGACAAAGCTCTGCAGATGCGCCACCCGGGCCTGCTGCTTTTTGGCCACCGCCGCCGCCTGCGCCCGCCGTTCCGCCCGCTGCCGCGCGAACTGGTCATAGGGGCCCTGATAATAGGTCAATCGCCGGTCTTCGAGATGCAGGATCGACCCCACCGCTCGGTTGAGCAAACCTCGGTCGTGGCTGATCACGATCACCGTATAAGGGTATTTCGCCAGATAGCTTTCCAGCCACAGCGCTCCTTCTAGATCGAGGTAGTTGGTCGGTTCATCAAGCAACAGCAGATCGGGTTGCGTAAACAGCACCCCCGCCAAAGCCACCCGCATGCGCCAACCACCCGAAAAGGCCGAGCACGGCATCCGTTGCTCGTCATCGTCAAAGCCCAGACCCTTGAGGATCGCTGCCGCCCGGCCTTCCGCCGACCAGGCGTCAATATCCGCCAGCCGCGTCTGCACATCGGCGATCCGCCCGGCATCGGTCGCAGTCTCTGCCTCAGCCATGAGGGCCGCCCGCTCCGTATCGGCGGCGAGCACCGTATCAATCAACGACACCGCAGACCCTGGCACCTCTTGGCTCACTCCGCCGATCCGCGCGCCGCGCGGCACCGACAGGCTGCCACCCTCCAGTGCCAGCTCGCCCCGGATCAACCGGAAGAGCGTTGTCTTTCCGGCCCCGTTCGGCCCGACAAGGCCCACTTTGTGCCCATCGGGAATGACGGCTGACGCCCCTTCAAACAACGGGCGGCCTTCAACGGAATAGGTGATGTCTTCGATCTTCAACATGGCACGCCCATAGCAATGCCCGTGACGACAGACCAGCACCCTTGGCTTCTCTGGTTCAAAAATACTTCGGGAGTTTGAGGGCAGAGCCCTCAAATCCTTGCGCAGCAAGGATGCAAAGCCCTTCCAAGGGCTTTCCAATGCCAAACCCGCATGCTAACGGGCGCACCAATCGAAAACCCAAACCACGGAGCGACCATCATGGCCCTCGAACGCACATTCTCGATCATCAAACCCGACGCAACCCGCCGCAACCTGACCGGCAAGATCAACGCCAAGTTCGAAGAAGCAGGCCTGCGCATCGTTGCACAGAAGCGCATTCACCTGACCAAGGCACAGGCCGGCAAGTTCTACGCCGTACACGCCGAGCGTCCGTTCTACGACGAACTGTGTGAATTCATGGCCTCCGAGCCGGTTGTAGTTCAGGTTCTCGAAGGCGAAGGCGCAATTGCCAAGAACCGCGAAGTCATGGGCGCGACCAACCCGGCAGACGCCGCTCCCGGCACCATCCGCGCTGAGTTCGCCGAATCCGTTGGTGAGAACTCCGTGCACGGCTCCGATGCTCCGGAAACCGCAGCAGAAGAAATTGCATTCTTCTTCTCGGGTCTCGAACTGGTCGGCTGAGCCACCCGTCGCAGACGTCTGACATGATTTAAGCCGGGCAATTGCCCGGCTTATTTTTTGGCAACGACGCCAATCTCGTCCAGAAACCGCTCGATCCCCGATGGTACACCGTCGGAGCGGTCCGCCACCTCAGCCTTGATAGCATCAAACCGCACCCGCAGGGCTTTCTTCTCATCACCCTTGCAATCATTCCACGGTCGCCCCTGCAACCCCATCACCAGCACGTAATAACCAATGAAATGCGGGCGCATCCCCGACAGCAGCAAGCGCCGATAGGCTTCATCGGCCCCCATCTCGCGCAACTGCTCTGCCGTTGTAATCCCTGCCTTGGCGCAGGCAGCATCCATCGCCGGTCCCAGGTTGCGGATCGACGAGACCGGTTCTGCCTTCACGCGGCTTGGGCCAGCCCGGCGGCGAACTCGCACAAGGTGCGCAGCGCCGTTTCGAACCGGCTGTCCTCCAGCGTCATCGCAACGCGTACATGGCCAGCTGCCGACTGACCAAAGCTTTCGCCCGGCATAACCGCGATGTGATGCGCGTCGAGCAGGGCGAAGGCGAATGCCTCACCACTCATCCCTGTCGCACGCACATCCAGCATTACGTACATCGCGCCCTGCGCCGGGATCATCCGCACCGCCTGTTGCCCGGCAAGTACGCGCTCGGCAATGGCGCGCCGTCGCAGGAACGGGGCTGCAACCTGCGCCTCCAATCTGGCCCCGGCCCGCAGGCCGAACAGCGCTGCGTCCTGAATGTAGCCCGGGACCCCGTAGGTGGTGTTGGTCGCCAGATCGACCAGACAGGTGATCGCCTCTTCCGGCCCGACAATCCAGCCGATCCGGCTGCCCGTCATCGCGTGGCTTTTTGACATCGACCCGATCACCAACGTGCGCTCAGCCATGCCGGGCAGGGCGCGCGGGCTCAGATGGGCACCGTCCCAGACCTGCGTGTCATAGACCTCGTCCGAGATCAGCCACATGTCCCGCTTGGTCACCACATCGGCAATGCCTTCAAGCGTGTCGCGCGGATAAACTGCGCCTGTCGGGTTGTTGGGTGTGTTGATCAGCAGGGACGCCGCACCATCACATGCTGCCTCCAACACATCGCGTTGTGGCAGGAAGCCTTGCGAGGATCGCGTCGGTACGGCACGCGGCACCGCGCCCGCAGATCGGACAACACCGGGATAGGTCGCATAATACGGGTCGATATAGAGCGCCACGTCCCCCGGCGCACAGACCGCCATATGCGCAGCAAAGAGCCCGGCCTGACCGCCCGGAGTGATCAGCACGTTTTCGCGCCGGGTTTGAACACCTGATTGCGCCTCGACGCGCGCTGCAACTTCGTCGCGTAACGCACTGATGCCAGGGACAATTGCATACCCTGTATGCCCGCCAACAGCGCTTTCATACATCGCTTTGAGGATCGACGGATCGGTGCGGATGTCATGCTCACCGATGGTCAGCTCGGTCACTGGCGTGCCTGCGTCAATCATCGCGCGGGCGCGGTAAAACACGTCCCAACCGTCGGATCCGTCGCCGTTGAGCGTGGTGATGCGGTGTGACAAAGCTGGCATGTGAGTCTCCGATGATGCTCGTCACCCTTCTGCCCCACCGACCGGGCAAAGGTCCAGAGCTGCCACTTGATCCCCAACGGCCAAGGGTCCACGCTGATTGTGTCAGCCCAAACAGGTTCAAAGGGACAGCAGACGTGCCGCACGACCATCACCACCATCACATAGACCCCGACGCGGGAGACACGCGCCTGATCTGGGCCATTGTGGTCAACCTGGGCCTGACCGTTGCGCAAATCATTGGTGGAGTGCTGTCCGGCTCACTCGCGCTGATCGCGGATGCTCTGCACAATCTGTCTGATGCCGCGGCGCTGGTGATCGCCTTTATGGCCCGAAAGATTGCCCGCAAATCTGCGACCGCGAATATGACCTTCGGCTACGGGCGCGCCGAAGTGGTGGCCGCGCTCATAAATTTCACAACGCTGATCCTGTTGGGGGTCTACCTGATCTACGAGGCCATCCTGAGGTTTTTCGAACCGCAGGAAGTTGCTGGTTGGATTGTCGTCATTGTTGCAGGCATCGCGCTGGTGATTGATCTTGTGACCGCGGCACTCACTTGGGCGATGGCCAAAGACAGCGTCAACATTCGCGCGGCGTTCCTGCACAACCTGGCCGACGCCATGGGGTCTGTGGCGGTTATCATCGCGGGTACGCTCGTCCTGCTCTTCGGTTGGCACATCGTTGATCCGCTCGTGACGATGGGGATCGCCGGGTATATTCTTTGGATGTCTTTCTCAGAGATCGGTGGGGTGATCCGCATTCTCATGCTGGGCAGTCCGAAGGGCATCGAGACCGACGACATACTTGAAACACTGCGCGCCGTCGATGGGGTGGATGATGTGCATCACGCGCATCTGTGGCAGATGCAGGAGCACGAAGCCGCGATTGAAGCGCATATCGTTGTGGCCGAGGGGCGCTGGCACGAGGCGGATCAGATCAAGGCACGATTGAAGACGGCGCTCACGCATGCAGGTGTGACCCACTCAACGCTTGAGTTGGAATGTTCAAAACACGCCTGCCTCGATGCCCAACGCATCGGGCACGCTTGACGCTTGGTTGCGTTAGCGGCTACTGATTTGGCATGACCCGTATCGTAACGATTATTTGCTGCATTATCCGCTAATCCATCTGGCGGGCCGGTCTTCTATTCCCATCTTGAAGTGAAGTTGCTACTCCCGCCGCGAACCCGGCCCGCGAGGAGCATCCATGACCATTTGGTTGACCAACACCGCCACCCGCAAGAAAGAGGAGTTCACGCCTCTCGATCCGAACAATGTGCGGATGTATGTCTGCGGGCCCACCGTCTATGACCGCGCCCATATCGGCAACGCGCGTCCGGTGATCGTGTTCGACGTGCTTTTCCGACTGCTGCGCCATGTCTACGGCGCGGATCACGTGACTTACGTGCGCAACTTCACCGACGTCGACGACAAGATCAACGCGCGCGCGGCTGAGTCCGGGCGCTCCATCGGCGAAATCACTGCCGAGACAACCGCGTGGTATCTCGAAGATATGGCCGCGATCGGCGCGCTGGAGCCGACGCACATGCCCTGCGCAACCGCCTATATCGCCGAGATGGTGGCGATGATCGAAGACCTGATCGCCAAGGGTCACGCGTACGAGGCTGAAGGCCATGTCCTCTTTGCTGTCGACTCGTGGAAAGAGGGATACGGCAAACTCTCCGGTCGGTCCGTCGATGACATGATCGCCGGTGCGCGGGTCGAAGTCGCTCCTTACAAGCGCAACCCGATGGATTTCGTCATGTGGAAGCCGTCTTCTGACGATCTGCCCGGATGGGACAGCCCGTGGGGCCGGGGCCGCCCCGGCTGGCACATCGAATGCTCTGCCATGGCCTATGATCTGCTGGGCGAGCAGTTCGACATTCACGGCGGCGGCAACGACCTGATGTTCCCGCACCACGAGAACGAGATCGCACAGTCGAAATGCGCGGGCCACGGCTTTGCGCGCTACTGGCTGCACAACGAGATGTTGCAGGTCGAGGGCAAGAAGATGTCCAAGTCGCTGGGCAATTTCTTCACCATCCGCGACCTGCTCGATCAGGGTGTGCCGGGTGAGGTGATCCGCTTCGTGTTCCTCTCGACGCATTATCGGAAGCCGATGGATTGGACCGAGAAAAAGCGCGAAGAGGCCGAAGCGACATTGCGAAAGTGGCGGGCGCTGGCGGACGGCGTGGCGCCGGGGGATGTCTCGACCGAGATCGTCGATGCTCTGTCAGATGACCTCAACACCGCCGGTGCGATTTCGGTGCTGCACAAGCTGGCCGGAGAAGGTGATGCGGCTGGATTATTGGCTGGTGCGCAGATGATTGGACTTCTGACCGATGATCTTGGCGGCTGGGACAGCGTGACCGTCGATCTTTCCGCTTTTGCGGATCGCCTCGCCGCGCTGCGCGAAAAAGCGATGCAGACCAAAGACTTCTCGGCTGTTGATGCGATGAAAACCGCGCTGACCGAGGCCGGTGTCGAAGTGCGGATGTCCAAGGCCGGTGTTGAATTGGTGCCGGGATCGGGTTTCGACGCGGCTAAGCTGGAGGGTGTGTGATGGCCCGTCTTTCGAACCTTAGCGCCCGGCGGCACGCCGGGCCGCGCCCGACCCTCCCCACGGGAGGGCGCATTGGCTATCCGCTCGCTCCGAACCAACGGCATGCACGTGACGCCGCTTCGCACCGCTCGAATACTGGATGCGCCCTCCCAGGTTCGGGCGCGGCCCTCTGTACAAAGGCCAACCCATGACCAAAACCCGCCTGACCCTCTACGACACAACGCTGCGCGACGGCCAGCAGACGCAGGGCGTGCAATTCTCGACCCCCGAGAAGCACCGCATTGTCGAGGCGCTGGACGCACTTGGCATCGACTACATCGAAGGCGGCTGGCCGGGCGCGAACCCGACGGACTCCGCCTTTTTCGAAGAGGTCGGCCACACCCGCGCCACCGTCACCGCATTCGGGATGACCAAACGGGCAGGACGCTCGGCTGCGAATGACGATGTTTTGGCCGCTGTGATGAACGCGGGCACGAAATCGGTTTGCCTTGTCGGCAAAACCCACGATTTCCACGTCACAACGGCCCTTGGCATCACCCTCGACGAAAACGTCGACAACATCCGAGCCTCGGTGGCGCATATTGTTGGTCAAGGTCGCGAGGCGCTGTTCGACGCCGAACACTTCTTCGACGGCTACAAGGCCAACCCGGATTACGCGCTCAAATGCCTGCACGCCGCCTATGACGCGGGCGCGCGATGGATTGTGCTCTGTGACACCAATGGTGGCGCGCTGCCCAGCGAAGTAGGCAAGATCACCGCAGTGGTTATCGCCTCCGGCATCCCCGGCAGCCATGTAGGCATCCACACGCACAATGATACCGAAATGGCCGTCGCCACCACGCTTGCCGCTGTCGACGCAGGCGCGCGGCAGATTCAGGGCACACTGAACGGGCTGGGCGAACGCTGCGGCAATGCGAACCTCACCTCGCTGATCCCAACGCTGCTGCTCAAGGAGCCTTACGCAAGCAAATTCGAGACTGGTGTCACGCTGGAAGCGCTTGAAGGCATGACGCGGGTCAGCCGGATGCTGGACGAAATCCTCAACCGTGTGCCGCTCAAGCAATCGGCCTATGTCGGGTCGTCCGCCTTTGCGCATAAGGCCGGGCTGCACGCCAGTGCGATCCTCAAAAACCCGACAACCTATGAACACATCGACCCGGCACAGGTGGGCAACCGCCGGGTGATCCCGATGTCCAATCAGGCAGGCCAGTCCAACCTGCGCCGCCGTCTTGCGGAAGCAGGCATCGATGTGCCGGACACAGATCCCGCTCTGCCGCGTATCCTAGACCGGATCAAGGCGCGCGAGGCGGAGGGCTATTCCTACGACACCGCACAGGCGAGTTTCGAACTGCTCGCGCGTGAGGAGCTTGGGATGCTTCCGGAATTCTTCGAGGTCAAACGCTACCGCGTCACGGTCGAGCGCCGGAAGAACAAGTACAACAAGATGATCTCACATTCCGAGGCGGTTGTCGTGGTCAAGGTCGACGGCGAAAAGAAACTGTCGGTCAGCGAGTCGATGGACGAGCTTGGCAATGACCGGGGCCCTGTGAACGCGCTGTCGAAAGCGCTCGCCAAAGACCTTGGGCCGTATCAGGACATGATCGACGACATGCGCCTCGTGGACTTCAAGGTGCGCATCACCCAGGGCGGCACCGAGGCCGTGACCCGCGTCATCATCGACAGCGAAGACGGGCAGGGGCGGCGTTGGTCCACTGTTGGCGTCAGCGCGAACATAATCGACGCGTCCTTCGAGGCGCTGCTCGATGCGGTGCGCTGGAAACTGGTGCGGGACGCAGCCCCGGCATGAGCTTTGACGCCGACCTGATCGCCTGCGCGCAGCTGGTCGAAAAGGGGGATCCTGACCGGTTCGCCGCGACGATGGCCGCGCCCGTCGCGGCGCGTAAAGTGTTGTTTCCGATATATGCGTTTAACGTCGAGGTGTCCCGCGCCCCATGGGTGACAAAAGAGGCGATCATCGCCGAAATGCGCCTGCAATGGTGGACCGATGCTCTGGAAGAGATCGCGTCTGGCGGGATTGTTCGGCGGCATGAGGTGGTGACGTCCTTGGCCCATGTGCTGGATGCAGCCGCCGCGCGGGAGTTGCAAAAGGCGGTCGAAGCGCGGTTGTGGGACGTTTATCGCGATCCGTTTGAAGATCAGGCGGCATTTTCAAAATATATCGAAGATACTGCCGCGTCCCTGCTGCGTGCGGCCTCTCAAGCCTTGAGTGGCGCCATGCCCGACATGCTGAGCGATCTTGGCTATGCCAGTGGCCTCGCGCAATTTCTGCGCGCTGTGCCGGAACTGGAACGGCAAGGCCGCAGGCCGCTGGTGGATGGGCGTCCCGAGGCGGTGCGTGATCTGGCTGCTGAAGGATTTGACCGCTTGGTAAAATCCCGCCGGCGCCGCGCCGATCTACCCAAAGCTGCCCAGCCCGTCACCCTTGCCGCATGGCAGGCGGGGCCGATTCTGAAGCAGGCTAAAACCGACCCACGCCTTGTGGCGAACGGTACGCTTGGCATGTCCGAAGCGTACAGGAAGCTGCGCCTGATGTGGCAGGCGGGAACCGGGCGCTGGTAGGTCAAAATGTCAGCGCCACGCTGCATCCCAACCCGGTTGCCAGAATATCTGCCGGGTCGGCTACATCATCGACCAGTTCCTTGAGAACCCCGACACCGATCGCCGCCAGACACCCCGCCGTCGGATTGTTGGTTTCCTGTGCCACGATATGCGACACGGCTGCACCGGCGGCGAAATGCGCGGCCTTGTCGTAATGTTGGCACCCGGCCAGCAGAGGGAGAGAGGTTAAGAGCAGTCGGAGCATGGCAAACACCGTTCTGGTGGGATTTGCCTGCAACCCTGCGCGAAGCCAGTGAACGCGTGCTTACCCGACAACGGGTAAACTGCGTTGCATTTTAACGATCAGGCCGTGGTCTCTTTCGACTGGAACATCAGCCAGATCAGCGCGCCACCGGCCAGCATCAGGAACGGTGCCATCGCCATGTTCACGGCGCTCCACCCTTCGACAGGGGTGCCGCCCGAACAGTTGAGCAACCCGCCCGATGCTAGTGAGGCCATCGTCACGCCGCCGAACACGAGTACGTCGTTCATGCCCTGCACACGGCCGCGCTCGTGCGGTTCATGCGCGGCGGTCAGCATTGCGGTTGCACCGATGAAGCCAAAGTTCCAGCCAAAGCCCAGTAGGATCAGCGCAATGTAGAAATTCTCGATCTCGACGCCCTGCAACGCGACCGCTCCGGCCGCGGCGAGGATCAGCAATCCTGTGGCGACGATCTTTTCCACGCCGAACCGCACAATCAGGTGTCCGGTGAAGAAGGACGGAATGAACATCGCCAGAACATGCGCGGAAACGATGTCGGCGGCGTTGTTGGCCGTGTAACCACACCCGACCACGGCCAGCGGCGTTGAGGTCATCACGAGGTTCATCAGCGCATAAGTGACCATGCCGCAGATGATCGCCACTGCGATGCGCGGCGTCTTGATCAGTTCCATCCGGGTGCGACCCTTGGGGTCGTCGGCGTTTGGTGCCTTGGGCTTCGGGATGTCTAGGAAAAGGAAGAGCGTCGAACCGATCACGTTCAGCACGATCACCGCAAAATAGGTGCCGAGGAAAGGCACGACGTACCAATCCGACGTTGCCTTGACCAATTGCGGCCCAAGGATCGCGGCGACAAGGCCACCGGCCATGACATAGGAAATGGCTTTGGGGCGGAAATCATCCGTGGCGGTGTCTGCGGCAGCGAAGCGGTAAAACCCCTGCGCCGACATATAGATGCCGGTCAGGAAACTGCCCAAGAGGAAGACCGGAAAAGACGCGATATAGAGACCATAGGCCCCGATGGCACCGCCCAGCGCGCCGCCCATCGCGCCTACGGCAAACCCGGCGCGGCGACCGAATTTCTGCATGAAGGCCGAGATCGGCGTGGCTGTGGTCATGGACCCCAGAACGATCAGCGAGATCGGGAGCGTTGCGAAGCAGATGTTCGACGCAAGCGACTGACCTGCCAGACCACCCACGGTGAACAGCATCGGCATCTGTGCACCCAGAACGGCCTGGGCGAGAACCAGAACAAACACGTTGCGCTTGGCGCGGCGGTTTTCTGTGGCGGTGTCGGGGGAGGCGTGGTCAACTGTGCTCATGCGAGAAGCCGTATGTCCAAATTCAAGTTCCTGCAAGTGTCTGAAACGCTGCGTGGCGCTTTGCCCCGAGGTTTTGTAAACGAGGCAGGATGAAAGATTTTGACGGTTCCAATTCCGCTGGCCGCGGTCAGGTGGTGATCCTCGGCGGCTCTGCCGAGGCGCGGCATTTGGCCGGTCGGCTGGGTGAGGCTGCGCAGCTGTGGTTGCCGGACCGCGACCGGATCACCGGGCAGGGGGCATCAGTGTCGGCGGCAATGGCCGCGCAGGTGGAAACGGCGGACGTCTTGGTTCTTGCACCCCATCCCTGTGACATTGAGAGCCTGCGGCTTGGCGCGCGGATTGGTGCGCAGGCCGGCGTTCCGGTGGTGAGGCTCGCGCGTCCGGCGTGGTGGCCAACCGCACGGGATCATTGGGTCGATCTGTCCAGCGCCCGGGATGCTGTGGCGCACATCCCGAAAGGGTCGCGGGTCCTGGTAACGCTCGGGCGGTCCGCTCTGAACGAGTTGCGGGCGTTGCGGCACGCGTATCTTTTTGTCCGCCAGTTGACCCAGCATCACGATCCGTTTCCGCTGCGTTATGGACGCTATCTGCACGGCACTGCGCCGTTCTCGATCGCGCAGGAAATCGCACTGATGCGCAGGTTTCGGATCGACGCGGTGCTGACCCGCAATGCAGGAGGGCCGGGCGGCTGGCCCAAGATCGCGGCGGCGCGGGCATTGGGACTTCCAGTCTACATGGTGGCGCGTCCCCGGAGTGCTTTTGGTCCCGAGGTCACAAGTGTAGAGGCTGCGATGCATTGGTTGGAGACGAAGCTTTGGTTGGACGCCTGATCGAAACCGACGCCTGTGTGGCCGAAGGCGCGGACTGGCTGGCCAAAACCGAACCGCGCTTTGCCGAAGCGCTGGAGCAGACCGGCCCGCTGCCTCTGCGGCGGAGGCCGGACGGGTTTGCGCAACTGCTGAGCGCCATTGTCAGCCAGCAGGTCAGTGTTGCCTCGGCGCGCGCGATTTGGGCCAAGCTGGAGGATGCGGGGGCTGTGACACCTGACGCGGTGCTACGCCATGATCAGGACGGGTTGCGGGAGTTGGGCCTCAGCCGACAAAAGGCGCGGTATGCCTGCGCGCTGGCCGAGGCAGGGATCGACTATGATGTGCTGCGCGTTGCACCCAATGACGAGGTGATCAAGACCCTTACTGCTGTCACCGGCATCGGCGTCTGGACCGCTGAGATCTATGCGATGTTCTCGCTTGGTCGGGCGGATGTGTTCGCGCCGGGAGATCTGGCGTTACAGGAAGGTGCCCGGATTCTGTTCGATCTGCCCGAGCGACCGAAGGAAAAACCGCTGCGCCAGATGGCCGAGGCGTGGAGCCCGTGGAGATCGGTTGCGGCGCGGGCGCTCTGGGCCTACTACCATCTTGCAAAAGACCGAGAGGGGATCGCATGACACGGGTGTTGCAAGCTGAGCGCAAGGAACCGGTATCCGGGGAGACCCGCTCGGCGGTCGTGTTCCTGCACGGCTATGGGGCCAACGGGGCCGACCTTTTGGGGCTGGCTGACCCGCTGGGCGAACACCTGCCGGACACGCTGTTTGTCGCGCCGGATGCGCCCGAGGCCTGCGCCGGTGCGCCGTTTGGGTTTCAGTGGTTTCCGATCCCTTGGATCGATGGCTCATCGGAAGAGGAATCGATGGCGGGCATGGCCCGCGCGGTCGATGACCTGAACGCGTTTCTCGACGCGCTGATGGTGGACGAGGATCTGCTGCCCGAGCAGGTGGTGCTGTTTGGTTTCAGCCAGGGCACGATGATGGGCCTGCACGTCGCCCCGCGCCGCGAAGATGCCATTGCCGGTATGGTGGCATTTTCGGGTCGTCTGCTGGCTCCTGAGTTGCTGGCTGACGAGGTGGAAAGCCGGTTCCCCATCCTTCTGGTGCACGGCGATCAGGATGACGTGGTGCCGCCGCAGTCGCTTCCCGAGGCTGCTGAAGCCTTGCAGAAAGCCGGTTGGGAAGATGTCTATGCCCATATCATGAAGGGCACCGCGCACGGCATCGCGCCCGACGGGCTGTCGGTGGCGCTGGCCTTCATGCGGGACAAGTGCAACCTCTGACCGGTCAGGCGAGACCGTCCACCGCATCCGCGAGTTCGAGGAAATCCGGATAGCGCGCCACGAAATCCGAGTGAGCGCGAGGAAACCGCTGTTCCAGAAGCTCTAGATGCGCGCGGCATTCGGCGTCACGCCCCAACCTGCGGCTGAGCCAGATGCAGCGGATCACCGGGCGCTGGTCCCTTGGGTGCAGCGTGATTTTTTGCTTGAACCCGTCATACATGCCACCCAAGTCCCGGCTCAGGTGGCATTGGTGGATATAGATGTCGAGCAGCCTGTCCCGGTGTTGTGCAGGCGCTTTCTCAAGCGCGCGCAAGGTCTCCGCTTTCAGGTCGCGCGCCGAGAGATCAAAGGTGAACCGGTTGGACATCAGGTTGTCGATCAAGCGGTGATAGCGGTCCTTGTAGCGCTCGAATGAGTACTGCTCGACCGAGGCTGCGCATCCTGCGGCGTAGCGCTCGCGCTCTTTATGCAGTTTGAGGATCGCCGCCGCGATGGCGTCGATATCTCCGGGGGCGACCAGTTCGCCGTTCTCACCAGAATGGATCAATTCGCGCGGCCCGTAATCCACGTCATAGCTGATCACCGGGCAATCGCAGCTGAGGGACTCCAGAAGCGCAAGCCCGAACCCTTCGGTCATGGTGGGGGCAAGCGAGAACAGGCTGTCGCTGAACACCTGAGCAGCGTTGGCCGTGTGTCCCATGAGGAACACCCGGTCAGCGCAATCGTGATGGGTGATCAATTGCTGCAAGCGGGCTTCGCCCAGACCGGAGCCGTAGATCAGGTAATTCGTATCCGGGATCAGGTGCATCACCCGCACGAATGCCTCGATACATTGGTGGATTGGTTTGCCGGTCAGTTCCAGCCTGGACACCGTGCAGATATGGCGCCGTGTGCCGGTGCTGGTCGGTTTGACATCGACGTAATGCGGGATCACCCGGATCGGCGCGCTGTGGGCCACGTCCTCTTCCAGCCGGGTCTTGTGAACATGGGTGGCGGTGAGGATCGTTTCGCCGTCAAAAGCCTCGATCAACCCGCGCGACCGGGGCACGATCTTGCCCGAACTGCTGCGGTGGTCGGCGTGCAGGAACAGCACCTTGCGAGCCGATATCGGGCGCGACAGGTAGGCCGAGGTCACGCCGTCGATAAATACGATGGCGTCCTGCGGGAAATGCCGTTGGGCCAAGACACGGTGATGCGCGACCTCATCGGTGAAGCTGCGGGACAACCCAAAGTCCTCGATCTCGATCAACGCGCCATTCTCACGTTTGGTGCAGACGCGTGGACGGCCGTCGACATAGGCAGTCTTGTGAACGATGCCATCACCAAACGCCTCGCGGCTTTCGATCAACACATCATCAAGATATTTCAGCCGAATGTCGCCGGTTGCATCGGTCAGGATCTGGCGGGTTGTCAGTAACCCCGCGGCGGTCGGTTCCAGCGTGTCGCGCATGACCGGAGCACCGTCGCGCAGATAGGTGATCCGCTTTTTCTTTCCGGTGGAGGGCTTTTCTTCGTCCCAGTCAGGCAGGGAATGGGCCTCGGGTAATGCAACGTTGTTCGGTGCGCACAGCTCATAGATCGACCGGTGGGTAATCCTGTGGTCCAAGAGCCCTGCTGCGCCCAGTTCGGCGAAGGCGATGCTCTGATTGCAGCCGTGTTGCAGGTTGAGCAACGTGACCTGTGTTCCCGGCTTATCCGCCAGAAGGTTCATCCGGGTGAAGATCGCGTTGATCTTGCCGCCACCCACATTTGCCCCAAGCTTGGGCAAGATACAGATGATCTGTGTCTCGTCTGGGCGGATCATGTTTGACAGCCTGCATTCGAACGCACGATCACTGTCGTCGAAACGCCTTTTCGATGCAACGTGTGAGCATTGTTTTCCCGACTCGACCGAAGGATTTGAGAAAGCTAACCTAAGGTTAAGGTCTTTTCGCCCAGCCGGTATTCGCGTTTTTCTTGCTGACCTTCGGGACAGGCGCACAACCAGACGCTACATCGGAGGCTCGCGATGCCAAGTACCCTTTCAACATCGACCCAGTACAAAGTGTGGCGAGATCGGGAGCCGGCGATTGCCCACCCGGCACCTGTCCCGTCCACTCAGATCACCGACCAGATAGGGCTAGGTTTGGTGCGCTGCGCAAAAAGCCGATTGGACCAGGCGTTGGGACGCGGCCAAGGCAGTGACTACGCTCGGATGACTTTCGACAATTCTGACCTGCGCGGCTTGTGTTTTGTCGCAGCGGACGAAATCACGCAATATCTTGTCGCTCAGGGGGAGGACGCCAAGACGGTCATGGTCAAACCCGCGGCTGGAAGCGACCACTATTTCACAGTGGTCAATAACGGAAACAGCGGCAATTCAGCGATTATTGATGCCACTTGGAAACAGTTCAAGGAAGGCGCGGCTGACAAGCCGTTCTGCATCGCGGGAACTTTGGGAGCCATCCGTTTCGTGTTTGGAGGGGCTTCGGAAATCGTAGATATCTATACGGTCGGGATGTCCGTGCTAGGCCAATGGGGCAGCTACAAGTGCTTTTTGGATGACTGATCCCAGCGCGGTTCACCCGCGCCAGATCCAGCCGCCTCCGAGGATACGGCTGCCTTCGGTTTCATAGAACACGCACGCCTGACCCGGCGACACGCCTTCTTCGGGTGTCAGCAGTTCCACCTCTGCGGTGGTGTCCGTCAGAGGACGAATGATCGCCTCACGCGGGGGGCGGGTGGAGCGGACCTTGACCGAAACATGCCATTCTTTCCGGCTGGTGAAGGGCGCGTCGCCCAGCCAGTTGATTTCGCGCACCGGGATGGTGCGGGTGGACAGCATCTCTTTCGGGCCGACGATCACCTGCTTGGCGTCCACGTCGAGCCTGACCACGTAAAGCGGATCGCTCAGCCCACCGATGCCAAGCCCCCGGCGCTGACCGATGGTGTAGTGGATCACGCCGTGATGCGTGCCCAGCACGCGGCCATCGGCATGGACGATCTCACCGGGTTCAGCTGCACCGGGGCGCAGTTTCTCGATCACGCTGGCGTAGTTGCCGTTCGGCACGAAACAGATGTCCTGACTGTCGGGCTTGTCCGCCACCTGCAAGCCATAGCGCGACGCCAGTTCGCGGGTCGCGTCTTTGGATGGCAGGTGGCCCAGCGGAAAGCGCAGGTAATCGAGTTGTTCCGGCGTAGTCGAGAACAGGAAATAGCTCTGGTCGCGGTTTGCATCGGTCGCGCAATGCAGCTCCGGCCCGTGATCCCCCATCTTGCGCTGGATGTAATGGCCAGTCGCCATACAGTCGGCTTCGAGATCCTTGGCGGTTTCGAGCAGATCCTTGAACTTCACCCGTTCGTTGCAGCGGATGCAGGGCACCGGGGTGGCGCCCGCAAGGTAACTGTCGGCAAACTCGTCGATCACCGCATCCTTGAAGATGTTCTCGTAATCCAGAACGTAATGAGGAAAGCCCATGTCTTCGGCCACGCGGCGCGCATCGTGGATGTCGATCCCCGCGCAGCACGCGCCTTTCTTGGCCAAAGCCGCGCCATGGTCGTAGAGTTGAAGCGTCACGCCGACCACATCATAGCCTTCCTCGGCCAGTTGCGCCGCGACAACCGAACTGTCCACGCCGCCCGACATCGCCACGACGACGCGGGTCTCGGATGGGGGCTTGGCAAATCCAAGCGAATTGAGCTTTGGCGCGTCGAGGGCCATTTCAGGTGTCTCCAGGTCGGTCGGGCTGATCGGGCGAAATATAGGTAAATCCGAGACACTCTCAACCCTTGGCTTCACGTCACATTAAACCTCATCCCGCAAAGGTGCCCTCCAGCAGAGCAAAAGGGCTTGGAAAGGGCCGGAACATGTATCTCAAGAAATCGAATGGCCCCCGGACCGTTACCCTGGCCGATGGTTCGATCCTGTCGCACGCCGATCTGCCGCCACCAAACACCTATCGCTGGGTCGCATCACGCAAGGCTGTGGTGGTGGATGCGGTGGTGCATCAGTTGATTTCCCGGAAAGAGGCGCTGGTGAGATATGACCTGAGCGACGAGGAATTGGATGCCTGGATTGCCGCTGCCATCCTACACGGCCGCGACGCGCTGAAGGCGACCGCTGCGCAGCGTTTCAGGTGAGTTCTGTGCGTTTACTCTTCCTTAAGTTGTTTTTTGCCAAGATTTCGTGCTAACGTCCGGTTAACTATTTCACGTCAGACTACCCGCTGCCGGACGCTGACATTGCGGAGAAACTTGATGCGCGTACTCTTGGTCGAAGACGACCCGACGACGTCGAAGAGCATCGAATTGATGTTGGGCAATGCCAATCTGAACGTCTATTCCACCGATCTCGGGGAAGAGGGCATCGATCTGGCCAAGCTGTATGACTACGATTTGATCCTTCTAGATCTCAACCTTCCGGACATGAACGGATTTGACGTGCTGCGGCAATTGCGGCTGGCGCGCATTGAAACGCCGATCCTGATCTTGTCGGGCAACGATGCCAGCGAAGACAAGATCAAGGGTTTCGGATTTGGGGCCGACGATTACCTCACCAAGCCCTTCCATCGCGAAGAACTGATCGCGCGCATCCATGCCATCATCCGACGGTCCAAGGGGCATTCGCAGTCGATCATTCGAACCGGCACGGTCGAGGTCAACCTTGATGCCAAAACCGTTCAGGTAGAAGGCAACACCGTGCATCTGACCGGTAAGGAATACCAGATGCTCGAACTGCTCAGCCTGCGCAAAGGTACGACGCTGACCAAGGAAATGTTCCTCAACCACCTTTACGGCGGCATGGACGAACCGGAACTCAAGATCATTGACGTGTTCATCTGCAAGCTGCGCAAGAAACTGTCTGAGGCGACGGGTGACGGCAGTCATATCGAAACGGTCTGGGGCAGGGGCTATGTCCTGCGTGACCCGGAAGTGGAGGAAGCTGAGCGTCTTGCCATCGGCGCTTGAGGCCTGTCAGGCCCCCGGCGGTTGGCGATGTCGCTGACCGCCAGACAGGTTTGACCACAAGGAAGTCGGATCATTCGTCGTTTCAAATCTGGACGCTATGCACCCACGGCCCTATCACTCTGTCCATAACGACAGCCAGCGGGGGGCACATGGCAGAGCAGGAGATCGCGGTCAAAGACCTGTCAGAGGCAGACGCCCGCGTCGAATTGGAGCGGTTGGCGACGCTCTTGGCCGAAGCCAACACCGCCTATCACACCGAAGACGCGCCCGAGATGTCGGATGCGGACTACGACCGCCTCAAGCACCGCAACGCCGAGATCGAGGCCCGTTTTCCGTCCCTGAAACGCGCCGACAGCCCCAGCGAACAGGTCGGCGCTCCGGTAGCTGACGGCTTTGCCAAGGTCCGCCACGAAGTGCGGATGATGTCGCTTTCAAACGCGTTTGAAGATGACGACATCACCAACTTTGACCAGAGCATCCGGCGCTATCTGGGGCTCTCGGACAGGGACCCGCTGGCTTATACGGCGGAACCCAAGATTGATGGGTTGTCGCTGTCTCTGCGTTACGAAAACGGCGAACTGGTACAGGCCGCCACACGAGGCGACGGTGCCACGGGTGAAAACGTCACCGCCAATGCCCGCACCATCGACGACATTCCCGAAACGCTCAGAGGTGCGCCGGAGGTGCTTGAGGTTCGTGGCGAGGTCTATATGAGCCACGCCGATTTCGCGGAGCTCAATGAACGGCAGGCCGCGAAGGGCGCCAAGACCTTTGCCAACCCGCGCAACGCCGCCGCCGGATCGCTGCGCCAGTTGGATGCTAATATCACCAAGGACCGGCCGCTGCGGTTCTTCGCCTATTCCTGGGGTGCGCTCAGCGCACCTTTGGCCGACACGCAAATCGGTGCGATCGAACGTCTAAAAGAGCTTGGGTTCCAGACCAACCCGCTGACCGAACGCTGCGACGGCCCCGCCGACATGATCGCGCATTACAAGTCCATCGAAGAACAGCGTGCGACGCTCGGCTATGACATTGATGGCGTGGTCTACAAGGTGGATGACCTTGGCTACCAATCTCGCCTCGGTTTCCGCTCCACCACGCCCCGCTGGGCCATCGCGCACAAATTTCCCGCCGAACTTGCCTGGACCCGGCTTGAGGCGATCGATATTCAGGTCGGCCGCACTGGCGCGCTCAGCCCTGTGGCGCGGTTGACCCCCGTCACGGTGGGCGGTGTTGTGGTGTCGAATGCCACGCTCCACAACGAGGATTACATCGCCGGGCGCGACGCCAATGGTGCGCCGATCCGGGGCGGCAAGGATATTCGCGTTGGCGACTGGGTGCAGGTCTACCGTGCCGGTGACGTGATCCCCAAAGTGGCGGATGTCGATCTCGACAAGCGGCCGGAAGGCGCGCAACCTTATGAATTTCCGAAACTTTGCCCTGAATGCGGGTCCGAGGCGATCCGCGAGGAGGGCGACGCCGTCCGGCGCTGCTCGGGTGGTCTGATCTGCCCGGCGCAGGCGGTGGAAAAGCTCAAGCACTTCGTCTCCCGCGCCGCCTTCGACATCGAAGGTCTTGGCGCGAAACAGGTCGAACAGTTCTACAATGACGGCTGGATCAAGGAACCCGCCGACATTTTCACCTTGAAAGACCGCTATGGCAGTGGCCTGCAGCAACTCAAGAACCGCGAGGGCTGGGGCGAGAAATCAGCCCAGAACCTTTTTGATGCCATCGACGACAAACGCCGTATCCCTCTGGGAAGGCTCATTTTTTCCCTCGGTATTCGACATGTCGGTGAAGTCGTCGCAAACCTGCTCGCGCGGTCCTACGGCACATGGGACGCGTTCCAGTCAGCCATAGACGCCGCACATGATCCCGGTGGCGAGGCCTGGGCAGGTCTGATCGGCATCGACGGTATCGGCGCCGTGGTTGCCAACTCATTGGTGCACAGCTTTGCACAAGAGGCCGAACGCGCCTCAATCGACCGGCTGGTCGCGCATCTGACCGTGCAGGAGGCAGAACGCCCACGCACTGAGGGCAGCCCGGTTGCGGGCAAAACGGTCGTCTTTACAGGCACGCTTGAACGCATGACGCGGGCCGAGGCCAAAGCGCGCGCGGAATCACTGGGGGCCAAGGTGTCTGGCTCCGTTTCTGCCAAAACCGACCTGCTGGTCGCCGGGCCGGGGGCCGGGTCGAAAGAAACCAAGGCGCGGGATCTGGGGGTCGAGATCATCGACGAAGACGGTTGGTTCAAACTGATCGAGGGCGCATGAGCGGAAGGCCGGAAATCCTGTTTCCGCTCTTTGGTGAAATGAGCGGGCTCAAGGGCGTCGGCCCGAAAACCGCAGACACGTTGGGTCAGATCGGCATCGAGGCCCCGCGCGACCTGCTTTACACGCTGCCGCATTCGGTCGTGGATCGGCGTCTGCGCGACACGGTGAACGGGGCTGATCTGCCTGCGACCCTGACAGTCGAGGTGCAGATCGGCCAACATCGCCCACCGCGAAACAAGGGCGGCGCGTACCGGGTGCTGGTTGAGGATGCGAGGACTGCCTTCCAGATCGTGTTCTTCCACGCGCGCGGTGACTATGTGGCGAAAATCCTGCCTTTCGGCGCGCGGCGGATCGTGTCGGGCAAGGTCGAGTTTTTCGACGGCATGGCGCAGATGGTGCATCCCGACCACGTGCTGATGCCGGATGAGGCGGACAGCCTTCTGCCGTTCGAGCCGGTTTATCCGCTGACCGCCGGGGTTACGCAGAAAACCATGATCAAGGCGGCGACCGACGCGCTTTCCCGTGCGCCGGATCTGCCGGAATGGATCGACCCGCGTCTGGTGGAGCGTGAAGACTGGCCAAACTGGCACACCGCGATGGAGATGGCCCATGCGCCGCAGGGCACGGGCGCGCTGTCGCTCGACAGCCCGGCGCGGCGGCGTCTGGCCTATGACGAGTTGATGGCGCATCAGCTGACGCTGGCTCTGGCCCGTGCGCAGCGACGGGCGAAACCGGGGATCGAGACCGAAGGCAATGGCAAGCTGCGGCACAAGGTACTGACTGCGCTGCCCTATCGCCCGACCAGCGCTCAGATGCGTGCGATTGACGAAATCACCGACGACATGGCCAGCCCGCACCGGATGAACCGGCTGTTGCAGGGCGACGTCGGCGCAGGCAAGACGCTGGTGGCGTTCATGGCGCTGCTCACGGCCGTCGAGGCGGGCGGGCAGGGCGTCATGATGGCGCCCACGGAAATCCTTGCGCGTCAGCACCTTGAGGGGTTGCAGCCCTTGGCCGAGGATGCGGGCGTGGTGCTCGAACTGCTCACGGGGCGCGACAAGGGGGCGGAGCGCAAAGCCAAGCTGGCGGCGCTGGCGCGGGGCGACATCCAGATCCTCGTGGGCACCCATGCGGTGTTCCAGAAAGACGTGGAATTCGCCGACCTGCGTCTGGCGATCATCGACGAGCAGCACCGCTTTGGCGTGCGGCAGCGGTTGGAGTTGGGGCGCAAGGGGATGGCGGTCGATGTGCTGGTGATGACCGCAACGCCGATCCCGCGCTCTCTGGCGCTGGCGCAATACGGCGACATGGATGTGTCGATCCTGGATGAAAAGCCGCCCGGTCGGACGCCGGTGAAAACCGCGCTCTTGTCTAACGAGCGCATGGACGAGGTGATAGACCATCTGCGCAAGGCGGTGGCCGAGGGGCGGCAGGCCTATTGGGTCTGCCCGCTGGTGGATGAGAGCGAGGTTTCCGATCTGACCGCCGCCGAGGAGCGATTCAAGAGCCTGCGCGCGATACTCGGCGACGGGGTGGTCGGGTTGGTACATGGCCAGATGCCACCGGCTGAGAAAGACGCGGCGATGGCGCGGTTCGTTTCGGGACAGACCGGCGTGCTGGTGGCGACCACAGTGATCGAAGTGGGGGTCAACGTGCCCAACGCCTCGATCATGGTGATTGAGCGGGCCGAAATCTTTGGCCTTGCCCAGCTGCACCAGCTCAGAGGCCGGGTCGGGCGCGGGGCGGCCGCATCGACCTGCCTCTTGCTCTACCAGCCGCCGCTGTCCGAAACCGGAATGAAGCGCCTGACCACGCTGCGCGAAACCGAGGACGGGTTCCGCATTTCCGAGGTTGATCTGGAGATGCGTGGATCGGGGGACGTTCTGGGCACCGCGCAGTCGGGTCTGCCAAAGTTCCGCATCGCCGATCTGGAGCGGCAGGCCAGCCTGATGGCAATGGCGCAGGACGATGCGCGCAAGTTGCTGCTGGATGATCCGAGCCTGACATCGGAACGCGGAAAAGCCGCGCGGGTGTTGCTTTACCTGATGAAACAGGATCAGGCGATACAGCTGATTTCGGTCGGTTAACCACTTTTGTTCTCAAATGTTCTCATAAAGTTCTTTACAACTTGTAAAGAATATGAGAACAAAGAGGCAACAAGGAGGACTTAACCATGATGCAGCGGATCAAAACCTCGCTCCACGCCGCCAAGGCCCAGACCAACACGGCGCTTCTTCAGGATGCGCTTGGGGCCATGTCGCTGGTTGTGATGCTGGTTGCCGCACTGCATCTGCCGGTGCTTGTCTGACTTTGTTTTCTGCCTGCGTGTTTGCCTGAGCGTTCATCCGCATCCTGTCCCAACTGATGCACCTGTCCCAGAAGGCCGCCTGCCTTCAGAGCGTTTAAGGCCCCAACGAGCACGTTACTGCGCCGCCGCCTTCATCCGAAGCGCGGCGGTTTTTTTATCGGATGGTAAAATTTTCGAAATCAGGCGCTTTGCGTTTCCGCAAGCTGCGCTACGGCTTCCGATGCCGCTTCGAGCGTCAGCAGGATCGACGCATGGCGGTTCTTGAACGCCACCGCCGGGCGCAGCACTTCGAGTCCGTCGAACGGCGCGGACGGGGTGGGACCGTCTTCCTTGAGCATGGCGCGCAGTTCGTCGCGCGCTTGTGTGATCTGATCGGAGGTGGCGCCGATGATCGCGCCGCCGACGACGGACGCGGCAGCCTGTCCCAGCGCGCAGGCTTTTACATCCTGCCCATAAGCCACGACCTTGCCGTTCTCCAGCGTCAGATCCACCGTCACGGTTGATCCGCAAAGCGGTGAGCGTTTCTTGACCGTCGCGCCGGGCGCATCAAGCCGGGCGTGGTGCGGAATATCCGCAGCCAGTTCAAGGATTTTGCCAGAATACAGCTTGATCAGATCCGTGTCGCCCGACATGGCTTTCCCTTTCGACGTTCCCCCCATAGATAGGGGACCATCCGGCGGATGCAAAAAGGTTTTTCCCGATGCGCTTTGATCCTGCGACTTTGGTCTACAACGATGCGGGCCTGATCCCGGCGATTGCACAGGACGCGACCAGCGGCGACGTGCTGATGATGGCGTGGATGAACGCCGAGGCCGTGGCCAAAACGCTTGAGACCGGACGGGTGACATATTGGTCGCGTTCGCGGCAGGCGTTCTGGGTCAAAGGCGAAAGCTCGGGCCATGTGCAGGAGTTGGTGGATTTTCGGGTCGATTGCGACCGGGACTGCATTCTGGTGACGGTCAACCAGACCGGGCCCGCCTGTCACACGAACCGGCGGTCGTGTTTTTACACCGAAGTCCAGGACGGTGCGGAAAGGGAGATCATGGCGCCGATGTAAGCGTCTGAATTTGCATATTTTTGAAAAGAAGAAGCAGGGTGTGATGCCTAGAGTCCAACCATGTTTCTGATGTCCTGTGGGGTGCAGCCTTCGGCACGGTAAAGCGCGATGGCGCGTGCGTCGTCGCGTTTGGCGAGGCGTTTGCCTGCATCGTCACGGATCAGGCGGTGGTGGTGATAGATGGGGGTCGGAAGACCCAGCAGGGCTTGCAACAGAACGTGGATCGGTGTGGCGGTGGCAAGGTCTTCGCCGCGGATCACATGGGTGATCCCTTGCGCGGCGTCATCGACCACGACGCTCAGGTGATAGGCGGCGGTTTTGGTGTCGCGCCGTGCGAGAACGATGTCGCCGACCTCTTCCGTGAGATGTGCAGGTGTTAACCTTAATACGGGATGAACACCGGTCTCGGTGTATTGCGGCAGCCTTTCGAAGTGGTCTACGGCGCGCGCCATGTGAAGGCGCACGGCATCTTTGTCGGACCGATCAGACCATTCGCGGTGACGGCAGGTGCCGGGATAGATCAGGCCGTCGGGCCCGTGCATTGGTGCGCCTTCCTGCGGGGCGGAGGCGGCGCGGCGGATGTCGCCGCGCGTGCAGGAACACGGGTAGAGCAGGCCCATCTCGCCCAATTTCTCAAGTGCCTGTTCATATGCGTCGGTGTTTTCGGATTGGCGCAGCACAGGGGTTTCCCAGCTGATGCCGAGCCATGCCAAGTCGTCGTAGACCTGCGCCTCGAACACAGGGTTGCAACGGGCGGTGTCGGTGTCTTCGATCCTGAGCAGGAAACGACCACCAGCCTTTTGTGCCATGTCATACGCGAGCAGCGCGGAATAGGCATGGCCAAGGTGTAACTGACCCGTCGGGCTGGGGGCAAAGCGCGTAATGAAGGTCACGTTTTTTCAAGCACATATACAGCGGAGTTGATGTGTCGCGCAGGCAGGTGTGGCCCGTAATCCCGGCTGATCATCCGTAGGGATCCGTTCTCCACCAAAGCGGTGATGCGGCCTTCGTAAGCAGGATCTTCCAGCGTGTGATCGTTGAAGGAGAAACACAGCATTCCACCTGTGGCGAGCGCCGCGCAAATCTGATCCAAAACGCTCAGAGGTGCCGCGCCTGCCCCGATCACGCCGATGGCGGTGATGGCGGCATACGTGCCTGGGTCGCCCGGTGGTGGATCGCCTGCTTCGATCACCGTCAGATTGCGGTAGAGCGACTTGGCTTTTGCCCTGGCAAGCATGTCCGGGGACAGATCGACGCCATCAATGCTGGTGAATCCGGCCTGATGCAGAGCGACGCCGGATAAGCCGGTGCCGCAGCCGAAATCGAGGATCGGCATGTCTTTATCGGGCAGGGCTGCGGACAGCGCCTCGGCACAGCGCTTGGGCGTGGCATAGCCGTTTTCGGCGATCTCTGCCTCGTAGCTTTCGGACCACGCATCATAGAGCGCGCGGGTCTCTTCCGCGCCCTGAACATCGTAGACTTTGTCGAGGAAAGACTTGCTCATGGGCAGAGCATAGTCATTCCGCGGCAGAAGCGTCCAGCGTTTCGGATTGCGCCGCAAGCCAGTCGCTCCACGCCTCTTTGGCGCGGTCGGTATAGGCTTTGTAGCGGTCCTTGCGGCCGCGCCGCCCACCTTTGAGGCCATCAACCGGACGGAAAAGGCCGAAATTGACGTTCATCGGCTGGAAGGTCTTGGCATCGGCCCCGCCGGTGATGTGGTGGATCAACGCGCCATGGGCGCTGTCCTGAGGGACGGTGGGGATCGGTGCGCCGGTGATCTCAGCGGCGGCCATGCGGCCCGCCAAGAGACCCATTGCGGCGGATTCGACGTATCCTTCTACGCCGGTGACCTGACCCGCAAAGCGGATATTGGGTTTCGAGCGCAGGCGCATCTGGTCGTCGAGCAGGGTCGGGCTGTTGAGGAAGGTGTTGCGGTGGATGCCACCTAGACGGGCAAAGCTGGCGTTCTCCAAGCCGGGAATCATTTTGAAAACATCGGTTTGTGCGCCATACTTCATCTTTGTCTGGAAGCCGACGATATTGTAAAGGGTCCCCAGCGCGTTGTCGCGGCGCAACTGGACCACAGCCCAGGGTTTCACGTCGGGTTGGTGCGGATTGGTCAAGCCGACAGGCTTCATCGGGCCGTGGCGCAGGGTTTCGCGACCGCGTTCGGCCATGACTTCGATCGGCAGGCAGCCGTCGAAATATCCTGCGGTTTCACCTTCGTGGAATTCAGTTTTGTCAGCTGCCAGAAGCGCGTCGATGAAAGCCTCGTATTGGTCCTTGTCCATCGGGCAGTTGATATAGGCGCGCTGTTCTTCTTCGGTTTCGCCCTTGTCGTAGCGCGACTGGAGCCATGCTTTGCTCATGTCGATGCTGTCGAAATGGATAATGGGTGCGATGGCGTCGAAGAAGGCAAGCCGATCGGTGCCGGTTTCGGACTGGATCGCCTGACCCAAGGCGGCGCTGGTCAGTGGGCCGGTGGCGAAGATCCATTGGCCTTCGGATGGAAGTTCCGTGACTTCTTCGTGGCTTACGCGGATATTCTCATGCGCGTGAAGGCGTTCAGTGACCGCCGCGCTGAAGGCATCACGGTCAACGGCGAGTGCGCCGCCGGCGGGCAGACGATGCTGGTGCGCGGTGTTGATGATCAAACCGCCCGCTTCGCGCATTTCCCAGTGCAGCAGCCCCACGGCGTTCTGTTCGTGATCGTCCGAACGGAACGAGTTGGAGCAGACCATCTCGCCGAGATCGCCGGTCTTGTGGGCGAAGGTTTCGACCTTGGGGCGCATTTCGTGGATCACGACGCGCACGCCCCGGTTTGCGGCCTGCCAAGCGGCTTCGGACCCGGCCATGCCGCCGCCAACGATGTGGAGTTCCTGTGTCATGAGGCGCGATGTAATCCGTCGCTGGGGGTTTGTCACGTCACTGATCGGCGGCAATCAGACCCAATCCGCGCAGGTAGACGCCGATCCCGGTTTCCAAGAGCTCTTCGGGGGGGAAAGGCGATTTGGTGCCGGGGGAGTTACGGGCGAAAAGCTCGACCACGCCGTGGCTGAGTGCCCAGATATGGGCCGAGAACATCGACGCAGGGGGGCGCTTTTCTGGCGGGATGTGCTGCGACAATTCTTCGGCGGCACGTTCGAGCACAGCGCGGGCGCGGCCAGAGGCAGCGGCGAGGTCAGGTGTGCGGTTCACCGATATGCCGCTTTCAAACATCGCGATATAATGGCCGGGGTATTTTCGCGCAAAAGCCAGGTATGCGCGTCCCGTCGCCTCGAACGCGGCCAGGGCAGATGGTTGGCCGTTGTCATAGGCGAATTGCATTACATCGGCGAAGATTTCGTAGCCCTGAAGCGCCGCTTCGGCGATCAGGTCGTCGCGGCCTTCGAAGTGGCGGTAGACGGCGGCGGGGGTGACACCAGCCTGTTTGGCGGCTTCCGACAAGGTAAAGCCGGTCGGGCCCTTTTCGGTGATCAGCTCAAGCGCTGCATCAACGAGAGCCTGCCGCAGATTGCCGTGATGATAGCCGCGTTTAGCCATCCCAGAGGTCCGGTCCGCCGCAGACATTCGGGTCGACCTGACCCAGCGCCTTGATGTCCTTGCGGGCGTAATCAAGCTGGGTCAGCACGCTGCGGATCGCGTTGATCCGGGCACGGCGCTTGTCGTCGGAACGTACGATGGTCCAGGGCGCGTGATCTGTGTGGGTCTTGGCAAAGGTTTCGCGGATGGCGTCGCTATAGGCATCCCATTTCTTGAGACCCTCGACGTCGATCCAGCTGAGTTTCCATTGCTTGAGCGGGTCGCTTTCCCGGTCGAGGAAACGGCGCAGCTGTTCGGCGCGGCCGACATTGAGCCAGATTTTGAAAAGCTGGATGCCGTCATCGACCAGCATCTTTTCGAAATCAGGCACTTGGCGGAAGAAATGTGTGCGCTGTTCCGGCGTGCAGAAGCCGAACACATGTTCGACAACACCCCGGTTGTACCAGCTTCGATCGAAGAATGCGATTTCACCGGCGGCGGGCAGGTGGTCGACATAGCGCTGGAAATACCATTGGGTTGCCTCGGTCTCTGTCGGTTTCGACAGGGCGACGACATTTGCGTTGCGAGGATTGAGGTTTTCGCGGAAGCGTTTGATCGTGCCGCCTTTGCCGGCGGCATCCCGACCTTCGAACACGACGGCGATGCGGGCGCCGGTTTCCTTGGCCCAGGCAGACATCTTGACCAGTTCGATCTGGAGCGCGGCGAGGTCTTTTTCGTAGGCTTTGCGCGGCATCCGTTCCGAATAGGGGTAATCGGGGTTGAGGATGTCACCCTTATCGGCGCGCTTGATGGCGTTGCGGATGTCGTCCGTCGCTGTGTCGTTGAAAAAGGCACTGATCGCGCCATCAAAGGGAAGGTCCATGCGGGCCCCTTTCTACGTCTGCTCTTCTTTGAATATGGGATGTTAATGCGATTAACGCAAACCCGCACGTTGCGCCGCGCGGTCGACGGCGGAGATGACCTCGGGTTCGGCGGCATGCTGGGGCATGTGGCCGATTCCTTCGAGTACAGTCAGGTTCGCGCCCGCAATCTGTTTGGACAGAGGAAATGAGTGGATAGGAAGGCCGACGGTGGTATCGGCATCACCGTGCAAGATCTCGGTGGGGACAGTTATGGCGCCGTAACGGGTGTACAGGGCCTTGATCTCGTCCAGCAGATTGGCGCGCTGCATGGAATTGGCGCGCATCGTGTCGCGGCGCAGTGTGAGCGGCGCACCGATGTATTCGGCATAGCCTTCGGGCTCTTTCTGGGGCGCGAACACGTCCTCGATGGCGCGGTCTATCACGGGGGTTGGTACGAAAGCCGTCAGCGCTGGCACGACGACGGCGCTGCCGAGCTTGTTGGACGTGACTTTGTAATAAAGGCTCAGATCGCTGGTCCACGGGTTCGACGCAGCGGCGAGCAGGATCAGCGCGGACAGGCTGTCCGGGCGTTCCACGGCCCAGGCGAGCGCCACGGCACCGCCATAGCTTTGGCCGAGAACCATGGGTTTCTGTAGCCCAAGTTGCTCAGACGCATCGGCTAGCAGCGTGGCCTGTTCGATCAGGGTTGTTCCGTCGGGATTGACCCGGTCGGTATAGCCAAGGCCGGGTCGGTCGAAAGCAGTGACGCGGTAACGATCGGCCAGTTTGTCGACGAGCGAGAAGGTAAAGTCGCGCAGGTTGCCGCTGGCCCCGTGGATCAGAACAATATCGGGGCCGGTGCCCTTGGTGACGTAATGCACCCGTGTCCCGTTCACGGTCAGGAATTTGCCAATCGGCGGGAATTTCTCTTCCGCCTTGGCTTCGCGGTAACTCGCGGTGCAAGCGGACATCAGTACCAGTGCGGCTGCGCATCCAAGCAGCACACCAAGACTCTTTAACGCCAAACCGGCCTCCTACCTGTCACGCAGATCCGTGCTTGATGCGCCGATCTGCTCAATATCGAACGGAGTCGTCAGGTAGATCTCGGAGATCCAATTGCCATAGAGAAGATGCGCGTGGCTGCGCCAGCGGTTCTGCGGCTGTTTGCTTGGGTCGTTATCGGGATAGTAATTCGCCGGCACGTTGATCGGCGTACCATTGGCCACGTCGCGGTCGTATTCGTCTTTCAGCGTGCCACTGTCATACTCGAAGTGGTTAAAGACGTAGAGCGCCCGGTGCGTCGGGTCTTCGACCAGACACGGACCCGTTTCGGAGCTGTCGATCAGAATCGGCAGTCCGGCTTTCTCCACATCCTCGCGGCGAATTTCCGTCCAGCGGCTGACCGGGATCACCATGTCATCCGAGAACCCCCGCAGATAGGGCGAAGCCGGTGCCAGATTGCGGTGCCGGATGCAGCCGAACGCCTTGTGCGGCAGGTCGATCTTGGGCACGCCGTGGAAATGGTTGATCATTGCCATGCCACCCCAGCAGACGCCGAAGGTGGAGTGCACATGGGTCTGGGTCCAGTTCATCACCTGAACCAGCTCGTCCCAATAGGTGACCTCTTCAAACGGCAAATGCTCGATCGGCGCGCCGGTGATAATCAAGCCGTCGAATTTCTCGCCACTCTCCGCCACTTCGGCGAAAGGGCGGTAGAAGCTTTCCATATGCTCGGCGGCAGTGTTCCTGGTCTGGTGTTCCGTCATCCGGATCAGGTTGAATTCGATCTGCAACGGCGTTGCCCCGATCAACCGGGCAAATTGGTTCTCCGTCTGGATCTTCTTCGGCATCAGGTTGAGCAGTGCGATCCGCAGCGGGCGGATGTCCTGCTGGCTGGCCAGTTCATCGGGAATCACCATTACGCCTTCGCGCTTGAGCACGGAATAGGCGGGCAGGTTGTTTGGCAGTTTGATCGGCATCTTTACGGCCTTTTCTGGTCAAGCGCGCTTGCGATCAACGCGTCGAAATTGGCGGGCGTGGCATCGGCCATCAGATCGTGGGCGTCTATCGTGACACCCCAGCGGTCCGCCATCATCTGGTAACGCGGCTGGCGGTGTGCAAGAGCCTGCGCATAGGTCCATCGGATGAAGCTGTCTGGATCAACATCGTCCTGTTCCGCGTTGTTTTCGCACAGGTATTGATCCCAGACGCGGGTCAGGAATTCCGGCTGATAGGCCATCGGCTTTGGTGCCTTGTCGAACCGGCGGATCAGTTCCTTGGTGTGGGCCGCATCCCCTTTGATCCAGACCAGAAGCGCGTGTTTCGACAGTTCCGTCATGATCGGATCGTTGGGGTCTTCAGGATCGACCCATTCGCAGATCGACCCACCTGTGTCACAGACGAAATGCGGATAGCCATAGAGGTCCATCGCGCGGTCGATGAAGTAACTGGTATCGAGCAGCGCGGCCATTTCGGCGCGGCGAAACTGATCCTGCCGTTTGCGGTACTCGTCGATGGGCATCCCGCCGCGATCTGGATCGCCCGGTTTGCCGAGATAGGTTGACACAGGCGAAAGGTTATGGAAGCTGATATTCGATCCGATATAGACGGAGTCCGACATCAGCAGCTCGCGCAGGAACGGCACTTTCATCGCTTCGCGCTTGGCGTTGTCGGCGATGTATTCGCCCATGTAGCGCGTGCCGATCCGGTAATCGATCGAGTAGTGGAACCAGTCGCCGGTGTCGCGCAGCAGGTTCGAAATATGGGTCTTGCCCAATCCCGACATGGCAAACAGCACCACGCGCTTGTGCGCCGCGTTCCGCCAATCGTTTCCTGATGCGTAGATCATTGCGCTGTCCCGTGTCCGAAATGCCGTCGTTTGGGATTAACGGTGCTGCGCGGAGCCGTCAAACGGTTGTGCGCCTGCGGCGCCACAGCCGCCCGTCAATGATGCTCAGGCCCAACGCAAGCACGGCAAACCCGACATATTCTCCCGGGTGCAGGGTTTCGTTGCGCACGATGGCCCCCAATGTGATTGCAACAGGTGGGATCAGCAGCGTCACGAGCAGCAGGTTGCCACTCCCGGCCATCGCCAGCACGCGGTAGTAGAGCAGATAGGCGAGGGCGGTTGCCACGATGGCGTAATAGCCGATTGCGAGCCACGTGGTCGGGGCCAAAGCAAGCGTTGGCACACCTTCGAAAAGCAGGACAAGCGGGATCATGCAAAGGGTCGATGCGCTGAGCATCCCGGCCGCAGCAATTATTGGTGGCACACCGCCCAGCATTTTGCGGGCCCATGCCCCGGCGATCGCGTAGGAAACCGTACCCGCGAGAATGGCGAGTTGGGCAAGGGATTTGGTGTCGAACTGGCGAAGGGAGTCGAGGCCAATGGCAAGGCACACGCCTCCGAAACCAAGCCCGACGCCCATAACCTTGCGCGGGGTCAGTTTTTCATCGGTAAAGACCAGCGCGGCGACCACAATGCCGAAGATCGCCGTTGCCGCGTTGAAGATCGAGGTCAGGCCCGTCGGGATGTGCAACTGGCCCCACGCCATGAGGCTGAAGGGAATGACGTTGTTCAGCAGGCCCATCACCAGAAACGCCCCCCAGATATTTGGGCGTTTGGGGAGGGGCAGACGTTTGAGTGCCACGATCCCCCACAGCACCAACATCGCCCATCCGGTGCGATGCAGGACCGAGGTCAGCGGACCGATCTCGTCGAGCGCCGTTCGGATTGCGAGGAAAGACCCGCCCCAGATGAGGCCAAGCAGAACAAGCTCGATCCAGGCGCGGGTTGAAAGAGAGGTTTGTGGTGTCATGTGATCAAGATGCTGAGTTCCGAGGCCGGTGGCGATCCGAAACCTGCGCAAGACATGAAAAACCCCGCCAGACAAAGTCTGACGGGGCTGTTCGTTAGGTTTGTACGCCTTAGAAGTCGACGGTCAGGGACAGACCAACACCGAGGGCGGTGTTGTCTTCGAACTTGACGCCCGACGCATCCTCGGCTTCGCCGATCCATGCGTATTCCAGACCACCGCGAAGGGTCATGTTGTCCATCTTGTACTGACCACCCACGCCGAGGCTCACATAGCCGTCGCGCGGTGCAAGACGGGACACGGTGTCGCCGTTCTGCGCTTCGTAGGTCACCTGAACAAAGCCCGACAGGTCGTCGCTGAAGGCACGGCCTACACCGAGTTTCCATGTGGTGCGGTCGTTTTCAAAGCTGGTCACGTTGCCGCCGGTCACACCTTCGTATTCCGGGGTGCGGACTTCCCACTTGGACCATTCGACCCATTTCACCTGACCAAAGAGCAGGGTGCCCGGCGCGATGCCGGACTGGAAGTCGAGTGCCACAGCCTGAGGCATGGTGACCTTGGTGTCGCCGCCGGTGGCGTCGATGCCGAGGCCGGCAATGGACTCAGAGGTGCTGAACGTGTGATTGATTTCGCTCTGCCAGGACAGGGCGACGCGCAGGGCGATGTCCGGGATCTCGTATGCGACACCAAGGATGGCACCCCAGTCGCCCACGCGGCTGCCGCTGGCATTGTATTCCATAGACGTGCCGAAATCCTGTGCCGCAGCACCAAGGGCCTGTGCCCGTGCACCCAGCGCCTGTGCTTCGGCGCCCAGTGCCTGAGCCTGGGCTCCAAGTTCCTGTGCGGTGGCCAGATCGCCAGCGGCACCCGCCGCCTGCGCCTGCGCACCCAGCGCCTGAGCCTCGGCACCCAGTGCCTGTGCCTGCGCTCCAAGACCTTGGGCGTTGCGGCCCACCGAGCTGCGGACCAGCAGGTCCGGGATGATGATGTCGGCTTGGCTTTCGACATAGCGTGCGCCAGCGAAGACCGACACGCGGTCTGTGACCCGGTACTTACCAACCAGCGCGACCTGGTCACTGTCCCAATCCGCTGTCAGGCCCGCGTACACGCCTTGCGTGTATTCTGCGCCCGCGCCGTACGGGTTGTTCACGTACATGCCGAAGCTCAGCTTTTCGGTGAAGTCGTTTTTGTAGGCCAGGCTGTAATTGTTGTAGTCGGTCAGCATGTTGCCGGTGCTGTCTTCACCGCCGCCAGCGGCAGTCAGTTCGGGTGTGTACTTACCCGACAGTTCCGGCATCACATGCGAGAAGCCGAGCTGCAGTTGGTCGTTACGGGTGAACAGAAACCCGTAATCGTTGTTCGAGCGCTCGATGCCGCCTGCATGTGCCGCGCCAGCCGCGACGGCAAGCGCAAGTGCGCTTGTCATAATCGTTTTCATTGGACCCTCATCCCTTGAGATTATTTGTCTCCTCTGCACGCTACGTACCTAACCGGCTGACGTTCGGTCAATTTTGACCATACGTCAGCGCGCGCGTTGTTCCGTAGCGTCACATTCTTATTACGAACGGGTTGAGGACCAGATATTGTAGTAGTTCGCGCCAAAAATCAGCGCTGCACCCAAGAGGACAAACGGGTCAAGCGGCTCGGCGTAGAGTAGCATCCCAACGATTGCGATGACTGGAAGGCGGGTGAAGTCGATGGGCATCACAATAGTGGCCGGTGCCAGCGAAAGCGCAGTGGTCAGGCAGAAATGCGCGACCAACCCCGCCACGGCGATCACCACAACCCAAGGTAAGTTTGCAGCGGTCGGCAGGGCGATGTCGCCATCAAACCCGGCAAAACCCAGTCCCAGTACCGCCTGCATCACCGTCAGGTAGAAAAGAATGCAGGTGATGCTTTCGGTGCGGGTCAACTTACGGGTGCACACCGCCGTTATGGCAAATGCGACGGCGGCCAGTGCAGCGGTCACCAATCCGATATGGTAGGTTTCCGGGCTGGGCCGCGTCACAATTAGAATGCCGACAAAGCCGATCACGGCAGCAATGGCCTGCGATTTCGTCAGCCGTTCCCCCAGAACGAAGGGCGCCATGAGCATCACCCACAGCGGAGCGGTGAATTCGAGCGCAAACACCTGTGCCAAGGGAACCACCGTGATCGAATAGAACCAGAGGTTCTGTCCGGTAAAGTGGCTGACATTGCGGATGAAATGCAGACCCAATTTCTGCGCGCGCACTTGCTGCAAAGTACCAGCAAAGCTGGCGACGGTGATGACGATCACCATGCCGATTAGGCTGCGATACATCATGATCTCGAACGTATCGAGGTCAAGGCTGACAGCCCGGCCAGCAATCGCCATCGACGTGAACGACACAATCGCGCCGATCATCCAAAGGCAGGCCCGGATCGTGGGGGACAGCGTCATACGGGCTGGAGCGCCATATCGTCGTGCATTTCGGTCATTCAGTCTCGCGGCAGGTGACAACAGCCGGACAGGAAACGCCGCTGGCCCGGTGCAATCAATTGCATGGTGATTGTCCAACCGTAGGAACGGTCGCTCATGCCGTCAGAGCAGGCCGCGCCGGAGACCGTGGCCTCGATCACGTGGCTGTCTTCGGTCGCCAATGTGACAAGCGCGGGACTTCCCAGACGGCCTTCGGCGGTAAAGATGCTGTCGAAGGCAAAATCGGTGTCGCCATCCTCGGGATGCGAATAACGGGCGTCTTCTCCGTAAAGGCCAAGCGCCCAGAAAGGCTCGGTGCCGCCGCAGATCAGACCTCGAGGCAGGGTTGTGTCGCCCAGCGTGGGAATGTCATCACGGGTCAGGAAGCGGGTGGAGACCCAGCCATCGCGCTCGTTCAGCGCGATGCGGGCCCAATTGCCGGTAGGGTCGAATTCAAAGGCTTCGATTCGGCTGGCATCATGGGACAGATCGCCGATATCCGCACTGCTGGCCGACGGTTCGGCACGCACGTTCAGCGCATCATTCGCAGCAACCCCGATCACGCGATGGTAAGACGGCTCTGCCTGCAAAAGCGCAGGCAGGGCCAAAAACGCGGCGATCAGAGGAATGCGGTTCATTCCCACTCGATCGTTCCCGGAGGCTTCGAAGTGATGTCATAGGTGACGCGGTTGATGCCTTTGACCTCGTTGATGATCCGCGTGGCGGTTTCACCAAGGAATTCATGGCTGAACGGATAGTAATCCGCCGTCATGCCATCGACTGATGTCACGGCGCGCAGAGCGCAAGCGTAATCATATGTACGGCCATCGCCCATTACGCCAACTGTGCGAACAGGGAGAATGGCGACAAAGGCCTGCCAGATGTCATCATAAAGGCCGTGCTTGCGAATCTGGTCGATATAGACCGCATCCGCCTTGCGCAGGATCTCCAGCTTTTCGCGGGTGATCTCGCCGGGGCAGCGGATCGCCAGACCGGGGCCGGGGAAGGGGTGGCGTCCGATAAAGCTGTCGGGCAGGCCAAGTTCACGGCCCAACTCACGGACCTCGTCCTTGAAGAGCTCGCGCAGCGGCTCGACCAGCTTGAGACCCATCTTTTCCGGCAGGCCGCCGACGTTGTGGTGGCTTTTGATCGTGACAGAGGGGCCGCCGCTGAACGACACGGATTCGATCACGTCCGGGTAAAGCGTGCCTTGTGCAAGGAATTCCGCGCCTTCGATCTGGTTGGCGTATTTCTGGAACACGTCGATGAAGAGACGACCAATGATTTTTCTCTTCGTTTCAGGGTCGCTTTGGCCGTCCAACTCGCCGAGGAACAGTTCTTTTTCCTGTGCGTGGATCACTTGCAGGTTCATGTGATCGCGGAACATCGCGACCACTTCTTCCGCTTCGTTCAGGCGCAGCAGGCCATGATCAACAAACACGCAGGTCAGTTGGTCGCCAATGGCCTCATGCAGAAGGGCCGCAGCAACCGAACTGTCGACGCCGCCGGACAGGCCGCAGATCACCTTCTTGTCGCCGACCTGTTCCTTGATCTTGCGGATCGCCTCTTCGCGGTAGGCGCCCATCGTCCAGTCGCCGGCGAAGCCCGCAAGCTGCACGAAATTCTGGTAGAGCGTCTTGCCGTTCGGCGTGTGGTGCACTTCGGGGTGGAACTGCACTGCGTAGAACTGGCGGTCGGTGTCGGCGGTGATCGCAAAGGGCGCGCCCGGTGAGGTGCCAAGAACTTGGAAACCCGGAGCAATTTCAGACACATGGTCGCCGTGGCTCATCCAGACCTGTTCGCGGCCCGTGCCATCCATGAACCAGCCGCTCAGCAGATCATTGCGGGTGTCCGTGGGGGTGACATAGGCGCGGCCAAACTCGGCTGTCGCATGTTCGCCAGCTTCGACCTTGCCGCCCAGATCCTGCATCATCACCTGCTGGCCGTAGCAGATGCCAAGGATCGGCACGCCCATCTCATAGGCCCTTTTCGGCGGGCGCGGGCTGCCCTCGCGCATCACGCTGTCCGGGCCACCGGAGAAGATGATCGCCTTGGGGGCAAAATCGGTCAGGAAATCATCCGTCACGTTCTGATAGGGATGGATTTCGCAATAGACATTCAGCTCGCGCAGGCGACGCGCAATCAGCTGCGTGACCTGGCTGCCGAAGTCGATGATGAGGAGGCGGTCGTGTTCTGCTGTGTTCATGGCTCCTGATAGGCAGAGCCATGGAAAATGGCAATATTGCCGATGCGCTTCTGTTGGCGGGCTGCATCAAAACGTTCGGAACGCCCGGTGAACCAAATATGCACCCACGATCCACACCAGGAAACACAGCACAATCGACGCGCCGAAAGACACAAATGCCCCGGCGAATCCTGCCCAGGCGATCCCCAGGCCAAGCAAAAGAACAGCGATCATCGCTGCGGTCTCTTTCGGTGCGTATTGCATGTGTCTCTCCGGATCCTGTCCTCAGGAAAAACCCAGCTTTTGCCAATTGGTTCCGGCCGTGTCGGGATCAGTCGATCAGGACGTTGATCAGCGTCGCTCCGATGATCCAGATCGCCAGTGCGATAAACAGGGCCATCCCGAGCCCGTAAAGCCCGCCAAGCACACTGCCGAGAATGGCAACGACACCTGCGCCACCGACCAAGCCCATCACAAGCCCATCAAAGGGGTCTTTTTACGTTTCCAGTCCATCACATCCTCCTCTCGCCAAACTTAATGGTGCGCAGCAGGATGAGTCTTTGATCTCGCGCAGGGTCTGAATGTCGCTTTCGCGACGCACAGGACGCAATCGGTCCCTGACCACATCTTCTCTCATATTATGGAGTGTCCACCGGCGGCAGGCCGGAGACAACAGAACCCGCATGGAGTTTGATCATGGCAGAGGCAGAAACACGCAGACGGTCACGTAGTGGTGGCGGTGCGGCGCGGCGGGCAGAGCGGACGGCGGTTTCTGTCGAGACGGCGAAATACATCCAGCGCAACATCCCGAACTTCGAGATTCTGACCGAAGAAGCGCTGGAAATCATTGAGACCAATGCCGAAACGGTACTGGCAGAGATCGGTGTGAACTTCGTCAACAATCCCGGCGCGCTGGACCTGTGGCGCGAGGCCGGGGCAGAGGTCACCGGAGAACGGGTGCGAATTCCGCGTGGACTGGCGCGCAAGCTGTGCAGCACTGCACCTGCGACGTTCACCCAACACGCGCGCAACCCGAACCGCAACGTCGAAATCGGTGGTCGCAATCTGGTGCTTGCGCCGGTTTACGGCCCTCCCTTCGTACACGACGCTGAAGGCGGCCGCCGCTATGCGACGATGGCCGATTTCGAGAAATTCGTGAAGCTGGGCTACATGTCCAAATGGCTGCACCATTCCGGCGGCACGGTCTGCGAACCGACGGATATTCCGGTGAACAAGCGCCACCTCGACATGCTCATGGCGCATATGACCCTTTCGGACAAACCTTTCATGGGCGCTGTCACCGAACCCAGCCGGGCGCAGGACAGCGTCGACATGTGCGAAATCCTGTTCGGTAAGGACTTCGTGCAGGAAAACACGGTGATGACGTCGCTCGTCAACATCAACTCGCCTATGACATTCGACGACGTGATGATGGGGGCGCTGGAAGTTTATGCGCGCAACAATCAGGCCTGTATCGTCAGCCCCTTCATCGTTGGTGGTGCCATGGCACCTGTTTCTGTGGCCGGTACGCTGACGCAGGTTCTGGCCGAAGTGATGGCGGGCATCGCGTATAGCCAGCTTGTGCGCCCCGGTGCGCCGGTGATCTTCGGCGCATTCGTGACGTCGATCGACATGAACTCCGGTGCGCCCACATTCGGCACACCCGAAGCCAGCCAGATCACATATGGGGCAGGGCAGTTGGCTCGCCGCATGGGTCTGCCGTTCCGGTCGGCCGGAAGCTTTACCGGTTCGAAACTGCCCGATGCGCAGGCCGCATACGAGACAGCGAACAGCCTTAACATGGGCCTTCTGTCCGGCGTCAACTTCATGCTGCACGCCTGTGGCTGGCTTGAAGGCGGTCTGGTCTCGTCGTTCGAGAAATTCGTCATGGACGCCGATCAGCTTGGCGCTCTGCACAAGATGGCGCAAGGCGTGACGGTTGACGAAGAAGCGCAAGCGATGGGCGCGATTGCGGAAGTTGGACCGGGCGGCCATTACCTTGGCTGCGCCCACACGCAGGCGAACTTCAAAACGGCGTTCTGGCGGTCCGAAGTGTTCGACTTCAAACCCTACGAAACATGGTCCGAAGAGGGTGCACGGGACACGATGGCGCTTGCGACAGAACGGGTGAAGCGATTGATCGACACCTATCAGCAACCGCATCTCGACCAGTCCATCCACGAAGCCCTGACCGATTACGTCGCCCGTAAGAAGGCGTCGATGCCAGACGCCTTTATGTGATTGCGACCGGTCTCGCTGCCTGCGTCTGAGCACGCAACAGCTGGGATTCGCCCATAATCGCAATCAAGAGATCGACATGCGCGGCGATGCTGTATCCGGCATCGCCGTTTTCACGTTTTTCATTCATTTTTGCCTCGAGCGCCATGAGCCGCATCAGCGTGGGGCCAAGGCGCAAAGTAACCCCATAACCAAGAAGGCGCGGAAGCCGCGCCTCGCGGTGATAGCTTTGCGCGCCGATACGAGCGGCGCGGATGAGAAGTCGGGGGCGGCGCAGAGCAGAGATTTGGGTCAACAGGTCTTGCATGATCGAATCCTTCGTCTTGCTGGCACAGAGCCAAAATCAAGCAAACCATCGCACAACCTAAGAGTGTGTTGCGTGTTAAGGATTTGGGCGCACGGTACCCTTTGCAATTGTTTACCAAATGGAAACAAAAGATTCCCGGCGGAAAAAAGTTAACAAATCAGAAACGAATGCATCCATAGGTTGATTATCGCTTGTGGATAAATCTGTGGATTATCTGCGCTACAGTCGAATGGGGGATTTCAATGACTGACTTGCACCACGTCAAAAAACGAACGGTCCTGGCCGCGCTCTTTCCGGAGGAAGCCCGCCGATATCTTGCGCATACCGCCGAAGGTCGCCCGCTCCGGGACATCGCGCGCGAGGCGGGATGCCACCCGTCAACCATTCTGCGGCAGGTGCGAAAACTGGAAGCGCTCCGCGATGATCCTTTGGT
>JAUHVK010000018.1 GCA_030425145.1 Alphaproteobacteria bacterium | reverse complement strand
AAGATCATGCGCCGCATCCTGCGCAAGATCGCCGAAAACGACTACGGCTCGCTCGGCGATACCTCCACACTCGCTGACCCATCCGTCGTCGATGACCTCATCGAAAACCGGATGAATAAGGGGTGATGGCGATGGACGGTAGCACAACCCCGACAACCGCCCCGGTCCTGATCCTGCTTGGCCCTCCGGGGGCCGGCAAGGGCACGCAGGCCCGGATGCTGGAAGACCAGTTCGGCCTTGTTCAACTGAGCACCGGAGACCTGCTGCGTGCAGCCGTGGCCGCAGGCACTGAAGCCGGCAAACAGGCCAAAGCCGTGATGGAAGCCGGTGAGCTGGTCAGCGACGAGATCGTCATCGCCATCCTGCGCGACCGTCTGGCCGATGCCGACTGCGCCAAAGGTGTGATCCTTGACGGTTTCCCCCGCACCACGGTGCAGGCCGAAGCGCTGGACACGCTGCTTGCGGAAAGCGGTCAGAAGATCAACGCGGCGGTCAGCCTCGACGTGGATGATGCCGCGATGGTCGACCGGATTTCCGGCCGCTTCACATGCGGCGGCTGCGGTGAAGGCTATCACGATACGTTCAAGGCGCCTGCCGCAGAAGGCACATGCGACAAGTGCGGCGGCACGGATTTCAAACGCCGCGCCGACGACAACGCGGAAACCGTCGCGGCCCGCCTTGATGCCTATCATGCCCAGACAGCCCCACTAATCGCATTTTACGACGCGCAGGGTGCACTTGCCCGTGTGGATGCGATGGGAGCCATTGACGAGATCGCCAAGAGCCTTGGCGAGATCATTCGACGCGCCACCGCCTGAGCGGTGGCCAATCGCGGCGCCTGCGCCGCGCCACAGAGAATACGTTGCCCACATTATCGGGGCGCGTGCAACGGAGGAAGAGGAGGAGCCGCTATGGCGGACCACACAACTCAATCAGCGCAGGCTGGCCAGAAGTCCGATGCGGGCTATTGGTCGGCAAACGTGCGCATCATTCTGGTGAGCCTGGTGATCTGGGCCATCTGTTCGTTCGGGTTCGGCATCCTGCTGCGTCCGATGCTGTCGGGCATTGCCGTCGGCGGTACCGACCTTGGCTTCTGGTTTGCCCAGCAAGGGTCGATCATTGTCTTCCTGGCACTGATCTTCTTCTACGCCTGGCGCATGAACAAGCTCGATAAAGAATACGGCGTGGACGAGGAATAAGGGTCATGGATCAGTTTACCATCAACCTGCTGTTTGTGGGCGCGTCCTTTGCGCTTTACATCGGCATCGCGATCTGGGCCCGCGCGGGTTCCACATCGGAATTCTACGCTGCTGGTCGCGGCGTTCACCCGGTCACCAACGGTATGGCCACAGCAGCCGACTGGATGTCGGCGGCGTCGTTCATCTCGATGGCCGGCCTCATCGCCTTTGTCGGCTACGACAACTCGACCTTCCTGATGGGCTGGACCGGCGGCTACGTGCTGCTGGCGCTTCTGCTTGCGCCCTACCTGCGCAAGTTCGGCAAGTTCACCGTGTCCGAGTTCATCGGCGACCGCTTCTACAGCCCGACCGCGCGCCTTGTGGCCGTGATCTGTCTGATCGTGGCCTCGGTCACATACGTGATCGGTCAGATGACCGGTGTGGGCGTGGCCTTTGGCCGCTTCCTCGAAGTGAGCAACACGACCGGCCTTCTGATCGGTGCGGTTGTCGTGTTCGCTTACGCGGTGTTCGGCGGCATGAAGGGTGTGACCTACACCCAGGTGGCTCAGTACTGCGTGCTGATCCTGGCCTACACCATTCCGGCGATCTTCATCTCGCTCCAACTCACCGGCAACCCGATCCCGGCGCTTGGCCTCTTTGGCGACCACTCGGCATCCGGCGAGCCGCTGCTGTCGAAGCTTGACCAGATCGTCCGTGAACTGGGCTTCGGCGAATACACGGCGCATAACGGTGACACGTTCAACATGGTGCTCTTCACCCTGTCGCTGATGATCGGTACGGCGGGTCTGCCGCACGTGATCATGCGCTTCTTCACCGTGCCGAAAGTGTCCGACGCCCGCTGGTCCGCAGGCTGGGCGCTGGTGTTCATCGCGCTGCTTTACCTCACCGCTCCGGCTGTGGGTGCCATGGCTCGCCTGAACATCACCGAACAGTTCTGGCCGAACGGTGCATCGGGTGAGCCGGTGTCGCTCGAGACCATCGAGTCCGATCCGGCCTATGACTGGATGCAGACCTGGCAGCAGACCGGCCTCCTGGGTTGGGAAGACAAGAACGGTGACGGCCGCATCGCTTACTTCAACGACGGCAACGCAGATGCGAAAGCCGCGATGGAAGCAGCGGGCTGGGGTTCGGCAAACGAGCTGACCAACTTCAACCGTGACATCCTCGTTCTGGCCAACCCGGAAATCGCAAACCTTCCGGGCTGGGTTATCGGTCTTGTGGCGGCTGGTGGCCTTGCGGCTGCTCTGTCCACCGCAGCGGGTCTTCTGCTGGCGATCTCTTCGGCGGTCAGCCATGACCTTCTGAAAGGTCAGCTGACACCGGACATGAGCGAAAAGAGCGAACTGCTGTCCGCCCGTATCGCCATGGCCGTCGCCATCGCAGTGGCAACCTATCTGGGTCTCAACCCTCCGGGCTTTGCGGCGCAAACCGTGGCTCTGGCCTTCGGCCTCGCGGCGGCGTCGATCTTCCCGGCACTGATGATGGGCATCTTCACCAAGGTGAACAACAAGGGTGCTGTCGCGGGTATGGTCTCCGGTCTCGTTGTGACGCTGATCTACATCTTCCTGCACAAGGGCTGGTTCTTCATCCCTGACACCAACAGCTTCACCGATGCTGACCCGCTTCTGGGCACCATCAAGTCGACCAGCTTTGGTGCGGTCGGCGCGGCGATCAACTTTGCCGTGGCCTTCACCGTGTCCAAGATGTCGGCTCCGATCCCGCGTGAGATCGAAGAGCTGGTTGAAAGCGTCCGCATCCCCCGTGGTGCAGGTGCGGCACAGGACCACTAAGCCAAAAGGACGCGTCACCCTTCGGGGTGGCGCCCCCTGACAATGCGGTCCCGCGCCGGTATTCCGGGGCGGGACTTTTTCTTAGGTACGGATATTTTCCATGACGCTGTCCGCTTCGGCCCTCACGCAATTCCTGTCTGCCATCCATCCCTACGACTCAATGGAACCGGCGGCGCTGCAAAAGCTGACTGCCGCATTTGAGGTCCGGCATGTGACGGCGGGCGGTGAAATTTACGCGCTGGACGCGCCGCTTGACGGCTTGTTCGTCGTCTACGGGGGCGACGTCGAGATTCGCGACGAACATGGTGTGCCGATCTCGTTGCTTGGTCCGCGCAACTCCTTTGGGGAACGTGGGCTTTTGCGTGACGGTGCCAGCCTGACCTCGGCGCGGGCGGTTTCGGATGTCACGGTTCTGGTGCTTCCGGCAGAGCGATTTCATCAGGCCATGAACGAGGACCCCGCCTTTCGACGGTTTTTCAACCGCAGCCGGGTCGAGAGGCCGAAAACAGCAAGCCTTGCCACAACCCGGGTTGAGACGTTGATGGCGCGCACCCCCCTGACCTGTCCGCCCCAGACCGATGTCCAAGCCGCCGCGCGCCTGATGCGCGACGCCAGGGTATCGTCGATCTGTGTCGCGGAGGACGATGCGCTGAGAGGCATCGCAACGATCCGCGATCTGTCCGGCAAAGTGGTTGGTGACGGATTGCCGTTTGACACGCCAATCACCCAGATCATGACGCCCGATCCCGTCACCCTGCCCCCGTCGGCCATTGGGTCAGACGTGCTTCACATGATGATGGAGCGGCGGATCGGGCATATTCCGGTGTGCCAGGCAGGTAAGCTTGTCGGCATTGTCACCCAGACCGACCTGACCCGGTTCCAAGCGGTCAGCTCGGCCGAGCTGGTCTCCGAGATCGCGCATTCCGACAGCGCCGAAGAGATGGCGCAGGTCACCAAGCGCATTCCGCAACTGCTGGCGCAGCTTGTGGCGGGTGGCAACCGGCACGAAGTGATCACCCGTCTGATCACCGATGTGGCTGACACCGCAACGCGCCGCCTTCTCGCACTGGCCGAAGCCAAGCTTGGCCCGGCCCCGGTGCCCTATCTGTGGCTCGCCTGCGGATCACAGGGGCGGCAGGAACAGACCGGCGTCAGCGATCAGGACAATTGCCTCTTTCTTGATGACAGCGTGACCGAGGGCGACATGCCATATTTCGAAGCGCTGGCGCGGTTTGTCTGCGACGGGCTTGATACCTGCGGCTATGTCTATTGCCCCGGTGACATGATGGCGACGAACCCCCGATGGCGGCAGCCGGTACGCGTCTGGCGGGAATATTTCGCGGGCTGGATCAAGACACCCTCGCCCGAGGCGCAGATGCTGGCCAGCGTCATGTTCGACCTGCGTCCCATCGGTGGCGCGACCCGGCTGTTTGAGGATTTGCAGGCCGAGACCCTGCGCAAAGCCGCCGCCAATTCAATCTTTGTCGCACATATGGTTTCGAACTCGCTCAAGCACACACCTCCGCTGGGGTTGTTGCGCGGGTTCGCAACGATCCGGTCGGGTGAACACAAGAACCAGATCGACCTCAAGCACAACGGCGTGGTGCCGGTCGTCGACCTTGGCCGCATCTATGCACTGCAAGGCAAGCTGACCGCAGTCAACACAGCCGCCCGTCTTGAAGCGGCGACGGCCGCAGGGGTGCTGAGTGGCTCGGGCGGGCAGGATCTGCGGGATGCTTACGATCTGATCGCAGAGACCCGGCTGGAGCATCAGGCCGCGCAGGTACGGGCTGGCATCATGCCCGACAATTTCCTAAGCCCGACAGACCTGTCGGACTTTGAGCGAAGTCATCTCCGGGATGCTTTCGTGGTGATAAAGTCGCTGCAATCGGCAGTGGGTCACGGGCGCGGCATGTTGGGCTGACACCCATCGTTTGGGAGGACGATTGATGTTTCTGGAACTGATCGCAGTGATCGTGGCGGGCATTGCCGGTGCCGGTGTTATGATGCTGGTCGCGCGTGCTGCAGGTGGGCGCATTCCCAAATGGCTTGTGCCAGTGGCCGCAGGGGCCGCAATGCTCGCTGCCACGATCAGCAGCGAATACAGTTGGTATGGGCGCACCGCAGACGCGCTTCCCGAGGGTTTGGAAGTGGTGCAGACGGTTGAGAACACGGCGTTCTACCGGCCTTGGACCTATCTCGTGCCTTATACAGAACGGTTCATCGCGCTCGACACCGGGAACCTGCGCGCCAATAGCGAGGATGCGGACCTGTTCCTCGCCGATGTGTACTTCTTTCAGCGCTGGGGCGCAGTTCAAACCGTCGAACTGATGGTGAATTGCGAAACCGGACAGCGCGCCGACCCCGCCCGTGGTGATGGCGGCGAACCGGTCTGGCGTGACACGCCGTCAGACGATCCGATTGTCAGTGGTGTTTGTAACAGGGGCTAGCGTCATGCTCTCGAAACTCAGCCTGCGTCTGCGCATCTTTCTGTTCTTCTGCCTATTGGGCCTTGGCGGGCTGGCCTCTGTCGGGGTGGCGCTGTGGATCGGCTATGGCCGCGCACTCGACACGACGGTCGCCAATGGGTTTACGTTTGCGGCAATCCTCGCCGCTTTCCTGATCCTTGGACTCACCGTAGGCATCTGGCTGCTCTTTGATGAAAACGTTGCAAAACCGATTGAACGCCTAGCCTCTCAGATGCGCACCCGGGCACATGCGGGTGTGGATGGCGAACTCGACATGAAAGCCGCGCGCTATCTGGGCGATCTGGCCCCGGCGGCGTCGGCAGTGACGCGGCAATTGAATGACACCGCACTGACCACGGCACAGGCCATTGCGCAGGAAACCGCCCGATTGACCGCCGAGAAGGCCCGCCTGACCGCCCTTTTGACCGAGATCCCGGTGGCCACAATCCTTGTGAACCCGAACGGTCAGATCGTGCTTTATGACGGTCAGGCTGCGGAAGTGTTGGCGCAACTGGGGGTGCCGCGTCTGAACGCGCAGATTACCGATTATTTCGACGGCAAATCCCTTGGCGCGGCGGTGAGTAAACTTGGCCGGACCGGCAAGGATGTGACCTTCACCGCGCAATCACCGGACGGCAACCAAAGCTTTGACACCAAGCTGAAACCGATGGATGGCGGCGGTTACCTGATGGTGATCGACAGTCAGACGCTCGACATTTCGCCCGATGCGTCGCGCCCGTTGGTCTATGATTTCGACCTGCTGGATCAACGCCGTGGCGCGGCAGAGATGGACCTTCTAAACCAACCGCTGCGCGCGTTGTGTTTTTCGGTGTTTGACACCGAAACCACGGGGCTTTTGCCGCACAAGGACGATGTGGTGCAGCTTGGTGCCGTGCGGGTGCTGAACGGGCGCATCATTGAAGGCGAGCAGATCAATCAACTGGTCGATCCGGGCCGCCCGATCCCACCCGCCTCGACCAAGGTGCACAAGGTCACGGACGCGATGGTGCGCGGGCAGCCGAACATTCATGTGGTGTCAAAACGGTTTCACGACTTTTCCCGCGACGCGGTTATCGTGGCGCACAACGCGCCGTTCGACATGGCCTTTCTGCACCGTCATTCCAAGGAAACGGGCGTGACGTGGGACCACCCGATCCTCGACACGGTGCTGCTGTCGGCTGTGTTGTTCGGTGCCAGCGAGACCCATACGCTGGATTCCCTCTGTGAGCGCTTATGCGTCACCATCCCGACCGAGCTGCGCCACACCGCGCTTGGCGATGCACGGGCGACCGCCGAGGTGTTGGTCAAGATGCTGCCGATGCTCGAAGCGCGCGGTCTGGCCACCTTTGGTCAGGTGATCGAGGAGACGCGCCGCCATGGCCGCCTCCTCGAAGATCTCAACTGAGCGGCACCTTCTTGCGCAGGGTGCTGCGCGTAATGGCAAACACCGTGATCGCCGTCAGCAGCCAGAAGAACCACGTGATCGGTCCCCGGAACAGGATGCTCGGGTCGCTGCCGGACATCAGCATCGACTGTCGGAAATTGTCCTCAAGCAGCGGGCCAAGAATGAAGGCGATCAGGAACGGAGCGGCCGGGATGCGGTTGCGCATCATGATGTAGCCGACCCAGCCCATGACGAACATGACACCCACATCAAAGATGTTGTTGTTCACCGCAAACACCCCGTAGACGCAAAGCACCAGTACGCCCGGCATCAGGATGCGCTTTGGCACATCCGCCACGAATTTGAAGCCCCGGATCGCCACCGATCCAACCAGCAGCAGGAAGACCGAGCTGACGATCAGGCCGATGAAAAGGCCGTAGATGATGTCGACGTTCAGGATGAACATCATTGGCCCCGGCTGAAGCCCGTGGACCATGAAAGCACCAATGATGATGGCGGTGATGACATCGCCGGGCACTCCCAGCGCCAGGAGTGGAATCAGCGTTGCCCCCGCGACGCCGTTGTTCCCTGCCTCGGACGCCGCCACGCCCTCGATTTCGCCCTTGCCGAAATTCGCTTTGTTCTTCGAGGTCCGCCGTGCTTCGGAATAGCTGAGGAACGCCGATGGCGCGGCACCGATGCCCGGGATCGAGCCGAGGAACACGCCGATCAGGCTGCCTCGGATGATGCTTTTGAAACTGCCAAGGTAATCCGCAAGCGTGCAGCGTGACTTGCCCAGAGCCCGCGTGCGCCCAAGATGCGCCACCGGGTTCCACGCCATCGCAATGATCTCGGGGATCGCGAAAAGGCCGATCAGCACGGCGATGAAGTTCAACCCACCCATCATGTTGGGGTCGCCAAAGGTGAAACGGTTTGTGCCGTAGACCAGATCAAGCCCGATGGTCGCCAGCAGCAGCCCGGCCAACGCCGACAGCGCCCCGCGCAGCAGACTTTCGCCCGACACACCGGCGATGATCGTAAGCGAGAACAGGATCAGCGCAAAGAACTCGGGTGGCCCGAAGTTCAGCGCAAACGAAGCCAGCCATCCGGCAAACAGGATCAGCGCGAGGTTCGACACCGCGTCTGCCGTGCAGGACGCATAAAGCGCCATACCCAGTGCCCTGCCGGCCTCGCCCCGTTCCGCCATCGGATGCCCGTCGAGGATCGTTGCGGATGAGGCTGGCGTGCCGGGAGTCTTGATCAGGATTGCCGGGATCGACCCGCCAAAGATGCCACCCTTATAGACCCCAAGCAGCAGCAGGATCGCGTTGATCGGCGTCATTGCAAAGGTGAACGGCAGCGTCAGCGCCACGGCCATCGTGGCCGACAGCCCCGGAATGGCCCCTGCCACCACGCCGACCACAAGGCCGACAAACAGCATGAAGAAGGCTTCGAAATTGCCGACCAAGGCAAAGCCGGCGGCAAGGCTGTCCATCAGGCTCATGGCAACCTCACGAAATTGCCCTGCGGGATCGCCACACCGGCGACATGCGCAAAGAAGACATAAAGCAGAAGCGGCACGATGACCGCGCAGACCAGCGCGGCGATCGGGTGCCGCGTGCGGAACAGAAAGGCACAGGCTGCGAAGGCCAGCATCGCGGTCCAGACCATTCCCAAACGCGGCAGACCGAACATCATCAGCACCATGATGACCGCCAGAGCGCCCAGCCGCATCCACGGGGCCGAGCCTTCGGGATGCCCGGTTTCTTCATCTTCGAATGGAACGTCGCTTGCCGTGGTCAGCGCGTTGAAGACCAGCCCCAACCCGATCAGCGCAGTCAGACCCGACAGAACGTAGGGCCAGAATTTCGGTGACAGGACGATTTTTCCAACGTTGGACGGCGCAAAGACAAAGTTGGGAATGGCGAAAAACACCAGAAAAAGCGCGAAGAGCGATGCGACGACTCCAAGGCGCAGGTGCAAGGATTTCTGGGACATGGTCAGGTGGGCTCCGCAGGTGGCAACGCCGAGGCCAGACGGCCTCGGCGCGAATTGGGTAAGTGGTTACGGAACGTTCGGGCTCAGCCTTCGATCCGCATTCCCAACTCGTCCACAAGGGCACGGAAGGTGTTGTATTGCTGGAGGATGAACGCATTGGCCTCATCCGGGTCCATCAACACGATCACCGACCCACGCTGCTCCATTGAGCTGCGGAATGTCTCATCGGCGGTTGCCGTGGCCATCCACTCACCCCACTTTGCTGCAACATCATCCGGCAGGTCATCTGGACCGGCGATACCCGTCCAGCCAACCAACTGATTCAGGTTTGGCTTGCCCAGATCGTTTGCTGTCGGGGCATCAAAGCCCACCACCGGCTCTTCCGTTGTCACCATCAGCGGCTTCAACTGCCCGTTGGCCACAAAGCTCGCCAACGCGGACGAGTTCGTGCAGATGAACGTAGCAGTGCCGTTCAGAACTGCCGTGGCCGCCGCACCACCGCCCTGCAGAGGGATATGCGTGGCTTCGGTCAGCGGGTTCGCGACACCGAATTCCTTAAGCACCATCGCGCCTGCCAGATGCAGCAGCGATCCGACACCGGACGAGCTGTAGGTGACACCGCCTTCTGCGACCTTGGCGATCAGGTCGTCCATCGACTCGATACCGCTATTCGGATTCACAGCGCAGGCGACCGGGTTGATCTCGTAGACGGTCACGAAGCGGAAATCGTCCAGCGTGTAAGGCAAGGTCGCCTTCATCGCCGGGTTCACGGAGTGCGAGCCGACGCGTGCAAAGAGCATCGTGTAGCCATCCGCTTTGGCATTCTGTACAGCCACCGATCCTGTGGCGCCTCCAGCACCTGTGACGTTCGCCATCACCAAGGCCTCGCCAACTGCTTCGCCCAGCGGCTCGGCGATGGTGCGGGCGGAAATGTCGGTAGCACCACCTGCGCCATAGGGGATGATCATGTTGATCGGGCGCTCCGGGTATTCGGCCATTGCCGCTCCCGCCATGAGCCCCACCCCAAGCGCCAGTACCGAACCAAGTGTCCGTAGTTTCATAGTCTCCTCCCAAGTTGAAAATGTGGCCCTGTTGCGAGCTCTTGACTTACGTTAACCTTAAGTAGAGCTTTGACGAAGAAATAAAAAATTACAAGTTCTGTAAGGAAAACGAACACTAATCCAATATGTCCATCAGATTACTCAAGACACTGGTCGCCGTGGCGGATCACAAAACCTTCAGCGCCGCGGCGGATGCGGTGTTCATTACCCACGCCGCGGTCAGCCAGCAGATGCGCACTCTTGAATCCGAACTGGGAATACCCCTCTTCGACCGCAGCCACCGCACGCCTGAATTGACCCCGCTTGGCCGTGCCGTCGTAGCACGTGCGCGCAAGTTGGTGATAGACTACGACAGCCTCGTACCGTCGGTTCTGGGCGATGACGGGCTGACCGGCGATGTCGTTCTGGGCGCTGTGCCGACGACGTTGATCGGACTTGCTCCACTATCGATGTCGATCCTGCGGACACGGTTCCCTGACCTGCGCGTGCGCATCACGCCTGCATTGACGGCCACGTTACTGTCGGGTCTGGAACGCGGGACGTATGACGTCGCCATTGTGACCAAACCCTTTCTGCTGCCCCTCGGCCTCGAATTCCTCGAAATCGCGCAGGAACCCCTGCACCTCATCACCGGGTCCGAGATCACCGAGACCGACCCGGCACGTATCCTCAAAACGCAGCCGTTTATCCGCTTCAACCGCGACGCGGTGGTTGGGACGCTGATCGAAACCTGGCTGCAGGAGAACCACATCCGCGTCAGCGAAGCGATGGAGCTGGAGAACCTCGAGGCGATCTCAAGCATGGTGCACGCCAATCTTGGTGTCTCCATCGTGCCGCGCCCCTGCGTGACCAGCGCCTACGCAACTCCTCTCAATCATTTGCCACTGGGACCGAACCCGCCAACACGGGTTCTCGGGCTGGCCTATCGAAAGGAACACCCCAAACTGCGGGTCATCGAAGAGATCCACGCCGCACTCTTGCGCGCCGTTGAAGAGCATACTCCGGCCCAAGACTTAACAGGCGTGACATGACGCTTTCGGCGATCCTGTTCATCACGTTGGGCGCGTTTGCCGGAGGCTTTATCAATGGTTTGGCAGGCACCGGCACCGCGCTTTTTGCGTTGGGTTTCCTGCTCGTCGCGCTGGAGCCGATCAGCGCCGTGGCGGTTGTCTCGCTCATGTCGGTGGTGACAGGTGTGCAAGGGTTGTGGGTCGTCCGCGAGGCGCTAACCCGGAATGTCCCCCGCTTGATGCGCTTTATCGTGCCGGGGCTTCTAGGCGTGCCGGTCGGCATCTCGCTGCTCAGCTTCATCGACGCAGATACGCTCAAGCTGATTATCGGCGTGCTCCTGCTGATATATGGCGGCTTCTTCAGTTTTCGCGCCAACCTGCCTAAGTTCGAACGTCGCACGCCCATGCTGGACTCCCTGATCGGTCTGACCGGCGGCGTTTTGGGTGGAATGGCGTCGCTGTCTGGCGCGCTGCCGGTCATCTGGTGCTCGATGCGTCCGTGGCCCAAGGCGGAAACCCGAGCCGTGCTCCAACCCTTCAACGTGAGCGTGCTTTTCACCACAACACTCATGCTGTGGTGGCGCGGCGCTTACACCTCGTCGACGATCACCGCCTTCCTGATCGCCTTGCCCACGTCTCTTCTGGCGGCGCAGATCGGCATTGCAGTTTTCAAGCGCATCTCGGACAACATCTTCAGACGGTTGCTGATCGGGCTGTCCCTGCTCTTGGGATTGGGCATCCTGATCCGCGCGCTAGCTTGACCTGTACCTGACCCGGAGGACACGCCGTGCTGACACTCTACTACGCCAAAGGATCATCCGCTCTCGCGCCGCATATCCTGCTGGAAGAGGTCGGTGCGGAATATGCTGTGCATGAAGTGCCGATTACCAAGGGCGCGCATAACGAACCTGCCTATCTCGAGATCAACCCGAAGGCCCGCGTGCCCGCGCTGATGACGCCAAATGGCGTGATCACCGAAAACCCCGCAATCCTGACTTATATCGCGGCAATCCATCCGCAGGCGCATATGCTGCCCGATACGCCGTTTGAACGCGCCGAGGCCGACGCGCTCTGTGCCTATCTCTGCGCCACGGCACATGTCGCCTTTGCCCACCTGCTGCGCGGTGCCCGTTGGGCCGACAGCGAAGAGGCACATGCGTCGATGAAAGCGAAGGTCGTCAACAACTTGCGTGACTGCGCCAAACTGGTCGAAACCCACCACCTCAAGGGGCCTTGGGCGATGGGCGAACGCTACACGTTCTGCGATCCCTACCTATTCCTGATGCCGCGTTGGATGGGAAAGGTCGGTGTGGACGTATCGGACTATCCCAAACTGGCAGAGCATCACAACGCAATGCTGCACCGCCCGGCAACACTCGCCGTCATGGCCGTGCACGGTATCTAGATCACGTCACCTTCGGTGCCGGAAGCCCTTCGATCAGAACATTGACACAGGCGGGTTTGCCTGAGGCGATTGCTTCGCGCAATGCATCCTGCACATCGTCGGGGTTGGTCACATAAGCCCCGAAGCCCCCCAGCGCCGTGACCACCTCGTCATAGCGCGCGCCGCTCAGGTCACACCCGTGCAGTCGGTCGCTGCCGAATTCGCGTAACTGGATCTGGTGTTCGGCGTTCCACCGAAGGTCATTGCCGATCACCGCCACGAAGGGCAGGTTTTCCCGCACCGCTGTCTCGAACTCGGCAAGATGAAATCCCGCTGTGCCATCACCCATGAGCGCGATCACCGTCGCTTCTGGGTGCGCCGCACGAGCCGCCATCGCGTAGCACAGACCGCCGCCAATCGCCCCAGACACGCCGTTGATGATCCTGCGAGGAGCCGACACGCTGGCCTGCGCCCATTGGCCGAATTCCCCCCCATCGCAGACCAGAACAGCGTTCGGCGTTGCTTCGATCAAATCATGAACTTCATTGCACAAATAACTGGAATTAATATTTTTTTCCAATTCATGATAGCTGCGCAAATCGCAAGCAGAACGCACCCGCTCCAACCAGTCACTTTCGCGATCATCCGCCGACCCAAAGGCCAGCCCGCGCGCCACATCCACCGGGTCGGCTTCAAGACTGCGGGTCAGGCGCTCTGCACAATTGCGCCGCGCGCGTGACAGTTCTTCGGGGTCCGCATTCACCACGGCCCAGCCCGCCTTTGGGGCCGCCGCCCCGAATTGCAGCGTGAAATCCAGCGGCTTCCCAAGCAGGAGCACCCTGTCGGCTTCGGCAAAAACCTGCGCCACCGCACCCAGCGACGGGTCGTTCAGCCCACGCGGGCTTTCCATGACGACCACCGGCGCGCCTGTCGCTTGCTCAAGACGCGCCGCCAATCCCGGTTGCCGGGTTGAATTCAGGGACGGGCCAAAGACGACCATCGGGCGCTGTGCGCCGTCCAGCCAGTCGCGCAGCGCGGACGTGTTGGTTGGCTCGACCGGATTGACGGGCGCGACCGCCGCCATTTCCGCCGCTACCATCAGCACGTCAGCGGGCAAGGACACATGCACCGGGCCGGGCCGTCCACGCAGGGCCACGCGGACCGCCTTGTCTATCACGTCAGACAGATCAGCCGCCCGTGTAACCCGCACCGACCATTTGGTCAGCGACTGTGTCAGGGCGACCTGATCCATCTCCTGAAACGCGCCTTGCCCGTCCTTGCCCACAGGGCTGTCCCCGCTGAGCAACAATACCGGCGTGTCAGACGCCCGCGCGGTGAGCAGCGGGCCAAGTGCGTTTCCAAGCCCGGCCCCGGCGGTCACCAGAGCAACCCCCAACCCGCGTGACAGCTGTGCATAACCCTCGGCCATATAGACGGCCGCAGCCTCGTGCCGTGTGTGGAAAAGGCGAATGCCCGCATCGAGGCTCGCATCGAAGAGCGGCATGATCTGGTTGCCCGAGAGCGCGAAGATGTTTTTGACCCCATGCGCCGCAAGGGTCTGCATCACCACATCTGCGCCGCGAGTCATGTGCTGGCCTCCGCCACATGGACGCGCACACGATGCACGGAATTGTTGGCGAACCCTGCCATGTCGAATGGTGCCTCCAATGGTTGGGTATTGCCGTTTGCGTCCGTCGCGCGGCAAGCCAGATCGTAAACGCCCGGGGTCGCATCCCAGTCAATGCGCCAACCTGTCCAGGCATAGGTGTCGGGGCGACCCGTCAATTCGGCCTCGTGCCATGCGTCGCCCAATAGCACCTCAACCCGCGTGATCGGAACACCGCCACCGGACCATGCGCGCCCTTCCAGCGTCACAGGCCCGGCCTGCAACCAGCGCTGCCGGGTCACCCAATCAGGTACGCCCGGCGGTTTCATCAGAGATTTGACCCGGACCGTCGTGATCGGAGTGCCGGGGTCACCCTCGTCTCTACGCAGACGATAGGTCTGCACCTGCTGGAACCCCTGATACCGCTCTGTCAGTGCCTCGATGGTCGTCAGCCATTTGACCGAGGCCATCCCGTACCAGCCCGGCACGATGATCCGCAAAGGCGCGCCATGCTGCGGCAGAAGTGGTTGGCCGTTCATGCCCCAAACGAGCATCACGTCCAGTTCTGCGATCTGCTCTGGAGTCAGGCTGCGGCCAAAGTAATGCGGCTGGCCTTTGTCGAACCCGAAATCCGCGCCAAGGAACGCGAAATCCTGAACGCCACCTTGCGGTTTCGCCCGATCCAGCAGAGGTGCAAGCGGTGTGCCCGTCCATTCCGACGTGCCCACCGCCTCGTACATCCACGGCATCGAGAAACAGCGCGGGCTAACCCCGGCGCGACCGTTGCCCGCACATTCCAGTGTCACAGGCATACTCTTTTCCGGCAGCGCGCGGATTTCCTCCATCGTCAGCACATAAGGCGCATCGAACGCCCCTTCGAAACGCAGCGCATGCCCAGCCTCCGACAGCACCGGCACGTCAAAATGGTTGAGCAGGTAATGCGTGCCGGTGGGTGTGATCTCGAGTCCCAAAGTCTCGAGCAGCGCACCCGAGTTCCGGTTCGCCAGCGCGACTTCTTCCGGCGAGAACACGCCTTCTGTCACTTCAGGTCGTTTGGCCCCCGGCGCAAATGGGTTCTGCATCATATCACCTCGTCCGAGCGATCGTCGCTTTCGCCATACCGCTTAAGAACTGCCGGCTTCGTGCCTTCATAAACCCGCTCGATATTCTGCGCGATCTTGGCATTCTCACGTTCGAACAGGCAATCGCCATTGAGATCGGAGGCCACGATAAACGGCCCCATCTTGTTGCACTTGATGACCCACATGGCCTGAGCAAGGCCCAGCTCCTCGTTCCAGTGCACCGCCTCGACACTCTCCACCCCGCGCCCCAGCAGCGCGCCGGTGCCATAGCCGACGGTGGACAGGTAAACCGCGCCGTTGGGCACGAAGTAGGATTTGTAATCCTTCGACGACATGCCGCCCTTGCCGATGATCAGCTTCGCACCGGTTTTCTCCATCCATTCCGGCAGCCATTTGGCAAAGCGGAACGACGCGGTGGCGGTCACGGCGCCCATGTCAAAGCTGCCATCGGGATTGATCCGCGCGGCCGGAGAGCAATGGAAGTTCGCCGCACTTTCTGACGGCAACTCCATGGGAATATTCGCTTTTTCCTCTAGCGCCCGCATGTATACGCCTTCGCGGGCGGTGTACATCAGCCCGTCCAGATAGACGATATCGCCCAAGCGCAACTCGGCGATCGCCTCGGGTGTTGGTGTGGTCGACAGACGGATCTCGCGCGGTTTCATTTCTGCAAAACCTCCCGTGCCATACTTCTGAGATGCCGCATGTCCGTGCCGCAGCATCCACCAAAGACCGTTATCGCGGGATTTCGGCGCATTTGGTCAGCGACTTCGGCACCAAGTTCATCAGGGTCGCCCTCGTCGAGGGTGTCTGCTTCGTCCAATTCCGCGTGCGAACATTTGGATGCATTGACAACGATACCTCTCAGACGCGGGTGCGCGGTCAAGGCGTTGGCGAAATGGCTCGGATGGGCGCAATTGACCATGAAGAACAGTGGAGTTGCCCCGGTTTCCTGATCCACATGGTCGATTGCCGTGGTCAGCGAAGTGCCATCCGCAAGGCGGCCATCCGTTTCGACAACAAACGACAGTACAATCGGCAATCCATGATCTGCGGCCGCCTGAACGCAACCGACAGCTTCGCTTAGCCTGTTGAAAGTGTAGGCAGTCACCATATCCACCGACGTACCCGCGAGGCTGGCCATCTGCGCGCTGTGATAGGTCCGCGCGTCTTCAGCCGTCATTGGTGGAATGTCCGCGTAGGGGTCGTAACGCGGCCCGATGCAGGCCGAGACCAGCACATCCTGGCGTCCCGAAGCCTGCCGGACCTCCTCCATCAATGCCACGGCATCTTTATTAACGGCATCGAGCCGCTCCGGCGCATACCCCAAGGGTGCTGCGCGGTCGCGATTGGCGGTCCATGTCGGGGCATCCAGTATACAGCCCAGTCCGACTTCGCCTGAAAAAGCAACCAGGTCGGCCATCTGCCCCGCCAACACCGCACGTGTATCCGGTTTTTCCAAAAGCGGAAAGGACGAGAAGCCCGGTAGCTCAATCCCATGATTGAAGATGAGATCCGTGCCCGTCCCCGTGTAAACGAGGAAGCGAGTCTCGCTTTCATGGGGGAGCGCCCGTTCCATCTATTCCGCCGCCTCGCGCATCGGTTCCCAATCGACAGTCTCACGCCGCTGGTAGGGCGTGAACCAGTCCGGATCGGTACGGTGTTCGACCCGGCCATCGGGGTAGACGCGCGCGACTGCACGGCGCGAGGACAGGCAGAAGGCGTGCACCGACATCGGCATACCGCCGGTATGGCAGTAACCCACCTCGATATTGCAATCGATCACCATGTTCTTGCCGACAAACCCCATCGCGCCCATTCCGATGGAGTTGCCCAGTTCCTTGAACTCGTCCTCCATCTCGGCGATGCGCGGATCGGAATTGCGGCTGCCCACGGTGCGCAGCACGGACGCGCGTTTGCCGAGGGTCATGCATATGTCCTTCGATCCGCCCAACCCGATCCCAATGATCGCCGGCTGACAGGCCAGACCGCGCTTGCCGAAGGCCATCAGGCTGTCGAGATAGAAGCGCTTGATTCCCTGAATGCCGTCACTGGGAAAGAGCATCCGGTAATCGGTGCCGAAAAGCCCGCCCTTGTGAACGGTGATGAGGTCGATCCACTCGCCCTCTGGCTCAAACCCGTATTCGATCTCCGGCGCACCGATGCCCACGTTGTTGTTGTGATCGGTCCGCCAGAGCGGATGCACCCTGTTTGGTCGCAGTGGCACACCGTTGGTTGAGTTGGCCGTCGCCCGACGCAGCGCCGTTTCCAGTGCGCACATGCCGCCCTCAACCTTGGCATCGTTACCCAGCTTCACAAACCAGCGCGGCACGCCGGTATCCCCGCACATCGCGCGACGGTCTTCCTTGGCGGCTTCGTAGTTTTCCAGCATCGCCTTGAGAACAAAGGACGACAGGTCACCGTCTTCGGTCTTGGCGGCCTTCTGGAGGCCGTCGAGGTAATCCTCGGGGATCTCGATGGCGGCCTTGTCCATCAGGGATTCGGCGGTTTTCTGGATCAGGTCGATCGGGATCATGCTGTGTCTCGCTTGTGAGCGTTGCTTCGTCCGGCGCAAGCCGGACAGCCCCCGACCGCCCCCTCGGGCGGGGGCTTCACCCCCACCCGCGGTCGCGGGCTGTCCGGCACCAAATGCTGCTTCGGGCTGTCCATATCTTTCACGGCTGGTTTCATCACTGCGCTGCCACCAATGTCTCCGGCTCCCCCTCGGGCAGCACGGTTTCGCCCGGGCGTACGATGGTGAACTGCACGTCCTCGCGCCCCACCTCGACCGCGCCATCCACCTGCCGCGCGACAGTGAAATAGCTCTCTTCCATCGCGCCGGGATCAGGGAAATCCTCGCGGAAATGCGCCCCGCGCGAGTTTTCCCGCGCCAGCGCCGCCTGGGTGATCACCTCGGAAATATCACAAAGCGACCGCAAGTTCAGCCAGTCGTGCCATGTGAGGTTGAAGGCGAGCGACTCCGACGCCACGCCCACATCCATCAGCGCGTCCGAGATCTCGGCAATCCGCCCAAGTCCACGCTTCAGCCCGGCCTCGGTGCGCATGACGCCAACCTCGTCCCACATCGCGTCCTGCAACTGCTTGCGCAGCGGCAGAACCAGTTCCGGCTTGCGGGTCAGCGGATGACAGGCGCGCACCAACTCTGCCTCAAGAACGCTCTCATCCGGTTCGCGCAGCGCACCCATCTTGCGAATGTCCGCGCCCATCACATCGCCCGCGATCCCGCCATAGACGGTTGAGTTCGCCACACCATTACCGCCAAGCCGGTTCGAGCCATGCGCGCCGCCAGCGTCCTCCCCGGCCACATACAACCCTTCCATCGCCGTGCGCGTGTCCACATCGACCACAACTCCACCCATGAAGTAATGCGCCGTCGGCACCACCTCGACCTTGCCACCTGCCAGATCGAACCCGCAATCGGCACAGCGCTTGACCATGCCCTTGAACTTTTCCCGCACCATGTCCGGCCCGAGATGGGACATGGAGATGAACACACCCTCCTGCTCGGGATTGTTGTTCTTGCGCATCTCCGCATAGATGCCCCGGCTGACCACATCACGGGTCGCGCGTTCGCCCTTGGCGTCATAGTCGAACATGAAGCGCTGGCCCGCGTGGTTCACCAACTGCCCACCTGCCCCGCGCAGACCTTCTTCCAGCACCGTCCCGGTCATCCGCGTGTGATCACCGGCAAGCAAGCCGGTCGGATGGAACTGCACCATCTCCATATCGCGCAGCGGCAAGCCGACACGCAGCGCCATGGCCAAGCCGTCCATCGACTTGTCCCCCGAGGGTGTGTGGTACTTGTACATGGTGGGGCCACCGCCCGTCGCCATCAGCACCGTCTTGGCGCGCACGAACCGGAACCGCCCGGTGCGCATGTCGATCATCAGCACACCCGCCAATGATGCACCGTCCCTTGTCGGGATCAGACCGATGGCGCGGTGTTCCTGCAACTTCTCGACGGGGCGCGACAGAACCTGCTCCATCAGACGGTTGATGATCTCGATCCCCGTCAGGTCGCCCTTGTGCACCGTCCGGTCCGCCGTCTGCCCGGCAAAGGCCTTTTGGTGCAATGTCCCATCCGGGTTCCGATCAAAGAAACAACCGATCTCGTTCTCAAGCTCGCGGATGCGCACAACCGCCTGTTCGCACAGACGCCACGCCATGTCCTGATTGGGCAGCCATTTGCCGCCCTCGATCGTGTCCATGAAATGCCGCTCGACAGAGTCGCCGCCGCCCAAAGCCACATTGTAGCCGCCCTGCACCATCCGCGTGCAGCCGCATTTGCCAATGAGGCCCTTGACCGCGATGGTCACCTTGGTGCCTTCGGGCGCGCTCTGCATCGCGTGAAGTGCTGCGAACATGCCGGCCCCACCCGTGCCAAGGATCAGGATATCGGTGTCGTGCCAGTCGATGTCTTTGGTGGAGAACATATCAGATCGCCTGCAAGAGGAAGGTTGTGGACACTAGAAACGACCCGGCCACTGCCAACGCAGCCCAAGTTTTCTGCGGTGCAGACCATGGCAGCCATTCCAACGCGATCAGGCGTAGCCCGCCAAAGAAATGCACGGCCAGCAGGAAGACCAAACCGAACTCGGCTGCCTTGACCAACGGCATCTCGGTGAGCGTCAGGAACGCGTCCAGCTTGGCCGCATCATTGAGCGCATAGGACAGCACCCAGAAATGCAGCGGCAGGAAAACCGCAAGGCCCAGCCCCGACAGCCGGTGCAGCAGGTAGGCAAGCCAAAGTGGATGTGCACGTGCGACCTTCATACGGTCACCGCCCAGACGGCCTGCGCGCCCAGCGCCAGAAGGCCAAGCCCGATCGCTGCTGAAACCGCATCCCGCGCACCGCCGCGCAAGCCCGCCCATTCGCCCAAGATGGTGCGCAGCCCGATGGCGGCATGGATCGACACGGCGACCACAAACATCCCGTAAAAGGCAAACCAGAAGGCCGAGCCCTGCGTTCGGCCCAGAATTTCCGCCGCCGACAGCCCACCTTGGATCGCGTAGATCATCACACCGATATGCACGATCACAAACGGGGCCATCACCAGCGCCGAAAGGCGTTGCGCCATGTAAAGGTGAAACTCGCTCATTTCCGCCCCCCGAAAAACCGTTTGGCCGTCGCGCGCTTCAGCCCGGCAATGGCTGAGAGCGGATCCAGTTCGTTTGGGCAATACGCGGTACAGGAGCCCATCGAATGGCAGGAATGACAACCGCCCTTGCCTGACACCGCATCGAGGATGGCATTGCGGTCGGCATCCTTGGCATCGTTGTAAAGGGTCCACGCCCGTTGCAGCGCCGCCGGTCCAAGGTAATCGGGATTGCCCGCAACGGTGTCACAGGCCGAATAGCAAACCGAGCAGTTGATACATTCGATCCCCGCATTCGCCGCCTGCCGCTCATCCGTCACCGGATCAATCGGCGCGATGTCTTCATCCCGCGTGCGGGTCGGATGGTGCTGACCTTCCGCAGCGACCCATTTGTCAAAGAACGGGTCCATGTCGGCGGCCAGATCCTTGATCACCGGAAGGTTGCGCAGAGGGCCGACCTCGATCGCGTTGCCGTCCAGAACCTTGCTGACATGGGTGCGGCAGGTCCAGCGCGGCACGCCATTGACCATCATCGCGCAGCTTCCGCACATGCCGACCCGGCAGGCAAAGCGGTAGGTCAGGGTCGGATCGGCGTTCTGCTGAATCCACGACACGACGTCCAGAACCGTCTGGTTTTCATAGGCCGGCACCTCAAAGGTCTGAGGTCGCAGCGGCTCGTTCGGGCCACCGCGTTGCACCGTCACAGTCAAGTGGTCTCGCTCTGGCACCAGAGAGCCCGCCCTTCGTCATTCCCGTTGATTGGAGGAGAGAATAACCGTCAGCTCCGGTAACCAAAAGGCAAATATTTTAACTGTATTTGTAAGCAATTCTTTCAAATTTGGTCCAGTCGATTTTTTACCAAAAGGTCAAAAATCCTCCATCCTCAAACGAAACTGACCGCCTTGCTGAATGGCATCTCACGCAGCCGCGTACCCGTCACCGCCCAAATCGCGCCCGCCAAAGCAGGCGCAGCAGGTGGCACCGGCGGTTCTCCGATCCCAAGCACGCGGTCGCCGCTTTCCAGCCCGCGCACAAAAATGTTCGGACATTGGTGCAGTCTCATACCCGGGTTCAGATCGAAATTTGACTGTTCGGCGACACCACCCGCATAGGTGATCTCGGAATTCATTGCGTGGCCAAGGCCATAGATCACCCCACCCTGAACGAGGTTCTCGAAATTCACCGGATCGACGACACGGCCCACCTCGGCGGCGACCCAGACAGTGTCGATGCGGATGCCAGCGTCTGTGTCCGTGACTTCGATCACCTGCGCGCAGTGCACGCCAAAGGACTTGGTCAGCGCCACACCCCGCCCGGTCTTGGACCCGTTCGCAAGCCCGCCAATACCGGACCAGTCCGACATCTCGGCCACTGCCTCCAACGCCTGCCGCGCCAGGGGATCGCTGCACATGCGCAGGCGTTCCTCCAGCGGATCGGCCCCCGCTGCCTCAATCAACTCATCCAATGCGGCGTTGTAGAAGAACCCGTTGGTAGACGCCCCAACCGAGCGCCAGGAACTGATCGGCGCAAGAGGCTGCGCGCGGTAGCCGGTCACGCGATGGTGCGGGATGGCGAAGGGTTGTTCCCACGCGCCCGCCACGATCTGGCTGTCCGGTCCGAGTACGGACTGGTTCTGGCGGCTGAGTTGCGAGGCGACAACCGAGGGCATGGCGATCCCGAGATCCAGCGCCTCAACCTGCCCGTTCGTCACTTTGCCCCGCATCCGCGCCATGGCGATCTGGCGGGGGAAGTCGTGGAGCATGTCCTCTTCGCGCGACAACGTCAGCTTGACCGGCGTACCCTTCATCTGCATCGCGATTTCAGTCGCCTGTTTGACCACTTCGTCTTCCAGACGATGACCGAAACTGCCACCCATCATCAGAACATGTACCGTGACTTTGTCCGCCGGGATGCCGGTGATGCGGCTGACATTGGCCTGAATGAAGCGCGGGATCTGTGTGCCGGTCCAAACCTCGGCGCGGTCGTCGTCAACGCGGACAATGGCGTTGACCGGCTCCAGCGGTGCATGAGCCAGATATGGCGCGCGGTACTCGGCGGAGAGGATATCGCCATCGCTGAGGGCGGTGTCCACATCGCCGTCATTGCGTTTCTCGCTGTCCTGCGCTTCGGGTGTGAACGCCGCCTCAAGCGCGGCCCAATGGTCGGCTTGCTCAAGCGGGAAGCTTGGGTCTTCCCACGTGACATTGAGCGCCTGCGCGGCGCGGAAGGCGCGCCATGTGTTGTCGGCGACAATCCCAAGGCCCCCGGTGATCGGGACCACAGCTTTAACGCCCCGCATGGCCAGCGCTTCGGAGGCGTCATATTCCGCCATCCCACCACCCTGCGCGGGGTTCATCAGAACGGTGGCGTGGACCATGCCGTCGACCGATGCATCGATACCGTAATCCTGCGTTCCGGTGCTTTTCGCCAGCATGTCGATCCGCTGCATCGGCTTGCCGATATAGCGCCATTGCGATGGATCGCGGAGGCGTACGTCCTGTACCACCTCGGCCCCAGCCAGATCGGCGGCGAGGCTGGTGTAGGGGATTTTTTGACCATCTGGTAAAATCACGTTTCCGGACGCAGTCGTCAGGTCCGTGACCGCCACGCCTTCCCGGTCTGCCACCAACGCCTTGATCGTCTCGCGCGCCGACGCGCCTGCGAGACGCAGCTTTTCGAACTGGTCCGGCACGGTGGTTGAGCCGCCCGTGATCTGGAGGCCCATCACCTTCATCACTGAGTTCACCGCGCCTTCGGCCATGTCCTGCATGAAGCCTGCGGCAGGTACCATGAACTCGGCAGCCTCGGCAGCCAGAGCGGTGTTCCAATAGGCTGGACTGGGCGGGCCGGGATCGGCCTTGATCTGGTCAAGGTCGACATCCAGTTCCTCGGCGATCAGCGCGGCCTGTAGATGGTAGACCCCCTGCCCGGAATCCGCGCGGGGGGTGATGAGGGTGATGCCGTCCGCGGTGATCTTGACGTAAGGTGTCAGCACCGCCTCGCCCGCCCCGGTGGTCAGCGGGTTCTCATGCGGTTTGCGCACCGTGTAGACGCCGAAGGCGACACCGCCGACAGCTGCGGCAGAGCCAATCAGGAACGTGCGGCGGGCAATGGTTTTCAGACGTCCCATGATCAGCCCTCCTGCATCAGGTTTGCCGCATGTTTCACGGCGGCGCGGATGCGGGGATAGGTACCGCAGCGGCAGAGATTGCCGGACATGGCGTCGTCGATCTCGGCGTCCGTGGGGTGCGGGTTCTCCGACAGAAGTGCGGCCGCCTGCATCATCTGACCGGACTGGCAATAGCCGCATTGCGCGACTTGTCCGGCCAGCCACGCCTCTTGCACGGCGTGTCGCAGGTCGGGCGTGCCCAGACCTTCGATGGTGGTGATTTCCGCGCCTTCGGCGTCAATCGCCCAGGTCTGGCAGGACCGGACAGCAACACCGTCGAGATGCACGGTACACGCGCCGCATTGGGCGATGCCGCAGCCGAACTTGGTGCCGGTCAGGCCCAGTTCGTCGCGGAGCACCCAGAGAAGCGGCATGTCTTCTTCGACATCGACCTCATGCAGGGTTCCATTGATCCTGAGTTGCATCGCGGTGCGCTCCCTAAGTCACTGGCTTTCGCCATTAACATAGGGGCAGCAATGCCTTGCGGGAGGGATGACCTAAGGGAAGATGATGTGATTTTGATGGTTGGATTCGGAGCGGCGGGGCCGCTCCGACAGGTGGGGGGACGCTGTCCCCCCACACCCCCCTGAAGTATTTGACAACCGAAGAAGGGGGGGTGGTCTCTTACGCGGCCTTGCGCGACCGGTTGCGGCGGCGGCGGTTGCCATTGGGTTTGGCCGCGGCATTGCCTGCCGGGCGACCCTGCCCCTTGCCCCTGCCCTGACCGCGTTGCTGCGGCTTGCGGGCGACCGGGTCTTTCGGAGCGGTGCCGCTTGCCACGGGAATCTCGATCTTCATCAGCTTTTCGATCTGGCGGAGCAGGTCTGCCTCGTCCGGTGCGCAGAAGGCGATCGCCTCACCTTCACGACCCGCGCGGGCGGTGCGGCCAATGCGGTGCACATAGCTGTCGGGCACTTCCGGCAGGTCGTGGTTGATAACATAGGCCACGCCCGGAATGTCGATACCGCGCGCGGCGACATCGGTGGCGACGAGCACGGTGATCTCGCCTTCGCGGAACGCCTTGATGGCGCGGTCACGCTGGCCCTGGCTCTTGTTGCCGTGGATCGAGGCGGCGTTGAACCCGTCGGCCACGAGACCTTTCATCAATTTTTCGGCGCCGTGTTTTGTGCGCGCAAAAACCAGCGTCAACGCGTCGGGGTCTGTGCTCAGGATCTCGCGCAGCTTGGCGGCTTTCTCGGCCTTGCCGGCAAGGTGGTGCACCGACTGGGTGATCTTGTCGGCGGCTTTGCCCGGAGGGGAGACCTGAACCTTGGCCGGGTTGGTGAGATAGGCGCGGCTGAGCTCTTCCATCGGTTTCGGCATGGTGGCCGAAAAGAGCATTGTCTGGCGCGGCGTGCCGAGCTTGGGCGCGATGCGGCGCAGGGCGTGGATGAAGCCCATGTCGAGCATCTGGTCGGCCTCGTCGAGGACGAGGTGTTTGACCGTGCGCAGATCAACCGCCTTACGGTCCATGAGATCAATCAGACGGCCCGGTGTGGCGACAAGGATGTCGGTGCCTTTGAGCAATTGGTGGATCTGCTTGTTGATCGACTGGCCGCCAACCACGGTGGTCACGCGCAGCTTGGTCTTTCCGGTCAGCATGCGCAGGTTGTCGGCGATCTGGTTCACCAGTTCCCGCGTCGGCGCGAGGATCAGCGATTTCGCGGTGCGTGCGGCTGGGCGTTCAGGTGCGTCGAGCAGGTGGCTGACGAGCGGCAGGCCAAAGGCCAGCGTCTTGCCGGTGCCGGTCTGGGCAAGGCCCAGCACGTCCTGGCCTTCAAGCGCCAGTGGAATGGCTTTGGTCTGGATCGGGGTCGGTGTCTTGAGGCCCGCGTCTTTGAGGGCGGCCATGAGTTCGGGTTTGAGGCCCAGCGTGTCAAAATTCGACAATGTGTATCCTTTACCTCCGCCTGCGGGGTCTCCGCAGCCGGATGAGGTTGTGCCGCATGTCCGCGGCGAGCGAGGGCGCGCAGACCCTTAAGACAGAGCGGGCGCATCCCGTGCTGTCTGGACCTGCGTCAGGAACCCTGCGTGATGGGGAACTGAAATCTGTATCGCCGATGCGCCAGTTGGTTGGGCGCGGCAAGCTCACGCGGCTGCGCGGCGATGGCGTGCACATGGGGCCTGAGGCCTCACAAGTCAACCGTTAAAGAGTTGGCGCGGCATTATGTTTTGCGCGCTGTCCCCATGTAGATGATCATCTTGCTGGGAACGCGGCCAAAGGTGAAATCCCCTTTGGTATTGATCCCGCGCGGGCCGAGGCCGACCATCTTGCCGGTCGTGAATCCGGCGGCGTCAAGCTCGGCGCGCAATTCGGCGGGTTTGATGAACATGTCTGGGTCATGGGTGCCTTTTGGCAGCAGCTTCAGCACATCCTCGGCCATGGTGATTGTCGCCAATCGCGCGATGGGATTGCGGTTGATCGTGTCGAAGAGGAACGTGCCTCCGGGGCGCAGGACGCGGGCGGTTTCTTCGATCACCTTGGGCAGGCTCTGGACGTGTTCCAGTACGTCGACACAGACCACCGCGTCTAAGCTCGCATCGGCATAGGGCAGCGCTTCGCCCACGCCGACGTCGTAGCGGATCGCCCTGCCCCCAGCCTCGGCATGGGCCCGGGCGGCGGCGATGGCTTCGGCGGCGGGGTCGATGCCGGTGACGCGCGCGCCACGGTCGTCGAGCGCTTCGGCCATGAACCCTCCGGCGCAGCCGAGGTCGAGCACGTGTTTGCCCCGCCATTCGAACTGCTTGTCGAACCAGCTCAGCCGCCCCGGTACCATGTTCTTGAGCGTGCGCACCCAGCGGATGTCGTCAGACCACCAGTGCGCGGCGACGTCATCGTAGATCTCAAGGTTATTGCGCGCGGTTTGCGGCATCTTTCGGCTCCGTGGAGGTGAGTTTGGAATGGACATAGGGCGCGTTTGCGCAATAGCGATCAAATGCGGCCCCTTAGCGCTGTTCGAGGCGTTTTTCTTTCAGACGCGGGACGAGCAGACAATAGGCGGTGTCGCTGATCGCGAGGGACTGTTGATCCGGTGTCCAGACCGGGACAACCCAAAGGGTGACGTAGATCGGCTGGCGTATCAAGGTGACAGAGCGCACCCATGATGAGCGCAAGCGCTATGCGCCCCTTGCCCGGCGGTGGGGTCAGTGCGGCTTTGATCAGGGTGATCAGCGGTTCGATTCGCGGGTCGCTGAGGGTCATGCGGCACTCAGGATGTCCTCTGCGATGGCGGTGCCGCTGCGCCATGCGTGTTCGATGTGGGGACCGAGGCACCAATCACCGCCAGCGTGGAGTGTCCCATCGGAAGACGTGGCGAAGGGTTGGCCCAGCGGGTCTGTGACCAGCGCATAGCGCCAGCGATGGGCAGTGGCGTAAGCCACGTCGGTGGCGTCGAGACCGTGATGGGTAAGGAAGAGGTCGAGCATCCGCGTTGCGATGTCGTCCTTGCTCAGTTCAAGATGGGCGGTGCTCCAATCGGCGCTGGCCTGAGCGACCCAGCAATGTCGCGACGGGCGGCCCGGTTTGGCGCTGTCATGGGCAATCCATGCCAGGTCGCCGGTCGGGTATGCTTGCGCATCGGGCGAATCCAAGGGGCGGTTGAGAACGACCATCAGTGTCAGGCTGGGCGCGTAAGCCACGTTATCGAGCGGATCGGACAAGGCGTGGCCGACCAGTTTGCGGGTCTGCGGCGCAGGTGCGGTGCAGATCACGCGGTCAAACGTGCCGAGCGAGTGCTCAGAGGTCAGGTCCCACGCCCCGTCGGACCGTGTCACGGATGAGATTTCGGACTGCTGATGCAGATCAAGACCCTGAGCCAGGTATTTCGCGAGGGCCGTCATGCCCGGAGCGCCAACCGCTTTGGCGTTGCCGTCGCCCGTGTCCCATTCTGCGATGTGGCCCGCCGCTTTGGCATTCTCTAACAGACCGCGAAACCCGGTATCTTCACAGGGGATCACCTGCGCGCCGTGATCGAACTGAAACCCGCCTTCGGCTCGGCGGGTGGCCATGCGCCCGCCAAGCCCCCTGCCCTTGTCAAAGACGGTCGGCGACAATCCTGCTTCGGACAGCCGCGACGCGCAGGCCAGCCCGGCCATGCCTGACCCGATGATGGCAATTCTCATGATGCTCTGCCTCGTCAGCGTTTTCCTGTGAGGCGGTAGCTAAAACGAACAGCGCGCCCGTCGAGGGGCGCGCTGTTAAAGTGTATCGGTCAAGCAGCGTCAGATCGCAAACGGATCGTCTACCACTCCGACTAGCTGGATAAGGAAATCCCCACCATCCGCAGCAAGCGCTGCGTTGTAGATCGCGTTGGTGGCCTCGAACGCATCGTTGATCGTGGTCTGGTCGCCCCGCACGAAAAGGTCCATCACAGCGTCAGCCTCGCTCACATCGGACAGACCGCGGATCACGGCGAAATAGGTGCCGATGTCGGTCTTGTCGGCCAGATAGGCCCGGTCGCCCAGTTGCAGGTCGATGAATTCCTGCGAGGCGCTGCCGTCGGGATCGGCTTTGGCACCGCGCAGCACTTCCAGAATGAACTGGTCGCGCGTCACACCGCCGCTGTCGAGTGCGCCCGCCCAGAAGTCGAGACCGTCCTGATCCGGTGTCCGGCCCAGCACGTTGTTGTAGACCTGCGTTGCGAATTCCAGGTTGGTCAGCGTGTCGGGATAGGTTGCCCGTGTTTCATCCTGATCGAGAAACAGGGTCGCAATTGCCTCAAGTGAGAAGCCATTGGCAAAGGCCGATCCCCAGAAGTTGAGACCCTCGGCATCCGGCGCACGATTGAAATAGGCAATATAGAGTTCCACGAACGTGGCGATAGCCTCGGCGCTCAGCGATGCGATCCCGACCTGATTGGCGAGGTTGAAATTTGCCACATCACCGAAGGACAGGAATTCGATCTCGCTCAGCGCGTCTGTACCTTCAGCGCCAGAGCGGTCGATCACGGTGACACCGTCGCTTTCAATCTGGAGGGTATAGCGCGCCTGCGGTCCGGCATAGATTGCCGTATCGCCGCTCCCGGCACCGCCGAACAGCGTGTCGTCGTCCGCGCCACCGGTAAAGCGGTCGTCTCCGCCAAAACCGAAGAGGATGTCCTGTCCCAATCCACCGTTGAAGATGTTGGCGAGGTCGTTGAGGTAGAACCAGTCGCCTTCGTCCGATCCGTCGACATTCCCGTCCAGATTGACCACGAAGGTGGGATCGGAATTGCGCGAACCAAGGATTAGCTGGCTCAGTACTCCGGCGACGCCCGGCAATACTTCGGTGACAGCACCGAGAACAGTCTGGAACTGGGCCAGTGCCAGCGCTTCGAACGACCCCAAGTCAACTTCGTCACCCGTGGTGAGCGTCGCGCCAAAGCCCTGCAACGCTTCAAACGCACCCGCCGAAGCGGTTTGCGCCGCAGTTTCGGCTGCCGCCAGTTCAACCGCGGTGATGCCGCTGCCGAATAGTTCGTTCACAAGACCTAACTGCGAGTCGAAATAGGTCAGCATCGCCTGGCTGGCCGCCTCGCCCACCAATGCCCACAATTCGACCAATGATCCGCCGGTAAATGCGTTTCCGGGCGCAAACCAGCTTCCGGTGTCGGGGTTGATGGTAAAGGTGGGGGATGTGTAGAGACCGTCAAAGCCAGTCCACAGCAGATTGGAGAGATTCAGCGGTGCATCATCAAAGGCTTGGCGGAGTTCGTCTTCGAGCGTGCCGCCATTGCCATCGAGCCCTTGCACGTTGATCAGCAGCGTTTCGCGCGGAACGCCCGACAAGGCGCTGCGCGCCTCATCGAAGGCGGCTGTAAGCAGGCTGAAATCGCCAGCCGCCCAATCCTGAAGGAAGCCCAACGCGTCAGCCGGTATCCCGGCAGAGGTTTGCGGGTTGCTCAGCAGACTTTGTATGATCGGCCGGTTGGTGACGAGAGCCTGTTCAGCAAGAACGAGAAGATCAAGGTATTCACCGACCGTGAGTTGAAACAGGTCCTCTTCGGATGTCGGTGCGGCAATACCACCGAAGCTGGCAATGGGGCCCAGGGATGCCAGTGTCGCAGCAAGGCTTTGTTCAAATTCGTTTTCCATAAACTTAATACACGCTCCAGAAGATTACGATACGTAACACCATCCTGTTCTAGCCAACCAAGTCAATTGAGTCGCCAAGGCGTGGAGCGGAATCCAGTCTTCAACTTCATCTGCGTGACAAATCGCGCCAGATCGCGCGCGTTCTCAATCCCGAAAAGACGAGAGTTTAGGCAACGCTTCTTCGGAACACAGGCCCGTCTGCGGCCTTGAACTGAGGGGCGGTATCGCGGAACAATCGTCTCATTGGAAAAAAGCGACTTGGCCCGGGGCAAAGCACTTATGGATCACGGTGTACTCATTACGACGCTGGGTGTCTTGTTCCTTGCCGGTTTGCTGGCGGATCAGTTGGGACACGCCACCCGGCTGCCACGGGTGACAATGCTGCTTCTGTTGGGGTTTCTCGTGGGGCAGTCGGGGCTTGGCCTCTTGCCAGACACGTCGGCAGATTGGTTCGAACCGCTGTCGTTCATCGCATTGACGATGGTTGCCTTTCTGCTGGGCGGAGAACTGACCCGCGAAAACCTCACGCAGCATGGACGGGCGATCTTTGCCATCTCGCTCTCGGTCGTCATAGGGACCACGATCATTGTGAGTGCCGGTTTGGCCTTGGTCGGGCTTGATCCAGGGATTGCGCTATTGCTCGGAGCGATTGCGACGGCGACTGCTCCTGCAGCGATTGCGGATGTCATTCGCCAATCCGGTATCAAGAACGGGTTTTCCGAGACACTAAGCGGGATCGTTGCCATAGACGATATCTGGGGGCTGATGATCTTCAGTCTGTGCCTTGCACTGGTGCATCCATTTGACGGCTGGACGGAACCGGTGATGGCCGTTGTGGTCGATATTGGCGGCGCAATGTTGCTGGGCTGTGTCATCGGACTGCCGGCAGCCTATCTGACCGGGCGGTTGAAACCGGGCGAGCCGCTCCAGACCGAGGCCATCGGCGTGGTGTTCGTGACGGCGGGTGTGTCGATCTGGCTCGAAGTGTCCTTTCTCGTGGCCGGGATGACCGCCGGGGCCGTCATTGCCAACCTCGCGCAGCATCATGAACGCGCGTTTCACGAAATCGAATATATCGAATGGCCGTTCATTCTTCTGTTTTTCCTGCTGGCCGGGGCATCTTTGGAACTGAGCGCGCTGCAATCCTTGGGCTGGATGACCGCCGCGTATGTCGGCTTGCGCATCCTGTCCCGGCTAATCGCGGGCGAGATCGGGGCACGTCTGGGCCGGGTTCCGATGATCGAGCGCCATGCCTATGGCCCAGCGCTTCTGCCTCAGGCCGGGGTGGCTGTCGGGATGGCGCTTGTGGCGGCCGAAGCCATCCCCGAATGGGGCGCGACCATCATGTCACTGACGGTCGCAGCCACGGTTGTGTTTGAGGTGCTGGGTCCACCGGCAGCCCTGTGGGCACTCCGTCGTGTCGACGCGGCCTCCAAACCCAAGGGCTGAAGGCCGCAAGACTTTACCGCAACAGGTTCAGCGATTCCATCGACACGCCCAGCGGTTCGCTCAGGTCTTCGATGGTATCGTAAAGCAGCTCGAGCATGTACGGTGGGTTGTGCGCGAAGTTGCCGGGATCGGCGGTGACGAGTTTCCAGTTATAGGCCGCACGCAAGCTGCGCGGCGTCCATGCACCATAGGTCACGGGACGACCTTCATTCTGGTCGGCAACACCATCGCCATTCGCATCAGAAAAGAAATACGGATAGCGCGTTCCGTCATAGATCATCGGTGCTCCGGCGACATCGCTGGCGTAAGTCTTGACCATATCGAGCAGCATCGCCGCATTGGCTTGAATGTCTGAACGGATGCCTTTGGTGGTATCACCGCTGCCATCGTAGCTTTGACGCGCGATGCGGATCTCTTCGGGAGTATTGGCCTGGTGACATGTCAGGCACGGCTCAAATGCGACTTCAAGCGTGTGCGGCTCGTGGCAGGACACACAGCTTGAAACCGGACGGGCATGGAAAAACCGGCCGGAATATTCCTTGCCTTCGTAGTGGTATCCCGAACCGCCATAGGCACCAAGCCATGTGGCCGCCGCTGTGGCGTAGTGCGGGTTGATGAACCGCAATTCGGGGTTAGGCGTATCAAGCTCGAGATCCCCCAAGGCTTTCGAAACGGTAATCCCAGCTGTCCTGCCCTGATGGCAGGTCATGCAGGATGCCTCGACACCCTGAACCGGATGCATCAGACCGCTTGGGAACGCCACTTCCGTGACCTCGGACAAGCCCGCATTGTGGCATGTTCCGCAATCGACAACGCCGCCGGTATTGATCGGTCCTTCGACGCTACCCGCCGCTGTGCCGTCAAGACCATGGTAATCGCGGAAGCCTTCGCCGGAATGGCAGGTCGCGCATGCAGAATTGATTTCTTCTTCGCCGTCCCAATGGCGGAACGCCTCGGCGGCGGCATCGGCGTGGGCCGAGCGGAACCAGTCGGTGATCGACTGGTCGTTCTTGATCTCGATATCTGCGGGATTGAACGGTCCCGACTTTGGCAGGGCAAACGGCACCGTTGCCTCGGCAGCATCTGAGTCGGTCGACTCGGTCTGACCGGAAACCGCATGGGCTCCGAACAGAAGCGCTGCGCAGGCGACAGCGGAAAGAACAGGCGTCAGTCTTGAGTCAAAGGGCATCGCGAGTACTCCGGTGTTTGCGACAACGGGGGATTCAGGGCCGAACGTAGCACGCGCCAGTTGTGTCCGAGTTGCGGCAGATCAAACGACGCGCGGAAGTCTCGTGATATTGAGGGCGCATGCTTCAGCTTGGTTTCCGATCCGGTCTCATGGTGCCAACGTCCCGGTCGCCCGACGCCGCACCGGAGATTGAGGATGTGATCACCGAAGAAGCGGGTCTCCGCCCCCCGCACGGCACTGCGCCGCGCGTGACGATGATGTTTGAGGAAGATGAACTGGTGGCACAGGGCGCACCCGTTGCGCGCCACCGGACAACACCCGACATCTGTTTCGTGGCCCCGATGCCCGCCCGCGTGGCACGGGTTTCGCTGTCGAACGGGCACAGATTGTCCGAAGTTGTGCTGTTCCGCGAGGCCGATGGCGATGTGGTGACGCACGACACCTCGAATGTCGACAAAGAGGGCACGTTGCGACGGCTGATACAGGTTGCCGGTCTTTGGCCAACCATCAACCGCCGGCCCTTTGGCGGAATGCCCCGCGCGGACGAACGCCCCGCCGCCATCGTGATCATGGCCCGCGACACACGGCCCGCCGCCCCTGACCCGCTGAAAGCCCTGAAAGGCCGGGAAGAGGCATTCGCGCGGGGATGCCATGCCCTGCGTTTGCTGACCGATGGGCCCGTCTTTCTTTGTCAGGCACCGGACGCCATGCTGCTCGACCGGGCGAAGACACCGGGCATTGAGGTGGTCCCGGTTGGCCCGCGCCACCCGCAAGGGGCCGCCGGCCTGCGCATCCACAGCCTCTTCCCTGCGAGCATCGAAAGACCCGTGTGGGATATGCACGCCGAAGACGTGGCCGCTTTGGGCGACCTGGTCCTGACCGGGCGGCTGCCTGACACGCGGCTCGTACATGTGGGTGGTCCGGCGCTTAAACGCAGTCGTTTGGTACGGACGCAGGCCGGAGCGGACCTTCGCGGCCTGACATTCCGGGATCTCACCCCAGGTGCGCACAAACTCTGGTCTGGCTCGTCCCTCGACGGTCATCCCGCACGCTGGCTTGCGCCGCGCGATCGGCAAGTGACCGCCATGCCATCTGAGCCGGGGCGCGCAAGTCCGCACTGGCTGTTAGACGCGCTGACGCGATCCGCCAGTCCGAAACCAGTGATCCCGACCGCCGCATTGGATCAGGCGTTCGGGGGAACACTCCCCGCCGCAGCGTTTCTGCGCGCCTTGAGCGCCGGGGATGATGAAACAGCAATGAAGATGGGTGTGCTGTCACTTCTGGAAGAGGACGTTGCTCTGGCCGATTACGTGCTTGGTGGCGAGGCCCACCTGCCCTCCCTTCTGCGCGGATTGCTGAACCGCATCAAAACGGAGCTCGCCGCATGAGCCGGGGTCTCTGGACACGCGAAACCGTGGGGGTGCTATTGCTTGCCGCCTATCTCCCTCTGGCGGTTTTCTGGCTCTGGTTCGGTAACTTGGGCGACTTCTACCGGCTGGCGTTCACGGCTCTGGTGATCGCGATCTGGCAGCTTGTGTTCCTGCTCGCGCGGGCGCAGCCGGTCTCGCTCTCAGCGGTTATCACAGCATTGGCCATCGCAATGCTCGCGCCGGAAGAGTTGGGCGGCTTCCGCCTGACGCTTGGCATCAGCTTTGGCGTTGTCATGGGCGAGATGGTCTTTGGCGGCTGGGGACGCAATGTGGTCCATCCGGCGACCATCGCACTGTCCTTTCTCGGCTTCGGCTTCCCCGGTTTCGCATGGCCGGAGATCGTCACCCCCGTCGCATGGGCCGCGATCCCCGCAGTGGTGATCGGCCTCTTCGCAGGCGTCATGCCCGCGGGGGTCATCCTCGCAGCGATTGTCGGTGCAGGCGTGGCGACGGGCCTGGGCGTGCTGCCATCGTCCACCTTACACGCCGCAGGTCTCGTGCTGGTTCTGCTCGTCGCCGATCCGGTGACAAGCGCCACCACGCCGTTGGGCCGATGGTTGAACGGCCTGCTTTTCATCGCGCTGGTGGTTCTCTTTGCGCAAGGCTGGCACGGCGCCGCCCCGGTACAATTCGCCGTAGCCGCAGCGCTTCTCACATCGCTTGCCGCCCCCCTGCTCGACGAGGCGGCGCTGGCACTCTGGTATGCTCAAAGACGGAGGCGACATGGCCGATACTGAGCGCAATCCGTGGCGCAGATTACTCGCGCTTCCGAATGAAAGCCGGACAAAAACGCTTGTCATGGCGTTTTTGGTTTCGGCGGTCTGCGCGCTGATGGTCAGCGGGGCCACGGTACTGCTGCGCCCCATTCAGACCGCCAACCGCGCCGCCGAGGAACAGGCGAGGATCGAGGCACTTGTCCGTGGTGTGCCCGGCATGGCGGACCTTTTGGACCAATCCGGCGGCACCCTGTCGACGGTCGTGATCGACCTCGACACAGGGCGCGCCGCTTCGAATGTCACGACTGGAAACCTCGAGGCCACGCTGGCTGACACCCAGAACTGGACTGCGCTCGCGCCGGGGGCGGATCTGGCGGGGCTGGGACAGCGACCGGATTATGCGCAGGTCTTCCTTCTGCGGCAGGACGACGAAATCTCGCTCATTCTCTTGCCCATGACCGGCCAAGGCTATGGCGGCCGCATCGACGCGATCCTTGCCGTTGAAGGCGACATGAACACGGTGGCCGGGATCGCCATCACTCAGCATTCCGAAACCCCCGGACTTGGCGGCCGGATCGAAGACCCGTCATGGCAAGCCAGTTTTCCCGGCACCGAACTGCACGATGCGACAGGCACGCTGCGGTTTTCGACAGCACGGGGTACGGCGACCGGACCGCATCAGGTGGATGGCATCACCGGTGCCACGCGCACCACGCGCAGTATTTCGAACATGGTGAATTTCTGGCTTGGCCCCGACGGCTACGGCCCTCTCTTGCGCGCCATCGAACGCGGGGAGTTCTGACATGGCCGCGCGCGTCGATCTCTGGACAACGCTCACAGAACCGCTGATGCGGCAGAACCCGGTGACGCTGCAAATCCTCGGCATCTGTTCGGCGCTGGCGGTCACGACCTCTCTGGCAACGGCCCTCACCATGTCGGTTTCTTTGACCGTGGTGCTGACCCTGTCTGCGGTTGCCATCAGCCTGATCCGACGTCACCTGCCCGACACCATCCGGTTGATCGTTCAGATCGTCATCGTGGCCTCGCTCGTGATTGTCATCGACCAGGTTCTGCAAGCGTATTTCGCTGAAATCAGCCGCGCCTTGTCGATCTACGTCAGCCTGATCACCACCAACTGCCTGGTTCTGGGACGCACCGAAGCCTACGCCCGCCATCATGCCCCCTTGCCCGCCGCGGTGGACGCCTTTGGCAATGGGTTGGGTTACTCCCTGATCCTGCTCGTGCTGGGCGGGCTGCGCGAGTTGTTCGGGCGCGGGCAGCTCTTCGGCTGGCAGGTGTTGCCGCTGGCCGATGCGGGCGGATGGTTCACGCCGCTGAGCCTGATGCTGCTGGCCCCCTCGGCCTTCTTCCTGCTGGGCGGGTTGGTCTGGGCAATCCGCTCCCTTCTGCCTGAGCAGGCCGAAGCGCCGGAACACGAGCCCCCGGTTCAGACGAGGGCTGTGGAATGACCGAGCTTTGGACCCTTTTCCTCTCTGCCGCCTTTGTCGACAACATGCCGCTGACGCTGTTTCTGGGGCTGTGCACCTTTCTTGCCCTGTCAAAACGCCCGGAAAGCGCAATTGGCCTTGGCATTGCGATGATGGGTGTTCTGGGCGTCACCGTGCCTCTGAACTGGCTGATCTATCAGGGTGTTCTCGCTCCCGGCGCATGGTCATGGGCCGGTCTACCAGAGCTTGATCTGTCTTACCTCGCGCTCATCGCCTTCATCGGTGTGATTGCCGCGAGTGTGCAGTTGCTTGAGATGGTTCTGGATCGGTTCTTTCCCGCCATCCATGCCGCCTTCGGATCGTTCCTGCCGCTTCTGACTGTGCAATGCGCGATCCTTGCCGGAAGCCTGTTCATGGTGGATCGGTCCTACACCCTCGCCGAGTCCGCGGTGTTCGGGCTGGGCAGCGGGTTTGGCTTTGCCATCGCCGTTGCGATGCTTGGGGCGATCCGGTCGCGCCTCGCCTACGCGGACCTGCCCAATGGGCTGCGCGGCCTTGGCATCGCCTTCGTTCTGACCGGGCTGATGTCACTTGGCTTTGCCTCATTTGCACAAATGGCGGTGTCGCAATGACCGAGATCGCATTCGGAAGCCTGATCATCATCCTGCTGGTCCTCGGATTGGCCACCGGGCTGCTGATCGTGCGTCGGCGGCTGGTGCCCGCCGAAGCACTTGAGATAGTAGTGAATGGCGGGCAACACGTCCCTGCCCAGCGCGGTTCAAAACTGCTCGACGCGTTGCACGACGCGCAGATCCCGATCCCGGCAGCCTGTGGTGGCAAAGGAACCTGCGGCATGTGCCGCGTGACCGTGACCGGAGAAGGCGCCGGGCAACCGCAAGCCACGGAACGCGGCGTGCTGTCGCCCAAAGAACGGCGCGACCATGTTCGCCTCGCCTGCCAAACCAACCTGCGCGGCAGTTGCGCGGTCGAAGTTCCCGAAAGCATCCTGACGGCAGGTGGCGGTTTCACCTGCACGGTCGCCTCGACCCGAATGCTTGCCCCGCTGATCCGCGAGATTGTGCTCGATCTACCCAGCGAGCAGTCCTCCGAGTTTCACGCGGGCGACTTCATGCAGATCACTGCCCCGCCCTTCGATCTGGATTTTACCACGCTCGACATACCACCCCAGTTTGCCGAGACATGGCAAATTGCCGGATGGCGCAGGATGCGTGTCAGCTCGGACAGTGACGTGACCCGCGCCTATTCGCTGGCCAGCCGCCCCGAAGATGCGGGCACCGCAGTGTTCAACATTCGCCTCGCCGTGCCGCCCGCCGGGCGCGAGAGCGAGGTGCTGCCCGGTCTCGTGTCCTCTTGGCTCTTCAGCCTGCGCCCGGGCGATGAGGTCATGGCCTCTGGCCCGTTTGGCGAATTCCACGTGAAACCCACGGACCGCGAGATGATCTATGTCGGTGGTGGTGTGGGCATGGCCCCGCTGCGCGCGATGATCCACCAAGAACTAGGTGCAGGAACAACTCGACGCATCCGCTATTTCTACGGCGCGCGCACCGCGTCCGACCTCTTCTACACCGACGAATTCGAGGCGCTTGCAGCCAAACACGAGAATTTCAGCTGGACCCCAGCCCTGTCGGACCCCGCCCCCGGGGACCGCTGGACCGGGGCCACCGGGTTCATTCACGACACCTTGCGAAAGCAACTGGCCAGCCACCCAGCGCCAGAGGAATGCGAATACTACCTCTGTGGCCCGCCTGTGATGATCTCGGCGGTGCTGGCGACGCTTGAACGGTTGGGTGTGGATCCCGACAGCATTTTCTATGACGATTTCGGAGCCTGAGACATGAACACACGCTCATCATCGCGCCGGGACGTTCTGGCCGCCCTCTGCGCCACCCTCGCTGCCCCGTCGATCCTGCGCGCCTCGCCGATTCAAGACATGTCGGGAATGGCTTTCGGAACGTCTTGGCGGATCGCAGGCACGGATGTCGGCGGGTTAGAACCCCTTCGCCGCGCGGTCTCCGATCTTTTCGCAGAGGTCGATCTCGAGATGTCGCCATGGCGTGCCGACAGCACGCTGTCGCGGTTCAACACCAGTACTACCGGCCGTGCGGCAAGTAGCGAACTCACCCATGTGACCGAAGCCGCGCTAGCCCTGGCGCAGATCAGTGAAGGCGCGTTCGATCCAACCGTCGGACCTCTCGTCGCGCGCTGGGGCTTTGGCCCGATCACCGACGGCGCGGTGGCAGACTGGCGCGGTGTTTCGGTGACAGAAGGCTGGCTCTCCAAAACAGACAGTGACCTGACGCTCGACCTCTGCGGTATCGCCAAAGGTCGCGCACTGGACCGCGCCGCACGTCTGGCCCGAGATCAGGGCCTGACCGATGCCCTGCTTGATTTGGGCGGCGAGTTCCGCGCCTTGGGTCGACACCCGGAAGGCCGGGACTGGCGTATTGCGGTTGAGCATCCGGTTACTGGCCACCCGACAGACATGGTGCTGCACCTGCCCGCAGGCATGGCCGTGGCGACATCGGGTCTGGGCGTACAGAGCTACGGGCGGAACGGGCAACTCTGGGGGCACATCATGGACCCTGCCACAGCCCACCCCGTCGCCGGACGCCTTCGGTCCGTGACGGTTCTGGCCAAGGACGCCATGACCGCCGACGGCTGGGCAACCGCGCTGTTCGCTGCGGGGGATGACGGCGGCCCAGCACTGGCTCGTGTGCAGGACATCTCGGCAATTTTCCTCTTCGAGGACGGCCAGACACTCCGCCGGACCGACACCGGCGGCATCCGTGAGGTTCTGGGATGAGAAAGGCAGTCAAATGCTTGAACTGATCTTCGCACTGATCGTCATCACCCTCGCCGCCGGGGGTCTCGGTTTGGGCCTGATGCTGGGACGCGGCCCCGCGCTCACCTCTTGCAGCGCGGCCGACAAACGGCCCGAGGGGCGTTGCGCCGATTGCCCGCTGCGCCGCCATAAGAAAAGCGAGGCCCGTACATGACACAGACCCGCATCTCCTCGGTGATGAGGACCGACATACTCCTGCTGACCGAAGAAGCCCCCATCCGCACCGCAGCCGCCCGCCTTGTAGACGCCCGCGCTGCTGCCGCCCCGGTGGTGGCCGACGATGTGCGGATGGTCGGCTTGCTGACGCAAAAGGACTGCTTTCGCTCTGCGCTACATGCAAGCTACTACCGGGAATGGTCAGGACGCGTCGCAGATCACATGAGCACGAACATCGTCACCGTTCAGCCCAATGATGACATCATCGCGGTCGCCGAAATGTTCCTCAAGCATCCGCATCGCGTCTTTCCCGTCTGTGACGCAGAGCGGGTATTGGGCCTTGTGCACCGGTCAGACGTGCTGACCGAATTGATCCGCTTGGGCTAGGTTCCAAAACCGCCATCATCTCAGGACCACGGCCCACTCTGATCGCGGGACCGCGTGTTCGGAATGCGGCTGCGCGTCACCGGACGATCTGCCGATTTTCGGGTTGTCTTCGATGCCCCTGCCATCGCGTGTAGCGCCGCGATCCGGTTTTCGGTCGCCGGGTGGGTCGCAAACAGGCTGTCATGCTTGTGGGCATGTAGCGGGTTAATGATGAACATATGCGCCGTCGCCGGATTGCGCTCGGCTGCATGATTGTCGATCCGCGCCGCCCCCATCGCGATCTTCTCCAACGCCGAGGCCAACCAGAGCGGGTTGCCGCAAATCTCGGCCCCGGCCTTGTCGGCGGCGTATTCGCGGGTCCGGCTGATGGCCATCTGCACCAGCGCGGCAGCCATTGGAGCAAGGAACATCATCAGCAGCGTACCGATCATCCCGAGCCGTTCGCGCGAGCCACCAAAGAACATGGCGAAATTGGCAAGCATCGAAATCGCACCGGCAAATGTCGCCGTGACCGTCATGATCGCCGTGTCATGGTTGCGGATATGCGCCAACTCATGCGCAATGACCCCCGCCATCTCTTCTCGGCTCAGACTGCGCATCAGGCCGGATGTCACTGCGACGGCGGCATTTTTCGGGTTGCGACCCGTGGCAAAGGCGTTCGGCTGCGGCGTGTCGATCAGGTAGACCTTCGGCTCCGGCAAGCCCGCATTCCGCGCCAATTCGGACGTCATCGCGTGCAGACCAAGCCGGTCACCGGCCAGAACCGGCTGCGCATTGTGCATCCGCAGCACCATGCGATCCGAGTTCCACCACGTAAACGCGTTCATTCCGGCAGCAACGATCAGCGCAATCAACGCACCACCCGATCCGCCAAGCAGATAGCCCACCCCCATGAACAGCGCCGTCATCGCCGCCATCAGGATCGCAGTCTTCACATATCCCATCGTTTTCTCCGGCTGGCCCAGTCCTGGGACTGATCAAAATATGGGAACAGCGTGACGCGGTGCAAGACACGCGATCGGAAGATCAATAATGCGCGGGATGATGTGGCGGAGGCTCAGGGATTCGAACCCTGGGGACGCTCTCACGCCCAACGGTTTTCAAGACCGCCGCATTCGACCACTCTGCCAAACCTCCGGTGGCCGGTGACATAGCCTCTGAATTCCGATTCTGAAAGCGGCCCTGGGGGAAAATCTGCGCAGGGGTGCCGTCAGACTTTTCTTGAGGCTTGGAAGACTGTAAGCTCGCACAAAATAATGAGTGGCGCGGGGTCGGTCGCCCTGAATTGCGCCCAATTCGGCACAGCAGAAGGCGAGCAGGCATGAATACCAGAATTACCCATTCTTCGCTTTGGCGCAGCACGCGCGCCACTGCCCTTTGCGGCGTTGCTTTGATTGCGCTCGCAGGCTGCGAGGGTGTGAATATGCCCGCCTTCCTGCAAGGCGGCTCCTCCGCCGAGACTGCCGACGGCGCCGCGCCCGCAGGGGCCCGCGCGACACGGCTGGTCGAGCGGGATGTCGAAGCACCCGAGGTATTCTCGGTCAGTGAAAACGGCTTGTGGGATGGACGCCCGTCGCTGGGCGGTGTCTGGGCTGCGCATCCCGATGTATCCGAACCGGAACGTGTGATCATCCGCAACGAAGCCAACGGCAATTTCGTGATCGGCGCCCTCTTCCGCAAGGAACGCGAAACCCCCGGACCGCGGTTGCAAATCTCGTCCGATGCCGCCGCCGCCCTTGGCGTGTTGGCGGGCGCCCCCACACAACTCAACGTCGTCGCCCTGCGCCGCGAGGAAGTCCCGGACGATGCCACCTCGGCACCGCCGCAGGATGCGCCGATCAGTGACGGCGGCCTTGATGCGCCTGCAGAAGTTGCCGAAACCACGCTTGATCCGATTGCCGAAACCGCGGCTGCCGTGCTTGATGCACCTGCGGCCCCTGCCCCGGCCGCCGCGACCGCACCCGCCAAATCATCGCTGGACAAGCCGTTCATCCAGATCGGCATTTTCAGTGTCGAACAGAACGCCAACAACACCGCCACCGCGATGCGTCAGGCCGGGATGGTGCCGACGGTTCTCAAGCAATCCTCCAGCGGCAAGACCTTCTGGCGTGTGCTTGTCGGACCGGCGCAGACCCGCGCAGAGCGCAGCACCCTGCTTGCCAAGATCAAGGATACCGGGTTTACCGACGCTTATGCCGTCACCAACTGAACCGACCCCGCAGGTCTGACAGGAGAGCTGCCATGATCCGCACATATCGCGCATTCGTTTCCGCCAGCCTGACCGCGCTGCTGTTGTCGACAACCTCGGCCTCGGCCTTTGACACGCGCGCGACAGCGGCCTTTGTTCTGGACGAAAAGACCGGCACGGTGCTTTTGGCCAAGAACGCCGACACGCCTTTGCCGCCTGCCTCGATGTCTAAGCTGATGACGCTTTACATCGCGTTTGAAGCGGTGCGCGACGGACGCCTGCGGCTGAACGAAGAACTGCCCGTTTCGGCCCATGCCAATTCCTTTGGCGGCTCGACGCTGTTCTTGCGGCAAGGGGAACGGGTTGCGGTCGAAGACCTGATCCGCGGCATCATCGTGCTTTCGGGCAACGACGCCTGCGTGGTTCTGGCCGAAGCCCTCTCTCCCGACGGCTCTGAACCCGGTTTCGCCCGTATGATGACGCAGCGCGCGCAGCAGCTGGGCATGACCAATTCGATCTTCAAGAACTCCAGCGGCTGGCCCGCCGAAGGTCATGTCATGTCGATGCGCGACCTGACTCTTCTGGCCCAGCGCCTGATCGAGGATTTCCCCGAATTCTACCCGATGTTCTCGGAAAAAGAGTTTCTCTTTGACGAGGCCGAAGCGTCCAACCGGTTCAACCGCAACCCCCTTCTTGCCTTGGGCATCGGCGCGGATGGTCTCAAGACCGGCCACACACAGGAAGCCGGGTATGGCCTTGTCGGGTCGGCCAAGCAGGGCGACCGGCGGGTGATCTTTACCATCACAGGGCTCGATTCAGCACAGGCACGCGCGCAGGAATCCGAATCCATCGTCAATTGGTCCTTCCGCCAATTCGCAGAGAAAACGGTCACCCGGGCCGGGTCGGTGATCGCGGAAGCCGATGTCTGGATGGGCGCCAGTGAGAAAGTCGGCCTGATGGCCAAGGAAGACGTGACACTGCTCTTGCCGAACACTCCGGGACAGGGCGTGACCGCAGAAGTCGTCTATACCGGCCCGATCGTAGCACCCATCGCAGAAGGGCGGCAATTGGCCGAGCTGATCATCAGCCCCGAGGGCCTGCCAGAACACCGCATCCCGCTATATGCTGCAAGTGCCGTACCCGCGAGCGGGTTTGTCGCGCGCATGATGAGCGTATCGCAGGTGTTGTTGGAGCGTTTGCAAGCCCCCGCCGAGGATACGATGTGAGCCGATCCGGGCTGTTTTTGAGCTTCGAAGGGATCGACGGATCGGGCAAGTCCACACAGGCGCGGATGCTGGCCGACCGCCTGCGTGCTGAGGGCGTGGACGTGGTGCACACCCGCGAACCCGGCGGCTCTCCCGGGGCCGAGGAAATCCGCGCGCTCGTGTTGCAGGGTGATCCTGACCGCTGGTCGGCCGAGACTGAACTTCTGCTCTTTACCGCCGCCCGCCGTGACCATCTGGAACGCACCATTCAACCCGCACTTGAGGCGGGCAAGGTGGTGATCTGTGACCGGTTTGCAGACAGCACCCGCATGTATCAGGGCCTGTCGCGCGGCAATCTGCGGGCCAAGGTCGATGCGTTGCACGATCTGATGATCGGGGTAGAGCCGGATCTCACGCTGCTCATCGACATGGATCCGGAAATTGGGCTCAGCCGCGCCAAGGCGCGCAACACGGTCGAAGAACGGTTCGAGGATTTCGGCGCCTCCCTGCAAGAAGCGATGCGCGAAGGTTTTCTGGCTTTGGCCAAGGAATACGCCGACCGCTTTCGCGTCATCGACGGTGCGCGCGATACCGACACCGTTGCAGAGGATGTCTGGGCTGCGGTAAGCCCGCATCTGACATGAGTGACGCAACCCAGCCAGAACCAGACCGCATCGACGGTGCGCCGCATCCACGCGAGACCGCCAAACTCTACGGTCAGGATGCGGCGCAGGCGGATTTCCTGCAAGCCTTCAGCTCCGACCGGCTGCACCACGGCTGGCTGATCACCGGCCCGCGCGGCGTGGGCAAGGCGACGCTGGCATGGCAGATCGCGCGGTTTCTGCTTGCCACGCCTCCTGCTCAGGACGACGGGCTTTTCGGCGCGCCGCCGCCGCCCACCGACCTGCACATCGCCGAAGATCACCCTGTGTCCCGCCGCATGATGGCCGGGTCGGAACCGGGACTGTTCGCATTGCGCCGCCCTTATGACGAAAAGGCCAAACGCCTGAAGGCCCAGATCACCGTGGACGAGGTGCGCAAGCTCAAAGGTTTCTTCGCGCTCTCCGCCGCGGATGGCGGACGCCGCGTTGTGATCGTTGATGCTGCCGACGACATGAACATCAGCGCCGCCAACGCGATCCTCAAATTACTGGAAGAACCGCCAGACCGCACAACGCTGCTCTTGGTCAGTCACCAACCCTCACGTCTTTTGCCGACCATCCGGTCCCGCTGCCGCGAATTGCGGCTGGCTCCGCTCAATGGCGCCGATATGGCGCAGGCGCTGGCCGCGACCGAGATTGACCAGACCGTGTCGGACCCCGCCGCGCTGGCTGCCCTTTCTGGCGGGTCCGTTGGCGAAGCGGTGCGCCTGATGCAGCAGGACGGGCTCAAGCTCTATGCGGATATTGTCAAACTGCTGTCCACCCTGCCCGACCTCAGCCGCCCCCATGCCATCGCGCTGGCCGAAAGCGCCGCCGGACGCGGCAAGGAAGAGCGGCTCGACCTGCTTTTGGGCCTCTTCGACCGCGCCTTGACGCGGCTTGCCCGCACCGGGGCCACTGGGCATCCGCCCGATCCGCAAGCGGCAAAGGGCGAGGCTCAGACGTTCCAACGCCTCTGCCCCTCACCCACAGCCGCACGGCAATGGGCGCAACTGGCACAGGATCAGGGCGAACGCCTGCGCCACGGGCGTGCGGTGAATGTCGAACCAGGATCGCTCCTGCTTTCCAGCTTCCTTGCCCTTCAGGAGGGCTGCCCCAGGTCGTAAGCGACGTCTTGACGCTCCTGCCCGCATCCCTGATACCAGCCTCATGTTGACACCACAGATCACCGACAGCCATTGCCATCTGGACTTCCCGGATTTCGACGACGAACGCCCCGAGGTGATCGCCCGCGCGCTCGAGGCTGGCGTGCGCCGCATGGTGACGATCTGCACCCGTCTGCGAAATGAACCGCTCGTGCGCGCCATCGCCGAGGAATTCGACCCGGTGTTCTACGCGGCAGGCATCCACCCGATGAGCGCAGCGGATCAGCCGCTGACGACGGTGGATGAACTGGTCAAACTGTCCCAGCATCCGAAATTCGTCGGCTTGGGCGAAACCGGGCTCGACTACCACTATACTGCTGAAACCGCCGACATTCAGAAAACCTCGCTCCGCGTACATATCGAGGCGGCGCAGGAAACCGGTCTGCCATTGATCATTCACGCCCGTGCCGCCGATGACGACATGGCGCGCATCCTCACGGAAGGCTTCAAGACCAAGCCCTATACCTGTGTGATGCATTGCTTTTCCTCGTCCGCCGAACTGGCCCGTGCGGCGCTGGACCTTGGGTTCTATCTCTCCATGTCCGGCATCGCCGCCTTCCCCAAAAGCCAGGAACTGCGCGATATCTTCGCGAACGCTCCGGTGGACCGGATACTCGTGGAAACCGACAGCCCCTACCTTGCGCCCCCGCCCCATCGCGGCAAGCGCAATGAACCGGCCTACACCGCACATACCGCCCGCGTCGGCGCAGAGATTTACGGTATGGACTATTCCGACTTTGCCGCCCAGACCGAGGCCAATTTCGACCGTCTGTTCTGGAAGGCCGCGCAATACGAGGCCGCTGCGTAATGGGCGAAATGCACTTCACTATCCTTGGCTGCGGGTCGTCGGGCGGTGTCCCGCGTCTTGGCGGCCTGTGGGGCGCCTGCGATCCCGACAATCCCAAGAACACCCGCCGCCGCTGTTCGCTGCTGGTCGAGCGCATCACTGACGGTGGCACGACCCGCGTTCTGATCGACACCAGCCCCGACATGCGCGCGCAACTGCTCAGCGCCGGGGTCGGAGAACTTGACGCGGTGGTCTACACCCACAGCCACGCTGACCATGTGCACGGCTTGGATGATCTGCGGATGATCGTCTTCAACATGCGCAAGCGGTTGCAAGTCTGGGCCGACGGCGACACACAGAACGATCTTTTCTCGCGCTTCGGCTATGCCTTTGTGCAACCTTCCGACAGCCCCTACCCGCCGATCCTCGACATGAACACGATTGACGGACCGGTAAGTGTTGACGGTGCAGGGGGGCAAGTCACCCTGACCCCATTCAAGGTCAACCACGGCAGCATCGATGCGCTGGGGTTCCGCATTGGTGATCTGGCCTATCTGCCGGATGTTGCCAAGATCCCCGAAGACGTCTGGACCGATCATCTGCAAAACCTCGATGTTTGGATCCTCGACGCTCTGCGCCGTGATCCGCACCCGACCCATGCACATCTCGCGCTATCGCTCGAATGGATGGAGCGCGCCAAACCGCGTCAGGGTGTGCTGACCAACATGCATATCGACCTCGACTATGCAGCGGTCGAGGCCGAGACCCCCGACCACATCACACCGGCCTATGACGGCATGGTGATAACGCAGCCGCTCGGGTGATACCGACCGTACGATACGACGGTCGAACCGTACGGATACCCCGCTGATGCAGGCGCTTCTCGACATCATCCTGCCAGTCTTTCTGGTCATCGGCTTCGGCTACATGGTGGCTTGGCGCGGGTTGCTGTCGGCCGCTTCAATCGACGGATTGATGTCCTTCACCCAGAACGTCGCGCTGCCCTGCCTGTTGTTCCGTGCGATCTGGACACTGGATCTGGGCGACAGCTTTTCGTTTCCGCTGCTAATAAGCTTCTACACCGGCTCCCTGACCTGCTTCACGGTCGGCCTCTTCGGTGCGCGCTATCTCTTCAAGCGGGATTGGGAAGATTCGGTGGCAATTGGCTTTACCTGCCTCTTTGCCAACTCCGTCCTGATCGGCCTTGCGATCACCGAACGCGCCTTCGGCCCAGACTCCCTTTCAGCGAACTATGCGATCATCGCCTTCCACTCGCCCTTCTGTTACGGCATCGGCATCACCACAATGGAATTTGTCCGCGCCAGCGCGTCGGGGCAGCCGAACCGGAACGTGCCGCTGATTGTCGTCAAGGCGATGTTCCGCAACGCGCTGGTGATCGGCATTGCCTTGGGTGCTATCTTCAACCTGCTGGACGTTACGCTTCCCGCACCGTTCACCGACGCACTCGACATGATGGTGCGCACGGCCCTGCCCGCGGCACTTTTTGCAATGGGGGGTGTGCTCTTCCGCTACCGTCCCGAAGGGGATATGCGGATCATCCTCTTCATCTGCGGGATCAGCCTGATCCTGCACCCGTCCATCACGTGGACACTCGGCACCGCCTTCGATCTAGACGACAGCGCGTTCCGCAGCGCGGTCATCACGGCTGCAATGGCCCCAGGCGTGAACTGCTATGTCTTCGCCAATATTTACGGACGCGCGCGCCGGGTTGTGGCGTCTTCGGTGCTTGGGGCAAGTGCGTTGTCGGTCATCACCGCCTGGCTGTGGCTCGGCACCCTTCCCTGAAATTTCGCTATATTTAGACGGGTTACAATGCCCGCCCCCGATACCCGGTGGCGCGGCTTCGGAACTTTGCGCCGCAAATCTGCGTTGATCCGGTGAACCGCTGCCAAACGGAAACCAGATCATGACACGCTTGATTGCCACATTGATGTTGACCCTGATGCCCCTGAGCCTGTCGGCAGAGACCCTGCCCGAGGTCATCAGCACCTATGTGACGGATTTCAACGTGGTCAAGCTCGACCCCGAAGATCAGACCGACATCCGCGCCATCCACAATCGCGCCGACCTGTCACACGGCATGAAGGTGCTTCTGATCCATGAAGAGCTGTTGAAGGCCGGAGCGTTGGAACACGCAAACCTACACGGCATTAGGCCTGAACCGTTCCAACTGTCTCTAGCGGACTGACTTAGCCTGAACACCCGGAAAATCGCGCCTAACACCGGCGCGATTTATTTTGTGCTCTCAGGTGTTTGACTCTGTCTCACGCATGACGTACTGATATTGTATCCAAACGGATACAATATGACTGATCCCGACACCCAACACATTTCGAGCGGTGAGGCGGCCTATGCCAGTCTGATCGACGCGCTACGCAGCGGCGACTACGCCCCGGGCGATCGTCTGCGCGAAGAAGACGTGGCCAAGCGCCTGAAGCTGTCCCGCACACCGGTGCGCGAGGCGCTGCGAAAGCTGGAAAACAACGGCATCGTCGAACACCGCCCCCGCATTGGCGCGGTGATCCGCAAGCTCGCGCAAACCGAGATTGTCGAGCTTTACGAGATGCGGATCGTGCTTGAACGCACCGCCGCGTCCATGGCGGCACAGCACGGCTCCGAGGCCGAATTCGATGCGCTGGACGACATGAACGCCCGAATTCTCGATGCGCAGGACACCCCCACCCTGGGCGCGGCGATCAACCAGGACTTTCACGAAGCGCTCTACCGCGCCGCACGTAACCGTTTTCTTCTGGCCTCAGCCGAAGCGGTGAACAACGCGCTGATCCTGCTGGGGCCAACGACCTATCTCGACCCCGACCGCGTTCGCATCGTGGTGGCGCAGCACAATGACGTGATCACCGCCCTGCGCCAGCGCGACGGCGACCGCGCGGCCGACGCCGCAGAGGCGCATTTGCAGACCTCGCTCCGCTACCGGCTCAAGGGGTTGTCCACATGATCGTTATTCTACGCACATTTGCCATCGCAGGCGCAGGTGTGGCCCTGTTCAAGCTGCTGCACCTGCCTTTGCCTTGGTTGATGGGCCCGATCTTCGCATGCCTTGCTGCGGCACTTGCAGGTGTGCCGATGCGCGGGATCAGTCCGCTCAATGATCTGATGCGCACAATCCTTGGCGTCGCTGTCGGCGCAACGCTGACTCCCGCTGTGCTGGGGACCTTCCCGGCCATGTGGCCCACCCTGCTGCTGACCCCCGTCATGGTGGCCATGATCGGGATCATCGGCGTGCCATACTTCCAGCGGTTTTGCGGCTATGATTTCGCCACATCCTATTACGCGACGATGCCCGGCGGATTGCAGGACATGATCGTCTTCGGCGAAGAAGCCGGGGCCAATGTCCGCGCGCTCAGCCTGATCCACGCCACGCGAGTCATGGTGATCGTGGTCGCCCTGCCCTTCCTGCTGATCGGCATCTGGGAGGCGGACCTGTCCAACCCTCCGGGTGCGCCTGCGGTCGAAATCCCACCGATGGAACTGCTCCTAATGGCAATCTGCGCCATCAGCGGCTGGCGGCTTGCGAAATGGGTGGGCTTGTTCGGCGCGTCGATTCTCGGCCCGCTGATCGTCACCGCCGCGCTGACGCTGGCAGACGGGCTGCACCACCGCCCCCCGGCCGAGGCGATCTGGGCGGCGCAGTTCTTCATCGGCATGACCATCGGCACCAAATACGCAGGAATCACGATGGCCGAGATTCGCAAGGATCTGGCCGCCGGTCTGGGCTTCTGCGGAATCTTGATCGTGCTGACGCTGGTGTTCGTCGAGGCGATCTACGGCTTCGGCCTCGCCCCCGGCATGGAGGCCCTGCTGGCCTTCGCCCCCGGTGGTCAGGCGGAACTGACCGTGCTGGCGCTCATCGCAGGTGCCGACGTGGCCTTCGTTGTGGCCCACCATGTTTTGCGGATTTTCGTCGTCATCATGGGTGCACCACTGGCGGCGCGGGTGTTTCGGACACGGTTTGCAAAGTAGCAAACCACGATTTGCAAACACTGCTCATTCAACGATGTTCTGAAAAATGGTGCGGTCGAGAAGACTCGAACTTCCACGGGAGTTACCCCACAGCGACCTCAACGCTGCGCGTCTACCAATTCCGCCACGACCGCACTGTCTTGACTTGGTAGGCGGGTCATTAGCGAAGGTCGCAATCGGGGGCAAGGGCAAAATTTGACAAAGATGTCCGCAAACGATTTTGACGGTTGGTCCTCAGCCAAAAACCAAGAAGCCCGTGCGGATTCTCAGTTATCTCAAGCGACGGGGACACCCTGCCAAACGAAAGAAGCGAGGCACCTGCCCCGCTTCTATTCGTCCCGAAACCAGTTTTATTTTGCGGGCTCTACTCAAGAACCAACAAAGGCAGAGCGGCTTCTTGCGGCTGCGTGGCGGGCGCGGCTGCGCTGGGTTGACCGCTGACCATCATGGCCGCTTTCTGGACAAGGCCCATGCGCTCGGGCTGTCCGGGCGCAAAGACCGACACCCCATTGCTCTCAAACGAGGTCATGGCCGCTTCGTACCAGGCCGCCGCACTCTCGCCGCGCTTGCTGGCTCCGATGCCTTGGCTCAGGTGATGCCCCAGCAACTCGGCATATCCCGCTTCGCCAAGAGAGGTGAGCAGCAGGGCAGATCCCATTGCAACATCCATGTCATCAACACGATACCCGACCGACAGACAGACCCGCGCGGTTCCGGCAAGTTGCTGCGGAGACATGCCGCTGGAGAGGATGAAAGAAGAGACCCCCTGCAACACCTCGTCGCGCGATTTGAGCGACACTGCCAGCACGTGATCCTTCAGCACCGGGCCAAACGCCTTGCACTGCGCGGTGATCTGATCCGGCGTGGCCCCCTGAACCTTGGCGATCAGTTCTTCGCCCTGCGCCATGGCATAGGTGCGTGTCAGGCACATCTGTTCAGCCAAAGCAAAATCCGGATCGCTCAGCGTCGCCGCCGTGACAAAGCCACCGTTTGAGCTCGTCAGCAGACTGACCTTGTTGCAGAAGGAAGCGAGGGATTGCTGCGTCGGCGCCTGTCCTCCTGCCATGAACGACGGAAGCGGCGTGGCGGGTGCAGCGGCTGCAGCAGGAACCTGGCCGCTGACAACAGCCTGCGCGCTGGGGACTGGCAGAGCGGGAACAGCTGCCGCAGGGGCGCCGGCCATCTGGGTTTGCGGCAGGGCCGGCTGTGCTGCTTGCGGTGCCAGGTTCGCCGCCGCCATTTGCGGCGCGTTGTCCGTTTTGGTGCAGGTGCCGCGCACACAGGAGAACATGGCCGGGGTGACGTTGAACGCCTGGAAGTCATTGCGTTCGTAGCCATCGGGGGTCGATGCAAAAACGCGCACTGTACAGGCCTGTGCGTTACACCAGAACGCAGAGCCGGTCACAGAGGTGTCGATGATGTAATCGGTCTGCCCGTCGCCATTGATATCCGCCAATTGGATGAAGCCGTGACGCTGTACCAGTTGCTCGGCCGATGGGTCCGAGCTTTTGGCAACCTCGTTGACAGCTGCGGCAACGATGGAGGGCAGACCATAATGTCCGCCAATGGCCGCCGTGGCGCTGCTGCCCGACCCGTTCATCTGCTCATCGCGATAGATGGTCAGCAGACCGCGCACCCCTTGAGGATTGCTCGCGATCAGTTGCGCGGTATTGGGTCCGCCTGCCTGCGCGCGGTAATAGGACGAGATCAGGAAATCACGCTCAAAGGACGTCAATTGCCCGGACGGGGTGTAGCCAAGATGCGCTTGAAAAGCCGAAATCGCGGCGCGGGAATTGCGGCCGAGAACTCCATCGGGCGTGCCGGAATTGAACCCGAAATAATTCAGAGCAACCTGCGCCTGCCGGTTCGACTCGCGCTGCGCGCTGCTGACGCTCGGTTTTGACGCCGTATAGGTGCGCTTGGGCGAGGATGAGCGCTGTTTGTTGCTGTTGCTGATCGCGCCGCCGATCACACCGCCGATGATCCCCCCGATCAAGGCATCGTTGGCCATCGCGGGAATGGGCGATGTGGCGACACTCAGCGCGACGACCGCGCTCAAGGTAAATCGTGAGAACATTGCAGAGCCTTCCAAAAAATGTTCAGTGCAAACTGAAAGCAGCGAAAAGTCGCGTCCATTCTGGATCGAATGAAATGCGAGTCAAGAAAACAATGGCGAAACCAATGGTTGAATGGCGCATCACCGACGGGTTGACGGATTATGACGAAGCGGTGACCTTTATGGAGGCGCGGGCGGCGGCGATTGCTGAGGGCAGCGCTGAAGAATTGGTCTGGCTGGTCGAACATCCACCGCTCTACACCGCCGGGACCAGCGCCAAGATTGAAGACCTGAAAGACCCCGACCGCTTTCCCGTCTACCCCAGCAAACGCGGTGGGCAGTACACCTATCATGGCCCCGGTCAGCGCGTGGTCTATGTCATGCTCAATGTCGGCCAGCGCGGGCGCGATGTGCGGTGTTTCGTGCAGGATCTGGAACGCTGGGTGATCGCAACCTTGGGCGAGTTCGGTCTGACCGGGCACATTCGCGACGGGCGTGTTGGCGTCTGGATCGAGCGGCCTGACAAGAAACTTTTACCGGATGGTAAAATCGCCGAGGACAAGATCGCCGCCATCGGCATCCGCCTGCGCAAATGGGTCAGCTTTCACGGCATCTCGATCAATGTCGAACCGGACCTGAGCCATTTCGACGGCATCGTGCCCTGCGGCATCACGCAATACGGAGTGACCTCGCTCGTAGATCTGGGATTGCCGGTGACAATGGACGACGTGGATGTCGCGCTGCGCCAGAGTTTCGACGGCGTGTTTGGCGATGCAGCAAAACTGACACAAACCTGTCACGGAACTGATACCCGAATCCGGTGAATTGCGCGCGACCGGTGCGGCGTTGGACGCCGTTGACCGGTGTAAGGCAATCATCATCGGACATGGATCATGACACCCAAAGACATTCACGACCTTTCTGCAGACGAGTGGGATGAACTGAACTTCCCGCGCCCCGAGGGCAATGATTTCGACAAGGTGGTCGAGCGCGCGATTTCACGCCGGGGTTTCCTTGGCGGCGCTCTTGCCTTCGGCTCGGGTGCGGCCGTCATGGGCGCAGGAATGCTCAAGGGCTCAACAGCGATGGCTCAGCCCGCCTCGCGCTTTCCCTTCACGCCGATCGCCGCGCAGACCGATGGCACAGTTCATGTGCCCGATGGCTACAGCTGGAAAACGCTGGTTCGGTGGGGCGATCCGCTCTTTTCGGATGCTGAAGGAGCCTATGATTCCGCCGCTGGCGTGTCGGTCGAGTTTGCCGACCGCGTGATGGGGGAAAACACCGACGGGATGGAACTGTTCAATGTGGACGGCCGCGAGATCCTTGTGGTGAACAGCGAATACACCAACAACAAGACCAACCTGCCCCACCGCGAGGACGGTCTGCCGGGCAGCCTCGACGACGTGCGGATCCTTCAGCACCTTCAGGGCGTGACGGTAATGGAGCTGGCACAGGCCGATGATGGATGGTCGGTTGTTCTCGACAGCCCGTACAACCGCCGCATCCACCACAACACGCCGATGACCTTCTCGGGTCCGGCGGCGGGTCACGACCTGCTCAAGACAGAGGCCGATCCGACCGGGATGGCGTCGCTGGGTACGTTCAACAACTGCGGGTCCGGTCGGACACCTTGGGGTACCTACCTGACCTGTGAAGAGAACTTCAACGGCTACTTCGGAGCGGTTTCCGAGGTCTCTGCCGAAAGCACGGTGATGGACGGATATGCGCGCTACGGAGTGCCCACCAAAGTTGATGCTGGCCGTTACAACTACCATGGCTTCGATGCGCGCTTTGACATCGCGACCGACCCGAACGAGCCGCACCGTGCGGGCTATATCGTGGAAATCGACCCGGCGAACCCGGAAATGACCCCGATCAAGCACACCGCCCTAGGCCGCTTCAAACACGAGAACGCCGCCTATGGCATCGCAGCCGATGGCCGTGTGGTGGTCTATATGGGCGACGACGAGCGCGGCGAGTTCATGTATCGCTGGGTGAGCCGCGACATCTATGTGCCGGGCGAAGATACCTCGACCCTGCTGGCCGAAGGTACGCTGTCGGTTGCGGTGTTCGAAGATGACATGTCGGGCCGCTGGGAGCCGCTGACCCCTGCCACAACCGGCATGGATGCCGCCCATATCGCGGTCTTCACCCGCATGGCAGCATCGAAGGTCGGCGCAACCACAATGGACCGTCCCGAGTGGATCGCAGTTCATCCAAACGCATCCGAGGCCTATTGCTGCCTGACCAACAACTCGCGCCGCGGCGTGTTGAACGATGACGGGACGGTGCGCACCAATGCCGGTGGCGATCCGATGAGTGTGAACGCGGTCAACCCGCGTGAGACCAACCGATTTGGTCAGATCGTGCGCTGGCGCCCCGAGGGTGGCGATCACGGTGCGGATGGCTTCGCATGGGACCTCTACGTGATGGCGGGCAACCCGACGGTGGCCGAAGGCGCCAATGCCGGGACCGCGAATATCAACGCGGGCAACCTGTTCAATTCACCGGATGGTATGCAGATCGACTCGACGGGTCTGATCTGGATCCAGACCGATGGCGATGACAGCAACGAAGGCGATTTTGCCGGTATGGGCAACAACCAGATGCTGGCGGGTGATCCAGTCACGGGACGCATCGAACGGTTCCTGACCGGCCCGAACGGGTCCGAGGTGACGGGCCTGACATGGTCGACCGACCGACGCACGATGTTCGTTGGCATTCAGCACCCCGGCAGCAACTGGCCGGACGGCGAAGGCAACCTCCCCCGCTCGGCGGTGATCACCGTCACCCGCGATGATGGTGGCCTCGTCGGCTGAGCACGACCCCATGCAAAAAACGCCCCGGACGCCGACTCTGCGTCCGGGGATTTTTACCATTTGGTAAAATCGAAATGTGTCAGACGTTTACGCTGAAACCACGCAATCTCTGCGCGTCGGATTTGCCATCAAACTGCGACAATAAAGTTTGATCTGCGTCAAATACGTCCGTTGCCGCCGCCTGCCTCACATTCTAAAACAACAATGGAACAAACGGCGCTCGGAGAATCCCTGCGCCTTTTTATTGAGAACCATCAGGAGGCAGATATGGCAGACGCCGCCATTCACGGCCACGAACATGAAGACCAGCGCAGCTTTTTCACCCGCTGGTTCATGTCCACGAACCACAAGGACATCGGGATTCTCTACCTGATCGTCGCGGGTCTCGCGGGCTTCATTTCCGTGGCTTTCACCGTTTACATGCGCATGGAACTGATGAACCCTGGTGTTCAATACATGTGTATGGAAGGCGCCCGCCTGACCGCAGCAGCGGTTGGCGAATGTACACCGAACGGACACCTTTGGAACGTTCTGATCACCGGTCACGGCATCCTGATGATGTTCTTCGTGGTGATTCCGGCACTTTTCGGCGGTTTCGGTAACTATTTCATGCCGTTGCAGATCGGCGCGCCGGACATGGCGTTCCCGCGTCTGAACAACCTGTCTTTCTGGCTCTTCGTGGCCGGTACGACTCTGGCGATCTGTTCGGTCTTCGCACCGGGCGGCAACGGCCAGCTTGGTTCGGGTGTGGGCTGGGTTCTCTACCCGCCGCTGTCGACCAATGAAGGCGGTATGTCGATGGACCTCGCGATCTTCGCGGTGCACGTCTCGGGTGCGTCGTCGATCCTTGGTGCGATCAACGTCATCACCACCTTCCTGAACATGCGCGCACCGGGCATGACGCTCTTCAAGGTGCCGCTGTTTGCCTGGTCAATCTTCGTCACAGCCTGGCTGATCCTTCTGGCGCTGCCGGTTCTGGCGGGTGCGATCACCATGCTGCTCACCGACCGAAACTTTGGCACAACCTTCTTTGACCCCGCAGGCGGTGGTGACCCGGTTCTCTACCAGCACATCCTGTGGTTCTTCGGTCACCCGGAAGTGTACATCGTAATCCTGCCAGCCTTCGGCATCATCAGCCACGTGGTTGCCACCTTCAGCCGCAAGCCGGTCTTCGGCTACCTGCCGATGGTCTGGGCGATCATCGCGATTGGTGCCCTGGGCTTCGTCGTGTGGGCGCACCACATGTACACCGTCGGCATGTCGCTGACCCAGCAGTCCTACTTCATGCTGGCCACGATGGTCATCGCGGTTCCGACAGGCGTTAAGATCTTCTCGTGGATCGCGACGATGTGGGGCGGCTCCATCGAGTTCAAGACACCGATGCTCTGGGCGTTCGGCTTCCTGTTCCTCTTCACCGTGGGTGGTGTGACCGGGATCGTCCTGTCGCAGGCCGCTGTGGACCGTGCTTACCATGACACTTACTACGTGGTTGCACACTTCCACTACGTGATGAGCCTTGGCGCCGTGTTCGGCATCTTCGCAGGGATCTACTTCTACTTCCCGAAGATGACCGGCAAGATGTACCCGGAATGGGCTGGTAAGCTGCACTTCTGGACGTTCTTCATCGGTGCAAACCTGACGTTCTTCCCGCAGCACTTCCTTGGCCGTCAGGGTATGCCGCGCCGCTACATCGACTACCCGGAAGCGTTCGCGTACTGGAACTACATCTCGAGCTGGGGTGCGTTCCTGTCCTTCGCCTCGTTCCTGTTCTTCATCGGCGTGATTGTCTACAGCCTCCGCGCTGGCCGTCCCGAGACCGCGAAGAACCCGTGGAACGAATACGCGGACACGCTGGAATGGACCCTGCCCTCCCCGCCGCCCGAGCACACGTTCGAGCAGCTTCCGAAGCGGGAAGACTGGGAAAAGTCGCACGCGCACTAAGCTCAGTGTGATCTGAAACGAAGGGCCCCGGCGGAAACACCGGGGCCTTTTGCTATGATACGCGCCGTAGTTTACAGGTAGGTTTCGCGGGATAGGATTATGCCCATGCGACGCAAGACGACCAGCCTCAGCTGAGACGCCGACCTTATCGCCTGGGCCAGAAACGCAGGCGTCGACCTGTACCGTGCCGCCGATGCGGGGATTGAAGACGAAGTTCGAAAAGCCGAAGCCGCACGTTGGCTGATGTCGAGCTGCGACTGTAAACCACAGAAGTCGCTACTTTGACGAAGAAAGAACTGGACACATATATCGGTTAAGCCGCGCATAAGCGCGACGAGCTCATCCGCGCTTGCGATCTTCTTTTGACCGGGTATTGAAACGCCATGCCGTACACATGGACCGACACGTCTCAGGACAATCAGGAACTGCGACTCTGGCCGCACCAATCCCTGCCGGCGCATGGGTTTGCCGCAACCATCCTCGGCATCTTCGCCCTGTCCACGATCCCGCTTTACGGGTTGATTGGAACGGTGCTGCTCTGGGGTATCCTGCCCTTCATGCTGATGGCGCTAGCCGCGATGTGGTACGCGCTGAGGCGGAACGAGCGGGATTTACAGATTGTCGAAGTACTGCACCTCACGCCGCAAGACCTGCACCTGACACGACAAACGCGCAAAGGGGTGCCGCTGGAATGGCGGTGCAATCCCTATTGGACGCAGGTCAACATGCACCAGAAGGGCGGTCCAGTGCCGAACTACGTGACGCTGTCGGGGGCCGGAAGAGAGGTTGAGATCGGTGCGTTTCTGAGCGAAGACGAACGCAAAGAGCTATACGCAGAGCTGAGTGAGAAGGTTCGGCGCATCGCCACCCCCTGACCCAGAGGCTGCATGGCACAGGTTCCCGCCGTCCCGAAACTCACCCGCGCGCGGCATTTGCTGCGCACGACGCTCATGGGGCAGTTGGACCCAACACCAGACATGGTCGCCTCGGAACGGGCAGCCTTGGCGCTGCGGGCGCAGGGCGTGCAGCAAAACATGGCACAGCAGGTCACTTTCCTTGTGCCGATGGTCGGCCCCGATCAGGTCGGCGACTGGGATGCGGTGACGGCGCGTTTGCGCACAACGCTGGACCGGTTCATGGCGCAGGACAGCAGCAGCTGGCGTGCGGCGGTCTGTTGTCAGGCGCGACCTGATCTGCCGGATGACCCCCGGATCACCTACCTGCCCTTCACCGACCCGACGCCGGGAAATGACAAGTGGCGCAAGCTGCGCGTGCTCTGTGAGGCGTTGCCGGGTCTGGTTGATGCCCCTGGATTTGCGATGAGTTTTGACGCTGATGATCTGCTGCGTCAGGGCACAGTGCGCGAGATGCTCAAGCGTCAAGCCAAGGGCGGATATCTTGTGCAGTCAGGATATGTGATGGACGTGTCTACTGGCGATATCGGGCTTGCCGATGCGCGCAGCCTGTCCGCACCGATGCGCAAACCGTTCTGGAAGCTCTGCGGCAGTTGCGCGGCTCTCTACCATGAACCATCCGTGCCGGAATCAACGGCGTTTCTGGCCGAGATGACACAGCACGAGCACCGGATGTTCCCCTATCTCGCCACGCTGGCAGGGCAAACGTTGCAGCCGCTGTCCCGGCCAAGCGTGCTTTATATGCTGAACCACGGAGAGAATTTCGGCGCGCGCCGCGGGCGCGTCGGGTACAAGACGCGGTTTGTGCTGCGCTACCGGATCGACGACCCCGATACGCTCACCGGGATCAGGAGCGGTTTCGGGCTGTAGCTGCTGGGCCCTGCGTCAACGCAGGGCCGCGTTTCCGTTGACGGAAAAGCGCCCGTTCAGAGCGCGGAGAGCCGGTCCTTGACCATGCCACCCACGGCACCGAAATCCATTTGGCCGGTGTATTTCGACTTGAGCGCGCCCATGACGCGGCCCATGTCGCGGATCGACGAAGCGCCGGTCTCGGTTACGGCGGCGTCAACAGCAGCAGCCACTTCCTCGTCCGAGAGTTTGCGCGGCAGGAACTCTTCGATCACGTCGATTTCCGACAGTTCGCGCTCGGCCAGATCAAGGCGCCCGCCCTCTTCATAGGTCTTGGCGGTGTCTTTGCGCTGCTTGACCATTTTACCAAGGATGCCAAGGACTTCGTCGTCCCCAACCCCGTCTTCGTTGCCATCCCCGCGCGCTGCAATGTCACGATCCTTGATCGCGGCGTTGATCAGTCGGAGGGTCGAAAGCCGTGCACTGTCCTTGTCGCGCATCGCCTGTTTGATAGACGTGTTGAGCCGGGTGCGAAGGTCCATGAATTCCTATCCCATGGTTGAACGAGCGCGCACATTAAGCGAGGACCCCTTTCGACGCAAGCACCGAAGATTTACCATAACTCATTGAAATTGTTGAATATCACATTTTTCCAACTCCCTTGACCCTAAGACGGCGCAGCCTTAGGTTCCGCAAGATTTTTTCCCCAGCGGAGTCGCGCCATGTCCCAGCTTTCCAATGACACACCGACCGCCTGCCTTGCCCTCGCGGATGGCACGGTTTTCTACGGTCAAGGCTTTGGTGCGACCGGCACATCGGTGGCAGAGCTGTGCTTTAACACGGCGATGACGGGCTATCAGGAGATCATGACCGACCCCTCTTATGCGGGTCAGATCGTGACCTTCACCTTCCCGCATATCGGCAATGTCGGCGTGAACCCGGATGACGATGAAACCGGAGAGCCGGTGGCCGACGGCATGGTTGTGAAATGGATGCCGACACAAAGCTCGAACTGGCGCGCGGTTCAGGAGCTGAGCGAGTGGCTTGCGGCACGCGGACGGATCGCCATTGGCGGAATCGACACGCGGCGCCTGACCCGCGCGATCCGGCAGTTGGGTGCGCCCCATGTGGCGTTGGAGCATAACCCCGAGGGCAAGTTCGACATTGCCGCACTGGTCGAGAAAGCGCGCGCCTTCCCGGGCCTCGAAGGGCTGGATCTGGCCAAGGACGTCACCTGCGCCCAATCCTATCGCTGGGATGAGATGCGGTGGGCCTGGCCGGACGGCTATACCCGCCAGACCGATGCCAAGCACAAGGTTGTGGCCATCGACTACGGCGCCAAGCGCAACATCCTGCGCTGCCTTGCCAGCGCGGGTTGCGACGTGACCGTACTGCCGGCGACAGCTACGGCCGAGGAAGTGCTGGCCCACAACCCCGACGGCGTCTTCCTGTCGAACGGTCCCGGCGATCCGGCTGCCACGGGCAAATACGCGGTGCCGATGATCCAGACCATCCTCAACGAAACCGATCTGCCGATGTTCGGCATTTGCCTTGGCCACCAGATGCTGGCGCTCGCGCTTGGTGCAAAGACCGTCAAGATGAACCACGGCCATCATGGCGCGAACCACCCGGTCAAGGACACCGAAACCGGCAAGGTCGAGATCACGTCGATGAACCACGGCTTTGCCGTGGACAGCCAGACGCTGCCCGCTGGTGTTCTGGAAACCCATGTGTCGCTCTTTGACGGATCGAACTGCGGCATCCGCATGGCCGACCGGCCGGTGTTCTCTGTGCAGCAGCACCCCGAAGCGAGCCCCGGCCCGCAGGACAGCTTCTACCTGTTCGAACGGTTTGCGGACTCGATGGCGGCTCGGAAAACCGTTTCTGCCTGAGCAGGCATTAACGCCCGCTTAACCGTTTATGCTCTAGCGTCCTCCGGATTGTTTCGGAGGACACATGTTTGGCAGGTCGGACACTCTGGCGCGGCGCACCTACGTGCTGACCCCGGCTCTGCGCCGGGACGATAGGTCTGCGGTGCCGATTCTGGACCATAGCGCCAGCGCGATTCTGCGCAATACCCGCAATCTGATGGCCCGGCAGCGCCGGCTGAACCCGACCACCAACCCGCCCGATCCAGATCTCGACCATCTTCTGCCCCCTGATTTCTGCCTGGAATACCGTGTTATGCCTTGGGGGCGGGTTGGGGATGCGACACTTATCGGCGCGATCCCCGGCCGGGACCGCGCGCATTTGCGGGATGTTCTGGAACGCGCCATCGGGCCTGTGCTGTTTGCGGATGTGGCCGAGGATGACCTGCTGCGCCTGCTCACTGACAGACATGCCGATTACTTCGCAGAGCTTGCGGAATACCGCGTCCCGGATGAGTACAGTTGCCGCGACATCAACAAGCTGACCCTGTCGCGGGGGCTTGCGGCCTCACTATTTTTCGGGATCAGCCTTGCACTGATCTACATCTTTCCAAACGTGTTTTTTGCCGGGATTACAGTGGTGGCGGTGATCAACCTAGTTGCCACGTTGGTGTTCAAGGTCGTCATGCTGATTGCCGGGTACAAAGGACCACCCGACCGGCCCATCGAGCTGCCGTTGGCCGAAAAACCCGTGGTCAGCCTGATTGTCCCGCTGTTCCGTGAGGCCGCAATTGCGAATGAACTTGTGATCAGGCTGTCGCGGTTGACCTACCCCAAATCGTTGCTCGACGTGGTGCTGGTGCTTGAGGAGGATGACAGACAAACGCGTCAGATGATCGACGCGGTGTCCCTGCCCGGCTGGATGCGCGTGGTCCGGGTGCCGGACGGAGAGCTCAAGACCAAACCCAGGGCATTGAATTACGCGCTGGGACACACGCGTGGGGAGATTATCGGCGTACTTGATGCCGAAGACGCACCCGCAACCGATCAGATTGAACGGGTGGTCGAGGCGTTTCATCAAGCGCCATCAAACGTCGCCTGCGTGCAGGGCATTCTGGATTTCTACAACACCCGATCGAACTGGCTTTCGCGCTGTTTCACCATCGAATACGCGGTCTGGTTCCGTGTTGTTCTGGCCGGTGCTGCGCGGCTGGGAATCCCGATCCCGCTTGGCGGAACAACTGTCTATCTTCGACGGTCGGCGCTGAATCATGTGGGCGGCTGGGACGCGCATAATGTGACCGAGGATGCGGATCTGGGTATTCGCCTCTATCGCTTCAGGTACCGTACGATCCTGATCCCCACCGTCACGCGGGAAGAGGCAAACAATCGGATCATTCCCTGGATTCGCCAGAGGTCGCGCTGGCTCAAGGGCTATATCATCACCTACCTTGTGCATATGCGCCGTCCGCACCGGTTACTGCGGGACTTGGGCATACGGAGATGGATTGGCTTCCAGATGTTTTTCCTGGCGACCATCCTTCAATTCACCCTGGCGCCCGCGCTCTGGTCGTTCTGGCTGGTCTGTTTCGGGTTTTCGACCCCGTTTTTCGACCTGCTCTCCCCCGACCTCGCAAAGGGCCTTCTGGCCCTTTTTCTTTTGGCCGAGTTGGTTTCGCTTCTGACCGGGTTCGTGGCGGTCGCACGCACCCAGCATCAGGATTTGATGCAATGGGTGCCGATGATGTTCTTCTATTTTCCGATGGGCGTCTTTGCCGTCTACAAGGCGTGGTCGGAACTGGTCTTCAAGCCGTTCTACTGGGACAAGACAACCCACGGCCGATCTGACCCGGATGTCCCAGGGGGCGACATTCACGAAACGATCAAGACTTAACGCAGATCCTTGGCCATCGAGTCGAGCTTGAGCCTGGTGACGAAGGCGACCGAAATGTGATCCCGGAGCGCTTTGTAGGCGGCGTCCTCGTTGCGTTGAGTGATCGCATCGACAATGGCCTGATGCTCCGCCAAAGCAATCTCTCCCCGCCCCTGCGCCGCCAAGGAGGTGGTCGCCATCAGCGCCATAGAGCGGTGCACGAGGTCCAGCTGCTGCACAAGGAAACGGTTGTGCGATGCAAGATGGATCTGCTTGTGAAACCGCCGGTTTGCCCGCGCCAGCGCGGATGGATCATCCAGCAAGGCACGGTCGTCATTGACCATGTCCTGAAGCACCTGCACTTCTTCTTCGGTGGCGTGACGTGCCGCAAGTCGTGCCGCCAGACCTTCGAGTTCGGTGCGCACAACATAGAGTTCGGCCATTTGGTTGTGGTCAAGCGATGCGACGATCAGCGACCGGCCATCCCGCGCCAGAAGGGATTGGGTCTCAAGACGCTGCAACGCTTCACGGATCGGGGTGCGCGACATGCCGAACCGTTCAGCGAGGTCGCTTTCCACCAGCCGGTCTCCGGGTCGGTAAATCCCCACGTCGATCGCTTCCAGGATCGACGCGTATGCATCCTTCTGGGGCGGCTTCACATCTTTCATACAACGCGATCCTTGTCCTTGTTCCCGCACGATAGCGTCGGTTTGTGAAAAGACGCAAGTTGAGCCATTGCCGCGCCCATGCGAGGCCCCTAGGTTCCGTCTTATGGTCAAGTCTGCATTCTCACATGTCCGCCACTGGGTGTTCGATCTCGACAACACTCTCTATTCGCCCGCCGTCCGCCTGTTCGACCAGATCGAGGTGCGGATGACCCAGTTCGTCATGGACGCGCTTGGCGTCGACAAAGAGCGCGCGAACACGCTTCGGGTGGAGTACTGGAAGACTTACGGCACCACGCTGGCCGGGTTGATGCGGGAACATGATGTGGACCCCACACCGTACCTGCATGAGGTGCATGACATTGACTTTACGGTGCTGTCTGAAGACCCCTATCTCGCGTCGCTGATCCGAGGATTACCGGGGCGCAAGATCGTCTACACCAACGGGTCTGAGCCCTATGCCCGCAATGTTCTCAAGGCGCGTGGGCTCGATGGTATTTTTGATGCAGTCTACGGCGTCGAACATGCCGATTTCCAACCCAAGCCCGAGCGTAGCGCCTTCGAGAAAGTGTTCGGGCGCGATGGCACGGACACGCAAAGCGCCGCGATGTTCGAAGACGACCCGCGCAACCTGGCCGCACCTCATGCGATGGGGATGCGTACCGTGCATGTCGCCCCGGACGCGGTGGCGGCCGATCACATACATCACCACACCTCGGACCTGACGGCGTTTCTGGCGCGGCTGACCTGACATCCTGGTGCTGCATTGCGGCAATTTGGCAGTTTCAGATCGGTTTTGCCTTCCTATCTCTCTTGTTGACCAAAAGAGGGATCTCAAATGTCTATTTCCGAACCGGCACAGATGCACCGCCGCAACCCGTTCTACGCCATTCCCGTGTTTGGCTGGATCGCCCGCGATCTCAAAGAAGGTGGGCCGGACACGATCTACTATCTCCTCGTCATTCTTCTGACGCTATTGGTGCTGGCGGTGAAGACATGGGGCGTCGTCGCGCTCACCATGACGGCGTTGTTCATGGTGCCGGTTGTGATGGTGCTGCTGATCCTCATCACCGTCGGAAAATAGCGCGCCCTGACGCATCGCGCTTTGCGGTTCTCCCGCCTATAAGGGCGGGAGACAAACGCACCGAAAGGCCACGCCATGACCTATGACATCGTCGTATCTGGGGGCGGGATCGCCGGACTAGCCGCAGCCACGGCATTCGGTGCGGAAGGCTATTCGGTTCTGTGCCTCGACCCCGCGCCGCCAGTCACGGAGCGCGATGCGGTTGGCGCTGACCTGCGCACCACCGCATTTCTGCAACCGGCGCAGGCGTTTCTGGACGAAATCGGTCTCTGGGCGCGTCTGGCTGACCATGCAATGCCCTTGCAGGTGATGCGGATTGTCGATGCCGGAGGCGAAGAGCCGACGGCGCGTGTGACCAAGGAATTCAACGCTTCGGACATTTCCGACCTGCCCTTCGGATGGAACCTGCCGAACTGGCTGCTGCGCCGGGAGTTCGTCGCGCATCTCGACGGGCTCGAAACCGTCACGTTCCGCGCGGGCGTCGGCACGACGTCGCTGTTCACCCGCGAGGCCGAAGCGCGCGTCGGGCTGAGCGACGGCAGCAAGGTGCGGTGCAAGCTGGTGATCGCCGCCGATGGGCGGAATTCACCGATGCGCAAGGCGGCAGGGATCGACGTTCAGACCACACGGTTTGGGCAAAAGGCGCTGGCCTTCGCGGTGACCCATCCCATCCCGCATGGCAATGTCTCGACCGAGATCCACCGCACCGGTGGACCCTTCACTTTCGTGCCCCTGCCCGATCTGGATGGTCACCCCTCCTCGGCCATTGTCTGGATGGAAGAAGGCCCGAACGCCGAGGCCCTGATGGCATTGGAGACCGAGGCGTTCGAAGAGGCGATGACGACACGGTCGTGTGGCCTGTTCGGGCCTCTGACACTGGCGTCGCGCCGGACCATTTGGCCGATCATCAGCCAGCACGCCGAACGGCTGAGCGGCGAACGGATCGCGCTGGTCGCCGAAGCCGCACATGTGGTGCCGCCGATCGGGGCACAAGGTCTTAACATGAGTCTGATGGACCTGAGCGTGTTGCGCGACCTCGCGCGGCAGGCAGGCGACGACATCGGCAGCCGCAAGATGCTGGACGCCTATCATCAAAAGCGGATTGCGGACATTCGGGCGCGGGTTGCCGGGATCACGCTGCTTAACCGCACCTCGATGCTCAGCGCGCCGCCTTTGCGCGACCTGCGCGCCAAGGGGTTGGATGCGCTTTATACGTTGAAGCCAGTGCGCACGACGCTGATGCAGTTGGGACTGGGTGCGAAAGGCGCATAAGCGCGTAATCTCTTCAAAGAATTTACGCCGGATTTTTTCAAAATCCGGCGCGGTTCACGCGGCCTGAAACGTCAGGCTGACGCCATTGATGCAATGCCGCTTGCCCGTCGGTTGCGGCCCATCGTCAAAGATATGGCCCAGATGGCTGCCACAGCGGCGGCAATGGCATTCCGTGCGGACCATGAACAGCGTCCGATCCGCCTTCGTCTCGACGGCGTTGGACTGTGCCTGCGAGAAGCTCGGCCAGCCGGTGCCGCTGTCGTATTTGTGCTGCGATGAATAGAGCGCGAGGTCGCAACCCTTGCAGTGGAACATGCCCGCCCGCTTTTCATCGTTGAGCGGCGAAGAGAAAGCACGTTCAGTCCCCTCTTCGCGCATCACACGGTATTCCAGCGAGGTCAGCATCGCCTTCCACTCAGCCTTGGATCGGGTGACTTCGAACGTGCCTTCGGCGGCGATCGACCCGCGAGCGAGGGCACCGAGGCCCAGCGCGGCAGCGGCAGTTTGCAGGAAGTGGCGTCTCAACATCGTGTCCTCCTTCACCTTCTTTAAACTGGTACCCCGGTCTGTCGGTCCGCAAGACCGGGGTACACACTTTTGCGCGATCTCCCAAACCCCGGGGGTTGGGGAACTGGGGTTTACTGAGCCGGCAAAAGCACGCGGTCGATCACGTGGATGACCCCGTTCGACTGCCGCACATCGGCAATTGTGACAGTGGCCTCGCGCCCGTTTTCGTCCGTGAGAGTGATCTTGGACCCGTCCATCTTGGCCTGAAGCGTGCAGCCTCCCACGGTCTCGACCGGGTGCATACCGCCGTCATCGGCGATCATCCCCGCAATGGCATCGGACATCGCGTTGCCGGCAACCACATGGCAGGTCAGGATTTGCGTCAACTGCGCCTTGGCTTCGGGTTGCAAGAGCGCGTTAAGCGACTCCGCCGAAATGCGGTCGAACGCACCGTTGGTGGGTGCAAAGACGGTGAACGGGCCGTCGCTCATCAGAGTGTCGACAAGCTCGGCGGCCTTGACGGCGGCGACAAGCGTTGTGTGATCGGCAGAGTTCACCGCGTTTTCGACAATGGTCTTGTCCGGGAACATTGCAGCGCCACCCACCATCGGGTTGTCCGTCCCGGCATGGCTTTCGGCCAGCGCGGCGGTTGTGAGGGTGGTGGCTGCCACAGCGGCGGTGAGAATGGTCTTCAGTGTCATTTCGTCCTCCGAGATTTCCCGCCAGGATGTCCAGCGGGTCGGACGTAGACACGGAGTTCAGGTCACGCCTGTTTCACCGGGCGTGATAACATCTCTATCACGACGAAGTGAGCGGACCGGCCGCCCGCACCGCACCAGTCGGGGCACCTGTCGGAGAGCCGCCCGGAGGTTCGTCGGAGATTGCCAGCAGCGCCCCCGGCAAGACAGCGAGAAGCTCCTGCGGCAGGTCGATCACCGTACTGTTGCCCTCTTCGAGCAAACCGAGCGACACGGGCGGCGCATCCCCGGCGATCAGCCAAAGCTCGAATACCCGACCTTCAGGCGGTGTCCCTGCTGCCCGGACCACCTCCACCGCGCCAAGCGACGTGTCGACAGCGGCGCGGATCACCAGCCCTTCGCCATCCGGCGTAGGCGCAAGCTCGGCAACCAGATCCGGGTTCACCGCAGGGCCGTCCAGCGTGATGATCTCCGTGCTGATCGTCATCCACAGGACCAATGCGGCGGCTACTCCACCCAGACCGTAAGGCCAGATTTGCTGCCAGATGGATTGCTTCTGCGGTTTGAAGAGGATCGTCCGCAGGCGCTTTGCGACCTGCGGCGAAGGGGCCACCTCCTCACCGTCATCAAGGACAATGGCAGCGAAATGCTCGTCCCACGAGATAACCTCGGCGCGCAATTCGGCATCGGCGTCAAGCCGGGCTTCGAACAGAGCGCGTTCTTCGTCCGTCAGAAGGCCCAGCGCATATTCTGCGGCGAGGATGCGATCATCGTCTTCGGGGTTTTCGGGGGGTGTGGTCTGATCGCTCATCTGCTCAAACACTCCCGCAAGGCCATGAGACTGCGGCGCAGCCACGTGCGAATTGTGTTCAGGTTGACGCCGGTGGCCTCGGACAGGTCGGCATAGCTGTAACCTTCGAGATAGACCCGCTGGACAAGATGCGCCCGCGCGCGGGGCAATTCGTCGAGACAGGCCTTGATCTGCCGCGCCTCGGAGGCGGCGACGGCACTGTCCTCGGGACCGGGTTTACTGTCGGGCAATAGATCGGCGGTTTCGATCGGCACGGGCGGCAGCTTCAGGGCGCGTCGACGATCCACCGCGCGGTTGCGGGTGATCGTGATCAGCCAGGTCATCGGCGAATAGCCGTTGACCCGATAGCTGTCGGCCTTGTTCCACACCGTCACGAACACGTCCTGCAACACCTCCTCGGCCTCTACGCGGTCGTTCAACACACGCAAGCAGACGCCAAAAAGTTTCGCGGACGTCCGGTCATACAGCCGGTTGAACGCGGCACGGTCGCCCATCGCCACGCGGGCAATAAGGTTTTCCACCTCTTCTTGGGGCGTCATGAACGAATTCCCATGCCCTTTCCCTTGCTCCTCCCGCCATTATGTTGCACCACACACGCAAACCCCCAGCTGGAGAAGGATGTCCGCAACATGGCCGACGGGACGATCGACATCAACGCCAAACCGACTGAAGAAATTTCCGTTCGTGAGGTGTTTGGCATTGATACGGACATGATTGTCCACGGGTTCCCCGAGCGGACGGACCGCGTGCCGGACATCGACAGCACCTACAAGTTCGACCCGGACACATCGCTGGCGATTCTTGCGGGCTTCCGCAACAACCGTCGTGTGATGATCCAAGGCTATCACGGTACCGGTAAGTCGACCCATATCGAGCAGATCGCGGCGCGCCTGAACTGGCCCTGTGTGCGCGTCAACCTCGACAGCCATATCAGCCGTATCGACCTGATCGGCAAAGACGCAATCAAACTGGTGGATGGCAAGCAGGTCACCCAGTTCCAAGAAGGTATCCTGCCTTGGGCGCTGCGCAACCCGACCGCCATCGTGTTCGACGAATACGACGCGGGCCGCGCTGATGTGATGTTCGTAATCCAGCGGGTTCTGGAAACCGACGGCAAGCTGACGCTGCTTGACCAGAACGAGGTTATCACCCCGCACAAGTATTTCCGCATCTTCGCCACCGCCAACACCGTTGGCCTTGGCGACACCACGGGCCTCTACCACGGCACCCAGCAGATCAACCAGGGCCAGATGGACCGCTGGTCGCTGGTCGCGACTCTGAACTACCTGTCGATCGACGCCGAAACCTCGATCGTCTTGTCGAAGGCACCGCACTACAACACCGAGAAAGGCCGCAAGATCGTGCGCCAGATGGTCACCGTGGCGGACCTGTCGCGCGCCGCGTTCATGTCAGGCGACCTGTCCACCGTGATGAGCCCTCGGACCGTGATCGCCTGGGCGCAGAACGCCGAGATCTTCCGCGATGTGGGCTACGCGTTCCGCCTGTCCTTCCTCAACAAGTGCGACGAACTTGAGCGTCAGACCGTGGCAGAGTTCTACCAGCGTTGCTTTGACGAAGAGCTGCCCGAAAGCGCGGCCAGCCTGAGCGTCGGCTGATGGGTTTCGGATCGGCGGTGCCGATCCGACTGACTGGGGGCACCGTCCCCAGTTCCCAGTTGTATTTTCTGCCTCATGAGGCCGGAATGCTGCGGTGCCCCTTTAAGCGACCGGCATTGCGAGCAACCGAACTGCTTGGAAAGGTCATGTCATGAGCAAATCGAGTGACAACCCAGCCGATCCGTTCAAGAAAGCGCTGGCCGAAGCGACAAAGGTCATGGCCCGTGATCCTGACCTGACGGTCAGCTATTCGGTCGACCCTTCGGGCATTTCCGGCGACGCGATGCGTCTGCCGCAGATCAGCCGTCGTCTGACCCGAGACGAGGTGTTGCTGGCGCGCGGGACTGCGGATGCGATGGCGATGTATCGCCGTTATCACGACGCAGGCACCCATGCGCGCTATGCGCCGCAGGGTGATCTGGCGCGCGAGCTTTACGAATCCATGGAAACCGCCCGCTGCGAGGCGATGGGCGCACGCGACATGCCTGGCACCGCAGGCAATATCGACGCCAAGATCGGCCACGAAGCGATGCGGCGCGGCTATGACCAGATCAAGGAGGCCTCGGAGGCCCCCTTGGCCGAAGCCGCCGGATATCTTGTGCGGCACCTCGCCACCGGGCGCGATCTGCCCACCGGTGCGCAGAACGTCATGGAGCTGTGGCGTGGCTTTATCGAGAACCAGGCCGGCGGGACGCTGGAAAACCTGCAGGACGTGCTGAGTGATCAGGCCGCCTTTGCCCGTTTCACCCGCGCGGTGATTACTGACCTCGGTTATGGCGATCAGCTGGGCGACGACCCCGACGAACTTGACGAAGAGGCGCAGGATCAGGCCGAAGAGGGCAGCGACGACGAGCCGGATCCCGACAGCACCGGGCAGGATGAGGACGAAAGCGAAGAGGCGGAGGCCAATCCGGAATCGAGCCAGGACGAAACCCAGGACCCAAGCCAGGCGCAGGTGTCCATGGACGACGCCGCCGATCAGGAGATGAGCGACGAGGCAGAAATGCCCGACGGCGAAGCGCCCTTGGAGCCTCCGCCACCTGCCCCGATTTCCGAAGCCGACCCGGATTACAAGGTCTTCGATTCGACCCATGACGAGGAAATCCTCGCCGAGGAACTGGCCGAACCGGTGGAACTGGAACGGTTGCGGGCCTATCTCGATCAACAGCTCGAGCCGCTCAAAGGCGCGGTGAGCCGGTTGGCGAACAAGCTGCAGCGCCGTTTGCAAGCGCAACAGAACCGGTCCTGGGAGTTCGATCTGGAAGAAGGCATTCTCGATGCCGGACGACTGGCACGTGTGGTGGCCAACCCGACGACGCCGCTGTCCTTCAAAGTCGAAAAGGACACCGAGTTTCGCGATACCGTTGTGACGCTGCTTCTGGACAATTCCGGCTCCATGCGGGGGCGCCCGATTTCGATCGCCGCGATCTGTGCCGACGTTCTGGCACGCACATTGGAGCGGTGCTCGGTCAAGGTGGAAATCCTCGGCTTTACCACCCGTGCGTGGAAAGGCGGTCAGGCGCGTGAGAAATGGCTGAACGAAGGCCGCGAACAGCAGCCCGGTCGCCTGAACGACCTGCGCCATATCATCTACAAGAGCGCCGACGCCCCTTGGCGGCGGACCCGGCCCAATCTTGGCCTGATGATGAAAGAGGGTCTGCTCAAGGAAAACATCGACGGCGAGGCGCTGGAATGGGCGCACCGGCGGATGCTGCACCGCTCGGAAGCGCGCAAGATCCTGATGGTGATTTCTGACGGTGCCCCGGTGGATGACAGCACCCTCTCGGTGAACCCGGCCAATTACCTTGAGAAGCACCTGCGCGACGTGATCGCGATGGTGGAACGGCGCAAGCAGGTGGAGTTGCTGGCCATCGGTATCGGCCATGACGTGACGCGCTATTACGAGCGCGCGGTGACGATCACCGATGTAGAGCAGCTGGCCGGCGCGATGACTGAGCAACTGGCCTCGCTCTTCGACAGCGATCCGCGAGCGCGAGCGCGGCTCATTGGCATCAAACGCGCGAGCTGATCTGGATCTCGGACCGGCTGCGCCGGTCCGACCTGCGCGGCCCTGCGGGCCGCGTTTTGCTTTTTTGACAAAAGAAGAAGCCAGGGGAAAGATTTCGTTCCCTCTCCCCAGACACGGCTTGCCTTGCGGGCAGTTTCCGGGTTCGTTTGCGTGAAATCGAAGAAAGACCGTGTCATGTTCCAAAGCTTCTCTGAAACGTCGTCACCCGAGCAAGGCCCACCCCGGCTGGCGGCTTTGCGCGCCGAAATGGCGGCTGTCGGCGTGAATGGCTTCATTGTGCCGCGCGCCGATGCGCATCAGGGTGAATATGTGGCCGAGCGGGACAGCCGTCTGGCCTGGCTGACGGGTTTTACCGGCTCGGCGGGATATTGCGTGGCCTTGCAGGACAAGGCGGGTGTGTTTGTCGATGGCCGTTACCGGGTGCAGGTGCGCGCGCAGGTGGCGGATGTGTTCACTCCGGTCGACTGGCCAGAGGTGTCGTTGGGCAACTGGCTGGCAGAGCACGTTTCGCCGAACGGCGTGGTGGGCTTTGATCCGTGGCTGCACACGGTGGCGCAGCTTCGGGAGTTGGAGGCCAGCGCCGGATCGGTGACCCTGCGACGGGTCGAAAATCTTGTAGACCGGATCTGGGAGGATCAACCCGCTCCGCCCGCGACCGCAGCTTTTGCCCAGCCGGTAGACCTTGCCGGGGAGGCGCATGAGGCCAAGATCGCACGGCTGGCGGGCACGCTGGGCAAGGCGCGTTGCGCGGTTCTGACGATGCCCGACAGCCTGTGCTGGCTTCTGAACATCCGCGGTGATGACGTGCCGCGCACGCCGTTTGTGCACGGCTTTGCGCTTTTGCATGAAGAGGGCCGTGTGACGTTGTTCGTCAATCCCGAGAAACTCGTCAATCTGGGCGACCATCTGGGACCGAAGGTGGATGTGGCGCCGGTGGAGGACTTCCTGCCGACCTTGGCAAAACAGGTTGGCCCGGTGCAGATCGACCCGGCAAGCTGTCCGGTGATCGTCGCGGACACGCTTCGTGACGCCGGGATCGCCTTGATCGAAGCGCAGGACCCCTGCGCCCTGCCCAAAGCCTGCAAGTCGGCGGCCGAGTTGGACGGTACACGCGCGGCGCATCTGCGCGACGGGGCCGCGATGGCGCGGTTCCTGTGTTGGCTCGACCAGCAGCCCGCAGGCAGCCTGACCGAGATTGACGTGGTCACAAAGTTGGAAAGCGAACGGGCGGCCACCAACGCGCTGCGCGACATCAGCTTTGACACCATTTCGGGGGCCGGGCCGAACGGCGCCATCGTGCATTATCGTGTCACCGAAAAGACCAATCGGCGGGTCGAGCCGGGTCTGCTTCTGGTGGACAGCGGCGGGCAATATGTCGACGGCACCACGGATATCACACGCACGATCGCCATCGGTGAGGTCGGCGTGGAAGAAATGCACGCCTTCACACTTGTGCTCAAGGGCATGATAGCGATTTCCCGCCTGCGCTGGCCCAAGGGGCTGGCGGGGCGCGACATGGATGCGCTGGCGCGGGTGGCGCTCTGGGCTGAGGGGCTGGATTACGGCCACGGCACCGGACATGGGGTCGGGTCTTATCTGAGTGTACATGAGGGGCCGCAACGGCTTGCCCGCTCCAGCACCGTACCGTTCATGCCCGGCATGATCCTGTCAAACGAACCAGGGTTCTACCGCGAAGGCGCATTCGGCATTCGGATCGAGAATCTGATCGTTGTCGAAGAAGCCCCTGCTCTGCCCGGCCAGACGGTGCCTGAAATGTACCGGTTCGAGACACTGACCTATGTGCCCATCGATACTCGCTTGGTCGATACTGCAATGTTAACCGCCGCCGAGCGGGACTGGCTCAATGCCTATCACGCCGAAGTTCTGGCGCGGATTGGGCCGTTGGTCGATCGCGACGTTGCAACCTGGCTGGCACGGGTCTGCGCGCCGATCTGACCATAAACATTTACAATCGCCCGATAACCCCTGTACATCGCAGTCAAAAGGGATGGAACATGCAGAAACATATTACAGTCAGACCTGCTGAAGGCACGTGGGTGGTTCGCGCCGGTGGCGCGGTGATTGCTGAAAGCTCCAACGCGCTGGAGCTGACCGAGGGCGAGTTGCCCTTTGTGATCTATATCCCCCGGTCCGACGTGGCGATGGCGTTTCTGGATGCCTCGGACCACAAATCGACCTGCCCGCACAAGGGTGAGGCCAGCTATTTCGACATCGTGTCGAAGAGCAAGACCTACACCAACGCCGTCTGGTCTTATGAGAACCCGAAGGCAGAGGTGGCCGAGATCAAAGATCGCCTCGCATTCTGGGTACAGGAAGGGGTGCAGGTTGAACGCATCTGATCCGTCGGATCAGCTGTGCTCTTCCTCGGCTGTTGCCGCCAGCGCGCGGTTATAGGCCTTGAGTGCATCCACATGAAAGAGTGCGCCCTGCAAGATGGGCGCGTCCTCGGAGCCTTCGAACCGGACCACGGGCAGGAAGGCCACACCGGATTTGTCAAAAAGCGGTAGAGCGGTTTCGAGCGTGGCTTGCACCTGCACAAAGAGTCCCTGCTCGATCATCGTCATGCAGGCTTCTTCGTCCGCAGCGTTGCTGTCGGTGGGTTTACGCATCACACCCTGCACACGGAACATCGTCAGCAGGTAGGCCTGTGGTCCAGCAGCAAGGTGTACGTTTCGACGCTCCAACTGAGTGAGGAAGAACGACCGGTCGACCAGACGCGCAGACACCGCGGTCGACATGGAGACCGATACCATCACAGCCAGCCCGGTCTGCCAGTCTCCGGTCAGTTCGAAGACGATCAGAGTGGTGGAAATCGGCGCGCCCAGAACGGCGGCCGCGACGGCCCCCATCCCGGCCAGTGCATAAAGCGTGGCGGTACCAGACTGCTCGGGGAAGAGCCCAGTGGCGATCAAGCCGAAGGCCAACCCGGTCAGCGCCCCCAGCATCAATGAGGGGGAAAACACCCCTCCCCCCATGCGCCCCCCCATGGTTATCGCCACCGCGGCCACCTTGAGCATCGCAAAGACCACTGCTTCGTGCCAGAGCAGCGCACCCGTCAAGGCGCGCGACGTGGTCTCGTAGCCGACACCGATGATATGCGGAAACCAGATCGCCAAAGCGCCAAGCATCACCCCTGCGGCAGCAGGGCGCAGCAGATGCGGCAGGCCCATATTGCGCTGAAGCTGCGATCCCACGTCATCGGCGAGGAACACCGCCCGCATCATCGCAACCGCAACAAGCCCGCAGACCAGGCCCAGAATGAAGAACGCGGGCAGTTCGAGGTAGAACTCGACCGTGGTGGTGCCCGGCAGGGTGAATTCGGTCACGTCACCAAACACCAACCGGTTGATGACAGTGCCTGCCGCGCTGGCCACAACGATCGGCGCAAACGCGTGGACCGCGAAATGGCGCAGGATGACTTCGAGGGCGAACAAGGCGCCGGCAATCGGTGCATTGAAGCTGGCCGATACCGCTGCCGCCACGGCACAGCCCAACAGATCGCGCCCGGTGATCCCGTCGGCGCGTATCGTGTTCGACACCCAGGACGAAATCATCGCGGCAATATGAACAACAGGCCCTTCGCGCCCTGTACTGCCCCCTGTCGCAAGCGTGATCCAGGAACAGATGGCCGAGGCGATGCCCGCCTTCTTTTCCACCCGCCCGTCATTCAGGGCCGCCCCTTCGATCACATCGGATACCGAGCGCACACGGCCGTCCGGGGTGAAGTAATGAACGATGATCCCCACCACGAGCCCGCCGCAGGTTGGAATCAGAAGCAGCATCCACCACGGCAGGTTTTCAGCGTAGCTATGGATCGTCGTAACGCTTGGCGTTCCATAGACCGAGGTTTGCAGATAAGTGATGGCCAGCCGGAACAGAGTTGCGGCCAGACCGGCGGCGATCCCGATCATGAGCGCGATCAGCCAGAACTGGAATTGCGACGGCCCCTTATGGCGCAGCAAATCCCAGCCGCGCGCGCACTGCCTCTTCATTGCCTGTAATTGACCACGCAGAGCGGGCGCCATGCCGTGCGGTCCTTTCGGAGATGGCGGACTAAGCCAGAAAACTTCTGGTTCCCAAGGCATTATTCAATGCGGCTGAACTGTCCACCCCTGATGCGATCACAGTCTGTGACCGTCGGTGTCAGGACACACCTGCAAGCATAAAAAGTCGCTCCTGCGCAAGTCGGGCGCGGTCTTCGATCACCCGATCACGCAGAGGCCCCAACGCTCCTGTCGCGCGCCGGATTTGCAGGTCACCGACCAGTAGATCGATATAAAGCGCAGCCAGTTCTGCCGGGTTTCCGGTGAGCTTACCACGCGCCACGAGTTTGCCGAAGAGATCGACCATCAGCGGGAAGACCTTGCCCCGCCCTTCTTCGGCAAGAGCTTCGCCCAGAACACCACTGGCATCCGCCGCTGCGGCGCGATTGAGCGCGACGGCGCGGTCGCCAAGCAGCATCGACAAAAGGACCGGACCGATCTCGGCCAGTGTCCGATCCAGCTGCGAACTCTTGTCAAATGCCGCGCGCAACCGCACGGCGACCCGTTCCGCATTGGTGGCAATCAAGGCTTTGAAAAGGCCGATCTTGTCCCCGTACCACCGATAGAGCGTTTCGTTTGACGCTTTCGCCGCTTTGGAAACTGCCAGCATCGACATGTTCTGAAAGCCTTTTTCGGCAAGCAGAGCATAGGCCGCCGCTTCAATCTGTTCGCGCCGCAGCGCTCTGTTGTCTTCGCGCATGCGAAACCTTTCGGAAAAAACTGGTTGACTCATATCCGTAATCATATGTACGGATTTGTAAAGGCGTACACCAAATTACGGTTTTGAAAGGAGATTGATATGACCCCACTTCCCGCAGCGTATTCTGTTCCGGCCCCACAGGTTTCCGCCCATTCCCTTCTGGCAGTTCGCATTGCTGGACTGACCGCCGTTCTCTGTAGCGGTGCGATTTTCGGGTTCTTCTATGCGTGGGTCTGTTCGACCATGTGGGGGTTGGATGCGACCGACCCTCGGGTTGCGATTCAGGCTATGCAGGCGATGAATGGCTCGGTTCGCAACGCGGTCTTCGCGCCGGCCTTTTTCGGCACACCCTTCGTTCTGTGGATTGCGGCGCTTCTGGCATGGCGCACAGGCCGCCCGCGCGCTGCACTAGCATTTGGTCTCGGCGGATTGGTCTACGCGGCCGGAGGGATCATCCTGACTATGACCAACAATGTGCCAATGAACGAGGCACTTGGACTGATGACTGTGCCCACGGATATCGACGCCGCCCGCGCAATCTGGGTCGAGTATTCGGGACCTTGGCAGATCTATAACGTGATCCGCACCGTGTTCAGCGGTCTCACATTGGCCTTGGCCGGATACGGTCTGATGCGCCTCTAACCGGCCAAGAGCGCCCGCGCCGCCGCGCGGGCCTCATCCGTGATGGTATCGCCCGACAACATGCGGGCGATTTCGCCTTCCCGCGCGGGCGCATCCAACGGGATCACGGTTGACGTCGTCTGCTCGTCCGCAACACGCTTTTCCACGCGCCAGTGATGCGCCCCAAGGGCCGCGACCTGCGGAGAGTGTGTGACCACCAGCACTTGCCCACCATCAGCCAAAGCCGCCAGACGACGGCCCACGGCATCGGCGGTCGCCCCGCCAACACCCCGGTCGATCTCGTCGAAGATCATGGTCAGCCCGGCGTCGCGCTGTTCCGACAGGCACACTTTGAGCGCCAGTAGAAAGCGGCTGAGCTCCCCGCCCGACGCGATCTTGCCAATCGGTCCTGCCGGTGCGCCGGGGTTGGTGGCGACGGTGAAGGCCACCGCATCGCTGCCCTCTGACCCGGCGGGCGCTTCGGTCAAATCGGTCACAAACACCGCGCGTTCCATCTTGAGCGGGGCGAGTTCTGCGCAGACTGCCGTATCGAGCCGTTTTGCCGCCGCCGCGCGGCTGTCACTCAGAGCACTTGCCGCACTTTGATACGCCGCTTCGGCGCTGCGCAGTTCGGACTGAAGGCGTGTCAGGCGATCAGCCCCCTGATCCAGCGCCGCCAAACGGTCGCGCAGTGTATCCGCCAATTCTGACAGGTCATCCGGTGCTACGCCGTGTTTCCGCGCCAGCGCCCGGAGTGCAAACAACCGCTCTTCCGTGGCCTCAAGCTCGTGCGGGTCGAATTCAAGCGACTCGAGCGTCGCAGCCACACCGCGCGCGGCATCGTCCAGCTCGGCCATGGCGCGGGCAAGTGCAGCCAGCGGATCGTCCAGACGTCCATCAGCAGCATCGCTGACCCCTTCGAGCCAGCGCAGCGCATTCGACATCGCGCCTTCGGCACCGTCCTGCCCCATCACCTGTGCCGCGCGGGCGATGTCGTCGCGGATGCGTTCGGACGCCTGCATCATGCGGCGGCGCGCGTCGAGATCAGCATCCTCTCCCGGTTCGGGGGACAGCTTGTCCAACTCGGCCACGGAATGGCGCAGGAATTCTTCCTCGGCCTGCGCCGCCTTATAAGCGGCTTCGGCTTCGGTCAGCGCCTTCCGGGCCTTGGACAATGTGCCCCACGCCGCTTTCACCGCGCCCAGCAGGTCGTCATGTCCGGCAAACTCGTCGAGCAGCGCCCGGTGCCCCTTGGGGTTCAACAAACCTCTATCATCGTGCTGGCCATGCAGTTCGACAAGCGTGTCGGACAGGGCGCGCAGCATCTCGCCGGTTACTCGCCGGTCATTCACCCATCCGGTCTTACGCCCATCGGCTGTGTTCACACGTCGCAAGATCAACTCGTCGGCATCCTCGAACCCGGCTTCTGCCAGGACGTCATGCGCAGGGTGACGCTTGGGCAAATCGAACACGGCTGTGACTTCGCCCTGCTCTGCCCCGCTGCGCACCAATTCGGCGCGGCCGCGCCACCCCAGCACAAAGCCGAGACTGTCGAGAAGGATCGATTTGCCTGCCCCGGTTTCGCCGGTCAACACATTGAGACCGGGTTGGAACTCAAGCTCCAACCGATCAATGATCAGCATGTCCCGTATTTCAAGCGTGCGCAGCATTCTGTGGAACCGGGTGCGTTGTCAGACGCACCGCCCCCCGATCAAAGCCACTGACCCTTGACCATCTGGCGATAGATCTGCCGCAGCCAATTGTCTCCGGTTGCTTTCAATTCCAGCCCACGCCCGGAGAGCAGTTTGAAGCTGTCCTCGTACCAGTCGGTGGACTGGTAGTTGTAGCCCAGAATGGCCCCGGCCGTCTGCGCCTCATCGGTCAGACCCAGCGACAGATACGCCTCGACCAGGCGGTGAAGAGCCTCTGCGGTGTGGGTGGTGGTCTGGAAATCCTCTACCACGACGCGGAAGCGATTGATCGCAGCGCCATAGTGTTCGCGGCGCAGGTAGTAGCGCCCGATTTCCATTTCCTTGCCCGCAAGGTGGTCGAACGCGAGATCGAATTTGAGAACCGACGACCGCGCATATTCGCTGTCGGGATAGCGTTCGATCACTGTGCGCAAAGCTTGAAGTGCCTGGAAGGTCAGCCCCTGATCGCGGCCCACCTCTTCGATCTGGTCATAATAGCTGAGCGCCAGAAGGTACTGCGCATAGGCCGCATCTTCATCGGTCGGGTAGAAGTCGATATAGCGCTGCGCAGCCGCGCGGCTGTTCTCGTAATCCTTGTTCTGGTGATGCGCGAAGGCCTGCATGATGACGGCGCGCTTCGCCAATTCGGAATAGGGATACAGCCGTTCGACTTCGGAGAAGTAATACGCGGCGTCTTCGGGATCGCTTCGATCCAGCTCGAATTCGCCTCGTTCGAATATCTGTTCCGCGGTGAAATTCTCGATCGGCACACCGCCCGGTCCAAATCCCGGACGTTCGCCATCACTGCACGCTGTCAGCGTCACCAGCAAGAGCCCCGCTCCGATCACAGCTCTTGCGCTTCTGCCCGCTGCCATGCCCGTCACCTTCGATTCACCGCCGTGGCTATCCGTGCCACTTGTCTGCCTTCGGTCCTAGCACATTAAATCGGAAGGCAAAACGCCTTTAGGCACACAAGCGGTCACGCCGTTGCGCGCGTCCTTCCGATGGTGTGATCCATGTATTGGAGTGGCGGTCAGGCAACCGCCGGAATTTCATGCGCTGTGACGCCCGCCCCCGGCAAACGCGCTGCCATTGCGGCATCACATTCGCGGATGCGGTATCCGTCCGGTGTCGCGAAGAGTTCGCGCAGAAGCATGTTGGTCAGGGTATGGCCGGCTTTGTGGCCTTCGTAATGCCCCAGCACCGGCATCCCGGCGAGCGCCAGATCCCCCAGCGCGTCGAGCATCTTGTGACGTACGGCCTCATCGCTGTGACGCAGGCCACCGGGGCTGAGGACGGTGTCGCCATCGACCACAACCGCATTGTCCATCGTGCCGCCAAGTGCCTTACCCGCCGCGCGCATCGCTTCGACATCGGAAGCGCGGCAGAAAGTGCGGCTGTCGCTGAGTTCGCGCACAAAGGCGCCGTTCGCCAAATCGAGAGACTTGCTCTGCTTGCCGATTGCCTTGTCGGCAAAGTCGATATGGAAATCCATCGTCAGACCCTTGCCCGGCCCAAGCCGCGCCCAGCCCTGTGCGGTATGCACTTCGACCGTGCTCAGCACTTCGATGACCCGGATTGGCGCATCGAGTTCTTTGACGCCTGTCGCGAGAATGCTGCGCACAAACGGAACCGCGCTGCCATCGAGGACCGGCGCTTCGGGGCCGTCGATGCGGATCAGCGCGTTATGCACGCCGCAGCCCGCCAATGCGGCCATCACATGCTCGACAGTCGAGACAGACGCCCCGGCTTCGTTGACGATCATGGTGCAAAGAGGAGAATGCTCGGCATAGTCGAACAACGCCGGGATCCGCGCATTGCCCAAACGGATATCCGTGCGTTCGAAAACGATGCCATGGTTGGCTGGCGCCGGACAAATGGATATCGTTACCGGCATGCCAGTGTGCAGGCCAATGCCCGAGAATCGGACGACGGATTGAACGGTAGTTTGCAAAAGAACCTCAGCAAGCTGCGCTAACACCCCCAATGCAGCGCTTTGAATGGGTGATACTCGCTGACCTATTTTCTCTCAAATCAAAGATTGTAACGGCCTGAAACAAGCTCTCGAAAGATTTCGGCGGAAATTCGCCAAGCCCCACAACACACTCATAAAAAACGAAAAACGCCCCCGAGATCGGGGGCGTTTCGCAAGCGGTTGACCGCTGAATCAGTTGGCTTGGCGCCGCAGGAAGGCCGGAATCTCGATCCGTTCCTGATCTTCGTCCGCCTCTTGAGAGGGTGCGCGGGCCGGTGCAGCACCGCTGGATTGGACCGGCGGCTGGGCTGCGCGGCGCACCGGCGGCTCGGCATTGTGGCCGTGTCCGGTCATCCGGTTGATCAGCGAATTGATCCCAAAGCGCGGGCGTTCGCTGTCCGCCGGTTCCTGCTCGACCTGCATGTTCTGGCGGCTGCCCGGTGCCGGACGTGCGCGCGATGCCGCGGCCTGCAAACGGGCCAGAGCTTCGGCGCTGGGTGTGCCCGGCGCGGGTGCGCGCGGTGCCACGAATTGCTCGGGATCGGCTTCGATGCTGTCCTCGCGCGGGTTGAATTCCGCAACCTGCGGACGGTAGGCGGGCGGCGGCAGACCGTCGTCGTCTACGGCTTCCGGCTGGTCCACTTCTTCTTCGAAGAGCGTTTCCATCTGCTCTTCCGCAGCTTCCCGCTCGGTATCAAAGAGCGACGGCTCCTGTGCGGTTTGAGCTACAACCGGTTCGGGCTTCGCGGCAACTTTTTCGGCCTGCTGCGTTTCCTCGACCCGTGTGGTCTGCGTCAGCGGCGTGGCGAGCGACCGGCGCGGCACCGGAATTTCCGAGTGTACGTCGACTGCGTCGATGCCCGTGGCCACAACGCTCACGCGCATCATGCCCTGCATACTGTCGTCGAGGGTCGAGCCCACGATGATGTTCGCGTCGGTGTCCACTTCCTCGCGGATACGGTTCGCCGCTTCGTCCAGTTCGAAAAGCGTAAGGTCGTGACCACCGGTGATGTTGATGAGAACGCCCTTAGCGCCGCGCAGGCTGATTTCGTCCAGCAGCGGGTTCGCGATGGCTTTTTCGGCTGCCTGAATGGCGCGATCTTCGCCCTCGGCCTCTCCGGTACCCATCATTGCCTTGCCCATCTCGTCCATCACCGCGCGGACGTCGGCGAAGTCGAGGTTGATGAGGCCCGGACGAACCATCAGGTCGGTCACGCCTTTCACACCTTGGTAGAGAACGTCATCCGCCATGGAGAACGCTTCAGTGAAGGTGGTTTTTTCATTGGCCAGGCGGAACAGGTTCTGGTTTGGAATGATGATCAGCGTATCCACGACCTTCTGGAGCGCCTCGACGCCCTCTTCGGCCTGCTTCATCCGCTTGTTGCCTTCGAACTGGAAGGGCTTGGTCACAACACCGACGGTCAGAACGCCCAGTTCACGCGCGGCTTGCGCAATGATCGGCGCAGCACCTGTCCCGGTGCCGCCGCCCATACCGGCGGTGATGAAGCACATGTGCGCGCCAGCAAGGTGATCGACGATCTGTTCGATGCTCTCTTCGGCAGCTGCGGCACCGACTGTTGCCCGTGCGCCTGCGCCTAGACCTTCGGTGACTTTGACACCCAGCTGGATACGGCTGGTGGACCGGCTCTGCTGAAGAGCCTGAGCGTCAGTGTTGGCAACCACAAAATCGACGCCCTCGAGCAACTTGTCGATCATGTTGTTGACAGCGTTGCCGCCTGCACCGCCGACACCGAAAACGGTGATACGGGGTTTCAATTCTTCCTGTCCGGGCACTGAAAGGTTCAATGTCATGTGTCTGTCCGCCTGCTATTTCAGCCCCTTTCGGGACGTTTTCTGCACCTGTTTCGCCAATTATTACCGCCCAGAGCCGCGAAGGTCACGTAAAAAACACGAAAACGCCCCCAAATATGGGGTTAAATTACGCATTGGATCGCGGAATTTCGCCAATTTGTCGATATATAGCGGAACAACCTCATCCAGCCACAAGACGCCAAGAGACATTCCACTCAAAGCGGATCGCTGTCTTACAGTTGGATATAGACCTGCTCGGTTCTGCCTTTTTGTTTTGAAATCCTTAGCAGATTTCCTCGAGACCTACCAGCGCAAGCTGAGTTTCTTCACCTTGATTCCCCTTATGCACACAGTGCGGTCCAGTGAGTGTACGATTGCGCCCCAGACCGCGCTCCGCCTATAAATCGAACAGGAGGAGACAATGCTCAGAGCGGCGCTATTGGCCATGTGTCTGACCGGGTTCGGCTCGGCCCCCTGTGACGCGCAAGACGCCGCTTCGCAGGCGCGGATTGGTGTGCTTGCCTACCTCGGCTATGAAGACGCGCTGGTGCGTTGGCATGGGCTTCAGCGGTATCTGGACGCGTCGGTGCCGACCCATGAATTCGAACTTGTGCCGATGACACTGGCGTCTGCCTCGTCGCAGATCGCCAGCGGCCAGGTCGATTTTGTGCTGACCAATCCCGGCCATTTTGTCGATCTGTCGAAAGATCACGCGATGAGCGTTCTTGCGACCCGCAACGTACAGCGGAGCGACGGCAGTTATTCCTCCGAATTCGGAAGTCTGATCTTTGCGCGGGCGGGGACGGGCATCGAAGAGCTGAGCGATGCACGCGACAAAACCGTCGTTGCCATCGACAAGATGGCCTTTGGCGGCTTCCAATTGGCATGGCGTGAATTCGACAACGCCCAGATCAATCTCTTTACTGACACCAAATCACTGGTGTTTGTCGGCTTTCCCATGGATGGCGTGATCGAACGTGTGGCGTCAGGCCAGGCGGATATCGGCATCATTCGCAGCGGGCTGATGGAACGGGTGCTGGCTGATGGCACCTATTCCAAAGACGATTTCACCTATCTGAACACCAATGCCACCTTTGCGCATCCGGATATGCTCAGCACGCGGTTATATCCGGAATGGCCGTTTGCCGCACTGGCAAACGTCGCCCCTGCCCTGCGCGATGCCGTGACGATCGCCTTGCTCGGCGCCAAGGACAGCCCGCTGGCGCAGGATGCCAGAATGCGGAACTACTGGTCCTCTCCCGTCGCTTACAACGCCGCCATTGATCTGAAGCACGCCTATGCCCTCCGCGTCGAGGCACCAACCCTTTGGCAACGTCTGGTCGAGTTGCTGCCGTTGATCGCGACATTTGCTGCGGGTGTTGTAGCGGCCATCGCTGTGACGGTGCGGCTCTTGAAGGATCGGAAAGATAATATGTCCGACGCCGACCCGTCCTCTTCGGAGCCGGACAAGGACATGCCCAATCTGACCAAACGCGAGCGGCAGATCCTTGACTTCATCACCGAAGGGTATTCGTCGAAAGAGATCGCGCAGCGTCTCGATATCAGCCCGAAAACGGTCGAATTCCACCGGGCAAACCTGCTTAAGAAGTTCGACGCCCGCTCGTCGACGCAACTTGTCGCCCTGGCGAGCTGAACAGGCGCTGACACCCAAACCCTAGGTATCTCCCGGGTATGTTTCCGGCCCTTCCCATGGTTCACCCGAGGTGTTCCAGCCCCCATCGCGTGTCACTCTAAACCACGGGCAGCAGACACGCCCTACCAATGAAAATGGGAGGACTAAGTACATGAAACATCTCACATCTCTGCTGATGGTTTGCGCCATGGCCGTGCTGAGCGTCTTTGCAACGACACAGGACGCCGAGGCGCAAGAGCGGTATGGGAAACAGAAAGTCGTGTATCACATCAACTACAATGGTGGCGAAGATGACCGCGCCTACCGGGGCGCCCTGCGTAACATGCAGAACCACATCAATGCCGTTGGCGCCGAGAACATGGAAATCAAACTGGTCCTGCACGGCAATGGCCTCGGACTGCTGTCCGCCGCCAAGAGCAACGAAAAGCTACAGGGTCAGGTTCTGGAGTTGAAAGGGCAGAACGTGGCAATCCACGTCTGCAACAACACTCTCAAGGGCCGCAATATCTCATACGAGAACGACCTGTTCGACGTGTTCGAAGAAGACATTGTCCCGAGCGGCGTGGCCGAACTCTCGCATCTGCAAATGCAAGGCTACACGTACATCAAGCCATAACACCGGAACGGTCGGGCAGACATGCCCGACCATCCCTTTATCGGGTCGTTCTAACCCGAAGTTCCGGCAGGACCGGATGGACCGATTACCAGTTGTCGCGGAACCATTTTACGGCGCGCTTCAGGGAACGCGCAGGATACCGGTCTACAGGGATCTCAAAGTCCCACCATTCGTCCTGCGGGTTTGCCGCGAACAGACACAGACCGACTGCGCTGGCAAAGCCCGGACCCGTTGCCGCCTGCGGCAAACCATGGACCCGCATTGGCCGCCCGAGGCGCACCTGCTGGCCGAGGATCTTGGTTGCCAGACCATCCAAGCCGGGGATCTGGCTGGCCCCACCCGTGAGCACGATCTGCTGGCTGGGAAGGTGCTCAAACCCGGCGGCATCAAGCCGCGCGCGCACCTCTTCAAGGATCTCTTCGACACGCGGGCGCATGATGCCGATCAGTTCCGCACGGCTCACCGAGCGTCGGTCGTGATGCCAATCGCCCGTGTCGCCACCGATTTCAATCATGTCCCGGTCATCCATTCCGGTAGCGACGACACCGCCGTGGAAGGTCTTGATCCGTTCGGCCACTGCCATTGGCACCTGAAGACCCATCGAAATGTCGCTTGTCACATGATCCCCGCCCATACGCACCGCGTCGGCATAAATCATGTGCTTTTTCATAAAGATGGACAGGCCGGTCGATCCGCCGCCCATGTCAATGCAGGCCGCACCCAGCTCTTGCTCGTCCTCAACCAGGGCTGCCACACCTGACACGTAAGACGAGCTCGCGATGCCCGCGAGTTCGAGATCGCACCGCTTCATGCAATGCGCGAGGTTCTGGATCGCCATGGCATCGACCGTCAGCATGTGCATGTCAGCGGCGAGTTCCTGGCCAATCTGGCCGCGCGGGTCGATCAGGCCACTGCGATGGTCGAGAGCAAAGTTCACCGGCTGCGCATGCAGCACTTCGCGCCCGTGTCCAAAGTCCGGCACGTCGCAGGCGGATAGCACCCGCGCCACGTCTTGCTCGTCCACGGTGGTGCCAGCCACCTCCACACGACCCGCCAAGCCATAGCTGCGCGGATCCGCTCCGCCGAAACAGGCGATCACGTGATCCACGCGGATCTGCGCCATCTTCTGGGCCGCCTGCACCGCCGTACGGATCGCACGTTCGGTTTCGCTCATCGAGTCGATCTCGCCGAAGCGCACGCCGCGGGACCGTGTGGTCGCAGCACCGATCACGCGGAAGCCGGATTGTCCTGCCAGCGATCCGATGGTGTCGGTCTCAACAGCACGATCGGTTCCGTCGAAGCGCAACACAAGACACGCGATCTTGGAGCTGCCAATGTCGAGAATGGCAATCACACCTCGTTGCATCGCCGCCTTGCGCATATTGCGCATCGCCCGCTGTGACTCGTAAAGCTCGATCATTACTTCGGTTCCCCTGCCTCGATCGCTCGGATGCGGATGAGTTCCTGCACCGCTCCGTCTGTCATTCTGAGAGTTGGTCGGTTCGGCAGCCGCAGATCGACTGCCACAAGATCACGTTCCAGCATGTCGACCGCCTGATCCATGGCGATCACCCGCTCCAGCGCCTGCACTGCATCTGTTTCCGGCAAAAGGATGCGCTGGTCGCGGTCAAGAACCACGTCCCAACGGCGCTCGCCCATTCGCACCAAACCCAGAAAGCGCGAGGACAGCGGTTCCGCTGCAGCGACCAGTTCCAAGGCTTCGGTGACGTTTTTGTGCGCGCCATCGCCGACGATCAGCGGCAGTTCCGGCCAATCTGCCCGAACGAAGGCCGGGCCAACCAGATAGCCTTCGCTGTCCAACAACTGCAATCCCTGATCATTCCGCCACAGCACGACGGGAATGCGCTCAACCACATCCACCTGCAACACGTTGCCCTGACGTACGTAAAGCCGCGCCGATTTCACCGGATTCAGCGAGACAACAACTTCACGCATCGCTTCAAGATCGAGGTCGAACGAACTGATTGGAAAGTCTAAAGGAAGCATCTGACGGATGCCGTCAGAAACCACGTCACTTGCACCGTCGACCACCATCATGTTGACCATGAACTCCGGTCGGCTTTCAACCTGAGACCGCAGATCGACATAGGCGTCGATGATCTTCATGCGGTTATCGTCGATCGACAGCCACCAACTTGCCGCTCCAAATGTCAGCAGGCACGGCAAGCCGAAACGTAGCAAAAGGCGAAAGAGCGGCGTCAACATGAGCCGCTCCATCCGGTACTTCAGGCGCGAAGGCGCTGGATCTGGGCGCATGTTCATCTGTGACATGACGCGTCCTCGACCATCCATCGGCACAGCTCGCCAAAGCTCATGCCAGTATGCGCCGCCTGTTCTGGCGTCAGAGAGGTGGGCGTCATCCCCGGTTGAGTGTTGGTCTCCAGCAGGATCAACCCATCCAGACCCTTGCTTTCGTCCCAACGAAAATCCGTCCGGCTGACGCCCCGACAGCCCAGCGCGTTGTGGGCACGAACGGCGTAGTCAAGGCAGGCTGCCGTGATCTCTTCCGGCACATCGGCTGGCAACACATGCCGCGATCCGCCCGGTTTGTATTTCGCGTCGTAGTCATACCAACCGTCGGTCAGGATATCGGTCACGCACAGCGCCCTGTCCCCCACAACGGTTGTTGTCAGCTCGCGCCCCGGCGCAAAGGCCTCGACCATCACGGTCTCGGGCATATCATCGGAGAGTTGCGGCGGCTCGTTTGCGCCTTCGCTCACAAGGTAAACGCCAACCGATGAGCCTTCGTTAAAAGGCTTCACGACATAAGGCGGCTCCATCACGTGGCGGCTCCGCACTTCGTCGCGGGACGCCAGCATGCTTTCGACAACCGGCAAACCATGCCGACGATAGACGTCTTTGGTGCGTTCCTTGTCCATCGCCAGAGCCGATGCCAGAACACCGGAATGGGTGTACGGGATGCCGAGCCACTCGAGCAGCCCCTGCACGCAGCCATCCTCTCCCCAGCGGCCGTGAAGTGCGTTGAAACAGACATCAGGGGAAAGTTCGGCCAGTACGGATGCAAGGTCACGGCCCGCATCGACCTCGTGAACCTCAAATCCTTCATCCCGCAAAGCGGCGGCGCATTCACGCCCTGATGACAAGGACACCTGGCGCTCAGCCGAGGGGCCACCCATCAATACTGCCACTTTCGGGTTTGCCCTGCTCGACATACCCAAAATCGCCTCAAATTATGGGGGTTTACCCCCACCCTGACTGGGGCTGCGCCCCTTTTTATATTGTGCAACCTGCCCGGCGCACCGCCATCACCTGCGAGGGTTTACCCTCGTCCGGTCACGTCCTGTCAACCAACGGCTCTCCGACGCGTTTGATTTCCCATTCTAACTCTATTCCAGAGTCCAAGAAAACCTTTTTTCTCACCTCTTCGCCCAATCCTTCAAGGTCTGCAGCCGTTGCGCCGCCGGTGTTGACAAGGAAGTTCGAATGCTTGGGCGACATCTGCGCGCCGCCACGTTTGGCCCCTCGCATTCCGGCATCGTCAATCACCTTCCACGCCTTCAGATCATGCACATCGTCGTCCTTGCCGGTCGATGAAAACCCGGCTGGATTTCGGAAGGTGCTCCCAGCTGTGCGGTCTTTCGTGGGCTGCGTCGCGTCGCGCTTGGCAAGTTGCTCTTCCATCCGCGCGTGCAGTGCCTCCGGATCGCCTGCCTGCCCTTCGAACACGGCCTCAATCACCACCGCGCCTTCGGGCAAGACACTGGATCGGTAGGACAAACTCAAATCTGCCGTGGGCAGCGTCACCACCTCGCCCGTGCGCAGAACGGCGCGGATTTCGATCAGATGATCCGCAACATACGACCCGTAGCAGCCCGCATTCATGCAGACCGCACCGCCAATGGCACCTGGAATGGTACGCAGAAACGTAAGATCGACCCCGGCATCCGCGGCCTTGCGCGCCACATGCGCGTCCAGCGCGGCCGCGCCCGCAGTTACACGTGTGCCGTCCACCGTAATGCCATTGAACCCACGTCCAAGCCGGATCACCACTGCGCGCAAACCGCCATCTCGGACAATCAGGTTTGACCCAACGCCCATGGGAAACACCGCGACGTCAGGCGAGACATCGCGCAGGAAATCAGCCAGATCCTGCACATCCGCAGGCTGGAACAGCCAATCGGCCGGACCGCCCACACGCAGCCACGTCAGATCAGAAAGGGGTTTATCGGGCGTCAATGTGCCCCGAACGTCAGGAAGAATGCTCATGCCCCGCGTTTTGCCCAAAGGGCTGCGGCGCGTAAAGCCTCATTCGGTGGGGCGATTGCCCTGACGTGCGATCCACGCGACGAGATAGCGCAGCGGCCAGCGGAAGACGCTCAGCACCGCCATTGTAAAGGCCAGGCCCCAATAGATCCCGTCCGACAGATAGACCCACACGAGGATCGGTGCCGCCAGCGACATCAGGAAATAGGCGCGCCGCCAATGATTGTCCTGCGACGGGATCGCCGCAAGGATGGCGGCAAGAATAATCCAGCAGCAGGCTGCACTCAGGGAATAGCTCATCATTGTGAATGCCCCACCTTTGGCCCAGTCAGGCGCGTCCAGAAATAGCGCAACGGGTTGCGGTACATCGACCCGAACGCCAGCAATGCGGCAAGTCCGGCCCAGACACCCGCAGCCTGCGCAATGAGTACGATCAACACCGGCGCGGCGGCCAGCAGCAGAAGACCGGGCACATATTGTCGCCGCATGGGCAGCAACGCGACCAGCGCCGACGCAAAAACCCATCCGACGGATAGCCAAAGCAGCATGGAAGCCCCTGTCCTGACCGTTACTCGATGTCTGGTCGATACGAACCGTTTGGGGCCAAATCACGTCCTGAAAAGGGTGAAGCCAAGGAAACGGCTGATTTTTGAGCATGCGGTTTCGGTCAACCGAAACCGAGGATGCGTCGACGCATCCTCCGCCGGACCCAACGTTATTTCGCCAATCGTTCCGGCAGACCGTTCGCCCAGGTCGAGATCGTCCCTGCTCCGAGGCAGACCACGATATCACCGGGGCGGGCCTGCTCGCGCACCAGACGCTCAAGATCATCCTCGTTCAGGATCGCTCGCGCATGGCGATGCCCGTGACGGATCAGTCCTGCAACCAGATCATCGCGAGACGCGCCTTCGATCGGCTCCTCACCAGCAGCGAACACTTCGGCGATGGCGACCACATCGGCTTCGTTGAAGCAGGCGCAGAAGTCGTCAAAGAGGTTCGACAAGCGCGTGTAGCGGTGCGGCTGGTGGACGGCGATCACGCGGCCCTCGGATGCTTGACGCGCGGCCTTGAGTACGGCCGCGATCTCGACAGGGTGGTGGCCGTAATCGTCAATGATAGTGACGCCGTTCCACTCACCCACTTTGGTAAAGCGGCGATTGACGCCACCAAAGCCCGCCAATGCTTCGCGAATCTCGGACTTCTTCATCCCCAAATGCCATGCCACGGCAACTGCCGACAACGCGTTCGACACGTTATGGTCTCCGGGCATCGGCAGTGTGCACCCTTCGATCACGTCGTCTTCGGCCTGAAGCGCGATGTCGAAATGCGCGACACCCTTTTCGTAGCGCAGGTTCAGAGCCCGTACATCCGCCTGGGCATTGAATCCATATGTCACCACACGCCGGTCCGTGACCTTGCCCACCAGACGCTGCACCTCTTCATGGTCGGTGCAGCAAACAGCGATGCCATAGAACGGGATGTTCGACACGAAATCCTGAAACCCCTGCCGCAGGCGTTCGAAATCGCCCCAATGCTCCATGTGTTCGGGGTCGATATTGGTGACGATCCCGATGGTTGCGGGCAGGCGGTTGAACGAGCCGTCGCTTTCATCGGCTTCTACCACCATCCATTCGCCCTGCCCCATCCGCGCGTTGGAGCCATAGGCGTGAATGATGCCGCCATTGATGACAGTCGGATCGAATCCGCCGGCCACCATCAGTTCGGCCATCATCGTAGTCGTGGTGGTTTTGCCGTGTGTGCCGGCAATGGCGATGTTCGACTTCAAGCGCATCAGCTCCGCCAGCATGTCTGCGCGGCGCACCACCGGAAGGCCTCGCTTGCGTGCCTCGTCCAACTCGGGATTGCCCGGCTTGATTGCGGTAGACACGACAACCACTTCCGCACCTTCAAGGTTCTCGGCCCGCTGGCCTTCGAAAATCCGTGCCCCCATGTCGGCCAAACGATTGGTGATCTTGCTCGCCTTCAGGTCCGACCCCTGTACGGTATAGCCAAGGTTCACCAACACCTCGGCAATGCCGGACATGCCGATACCGCCGATGCCGACGAAATGGATGGCCCCGATATCGACGGGAAGCTTGGTGGCGGCGTTCATTCAGTCTGTCCTTCCGAATTCTGTGGAGTATGGCCGGCCAGGTGTTCGACCAGCGCGGCAAGGTCCTGCGCGGCGTCGGGCTTGGCCTGCGACAGGGCGGCTTGCGACATTTGCAAAGCCGCCTCAGGATTTTGCAATACAGCGATGATCTGTTCAGCAAGGTTATCGACGTTCAGTTTGCTTTCCGGAATGCGGATCGCCGCCCCCGCCTCAACAAGCCCTCTTGCATTGGCGGTCTGATGGTCGGCGGTCGCGGCGGCATACGGCACAAGGATCGAGGGTCGGCCGATCACAGAAATGTCGGCAACACTCGACGCACCGGAACGCGAGATCACAAGCTGAGCTTCGGTCATCCGCTTGGGGACATCGTTGAAGAAGGGCTGCACGTCCGCGTTGACGCCCTGTTCGGCGTAATAGGCCGCCACACGTTCCCCATCTTCGTCGCGCGCCTGATGGCTGACGCGCAGGTGGTGGAGGGTCTCAAGCGGCAGAGACGCAATCGCGGGCGGCACCACATCCGACAGGATGCGCGCGCCCTGGCTGCCACCGATCACGAGGATCGACATCGGGTAATCACCGGGCGGGATATACGCGGCACCCGCCCGCTCTTTGACAGCCAGCCGCACGGGATTGCCGACATGCACGCCCTCTACGCCATCAGGCAGAGTTGTCGGCCACGTCCCGCAAGCGACCTGATCCACCCGTCTGGCAAAGATCGCGTTGACCCGTCCCAGCACACCGTTCTGTTCATGGATCATTCGGGGACGGTGCAAAAGCCAAGCAGCGCCAAGAGCCGGGATTGACGGATACCCACCGAACCCCACCACAACGTCGGGTCGGTCGCGAAGCATTCGCCACGACATCGACAGAACACCGCCCAAGACACGCAACGGCACCAGCGCCTTGGCAGCAATCCCGCCGCGCGCAAAGGTGGCGCTGCTCACCTGTTCGATCTCGGTCGAATGTGGAAAGCCACCGGTGTAGCGCGCGCCGCGCGCATCGGTCGACAGCTTCACCCGCCAGCCACGGCGCAGCATGACCTCGGCCAAAGCCTGTGCCGGGAACATGTGACCGCCGGTCCCACCGGCTGCAATTACAAGATACGGTTTACGCATGATATCCCCGCCCACGGATTGAGGGACAGAGACCTGTCCCAGAGGCGTTTGTCAACAAAACAGGGGTCGATTTGCCCCATATAGTGGGATTATCGCAGCCGACCTCGCAAGATATCGCCGATTCCGCCCTGCGGACGGCTTCGCGTGAAGGCCAGCAGCATACCTACGGCGATACCCCCAGCGATCAGCGACGACCCACCATAGCTGACGAATGGCAATGTCATGCCTTTGGCGGGCAGCAGGCGTACCGCCACACCCATATTGATCATGGCCTGTACACCGAACATGCACGCCAGACCGGTGCCCGCCAGCCTGATGAACGGATCGCGTTCACGCATCAGCCGCAGAAGCGACCGCACGACGATGGTGGCGTAAAGCGCGATGATGATGAGAACGAGCACCAGCCCGTATTCCTCGGCGGCGACGGCGATGATGAAGTCCGTATGGGCATCGGGCAGCGACCATTTCACCTGCCCTTCACCGACACCGACACCAAAAAATCCGCCCTCGCGGATGGCGTTTGTCGCGTAACCAAGCTGGGTTGTCGGATCGACCTCGGGGCTCAGAAACCCGTCAATGCGGCGCGCGAAGTGTTCGGAGTTCTGATAGGCCACAGTGCCTGCAAAGATCACGAGGCCAGCAATCCCGATCAGCAGCAGCATCGGCGCTCCGGCGATGAAATACATCACGCCCCAGCCGAACAGAACAAGACAGGCCTGACCGAAATCCGGCTGCAGCGCCAGCATCAGAACAATGCTGATGGTAAGGGCGAAGGACAGCGTCTTGCCGGGAGGACCGCCAAGATCTTGACTGGCGGCCAAGAACCACGCGGTCACGATCACGAATGTCGGCTTGAGGAACTCGGACGGTTGCACCGATGCAAAGCCCAGCGAATACCAGCGCACTGCGCCTTTACCAAAGTCGGTGCCGAAAAACGGCAGCAAAGCCAAGGCGATAAAGGCCCCGATGAATCCCAGAACGGCAAGGCGGCGCACCGCGATCGGGCCCAGCATCGAGACAAACACCATCACGCCAAGCGCCAATCCGCCAAACACCGCCTGACGCTGCACGTAGTGGAATGGCGCGAAGCCGTTGCGCTCTGCCAGCGGCGGCGAGGCCGCCAACCCAAGCAGGATTCCGACACCAAACAGGATCAGAATGCAGGACAAGGTCCATTTATCGACCGTGCGCCACCATTTCGGCAACACAGGCTCTGCCGCGCGGGCCGGCACCGCGCCATAGACCATTTCTGTCATGGTTTCACCGCTATTTCTGCCTCAAACGCCCGGTTTTCCGGGTCTCTGAAAGCACTCTAACCGATATGATTCGACCGATCCAGAGGAATGATTCGTCGCGCGGCTCTTGCGTGTTCTTCGGTTCCGTGGTGGATGCCCGCCATGCAGGTGAACACTCTGATCCTTGGCGCCGGGGCCGCCGGCATGATGTGCGCGGCGCAGGCTGGGCCTTCCGTGCTGATCATCGACCATGCCAAGGCCCCGGGCGAGAAAATCCGCATCTCCGGGGGTGGGCGCTGCAACTTCACCAACATGCACACCGATCCGGCACGGTTTCTGGGCCAAAATCCGCATTTCCACAAATCGGCGCTCAGCCGCTACACCCAGTGGGATTTCCTCGACCTCGTCAGCCGTCACGGGATCGCATGGCACGAAAAAACGCTGGGCCAGCTCTTTTGCGACGACAAGGCCACCCAGATTGTCGAGATGCTGCGCTCTGAAATGGAAAAGGCGGGGGCCAAGCTGTGGTTGCAGACTTCGCTGGTGGATCTGAGCCATGATGGAACGCGTTTCACTGCACAGCTTGAGCGCGAGGGAAAACGCACAACCGCCACTGCCCGCAACCTCGTGTTGGCGACTGGGGGTAAGTCGATCCCCAAAATGGGCGCGACGGGACTTGCCTATGACATTGCGCGGCAGTTCGGCCATTCCATCACCGACACCCGCCCTGCCCTTGTGCCGCTGACCTTTTCCGATCAGCGCTTTGCCGCAATCTCAGGTGTATCGACCCCGGTCATTGCCGAGGCGAATGGAGCAGCGTTCGAAGAGGCACTTCTTTTCACCCATCGGGGTCTCAGTGGACCTGCGATTCTACAAATCTCCAGTTACTGCAAAGAGGGTGACAGCATCAGCATCAACCTCCTGCCCGCTTATGATCTGGAAGCAACTCTTAAGTCGGCACGTCAGGCCCACGGCAAACGCAACGTCACCACTGCTTTGGCAGACGTGCTGCCCGAACGGTTGGTCACACATCTTTCAGCCGACCTGCCTTTGGGCGGCAACGTCGGCGATCTCTCGGACAAGCGTATCGACGAAATCACGGACCACCTGCGCAATTGGACGCTGACCCCGTCAGGCAGCGAAGGTTACCGCACCGCAGAGGTCACGCTTGGCGGGATCAGCACCGACCGGATCGACAGCAAAACGATGATGTCGCGCGACGTTCCGGGGCTCTACATGATCGGGGAAGCGGTCGATGTGACCGGATGGTTGGGCGGCTACAATTTCCAATGGGCGTGGAGTTCCGGCGTTGCGGCGGGTCGGGCAATTATCGAACGGCCTTGAGTTTTCATAAAAAGTTTACATTTTGTGGCTCATGCGTTCGAGCCTTGCCATTTCGACAACACCTTTTGCGATTTTGCGCGGACCGCTGCGTGATCTACGAAACATGGTGTCCGGCGGCAGCGCATTTCCTCGTGCGCATGAGCGTATCTGGATCGACCCGACACGGCTGACCCGCGTCTACACGCGCAATCCGAAACAGACGCCGGACTACAAGCGCCGCCATTCCGGCATGGTGTTGGCCGGTGACTGGGATCAACATACGGAACCGCTGGACGAGTCATGGAAAGTCGCGGCCTGCCTCTCTCATTTCCGGGACGGTGTGCCTTGGGAAAAGACCGGCGTCTACGATCGGATGCAGGAAATGATCGCCGAACGCGGCGTATTTGACAGCTGCCGCACAAGCAACGACATTATCAAGAGATACCGGAAGATCGACGCGCTTTATGCGGATATTCGGAAGACTGGCTTCCGCGATGAGACTGTTCGGAAATTCGGCGCCCTGCGGCTGCCGGAAGGTGTCTATGTGCATCTGGACCGAAACGGCACACCAATCTTCGGTGCCATAGGCAACCACCGGATCGGCATCGCCCGCGCTTTGGGTCTGACGCGCATCCCAGCCCAGCTCGGCGTCGTCCATCCGGGTGCGCTCGATCGCAACGTGCTCCAGACACTACGCCAAGGTCCCGCATGACCCGATTGCGGAAAGCCATCTCATCCGGTCTGCCGGTGAAAATGCTTCGTGATGTGACCAACCGTATGTGGTTCGGCGCGGACGCCCCTCAAAGCGACGAGTTGATCTGGGTCCGCGCCCGCGACGTGACACACTGGTACAAACCCGAACCCGAAAACGGGGCGCCCCGGTACCGGCGCCGTCACTCCGGATTGGTCGCAGGTGGCGACTGGGATCAGTCCCGCAAACCCTTCGGCAGCCAGATCAAGCTCGACAGCATCCGCGACCACTTCGAACGAGGTGTGCCCTGGCAGCAAACCGACCTGTTCGACTGGATGCTAAAAATGATGGACGAAAAAGGTCGCGTCGACGGCTGCCACACCCGCGAGGACCTGATTGCGCGGTATGAACAGCTCGACCGGATTTACGAAGAAGCCCAGCGCACCGGCACGCTGCGCCCGCATGGCAGCGTGAACCAGACACGCGGCGAACATGGTGGGATCCTTGTGCACATCGCTCGGGACGGCACGCCGCTTCGGGACGGGGGCGGCATGCATCGCTTTGCAATTGCTTATATTCTCGACCTGCAATCCGTCCCGGCGCAATTGGGTGTCATCCATCCCGATGCCGTCACGGCCGGACTGATGGCCGAGCTTCGTAAAGGACCGGTTCGGCAATAAATCGCCGAACTCTCGATACATCGCGGGAACGGTTTCCATGTGGCCGGTGTTGATCGGCTGCAACAACACATGGAGACCATCATGTTCAAGCACCTTGCTACCGGCCTTGCCTTTTCGGCTATCGCAACTGCCAGCTTCGCCGCACAGACCATCAGCGAGATTGACGTCTCGGTCGATCTTCCGGCAATCGAGAACAGCGAGGCGGCGCAGGTCTGGACATCACTCGGCACCGACCTCGAAACCGCCATTGCAGAACGCATCACGTCGCAACTCGGCGAAGACGGCTCCGAAGTGGTTGTCGATATCAACGAGGTGGCTTTGGCGTCGGCTTTCGAGAACGCCTATGCGCTCGAAGACTCCACTCTCTCAGGCCTTGTTGAAATCCGCGTGCCCGGCCTGCTGAACAACGAGGAATACGAGCTGTCCATCACCGCAGGTCAGGCCATCTCGGCCGCTTCGCCCGAGGTCGATCTGGCCAGCATGACCATCGCCAGCGCCGAGGTGTACCGCGCGATGATTGATGCCTTCGCCGACAACGTGGCGCAGAAACTCAAGTAAACCGACCGCTTGGCCCGTGGGCGCATCGCGCCTGCGGGTCAGCCTTCAAGCAGCGCCTTGACCCGCGCTGCGAAATCCTCGCCGCGTTTTTCGAAATTGTCGTATTGGTCAAAGCTCGCCGCTGCGGGAGCCAACAGAACCACGTCCCCCGGCTCGGATTCGGCGGCGGCACGGGCGACAGCGGCCTCCATCGTGCCACAGGCTTCGGCTTCGATGCCCGTCAGTTGCACTGCAAATCCATCCGCTTCGCGCCCGATGACATAGGCTTTGCGCACATGCCCAAAGCCGGCGGCAAGCCCTTCCAGCCCGCCGTCCTTCTGAAGCCCGCCACAAATCCAACGAATATTCTGAAACGCCTGCAACGCCTTGAGCGCCGAATCCACATTGGTGGCCTTGCTGTCGTTCACATAGGTCACGCCGTTTTTCTCGGCGATGATCTGGCTGCGATGCGGCAACCCGGCAAAGGATTTCATCGCAGTTTCGATCTGGCGCGGGGCGACGCCCAACGCACGTGTGGCGGCATAAGCGGCGCAGGCATTCTGATGATTGTGCGCGCCTGGCAACCCTTTGATGCCGCGCAGGTCAATCGAGGCCACCTGCTTGCCTTTGCGCCACTCGGTCAGGAATCCTTTGCGCGCATAGACGTGCCAACCCGGTCCGGTCAGTTTCTGACCTGATGAGATGCGGATCACCCGATCATCCCCCGGCCCTTCGGACAGTTGGTTGGCGACATAGAGCCCTTCGTTCTCGTCCACACCGATAATCGCGCGATCCGGCCCGCCTTCGGCAAAAAGCCTGCGTTTGGCCGCGAAATACCCGCCCAGCCCGGCGTGCCGGTCAAGGTGATCCGGCGAGAGGTTGGTGAACACCGCAACATCCGGCGTCAGCGCGCGGGCCAGATCGGTTTGGTAGCTGGACAGTTCCAGCACCACCACGTCGCCATCGCCCGGCGGGTCGATGTCCAATACGCCCCGCCCGATATTGCCCGCCAACTGGCTGTGCCGGTCGGTGGTGGTCAGAATGTGGTGGATCAGGGCCGAGGTGGTGGATTTGCCGTTCGATCCGGTCACCGCGATCACGCGCGGCGCTGTGTCGAACGCGTCCCACTCTTTGGTGGCCAAAGACCGGAAGAACAGACCGATGTCGTTGTCAACCGGCACACCTGCCGCCCAGGCTTTGGCGATCACAGGGTTGGGTGTCGGGTAGAGATGCGGAATACCCGGGCTGACGATCAGGCAGGCAATCTCGTCGAAGGCGCCATCGCGGGTCAACTCGCGGGTTTCGAACCCTTCGGCCTCAGCGGCCTCGCGGGCTTTGGGGTTGTCGTCCCAGCAGATCGCCGTCGCGCCACCTGCCCGCAACGCACGCGCCGCCGACAGGCCGGACCGGCCCAACCCCAACACGGCCACCTGATGGCCTGCAAAACCCTGAACCGGGATCATCGCGCACCTCTTGCTTGGTCCGCCAATCGCTACCGCATCTGAGTGCTGCGGGAAAGATCAGCCGTTGAGCTTACGCAGACGTGCCGTGACCGACAGCCCATGCGCCTCGAGCGATTCCGACCGGGCCAGCGTTTCCGCCGCCGGACCGATTGCGCGCAGGGCGTCGGGCGACATTTTCGCCAGTGTTGTCCGCTTGAGGAAATCCAGCACCGACAGACCGGACGAGAACCGCGCCGACCGCGCCGTGGGCAGAACGTGGTTCGGACCGCCAACGTAGTCGCCGATTGCCTCGGGCGTCCACTGACCAAGGAAGATCGCACCCGCATGGCTGATCTTCGCAGACAGCGCATCGGGATCATCGACGCACAGCTCAAGGTGCTCTGGTGCGATGCGATCACAGAGTTCCGCCGCCTCGTCCAGATCCCGGACGGTGATCACCGCGCCGAAATCGCGCCAGCTGGCCCCGGCAATGGCGCGGCGCTCCAGCGTTTCAAGACGTTTCTCGACCGCATCAGCCACCGCCTGACCGAAGCCAGCGTCGGTGGTGATCAGCAACGATTGCGCGCTCTCGTCGTGCTCGGCCTGGGACATCAGATCCAAAGCAATCCAGTCCGCGTCATTCTCACCATCGGCAATCACGAGGATCTCGGACGGACCGGCGATCATGTCGATGCCCACCTTGCCGAACACCCGGCGTTTCGCAGCGGCGACAAAGGCGTTGCCCGGCCCAGTGATCTTGTCCACGGGCGCAATGCTGTCCGTTCCATAGGCCAGCGCCGCAACGGCCTGAGCGCCGCCGATACGGTAGACCTCGTCCACACCAGCAATCCGGCAGGCCATCATCACCAGTGGGTTGATAACGCCATCCGGCGTCGGCACCGTCACGGCAAGCCGCTTAACCCCCGCCACCTTTGCAGGGACCGCGTTCATCAGGACCGAAGACGGATAGCTGGCCAACCCGCCCGGAACATAAAGCCCCGCCGCCGACACAGCCGTCCAACGCCAGCCCAGAGTCGCGCCTTCGGGATCGGTCCACATCTCGTCCCTGGGCATTTGCCGGATGTGGTAAGCGCGAATCCGCTCCGCCGCCGTTTCCAGCGCCACACGCTCGGCCTCGGGCACCTTGGAGATCTCGGCGTCGATCTCTTTCTCTGACACGCGCAATCGGTCTGCGGTCAGCTCCAGCCGGTCGAATTTCGCCGTCAGCTCCAAAACCGCCGCATCACCGCGCGCCCGCACATCTGCAATGATGCCCGCAACCACGTCATCCACATCCGGGCTGTCCTCGCGCTTGGCGCTCAGCAGTGCGGCAAAGCGAGTTTCGAAATCGGCATCGGTCGTGGACAGGAATTGCGGCATGACGCCCTCCGGATCAGCTTTTCCGGGTACTTAGACCGCGCCGCCCCAACCCTCAAGCGCCGCGCGTCAGGTCCGCGCCATCCAGCGCCTTGATCGTCAGGGAATCATTGCGCCCCGCACCCTCAATGAACACAGATTCGGGCGGACACCGCCTTAAGCTCTCGACAGACCCAAAAGCCTTTCGAACACCGACGCCAAATGCTTATGCGGGATGGTCCGGCACTTTGCCTGACACCGCAGCATAAGGCTTGGTCACATCGCGCAGCGCAACCTCAAGCTCGCTCACCTGCAAGCGGATCGCGCCGTCGCCCGCGAGCGTCAGCAGCACCGCACCGCCACCTGCCTCGTCCGGTTCAAACGTGACCGAGAGAACAGAGAGAATCGTATCCGCATCGCCACGCGGCACGCCTTGGCTGGCAACGCCCGCGACGTTTTCCACCGCCAGCACCGATTGCACGCGCTCGGGCTTGCGACCACCTCGCTGGGCAAACGGAATGTCCTCCCAGCGAAACCGGTTGAGCAGGATGCCAAATCGCGCCCTGCCGCGCTGCCACTCCATTTCCGTCGACGGAAACACCGCGTCCTGACAAAGCGCAGACAGCACCTGCAAATCGTTGTCATCCATTGCCACCAGCCGCAGCGGGCGGGCAGCTCCGTCTTCGAATGTGGCGTCCTGAGTCACTGTCCCGATACCCGTTCTATCTTGGCCCCAACACCTGAGAGTTTGCGCACAACGTGCTCATACCCACGGTCGAGGTGGTACACCCGGCTCACGATGGTTTCACCCTCGGCGGCAAGCCCGGCAAGAATCAGCGACACCGAAGCACGCAGGTCGGTAGCCATCACCGGAGCACCGCGCAGGCGGTTCACGCCGGTCACCTTGGCAGTCCCTCCGTGCACGTCGATCTTGGCCCCCATACGCACCAGTTCCGGTGCGTGCATAAAGCGATTCTCAAAGATCTTCTCTTCGAGCACACTGGTGCCTTCGGCGGTGCAAAGCAGCGCCATCATCTGCGCCTGCAAATCGGTCGGAAAACCCGGGAACGGTTCGGTCGTGACATCCACCGCCGACACCCGCCCGTTCTTGCGCGCAACCTTGAGACCGTTTGGTGTTTCTTCGACAGAAACCCCTGCCGCATCCAGCTTTTCACAGAACGCTGCAAGCAAATCGATCTTGCCGCCCAGACACTCAACTTCACCGCCGCAAATCGCAGGGGCCAGCATGTACGTGCCCAACTCAATCCGGTCTGTGACAACGCGATGGGTCGCCCCCCCCAGACGGTCGACGCCCTGAATGGTGATCTCAGACGTGCCTTCACCCTCGATCTGCGCGCCCATCCTGCGAAGGCATTCCGCAAGGTCGACAATCTCCGGCTCACGTGCCGCGTTCTTCAGAACCGTTGTCCCCTTGGCCAGAGTGGCCGCCATGAGCGCGTTTTCGGTCGCACCCACAGACACAAACGGGAACTCGACGATGCCGCCCTTCAGACCACCTGCAGGCGCTTTGGCGTGTACATATCCGTCTCGCAGGTCCAGCTCGGCACCCATAGCTTCGAACGCCTTGAGGTGCAGGTCCACCGGGCGCGCGCCAATCGCGCAGCCACCGGGCAGCGACACCTCGGCATGTCCAAACCGCGCCAAGAGCGGCCCCAGTACAAGAATCGACGCCCGCATCTTGCGCACGATGTCGTAATCCGCACGCGTCGAGGTCAGATCGTGGCTCGACATCGCCAGTACCTGTCCGTCCTGCAACGCCTGCACTTCGGCCCCCAGCGACTGCAACAGGGTGGTCATCGTGCGAATGTCACTCAGACGCGGTGCATTGGTCAGCGTCAGCGGTTCATCGCTCAATAGCGTCGCCGGCATCAGGGTAAGGCAGGCGTTCTTTGCCCCGGCAATGGGAATCTGGCCGCTCAGCGGGCCGTTCCCGGTCACAATAATCTGGTCCATCGGTATTAACTGCCCTTATTCGCGTCTTTGTTATCGCTGTCCTCATCCGCGCCCCCGGTCGCCCGCGCACGCGCCTGCGCCTTGCGTTTGGCCATATTCGCCTTGAGCGCGGCCTTGAGCCTGTCTTCTCGCGCCTCAGAGGTGGATTTTTCGGGTGAAGATTTCTGCGTCATGGACACTTCCTAACTCAGAGGCAAAAAAGGGTCCAGATTGCGCTTGCACCGATTTCCGTTTGCGTCTAATCACCCGCCACGCCAACCAAGGCGCCCCGGCGCTGCTGTAGCTCAGAGGTAGAGCACTCCCTTGGTAAGGGAGAGGTCGAGAGTTCAATTCTCTCCAGCAGCACCATTCTCACCCATAGTGACATAGACCGCCCAAACGGCTGAGATTGTGTGCTCCCGCCCCGCTTGGCGATGTTTTTCCCCAAGAGAACTCTGGATTTGTGTCTCAGACCGCCGCACACTCATCAGGTAGATTTGTTGAGGGATTAAGCCGTGGCAGAGATACAGTCTGAAGAGACCACCGAAGCGGCACCTGTCGTTCTGGAGATCGACGAAACCGAGGTTGCCAAGATTGTCGGAAGGATCGAAGAGGCGCGTGCGCTGATCGACGCGGGCGATGTCGATGAGGCGATGGAGCTATGTGAATCCATCCTGAAAACGCCTGGTCTGCCCGTGAATGCAGGAATCAAGACCGGGCTGCTGGTTCGTGATCTCGGTCATCCGGACATAGCCAATTCCGTGTTCGAAAGCTCATACGCCAAGCTTAAGTCTGTCATGGACCGTCTCGAAGACCCGGAGCGTGCCTTACTTCCCGCCGCCGAGGCTCTTGCGGATCTCGAAAGGTATGACGAGGCCGAAGCGCTCTGTCGCAAGGCCATCGACGCGGCGCCGGACAACCTGACCGTCGCTGTTGGCTATGCAGCCTTTCTGGTGCATCGCAATCGGCTGGACGAAGCGCTGGCGATCACGGAACGCTATTGCGATCTGACCGACAGCAAGTTCAACGGCGCGATTCACTTTGCGATGATCTTTGACCACCTCAATTGTGACGATGCGTCCCGCGCCTGCCTCGATCGGGCGAAAACGCACTGCAAAACCAAGAACCAGCGTGCCAAACTGGATTTCTTTCTCGCGTCGAAAGGCATGAAGAAAACCGCCGAAGATCAGCATGGCATGGCGGTAGAGCTGTTTGATGAATTTGCCGAAAACTACGACAAGCAACTGACCAAGCTTGAAAACAACGGGCCGAGCATGGTGTTCACCGCGCTGGAAGAGTTGAACCTGCCCAAGCCCACATTTCCCAAGTAAGGCGCTGATTTCGCTGTCCTGACCATTATATTTCCTATATAAAACATGGTGTTGAAGGCTGCGAGGGGCGCGTTTTATGGATCACCCAGAGGGTGCGGGCTTGCAA
>JAUHVK010000108.1 GCA_030425145.1 Alphaproteobacteria bacterium | reverse complement strand
CGACGCAATCCTCGATGCAGGCTGCCAGGCCTGGAACAACCTGATCGCCCTCCCGGACGTCATCACGTCGATCGGATCAAGAGATTGGGTGAAAGTGGGTCGATGATCGGAGCCCTTGGTATTATATGGTGCCACCGAACCGGGTATGATCGCGTCACTGTCATGCTCGGGTGGTGAGGCCAGTCTGGTGGCAGATGGCGGCGAGGCACGGGGGCTGTCCTTTGCACCTTTGACCGAGGCACAGGACAGCGCGTTGGAGGCCGTACTCGGCCCGCTCGTGACGCGCGCCAATCCGCTCGATTACCACACCTTCATCTGGAACGACGCGCCGAAAATGGCCGAGGTCTATGCGATCATGGCAGCGGGGCCTGCGGCTTTGACGATGATCGTGGTCGATTACCCCCGCGCCGACCGCTGCCAGACCGACGCATGGGATTGCATAGAGACCGCAGCGAAGCTGGCCAGACAGCAGACCGGCAAACCCATAGCGTTGGTTGCCTCGTTGCCCGAATGTATGCCAGAGGGCATGTCCACGCGGTTGATGTCCGAAGGAATTCTGCCGATGCATGGGCTTGATGCAGCGCTCGATGCGTTGATGGCAATCTACGGTCCGCGGGTGGATCACGATTTGGCGCGTCCTTTGCCCGTGCCGCGCGCACATCGTGACGTTCATCTATGTTTCGAGGCAGAGGCGAAGGAAATCCTAGAACGTTGCGGCCTCGATGTTCCGCGTCATGCGATGGCCCGGGATGCCGAAACGGCGGCATGTCTGGCGGAGCCAATGCTGCCGGTTGTGCTTAAAGCGCAAGGTTTGGCGCATAAATCCGACAGCGGAGGGGTCGTGCTCGGCCTGCGCTCTCGCGAACAGGTGCTGGACGCGGCCAGATCGATCGGTGGCGATGGTCTCTATATAGAAGAGATGATCTCCGATGGTGTGGTCGAATTGCTTGTCGGGATCGTGGCGGACCCTGCGCATGGCTATGTGCTGACCCTTGGGGCAGGGGGCGTGTTGACTGAGCTGTGGCAGGACACCTGTCATCTGCAGGTCCCGGCCTCCGAGACCGAGATCAACGACGCGCTCGACTCTCTTCGTATCGCACCTCTGATAGATGGCTATCGTGGCAAAGCTGCCGGACACCGGGCAGCGGTGATCTCATCGGTTCTGGCGGTGCAGGACTACGTTGTTGCACAGGCGGGACGCGTGGCCGAGATTGAAATCAATCCGCTGATCGTCACCCCGACCCGCGCGGTGGTGGCGGATGCACTGATCCGGGAGGAACGATAATGGACAGTCCTTTACACGTAACACGGGACGGCCACGTTCTCGAAGTGGTGCTGAACCGGCCAAAGGCCAATGCCATCGATTTGCAGACCAGCCGCGCCATGGGAGAGGTGTTCCGCAACTTCCGCGACGACCCTGATCTGCGGGTGGCGATCGTCACCGGAGGGGGCGACAAGTTCTTCTGTCCGGGTTGGGATCTCAAAGCCGCCTCCGATGGCGATGCCGTGGATGGCGATTACGGGGTTGGAGGTTTTGGCGGCTTGCAGGAACTGCGCGACCTCAACAAACCGGTGATTGCTGCGGTGAACGGGATTTGCTGTGGCGGCGGTCTCGAACTGGCGCTCAGTGCTGACATCATCCTTGCTGCGGACCATGCCAGCTTTGCGCTGCCGGAAATCCGTTCGGGGACTGTTGCCGACGCGGCCTCGGTGAAGCTGCCCAAGCGCATCCCATATCACATCGCCATGGAGATGCTGTTCACTGGGCGCTGGCTCGACGTTGAGGAGGCCGCGCGCTGGGGCTTCGTCAACCATATCCATCCGGCCGGCGATTTGATGGCCGAAGCGCGCAAGATGGCAGCACTATTGGCGTCCGGGCCGCCACTGGTCTATGCCGCGATCAAGGAGATCGTGCGCGAAGCCGAGAACATGACGTTCCAGGACGCCATGAACCGTATCACCAAGCGCCAATTTCAGACCGTGGACGTGCTTTACGCGTCCGAAGACCAGATGGAAGGGGCCAAAGCCTTCGCGGAAAAACGGGATCCGGTGTGGAAAGGCCGGTGACTCGGCCTGAGTCTCTCAGTTGACGCTGGGGCACGTGTGGGTAAGCCTGTGGATAACGCTGAGACCACGTCGCGGCACCTCGGTGGTGGTATCAGAAATGGTATGTGCTCGATGTGAGTTTGTATTTAAAACTACGTGAAAACAGAAACTTACGGAAAATTCGCCGATTTTTGCATTTTCTGACGGATTTCGACTTGCGGTCCCCCGGCCCCGACTCTAAATACCCCCTCACCGGCGGCGCTGAGGCGCACGGCGGGGCGCCAGACGGGGTGGTTGACTGGAAGGTTGGTCGCAGACGAGGCGGATAATTCAGAGGTATATGAGGGCGGGCGCGCCGGTTGGTTAGGGCGC
>JAUHVK010000017.1 GCA_030425145.1 Alphaproteobacteria bacterium | reverse complement strand
GAGATCGGTGCAAAGGGAAACTCTGGCAGGCATCGGAAACTCCTTTGCCGCCATGGAATCAGATCGCCGGCGCACCGAGAACCCCAGAAATCCAAAATGAGTCAGACGCCAGCGCCTTTGGTATAAGACCTCTCCCGGCTCTTACGCTCTGGTCTGTCCCGCAGTTGCGCTGTCGGTGATGATCCACTTCTTCGTCAACAAAGGCTTGGTTGGAGCCGGTGCGATCGAAAAGTTCGGCGTGATGTACTGGGGTGTGACTGGCATTGCCATCGTCGCACAGTTTGTCGCCATCGCTCTGGTCCTGCGCCTCAACCGCCAGCACTTTGCCCGCCGGGCTGTTCCGGCCAACGCGGTACCCGCTGAATAAACCCAGCACATAGCATACTATAGAAAGCCCGGATCAGGTGGTCCGGGCTTTCCACGTTTTCACAAGCCCCCGCATCGCGTCGGCAAGCAAGATCACATCGGCCCCCAAAGCGACAAAGTTTGCACCGGCGTCGATGTCCTGCTGAATAAGAGCCGGATCACCGTCGATGATGCCCGCTGCCTTGCCCGCAGCACGAATACGCCGAAGGCCGTCCTGCACGGCGGCCCGGACCTCGGGATGGGTGATATTGGGCAAGAGCCCCATATCGGCGCAGAGATCAGCGGGGCCGATGAAAACGCCGTCGATCCCGTCAACTGCGCAGATCTCTTCCAACGCGTCCATCGCGGCGACACTTTCAGCCTGAACAATAAGACAAATCTGATTTTCAGCGGTTTCCAAATAATCTGGAATGCCGTTGAACGCCGACGCGCGCCCCAGCATATGCCCGACGCCCCGAATGCCATTTGGCGGATAGCGGGTCGCTTCAACGATGGCGCGCGCCTCTGCGGCGGAATTGACCATCGGGCAGAGCAGCGATCGTGCGCCAAGGTCGAGCACCTGCTTGATCAGCGCCGGATCGTTATGCGGGATGCGCACGATCGGGGAGGCCGCGTGTCCGGACAGCGCCATCATTTGTTCGTGGATCGTGCCCAGATCATTGGGCGCGTGTTCGCCGTCGATCAGCAGCCAATCAAACCCGGCGGCGGCGGCAATTTCGGCGGCATAACCCGTGCCCATGGCCAGCCAGAGGCCGAGTGACGGTGTATCGGAGGCCAAAGCGGCTTTGAAACGATTGAGGGGGGCTGGCATGTGGCAGTATCCTTTTTCGGCGATCAGACACCAGCGCCACAGGCAAGGCAAGTCAGTCGCAGTGGCGCGCCAGTTTGACCGCCGGCCAAATCGCCGTATCGCCAAAGAGTACACACGTGATCCCCACAGCCTCGACAAGAACGGCGGAGTTGGAAATGCCGCGCACATGCCTCTTCTCGCGCTTTGGCGAAAGATAGCCGTCACAGGGCAGTAGGCTAGAAGCTTAGAACGTGACCGAAACGCCTGGCAGGTTCAGCGCCTTGATTAGGTCGCGCAATTCCTGCCGTGCGGCGATGTTCGAGATATTGAGCTGTTTGACGCCCACATCCTTAAGATCGAGCAGTGTCATGCCGCGCGGGAAGAGTTCGCGGAAGATGACCCGTTCATTGAAACCGGGGGCCACGCGAAAGCCGATACGCTTGGACAGGCGTTCAAGCGCCTTTTCCATCTTCGCCTTGTTGACCATCTGCTGTGCGCCCAGACGGTTGCGCAGAACCACCCAGTCGATGGGGGGCAGGCCAGCCTGTGCGCGAAGCTGACGGGCGTTCCAGACCATCTCGGAATAGACGGACGGCCCTTCGATCTTTTCGCCGCTGGAATCCGTGTGGGCCAGCAGGTCGAAATCCACGAAGCTGTCATTCAGCGGGGTGATCAGCGTATCGGCCAGCGAATGCGCAACCTGGCTCAGCCGGGTATGCGATCCGGGGCAGTCGATGAGGATGAAATCGCTGCCAGGTTCCAGTTCCGCCACTGCGGCGGACAGGCGGTGGTCGTAGATGTTTTCGCCCGGCTGCAAGGTGTCAGGGTCGATCTCGGGAAGTTCGATATAGCGCGGGCTGGGCAGGTCAAGATCTTCGGTCTCGAGCGTCTTCATCCGGTTGGTGATGTAGCGCCCCATCGTTTTCTGGCGCAGATCGAGATCCAGCGCGCCGATCTTATGGCCCATGCGTGCCAGCGCTGTCGCAACGTGCATGGACACGGTGGACTTTCCCGCGCCGCCCTTTTCGTTTCCGACAACAATGATGTGTGCCATCTGTTCGATCACCCCGAGTTTGGAAAACCTATGACCTGAATGCACCGGATGTTGCAACGGGGGGAAAAGCGATTTGCTTGAGAATGCGGCGACGGGGACTCAGGTGACGAATGGTCAGGCAGGTGTCGCCAAAGAAAAAGGCCGCCCGAAACGGGGCGGCCTGATTTTTTACCAAGCGGTAAAATCTTAGAAGCCGAGGCCTTCGTACTTCTTCTTGAACTTCGACACGCGGCCGCCGGAGTCCAAAAGACGCGAGCTGCCGCCGGTCCAAGCCGGGTGCACAGTCGGGTCGATGTCGAGCGCGAGCGTGTCGCCTTCGCTGCCCCAGGTAGAGCGCATCTGAAGCATGGTGCCATCGGTCATCTTGACGTTGATGACGTGGTAGTTCGGGTGGATGTCTTTTTTCATCTCGACACTCCTTACGCGTCTGCGCCCGCGAGCGGCTTGTAGTTGGCATCTTCCGCGATACGGGCAGATTTGCCGCGGCGCGAACGGAGGTAGTAGAGCTTGGCGCGACGTACGCGGCCACGGCGAACAACCTCGATGCTGTCGATGTTGGTGGAGTAGAGCGGGAACACACGTTCCACACCTTCACCAAACGAAATCTTGCGAACCGTGAACGACCCGGCGATGCCAGAACCCTGACGGCGGCTGATGCAGACGCCTTCGTAGTTCTGCACACGGGTGCGGGTGCCTTCGGTCACTTTGTAGCCGACACGGATGGTGTCGCCTGCTTTGAAGTCGGGAATGGTCTTCCCGAGGGCGGCAATCTGTTCCGCCTCCAACTGAGCGATAAGATCCATCGCTTCTCTCCTAAAACTGCTTGCGGTTGCTCCGCAAAGGTCTGCGCGTCCTCAGAGCTCTTGGTCTTCGTCCGGGTCCGCATTTGCGCCCGCCAGAGATCAGGTCGTCTTTGTCTAGTCACGTCCGGAACGGGTGCAGTTTGGCCTTGTGCGAAGAACACACGGAATCACCGCACCGGGCTTACACCCGGAACACGCGCCGTAAACCAGAAGCACGGGAGTAAATCAAGAGTGGATTACACCCTTGAGGGTGGTCAATCCGCCTTGTTTCGGGCGCTGTAAGCGCTCCAGAGATCCGGCCTGCGTTTCTGTGTCAGTTCTTCGGATTGGGCTTGGCGCCATTTGGCGATTTCGCCGTGGTGGCCCGACATCAGAACCGGGGGAATTTCCAGCCCGCGCCATTCGGCGGGGCGGGTGTATTGCGGATGTTCGAGCAGGCCGTCGGAAAAGCTTTCCTCTTCGGTCGACGCCTCATTGCCCAAGACACCTGGCAAGAGACGCACGGTCGCGTCGATCATCGCCTGCGCCGCGATCTCGCCGCCGGTCAGGACGAAATCGCCAAGGCTGACCTCGAAAATGTTGTAATGGTCGATGACCCGCTGATCCAAACCTTCAAAGCGTCCACAGATCAGGGTCATGCCCGGTCCGGTAGCCAAGGATTTTGCCATCTTCTGGTTCAGCGGGCGTCCGCGCGGGCTGAGATAGATAAGAGGTGCCACGGGTGCGATGCGGGCGCGGGCGTCGTCGATGGCTGCTGCCATGACATCAGGGCGCAACACCATGCCAGCGCCACCGCCTGCGGGGGTGTCATCGACGTTGCGGTGCTTGCCTTCGCCGAACTGGCGCAGCGCAACGGTTTCCAACTGCCACAGGCCGTCCTTGAGCGCGCGCCCGGTCAGGGAGTGTCCGAGAATGCCGGGGAATGCCTCGGGCAAGAGAGTGATGACCTGAGCTTTCCACACATGAACCAGTTCCGGGTGTGGATCCATCAACTCGCGCGGTTTGAGCGACGGTCTGATGGTCTTCCGGCCATGGGATTTGGCAGTTGGTGTTTTCGGTTCATCCATCTTGCGGGCCTCTCGATATCGAGACAGGCTTTAGTCGGTCACCGCTGGAAAGACCACAGGTCAGGCAGTGGCGGGTTCCGCCAGTGCGTCACGCATCGCAAGCATTGCATTTGGCGACGCGAAAAAGCGAGATAGCGCCCCCGCTTCGGCTGGGCTTGCCCGCATCAGACGCTCTACCAGCCAGAGTTCGCGTATCTGATCGTCTGACAGCTCTGCGAGATGAGGGCTGTCCCACCTCGCTAGAATGCGCGACAGAACCATTCCGATCTGATCCTCCTCGGTCAGAAAACGGGGTGCACTATGTGCGTTTTCCATCAGGAGTTTAAGCTGTGCGCGTATGACGGGCGGTTCTGGAGCCATTCGCCTGACCCTGTCAGATGCCGAAGGCAGGAGCAGGGACGGGTAGGGCTTTCTCGACATGCTTTCGATCAACGAAGACGGCCCGACGTGTGGGAATACAGAGAGGGTGGCTGCGGCGAGGCTGATCGCGCCAAAGATACCCAGCACCATGAACGCCAGCGATACTGCCATTTCCTGAAGAGTCAGCGCGACCACGCCCGGCGACAGGGCGGCAAACGTCAACAAAACACGGCGTTTCACAAGATTCACAATATGCGGTCCCAATACAATTCCTGGCGGATAGCATCTGGGAATGGCGGTTTCTTGCTTGGATCGTGGCGGGCAAGCGGCGTTTCTGCGGCCAAAAAGTGGTGCTCGGTCAGGCGTCCTGCTGGCGGCCCAGTTTGCGCAAATGTCGTTTCGCATCCTGCACGTCCATGTCCGGAAGGGTGCTTCGGTTCAACGCGAGAAACACCTCGTCGATACCCGTATCTGGCTGTACGTTTTCTGGTGGCAAGACTTTCAGCCTGCTGCGGTCAAGCTCTGGCAGCTCCAAGAGGGTCAGAAGCGGGTCGAGCGGTCCGAGGGGCAAGTCGGCCATGTCGTCCAGCAGGAAGGAGGTCACCCGCGCCGGAGCGATGTCTTCGGCGATTTCCTCGAGGATGTCCTCGAGCCCGCGTGCCGCGTCGAATTGGCTGCTGTAACTTTGGAAATCGTCGGTGAGGCGGGTGCTGCGCAAGTTCTGCCACCACGTACTGCGCAGCCAGGGATCGCGGCTGCGCGTGGAGAAATAGAAGGTGAGTTCGGCATCCGTGCCAAACCGCTGCATCACCGCTTCTGTGAGGCATCTCATGACGAGACCCGCGCTGTCGTAGCAATCAAGTCCGTGCCGACCCGGCATATGACCCGATAGGTCTTCGGACGACATCAGAATCGGGCGTGGGTCTGTAGAAGTGAGTTCATCGAAGAACGCGGTTGCGGCCTTGGCGACCTGTGCCAGCGTGCGCTTTTTCGGGGCGATGGAAAAGGCACGGGCGCGCTCTGTCAGCGGTTCGAACGCGTCCTTGAGGTAGACGCGCACATGCGGGTCCAGAAGTTCCGCGTTCTCGCGGAGCATCGACTGGACGCTTGTGGTCCCTGTTTTGTGAAATCCTGCGTGAATGACGATCTTTGTCGTCACGAAAACAGGCCCTCGGGCGGGTCGGCCACGATACGACCCTGCGCAAGGTCGACCGTAGGAACGATCGCTTTGGTAAACGGCAACAGGACCGTCTGTTTCTGACCCGGCGCGCGCAATTCCAGAAGATCGTCTGCGCCATTGTTGACGACGGCAATCACCTTGCCCAAAGGTGCGCCACCGGTATCGGTCACCATGAGCCCGATCAGGTCGGCGTGGTAGAACTCGTCATCCGGCAGCGACGGCAGACGTTCGCGCGGGACATAAAGCTGGGTGCCGCGCAGCGCGTCGGCCTCTTCCTTGTTTGAAATGCCGGACATGCGTGCGGCGAGGCCGTTTTTGACTTGGCGTGTGATCTTGACGGTAAAGCTGCGCTTGCCGTCCTCGGTCTCCAGCGGAGCGTAACTGGCGATGTCTTCCGGTATGGCAGTAAAGCTTTTCAGGCGCACTTCGCCCCTGACCCCAAAGGCCCCGGCAATCGCGCCGACACAGACTTTTTCACTCACGGATGTGCTCCCGGTCATTTCGACGGTCTGGATAGACCAGACTGCCCCGCGGAGGCAATTGCCAGTCGATCAGCCGCCGATGCTGAACACGCGGGTTACGCCAAAGCGCACACCCCATTGTTCGTCGGAGCCTTGTTTCACAATCGGGCTGTCGGCGGCGTCATCGGTGAATTTTTCCCAAGTGACTGCGCCTTCGAGGCCCCAGACATCGTTGATCTGATAGCGAGCGCCGAACTCTACACCGGCCGAGACCATGCCACCTTCAGGATCGTAGGCGGGAAGGGCTGCGCTGGATTCAGCAGGTGTGATGCCGAAATAGGTATCGCTATAGGCGTCGTCGCCGAAGAACAAGCGCGGGCCCATCGACAGACGCAGGCGGTCTGTCGGGCGCAGGATCGCGTCGGCACCAACTTCGCCAACCCAACCTTCATGGCCGCCAAAGCCACGGCGTACTTCGCCGAATGCAGCGAAATTCTCGGTGCCGTAGCGCATCGACACACCCAGTTCGACAGCGGCGTCGATGTCCTCAAGACCGGCGAGTTCGTTGAAATCGTCGGTTTTGCGTTCCTGAATGAACCGGAATGATCCGCCAAAGGTCAGGCCCATGCTGTCGGCCCAAGGATCGGGATTGCCGAAAGTGCGGCCGCTGCGCAGGGCGAGGTAATTGAAGGTGAAGCCGAGGTCGGGGCCGATGGCGTTCTCTTCGGAGCCGAAATACTCAGGTGTGCTTGCCACGCCACCGCGCAATGTGAACATCAATTGCGGTTTGGTCGGTGCGGGTGCTGGCACCATGACATTCGTCTCGGCGTCGGTTTGCGTAGGGCCCGCGGCATAGGCCGGGAGGGCAAGTCCGAGCGCGAAGCTGGAGGCAGTGGCAAGACGTGTGAGCATGGCGATTCGCTCCTATTGGGCTGAATGCGATTGAGCCCTCACATGAAGCGGCGGACGCGCAGCGTCAAGCGACGCGGCACAATTCCAGCGAATTGCCACGGCATTGTGACTCGCCTGTACCGCGAACGGCGCGTTCGGTGTCTGGTATGTTGGGGAAGGCCCGTGTTTCCACAGGGAAGGTGCAGATGGCCGGGTGGGCCGGCCATCTGCGAAGGCAGGCGGAGATTATTCCGCGGCTGCCTCTTCTTCTGCCGGAGCGGCTGCTGCTTCAGCAGCGGCTGCTGCCTTGGCGGCTTTCGCTTCGGAGCGTTCCTGAGCAGCTTTGCCCGGGACAGCTTTCTTCGGGTTGCTACGCTCTTTCTTTTCGACAACGCCAGCCGCTTCGAGGAAGCGCGACACGCGGTCGGTGGTCTGGGCGCCCTGGCTCATCCAGTACTGGATGCGCTCGATGTCCATTTTCACGCGCTCTTCGCTGTCTTTCGGCAGGAGCGGGTTGTAGGTGCCCAGCTTTTCGATGAAGCGGCCGTCGCGCGGCATACGGCTGTCGGCTGCAACGATGCGGTAGAACGGGCGCTTCTTGGAACCGCCACGGGCGAGACGAATTTTGATAGCCATTTGGTTTTCTCCTAAGGGTCAGTTTGGACGGGCAGGGCCGTCACGATTGCTTTTGTTTGTGGTGTTGGATGACTTCCTGAATGATGAAATTCAGGAATTTCTTGGCGAACTCAGGGTCAAGGTCTGCCTGGGTCGCAAGCTCTTCGAGCCGCGCGATCTGGGATGCTTCGCGCGCGGGGTCTGAGGGCGGGAGGTCGTGCTGTGCCTTGAGCACACCCACGGCCTGCGTGTGTTTGAACCGCTCGGCCAGCGTGAACACGAGGATCGCGTCCAGACGGTCGATGCTTTCGCGGTGACCCTTGAGCAATTCTGCGGCGCGGGTCACGGGATCGGTGGTCATATCAGTCAATGGCCCAGCCTTTCGGTTTGAACAAAGGGTCCTGGTAATGCGCGATTTCCATGTCGATGCCATGCGCGAGCTGTGTACCGCGCAGGGCGTCGGGCGACGGGTGCCGGTAGCAGACGTCGTTGCCGTCGACGGTGGGTGCGTCGTTGTCCTTTTTGGCACCAAGGCGTTCGGCCAGACGGATGCTGTCTAGGTTCTTGGGGTCAAGATAGCTGACCGCGGTCTCCCAGCCTTTCTCATCATAGAAATATCGGCGTACGCGGTGGGTTGCCTCAAGGGCATAGCCTTTGCCAGCTTGGTCCGGCCAGATGATCCAGGCAATTTCGCGCTCGGGCCATTTCGCGGGAGACCATCCTCCGGCCATGCCGACGGTTTCATCGGTATCCTTGAGGTGCACCATCCACATACCGAAACCGCGGATTTCCCAATGGCCGATCTCGGCGGCATAGAGCATCCACGCCTCATAGCTATTGAGCGGACCGCCCATGAAGCGAGACCGGTAAGAGGCAAAGGTTGCCTTGAAGTCCGGGTAATCCTCTGGCTCGGGGCTGCGCAGGGACAGGCGCTTGGTCTCCAGAACGGGAATGTCACGGTGACCCATCAGAACACCTCCGTCAGGCTATAGCGATAGACCAGCGTGACCTCGCCCTCTTCGACGATTTCGCCAGCGGGTTCCGCCCCCAGCCGTTCGGCAAGCGCAATGGAGCGGGTGTTCGCCGGGTCGATGTAGCTGACCAACGTCGTCCATTTCAGAACATCCGTCGCGAAGTCGAGAACGCAGCGGCCTGCCTCGTAACCGATGCTTTGACCTTCGGCTTTGGCATCGAGCAGGAAGCCAAGTTCCGGCTCAAGGTCTCCCGGTTCGAACCCAATCAGGACAAAGCCCAGCACGTCACCGGTCTGTGCATCTTCGAGCGTCCAACCGCCATGCCCGTGCAGCATCCAGCCGGAGGACAGCTGCACAAACTCGCGCCACGCGTCGGCACGGGTCATTGGTCCGCCAATGCCAAGGCCACGCTCGGTGCAGGCGATGTCGGCAAGGCAGTCGAAGTCGCCAACGCGAGGCGCACGCAGAACCAGTCGGTCGGTGCGCAGAACGGGCACCTGGGCCGAAAGCTGCGCGGCGATGGACGCAGCTACCCCGGTCGATGCGCTTTCGCAGCCCATACGCATCATGCCGCCGCCTCCATCGTCGGGTGACGATAGACGGTCGCCACCTTGTCGCGGAGCGTAATGTCCGGCTCGCGTACCGCACCCATGCGCAGCGCCAGAGCCTGCGAGCGGGCGTTGTCCGGTGCGATGAAACTGGGCAGGTGGGTCAACCCCAGATGCGTCTCGGCGGCCTGACGCGCCGCCATTACGGCTTCATAGGCGATGCCCTTGCCTTCGTAGTCGGCGGCGATGCCGTAGCCCAGTTCGGGTTCCGGCCAGTCGAACGGATGAAAGATTCCGGCAAAGCCGATCGCTGTCTCGGTGTCTTTGAGCGTGACGAACCACAGGCCATAACCGCGCAGAGCCCAGCCGCCGGCAGCGGAGGTGATCACGCCTTCGACCTCGCGCGGGCCAAGCGGTCCGCCGTTCCACTTGCTGCGCGGCTCGGCGAAATAGGCGCAGAACGCCGGATGGTCCGACAGGCGCGGGCCGCGTAAGGTCAGGCGGTCTGTTTCGATCACGGGGATGTCCAAACTCATACCAGCGCCTCCGGTCCCGGATGGCGGTAGAGCAGGTCTTCGCCCATGTTCGGGTTGTCGTAGGTCCGCTCGTAGATTGCACCCATGCGTTCGGCGAGGCGGATCGAGCGGGTGTTGCCCGGTACGATGTTCGATGTCAGCGTGGTGAAGCCCAGGTCTTCGTAAGCCCATTGGCGGGCACGGAAGGCGGCCTCATAGGCGATGCCTTTGCCTTCGAAACCGTCGAACACGACCCAACCCACTTCGGGTTCCGGCCAACCATCGGGGTTCCAGATCCCGCTGATGCCCGCAGGTTTGCCAGTCGCCTTGTCCTCGATGGTGAAATAGCCGTAGCCGTGCCAGTGCCAATGGCCCACGTTCAGGGCGAACCAGCGCCACGAGTCCGAGCGGTTGGCGTACCCGCCAAAACCTGCTGCCCGCGTTTCATCCATCAGGAACGCGATCACTGCTTCAGCGTCGGCCTTTTGGGGGCCGCGCAGGATCAGGCGTTCGGTTTCAAGGACGGGTGCGTTGGTGAGGCTCATGCGTAAGCCTCCGGGCTGCCGTCGCTGTCCGGGCTGTGGCGGTAGACGACGGTTTCCTCGGGGGTTTCGCCGTCGGGCAACAGGGCATCTGCGTCGTGCGTCGCGCCCAGCCGTTCGGCCACCGCGCGCGAGCGGGTGTTTTCGGGAGTGATGTAGCTGACGAGGGTTTTGAAGCCTTGTTCCCACGCCCAACCCAGCGCAGCGGTTGCCGCTTCGGTCGCATAGCCTTTGCCTTCGGCTTGCTCGAACAGGGTCCAACCGATTTCGCGCTCGGGGAAATGCGGGGGGCGGGTAATCGCGACCTGACCGACAAACTCACCGTCGGCTGTATCGACGGCCCATGCGCCGTGACCCATCCAGTCCCACGCGACCACCTCGGACGACAGCCCGTAGAACAGGTGAGTCCTGTTCTTGGGCGCGCCGACATAGGCGGCACGCGGCGTCTGATAGAAGGCCCAGAAGGCTTCCATGTCGTCCATGCGATGTGGACGCAGACGCAAACGCGGCGTGGTTATGACGGGGGCTTCACGCATCAGGGGGTTATTTCTTCTTGCCGAACCCGCTCAGGCCCGGCGGCAGGCCCATGCCGCCACCCATTCCGGGCAGGCCGCCTTTGCCGCCAAGTGCCTTGGCTGCCTGTTCAAGCGCCTTCGGGTCCATCTGGCCCATCATCTCTTCGGGGCTGGCGCCGCCTTTGCCGAACATGCCTTTCATGGCCTGTTTCAGCATTCCGCCTTTGCCCATCTTGCCCATCTTCTTCATCATGTCGGACATCTGGCGCTGCATCTTGAGCAGTTTGTTGAGGTCCGACACTTCCATACCGGCACCCGCCGCGATGCGCTTCTTGCGGCTGGCCTGAAGGATCTGCGGGTTGGCGCGTTCCTTCTTGGTCATGGAGTTGATCAGCGCGACCTGCTGGCGCAGCATCCGGTCGTCGATGCCTGCGCCGTCCATCTGCTTTTGCATCTTGGCGGCACCGGGCATCATGGCCAGCATACCTTCCATGCCGCCCATCTTCATCATCTGTTCCAGCTGCATCTTGAGGTCGTTCATGTTGAACTGACCCTTCTGGAAGCGCTTCATCATGCGCTCGGCCTGTTCGACCTCGAGCGTCTGCTGTGCCTTCTCGACCAGCGCGACGATGTCGCCCATGCCAAGGATACGGCCGGCGATCCGGTCCGGCTCGAAGGTTTCGAGCGCGTCCATCTTTTCGCCAAGGCCGACAAAACGGATCGGCTTGCCGGTCACGGCGCGCATCGACAGTGCCGCACCGCCGCGTCCGTCGCCGTCCATCCGGGTGAGGACCACACCGGTGATGCCAATGCGTTCGTCAAAGTTCTCTGCGGTGTGGACTGCGTCCTGACCCGTCAGGCCGTCGACCACCAGCAGCGTTTCGCGCGGGTTGGCAACGTCGCGCACCGCTTCGACCTGAGCCATCAGCTCTTCGTCAATCGACAGACGACCGGCAGTGTCGAGCATGTAGACGTCGTAGCCGCCAAGGCTGGCCTGCGTCTTGGCGCGTTTGGCGATGGCAACTGGGTCTTCGCCCTTGACGATCGGCAGCGTGTCGACGCCGATCTGGGTGCCGAGGATCTGGAGTTGCTCCATGGCGGCCGGGCGGTTTACGTCGAGCGACGCCATCAGCACGCGCTTGCCTTCACGCTCTTTCAGACGTTTGGCGATCTTGGCGGTTGTCGTGGTCTTACCGCCACCCTGCAAACCGACCATGAGGATCGGTGCGGGCGGGTTGTCGATCTTGAGCTTGCCGGGGTCTTCGTCACCGCTCAGGACGTGCTTGAGTTCGTCATGGACAATCTTGACGACTTGCTGGCCCGGCGTGATCGACTTGGTGACGGCCTGTCCGGTCGCCTTGTCCTGCACGGCCTTGATGAAGTCGCGTGCCACAGGCAGCGACACGTCGGCTTCGAGCAGCGCAACGCGAACCTCGCGCAGGGCGGTCTTGACGTCGTCTTCAGACAACGCGCCCTGTTTGGTCAGCCGATCAAAGACGCTGCCTAGGCGGTCGGACAGATTTTCAAACATGGGCTTTCGCCTCCTTTGCCACTGGTTGTTCCCCCGATGTAAGGGCCAACGGCGCATATACCAAACGTCAAACGCCCCCACGGGCGTAACACGCTGGTGGGGGGCGATCCCGGACTGCGTCCAAGGGACCGGAAAGTCAGGCTTCCCGGAGTTGAGAGGCGTTTAGGGCAAAATGGCGCGCAGAGTCAACCCGCGCGCCAAATCGGTTCAAGCGGCAAGCGCTTCGAGCGCCGCGTTTGCCTTGGCGTGAGATGCGTCTGCATCGACCATAAGTTGGTCCGCCGCGACGAACTGCACATCGGTAATGCCGACGAAGCCCAGCACATGGCGCAGATAGCCGCTGGCAAAGTCGATCTCTGATCCAACCTGTGTCCCGCCAGAGGTGATCGCTACGATGGCACGCTTACCGGCCAGAAGTCCTTGGGGGCCGGCTTCGGAATACTTGAAGGTGATCCCGGCGCGGGCGATCAGGTCGACCCATGTTTTCAGCGTTGCCGGAATGCCGAAATTATAGATCGGTGCGCCGATCACAATCGTGTCGGCCGCTTTGATCTCGGCAATCAGCACGTCGGACAGCGCGAGGATTTGGCGTTGTTCGTCGGTGCGCTGGTCTTCTGGGGTCCAGTTGGCGTTCAGCCAATCGGCGTCGATCGCGGGCAGCGGTACCGCCAGATCGCGGTCGACCACGCTGTCGGCGGAAAGCCGATCCAGAATGCGTTGTGTGAGCGCCCGGCTTTCAGAGCCGGTATGGCGGGCGGATGCGTCTACGCGCAGAACAGTTTTGGTCATGGGACTCTCCAGTCACGAACTTGTTTGTCTGTGCGATGCACTTAAGTATTGCCTCATCGCACGAAATAGGAAGAAGTGCGCATCTGATGTGAGCATTTGCACAAAGGTGGATCATGGAGCATTGGGACGAAGTGCGTACGGCATACCAAGTGGCCCGGCAGGGCACGGTTAGTGGTGCGGCCGAGGTCTTGGGCGTGCACCACGCCACCGTTATTCGACATATTGATGCGCTTGAGACGCGATTGGGTGTCAAACTGTTCCAACGCCATGCGCGTGGTTACACACCAACCGAATCCGGCGAGGACCTGGCGCGAGTGGCGCAGACGACCGAGGATCAGCTGCAGCAGTTGGTAGGGCGGATCAAGGGGCGCGGGGCGGATGTCAGTGGTGATCTGATTGTCACCTCGATTGTCGAGCTGTCGGATTTTCTTGTGCCGGTCCTGTCGGACTTCAAGGAGGGGTATCCCGACGTCGTCGTGCGATACCTGACCGACGCGCGGGTGTTCCGACTGGAATATGGGGAAGCGCATGTGGCCGTTCGCGCCGGGTCTGTTCCTGATGAACCGGACAATGTTGTTCAACCACTGACCAAACTGAAGATCGGTCTCTTTGCTTCAAAAAGCTATGCCGCAAAGCATGGCTTGCCTGAGAGCGAAGATGATCTCCCCAATCATCTCTTTGTCGGTAATGACAATCCCGACGGGCGCGCGCCGTTCCAGAAATGGCTGCGTTCAAAGGTGCCTTATGACCGGGTGGTGTTCCGTGCCACGGACACCTACAGCATGATTACTGCCGTGCGCAGCGGCGCGGGCATTGGATTCATGCCCTATGAACAGGGCGTAGCCGATCCCGATCTGATCGAGGTCATGCCGCCGAAAGAGGAATGGGCCGCCGCGCTTTGGCTTGTCACACATGTCGACCTGCACCGGACGGCCAAGGTTCAGGCGTTGCTGGCCCATCTCAAGGAGGCGGTCAAACAGCTTGACACGTCGTTCCCCTGACATGATCGAAGCCCATCGCGGTCACTTGGCAATGTTGTCGTTCTCGGCCCTCGTGGCCGGATCGTTTTCGCTCGGTTCTATGGCGGCGCCACATATCGCGCCCGATGCTCTGAACGCGGTACGGTTTGTGATCGCGTCCGCGATCCTTGCCGTCATCGTCTTTTCCACCGGCGGTATCACCCGGTCTGCGTACCAAGCCCCGTGGCGCTACATGGTTCTCGCGCTCTTTCTCGTCGCCTATTTCGTCCTGATGTTCGAAGGATTGAAAACCGGCGCGCCGGTGTCGATGGCCGCAGTGTTCACTCTCACGCCGTTGATGGCGGCCGGGTTTGGGTGGCTGCTGTTACGGCAGGTGATGACTGGGCGGATGGCGCTCGCCTTGACGGTTGGCGGTGTCGGCGCGCTCTGGGTGATCTTCCGCGCCGATCTGGCGGCGCTGCTGGCATTTGGCGTGGGGCGCGGTGAGATGATCTATTTCCTCGGCTGCATGGCCCATGCGGTATACGCACCGCTGGTGCCAAAGCTGAACCGGGGGGAGCGGCCTGCCGTATTTACCTTCGGCGTGCTGGTCGCCGGGGCGGTACTGCTCTTGATCTTCGGTTATCCGTCGCTTGTGGCAACAAACTGGTCCAGCTTGCCGCCGGTCGTCTGGGTGACCATCGCCTATACAGCCGTCTTTGCCAGTGCTTTGACCTTTTTCCTGCTGCAATACGCAAGCCTGCGACTGCCGTCCGCCAAGGTCATGGCCTATACTTATCTGACCCCCAGTTGGGTGATCTTGTGGGAAATGGCGCTGGGGCGTCCCCTGCCACCAGTCCTAATCCTTGTCGGCGTCGGAATGACGATGCTGGCACTGGCGCTCTTGCTCAAGGATGACAGCCAGGTGCGCGGGCGGGTTGCGTCAAAAGGGTAGGCGCTCCAGCACGAAGCCCTCAGCTTGAAGAAGCGCCAACACGCCGTCCCGTCCCGGCAGATGCGCCGCGCCGAATGCAGCCACCACAGTTTGGTGTTGCTCTGCGGCGTCAAGAATAACCGGGATCCAGGCCCGGTTTCGGTTGACCAGCAGTTCCTTCTCCATCGTTGCGAAAACATCGGCGGCGGCATCGGCGAGGATCGGGCTGTAGCGCTCTGCAAGGATCGACGACACGGCCCAGCCCTCGGCGGTGGCTTCTTCGAAATAGCTGGCGAGCAGAGTGGCAAACAGGTCTTCGTTGATCGCGGGATCGACAAGGGCAGACAGCATCATGTCGATCTGAACCTCGCGCGGCTGATCGGCGAAGACGGCGAAGATGGTCTCGACATCCTCAAGCGCAGCGCGAGGGATGCCCGCGCCCTCTGCGATCTCTTCAAGCCGTGAATCCATGCCGCCATCCGACAGGTCGGTCGTGACTGCACATGGTGGAATGGCAAGGATCACCGACACGTGCCAGGGCTGAAAACGGGCGGCCATGAAGGGTGGCAGCCCTCGGGCGCTCAGGGCGTCCGACAACTTTTCCCACTGTGCGTCGTCAAGCAGTTCGGGCAGCGTGGTATCCGGCATGAGCAACAGGCTGGGGTCTGTCGTCATCCGCTCCTGCAAGGCTTTTTCGTCTTCGCTGGTCATCTCCAGCAGAAGTAGGTCAGCGCCTTCAATGGTACTCCGTAGACGGTTCAAAGGTCCTTCCAGGCGTGGGTCGGCCAGGTGCATCGTGCCAATCAAGTGTACGGTGTTGTCGCCTCGGGTGGCCTTCCAATGATTGCCTTCCGCAAATGGCATATCGTCCACAGTCGCGTCGAGCTGTGCCTGTTCCTCCGGCCCAAGTGTCGGGCGCAGGTCATTGCCAGCGCAGGCGGCAAGTGCCGATTGGGCAAAGACAAGGCAAAACAGAAACGACACAAGTCGAGCAATCATTTAGAGTCCTTCGAGGCAGCACTGAAGGAAAGCTAGGCGTTGCGCTTGCCAGCAGCAAGCCGGTCGCGCATTGATGACGCATGGAGCGTGAAGCCGATCTCTATCCACCCGTGAAAGCCTATCTTGAGGCGCAGGGCTACACCGTCAAAGGTGAGATCGGAGCGGTGGATCTTGTGGCCGTGCGCGGTGACGAAGACCCGATCGTGGTTGAGTTGAAACTACGATTGAACCTGACGCTTTATCATCAGGCAGTGACACGGCTGCGTCTGACCGACTGCGTCTATATCGCAGTTCTCAAACCATCCGGGCGCACGGCACGTCGTGCGTTGCGCGAGAACCGGATTATGTGTCGTCGGTTAGGTCTGGGCTTTCTTACGGTGCGCAAAGATGGGGTGGTCGAGGCGCAATGCGATCCTGGGCCATATGCGCCGCGCCAGAACAAGGCCAAACGCGAAAAACTGCTGCGCGAGTTTCATCGGCTTGAGGGTGATCCGAATTCGGGTGGCGCGACGCGGCATGGCATCGTCACCGCCTACCGTCAGGATGCGCTGCGCTGCGCCCTGTATCTTGCCGAGTCCGGGGCCGAAAAAGGAGCGCTTGTCGCCAAGGCTACGGGTGTACCCAATGCAACCACGCTGATGCGAGACAATCACTACGGCTGGTTCCAGAAGGTCGAAACCGGGGTCTACGCCCTGACACCCGAGGGGCATCAGGGACTGATCGACTGGGGCGATGTGCTGCCCTGACAAGTAGCTTATTCGACGATCAAAGGTGCTTCGGCGATGGCCAAGCGGTCCTGATTGAGGAAGTAGCGCACCGTGTAGGTCCCCGGGTCCGTCGGAGCGGTCATGGTCAGTGGTGACCCATCCCGCGTGTAAGCATAGATCTGCCACTGCCCGCCGCCCCATGCGGCGTCTGCCTTGCCGATGCCGATATAGTCGTCCGCGTTGTCCGGTCCGGTCCAGCCGATTTCGATTTGGCTGCCTGCAGAAACCGTCTGTGGCACGATCAGCTGAACATCGGATTGGCGAACCACCATCACTTCCTGGGTCAGCGGGGTTCGGTCCTGACTAAGGAAGTAGGTGACGTGGTATTCGCCGGGTTCGGAGGGCACTTTGACCCGCGCGGGTGAGCCGTCTCGGGTATAGGCATAGGTTTTCCAAGCATTCCCGCCGCTAGCGCCGACCTTGCCGATGCCAATGTAATCGTCAGGATTGTTTGGGCCGATCCAGGGGATCTCGATGTCGGAGCCGCCGAACGCTTCGGCCGGGGGCGACACCGAGACCTGAGGCGCGGTGAGGGTGATCGGCACCTGTTTCAAAGCGGTCCTGTCTTCGGACAGGAAATAGGTCACGAGGTAATCGCCGGTCTCACCGGGAACGCGTATCCGTACAGGATTACCGTCGCGAGTGTATGCGTAGGTTTTCCACGCGTTGCCGCCGCTTGCGCCAACCTTGCCGATGCCGATGTAATCGTCAGGTGTATCCGGCCCGGTCCAGCCAACCTCAATCTCCGAACCGATCTCGGCTTCAGCGGGTGCGATCAAGGTCACTTCGGCTGGGGTGAGGGTGATCGGAACCTGTGCAAGCGGAGTCCGATCCTGTTGCTGGAAATAGGTTATGAGGTAATCCCCCGGTTCGCCGGGCATCTTGAGCGGGAGCGGATTGCCATCACGGGTGTAGGTGTAGTTCTGCCACAACCCACCGCCGGATGCGTCAATCTTTCCGATCCCGATATAGTCGTCTGCGTAGTCCGGCCCCTGCCAACCTACTTCGATTGTCGCGCCGACCTGCGCCTCGCTTGGTGCAATCACGCGTGCAGAGATGTCTGTTGCGGTAAACGCGACAGAGGCGATCGGCGTGCGATCCTGCGACATGAAATAGGTGATCACATACTCACCGGGTTCCGGTGGCACTGTGAGAGCCAAAGGTGAACCATCACGCACATAAGTGTAGTTTTCCCAAAGGTTGCCGCCTGTGGCATCGACCTTGCCGATCCCGATGTAATCATCGGCATAATCCGGACCTGTCCATTCGACTTGAATCTCGGACCCGGCAGGGGCCTCGGGAACGGTCTGCAACGTGGCCGTGACCGGTGTGACCATGATCTCGGCTTCGCCGATGGCTTCACGCCCATCCTGTTTGAAATAACGGATCACATGCGGGCCATCAGTTGGGGGAACAAGCAGGTTTAGCGGGTTTCCTTCACGCGTATAGGTATAGTTACGCCATTGGTTAGCACCCTCTGCGTTGGCAGCGCCAATACCGATATAATCGTTCTCCTCATTCGGACCGTCCCAACCAACCTGGATCGTGCTGCCGGCAACCGCTTCGGCCGGAGCCAGAATGCGCGCGGTGTCCTGCGGTTCGGGGAAGGCGATCTCGACAGATGCGGCATCTCCTATGGCGATGAACTGTTGGGACAGTTCGGTTTCAAGAACTGTGCTGTAGGCAATCGCGGAATAAGACCCTTCGGGAAGGGCAAGGTCGATCGGATTGCCGTCGGTTTCTGAAATGATGGTCTGCGTGTCGCTGTTGACCTCCCAGAGCACCTGGCCTTGAACAAGCGCGCCTGTGCCTTCGATCACCGCTGTGAAGGTGGTCGGGACGAGAGCTGGCTCCGGTTCTGGTTCAGGCGCAGTCGCGACCTGCGTGAGGGCCGCGGTCAACTGGTCAGCCGTATCCGCCGTCAGGAATTGGCCACCGGTTTCCTCGGCGATGCATTGCATCTGGGCCAATGCTTCGGCATCCGAGCCGATGTCAAAACCGATCACATGCGCGGTAAAGTCGATGCCCGCCTCTTCGAGAAGACGCGCGGCTGCACAAGGGTCGGGATTGCAGGTCTCGACTCCGTCACTGACAAGGATCACGGTTGCCTTTTCTTCAGTGTATCTCAGCGCCTCGGCAGCGGCGATCACCGCGTCTGTCATTGGCGTCTTGCCCAGCGGTTTGATGCTATTCACGGCGTTGGCGATCTGTTGCGCTGTACCCGCGGCGGGCGCGACAACCGTTTCAATATCGGTGCATTCGCCCCGTTCCCGATGTCCGTAAACTGTCAGGCCAAGGCCCTGTTCGGGCGGAAAGTCAGCAAGCAGGGTGCCGACAACCTCTTGGGCAATGGTGATCTTGGCCACACCATCGACCTGACCCCACATGGAGCCCGATCCGTCCATAATCAGAACTGTATTAGGTTGGTCCTGTGCCTCGGCCGTCGTGGCCATAAGCGTCAGGGATAATGCAAGCGCGCGTCGCATCTACTGGTCCTCAAATCTGATCTATCAATGCGGGTAGAAAACCATGTTCGCTGCGTTCTGCACAGGGTCGCAATTCGCTGTTGGGCATAATTATGGGTGGACGCCCGTTCACCAGCTTGACTATTCTTTGTGCAAGTGAAGGAAAAATGAGCGTTTGCGCCGCGCGCCGATACCTCCGAGCCCTAATGAATGCGCTTTGCATTTCGTTTGGCAGGTTCGTGGCGCAGTTTGACGCCGAAGCAATGGGGATACTCACATGTTCAAGAAAACTCTCGCGGCCTTTGCCGCAACGCTAAGCTTGGCTGGCGCAGCCTTCGCCCAGACGGACGTTCCGTTTGCTCTTGATTGGAAGTTCGAAGGCCCGGCCGCGCCCTATTTCGCGGCGATCGACAATGGTCACTTCGAAGCCGCCGACCTGTCCGTCGAAATTTCGGCGGGGCAGGGGTCGCTGGACGCAATTCCGAAAGTGGCGACCGGCGCATTTCCGGTTGGGTTTGCTGACATCAACTCGTTGATCAAGTTTCTCGATCAGAACCCCGGCGCGCCGGTGACGGCGGTTATGATGATCTACGACAAGCCGCCCTTTGCGATCATCGGGCGCAAATCGCTGGGTGTCGAAGCCCCGAAAGACCTTGAAGGCATAGTACTGGGCGCACCGCCCCCCGATGGCGCCTGGGCGCAATTCCCAGCCTTTGCCATTGCCAACGACCTGAATGTGGATGCAATAACGGTCGAGCCGGTTGGCTTCCCGACACGCGAACCGATGCTGGCTGAGGGCAACGTGGCGGCTGTGACAGGCTTTTCGTTCTCCTCGTATCTCAACCTCGTGCGTCTGGGTGTGCCGGAAGAGGATATCTCAACCATCCTGATGGCGGATTATGGTCTGGCGCTCTACGGTAACGCGGTCATCGTCAATACGGACTATGCCGCTGCGAACCCCGAGGTCATTACCGGTTTCCTTGAAGCGATTGCAGCAGGCTGGAAAGACGCGATTGCAGACCCGGATGCCGCGATCGCAAGCCTGATCGAACGCAACCCAGCCGCTGATGCGGAGCTGGAGAAGCGTCGTTTGCAGCTGTCCATTGATGCCAACGTTGCAACCGAATACGCGCTGGCCAATGGGATCGGTGGAATCGATGCGGACCGGATGGCCAAGGCCATCGAACAGATCGCTCAGACCTACGAGTTCCAGAACGCACCGGATGCGAGCCTCTATTTCACGGATGCCTATCTGCCGGATGCCAGCGCGCGGATGCTGAAGTAACGAAACAGCGGGCCGGTCATTCTGAAATGACCGGCCTCAATATCGGGCGGTACTCGTGTCGGATAATCTTATCGAAATCAAAGGCGTGCGGCACGCCTACCGTACCAAGGCGGGACCCTTGCCCGTTCTGGATGGGCTGGAACTGACAGTCCCCGAAGGCGGCTTTGCTGCCGTTGTTGGCCCCTCGGGGTGTGGCAAGTCCACTCTTACCCGGCTGATTGCGGGGCTGATGAAACCGGACCACGGCGAGGTCTGGTTGCACGGTGAACTGGTCAAAGGGCCGAAATCCACAGTTGGGATGGCGTTTCAGAACCCGGTTCTGCTGGAGTGGCGGACCATCTTGCAGAACGTGATGCTGCCGCTCGAAATCGTGCCGACCAAGATGTCGAAACGCGAACAGGAAGATCGGGCGCGTAAGCTATTGGCGCTGGTCGGTCTGGAAGGCTTTGAGGACAAGCGCCCAAGCGAGCTCTCGGGCGGGATGCGCCAGCGCGCCTCGCTCTGCCGGTCCATCGTGCACAAGCCTGAAGTGCTGATCCTCGACGAGCCTTTTGGTGCGCTGGATGCCTTTACCCGGGAAGACCTGTGGCAAACCATGCACAAGGTGAAGGCTGAAGAGCCGTTCACGGGGGTTCTCATCACCCACGATCTGCGCGAGTCGATCTTTTTGGCCGATCAGGTGATCGTTCTGTCCGGACGACCTGCCAAGACGCAATATGTGATGGATGTCCACCTGACGGGTGAGCGCGATATCGAACACCTTTACACCCCGGAAACGGCGGAGGCGCTGAATATCCTGCGACACCAGATCCAGATCGCTCAGGGGCGCACAACAGAAAATGGAGGTGCGGCATGACCGTGCGCAGCATCTTCGTCCCAGTCGCAGCAATCGTTATTTTCGGCCTTCTGTGGGAGCTACTTGTCTGGGCCAATGGATGGCCCAACTATGTGATGGCCTCACCTTCCGACCTTCCGCCCGCCTACTCGCGGTATTGGGAGCTTTTCATCGTGATGGGCTGGCAGACCTTGTGGCGCACGGTTGTTGGTCTCATGCTCGCCATCGTTTTCGGCGTACTGCTGGGTATGGTCATGGGCTTTTCGCGCACCATGCGCGACGCGCTGTATCCGTTGCTTGTAGGGTTCAATGCGATCCCAAAGGCCACCGTGGTGCCCATCGTTGCCTTGCTGTTTGTCGGGGATCACAACTTCAATACGATCCTCATCGCCTTCATGATCTCATTCTTTCCGATCGCCGTATCGGTCTCGATCGGGCTGAGTACTCTTGAACCTGAATACCGCGACATCCTTGCGTCGCTTGGAGCGTCTAAAACAACGATCTTCTGGAAGATCGCGCTACCCAAGACGTTGCCGGAGTTCTTCGGTGCACTGAAGGTTGCGGTCACGCTGGCGTTTATCGGCACAAACCTGATGGAAATCGTGTCGCCACACGGGCGCGGGCTTGGCGCTCTGTTCGACTCCGGGAAGACCAATTCGGACTATCCGCTCATGTTTGCTGTGCTGATTGCTCTCGCGCTTATGGGTATCGTTCTCTACTACGTCGTGGTTGTTTTGGAAAAGATTTTCGCTGGCTGGGCCGAGCGTTCACCCACTTATTAAGCCCTTAATCCTGACTCAATTCAGCGCAAGTTTTTGCGGCTATGCGTGTTGACTCATAGAAACGCGATGCCTAGTTATGCGCCGTTAGCACTCGACCTTAGAGAGTGACAACAGTCCTTCGGGGAGCGAGGGACGTTCAGTGTAAACCTTTGAGCAAGGAGACTCGAAGATGGCATTCAAACCGCTTCATGACCGCGTGCTGGTCCGTCGCGTTGAAAGTGACGAAAAAACTGCTGGTGGCCTGATCATTCCAGATAGCGCCAAAGAAAAGCCGGCAGAAGGCGTGGTTGTTGCGTGTGGCGATGGCGCGCGCAAAGACAGTGGCGAGCTCATCGAGATGGCCGTTTCGGCCGGCGATAAGGTCCTCTTCGGCAAGTGGTCGGGCACAGAAGTGACGGTCGATGGCGAAGAACTCCTCATCATGAAGGAGTCGGACATTCTCGGCATCATCACGGACGGCGCAGCAGCAAAAGCTGCCTAATCGTCCATCGTGGTTCCAAACACACACCTCTGACTAAATTAGTGGAGACTTTGAGATGTCTGCAAAAGACGTGAAATTCAATACAGATGCCCGCACGCGCATGCTGAAGGGTGTCAACATCCTCGCCGACGCGGTGAAGGTGACCTTGGGCCCGAAAGGCCGTAACGTCGTTCTCGACAAATCCTTCGGCGCACCGCGCATCACCAAGGACGGCGTGTCCGTGGCCAAGGAAATCGAACTGGAAGACAAGTTCGAGAACATGGGCGCACAGATGGTGAAGGAAGTTGCTTCCCGCACCAACGACGAAGCCGGCGACGGTACCACCACAGCAACCGTTCTGGCACAGGCCATCGTCAAAGAAGGCATGAAGTCGGTTGCCGCAGGCATGAACCCGATGGACCTGAAGCGCGGTATCGATCTCGCGACCTCCAAGGTTGTCGACGCGATCAAAAACGCAGCGCGTCCCGTGTCCGACAGCGACGAAGTTGCTCAGGTCGGCACCATCTCTGCAAACGGTGAAGCCGAAATCGGCCGTCAGATCGCAGACGCGATGCAGAAAGTCGGCAACGAAGGCGTGATCACCGTCGAAGAAAACAAAGGCCTCGAAACCGAGACCGACGTTGTCGAAGGCATGCAGTTCGACCGTGGCTACCTGAGCCCGTACTTCGTGACCAACGCAGACAAGATGACCGCAGAACTCGACGACTGCATGATCCTGCTGCACGAGAAGAAGCTCTCCTCGCTTCAGCCGATGGTTCCGCTGCTCGAGTCCGTGATCCAGTCGCAGAAGCCGCTGCTGATCATTGCTGAAGACGTTGAAGGCGAAGCACTGGCGACCCTCGTGGTCAACAAGCTGCGCGGCGGTCTCAAGATCGCAGCCGTGAAAGCACCGGGCTTCGGCGATCGTCGCAAAGCAATGCTGCAGGACATCGCAATCCTGACCGGTGGCCAGGTCATCAGCGAAGACCTCGGCATGAAGCTCGAAAACGTGACTGTCGACATGCTGGGTTCGGCGAAGAAAATCCAGATCACCAAGGACGAAACCACCATCGTCGACGGTGCTGGCGAGAAGGCCGAGATCGAAGCTCGCGTTGCTCAGATCCGCAACCAGATCGAAGAAACCACATCCGACTACGACCGTGAAAAGCTGCAGGAACGCGTTGCGAAGCTCGCAGGCGGTGTGGCCGTCATCCGCGTTGGCGGCATGACCGAAGTCGAAGTGAAAGAGCGCAAGGATCGCGTTGACGACGCGCTGAACGCGACACGCGCTGCTGTTCAGGAAGGCATCGTCGTTGGCGGTGGTGTGGCTCTGGTTCAGGCCGGCAAGTCGCTGGAAGGCGTGACCGGTGCAAACGCAGACCAGAACGCTGGTATCTCCATCGTTCGCAAGGCTCTCGAAGCACCGCTGCGTCAGATCGCTGAGAACGCAGGCGTCGACGGTTCCGTCGTTGCCGGCAAGGTTCGTGAAAGCGAAGACGTCAAGTTCGGCTACAACGCACAGACCGACGAATATGGCGACATGTTCAAGTTCGGCGTGATCGACCCGGCCAAAGTGGTGCGTACCGCTCTGGAAGACGCAGCATCGGTTGCAGGTCTCCTGATCACCACCGAAGCCATGGTTGCTGACAAACCGCAAAAAGAAGGCGCAGGCGCTGGCGCTGGCATGCCCGACATGGGCGGCATGGGCGGCATGATGTAATCATCAGATGTCCCTCGGGATGTCTGTTGGCCAAAATCGAAAAACACTATTCAAAGGCGCCTTCGGGCGCCTTTGTTTTTTGGCCCGACGCAATTAATCGGTTTCTTCGCTTGTTCCAAATGCGGTGCCATATCGAAGAACGTCTCTGGCAACTTGCGACGCAAAGCGGTAGCCAATCTCATGCGCCTTCTCGTTCTCACGATCCTGACACTGATTGCCTTCGCGTCGAACTCGATTCTGAACCGGGTCGCGCTGGCTGCTGGAGACATTGATCCCGTAGCGTTCGGGGTTGTCCGGCTGTGTGCCGGTGCGGTGATGCTGGCGCTTCTCGTGGTGCTTCGCGACAGACGGCTTGCGCTTGGCGGACCCGGACAAGCCGTCGGCGTGCTGTCTTTGCTGGTCTATATCTTCGGTTTTTCCCTCGCCTATGTCAGCCTTGATGCGGGGCTGGGCGCGCTGATCCTGTTCGGACTTGTTCAGATCACGATGTTCGCAGGCTCTCTAATCGGCGGAGAGCGGCCCGCCGCACGCCGTTGGATCGGCGCGGCTGTGGCGTTTGGCGGGTTGGTCTGGCTGTTGTGGCCGGGGCATTCTGCGGCACCCAGCCTTTGGCATGCAGGGTTGATGGCCGTCGCCGGCGTGGCTTGGGGCATCTATTCGCTCAACGGGCGGGGCACCTCTGATGCCTTGGGGGCGACCGCAGCGAATTTCTGTATCTCCTCAGCCATCGCCTGTGCCGGCGCAATTATCGCCATCGGATTTCTGGACGGCATCCACCTGTCGGACGCGACTGCGTTCGGTCTGGCCATGGCCGTCCTCGCCGGAGCTGTGACCTCCGGCATCGGGTATTCAATGTGGTACACGGTCTTGCCGCATCTGCGGGGCAGTACGGCGGCGGTCACGCAATTGACCGTTCCGGTGATCGCCATCGCTGGGGGCGCTGTTCTCCTTTCCGAAACGGTGACTCCACGATTGATCGTCGCTGCTCTGTTGGTTCTCGGTGGGGTTCTGTTCGCCGTCACGTCGCGGCGGTAGCCTCTTTCTTAAGCCACCATTAGCGCGTATCTGACCGCCATGTTTCGACGATTGGCCCTGTCGCTTGCGACCCTTGTCACCTTTGCCACCACGGCGCCCGCCAGTGCGGAGTGCGTTGTGCTGTTACACGGGTTGGCGCGGACCGAAACCTCGTTTGCCCTGATGCAATCCGTTTTCGAAGCAAAGGGCTACACGGTCACCGCGCCGGGGTATCCGTCTACAACGGCCCGGGTTCAGACACTGGTCGAAGAAACTCTACCAGACGCTGTCGCGACATGTGGTGAAGATCGTGTGCACTTTGTCACCCATTCGATGGGGGGGATACTCCTGCGGGTCTGGCTGACAGACAACCGCCCACCAAATCTGGGTCGCGTGGTCATGCTCGCGCCACCGAACCAAGGCAGCGAACTGGTCGATGAGCTTGGCGGGCTGGAGCTTTTTGAATGGGTCAATGGGCCTGCAGGTTTGCAATTGGGCACTTCGCCGAACGATCTGCCTAAATCACTGCCACCTGTCGATTTCGAGTTGGGGGTCATCGCAGGCACTCGCTCGCTCAATCCCTACTTCTCGAGCCTCATTCCCGGTCCCGATGACGGCAAGGTTTCGGTCGCGTCGACAAAGGTTGCTGGTATGCGTGCGCATCTGACCATGCCGGTGACACATACGTTTATCATGCAAGCCCCGGCCGTTATCGCACAGGTCGATCTGTTCCTGAGAACCGGACGGTTCGATCCCGAGCTCGATTGGACCGAGGCGATCAATTCGGACGAATTGATCTGTATGTTCGGAATATGCCCGGAGCCCGCGAATGAGCCTTGAATGCACGTTGGTTGGAGCGAATATTCTGACCCCTAGCGGGTTTGCCGAAGCACCGCTGTCCCTTTCTGATGGTCGCGTGACCACTGATACGTTCGTGCGCGAGGTCGATCTGACGGGCTATTTCGTTTTGCCCGGCATTGTCGACCCGCATGGTGATGGTTTTGAACGGCATATGGCACCGCGCCGCGGGGCCTTGCGAGAGGCGGAACACGGGGTGGTTGCCGCCGCGTCGGAGCTTGCCGCGAACGGCATCACCACTGCGGTTCTGGCCCAGTTCTTTTCATGGGAAGGAGGCATGCGCGGACCTGAGTTTGCCGAGCATATGTTCGAAAGCGTGGCTACTGTTCGCGACAGTGTTGCTGTCGACTTGCAGCTTCAACTGCGTTTGGAAACCCACCTGCTGGACGAATTCGCCCGTGCCGAAGCCGCGATTGAACGCTTTGGGATCAACTATGTCGTCTTCAACGATCACCTTCCGCATCAGCGTCTTGCCGAAGGTCGAAAGCCGCCAAGGCTGACAGGGCAGGCACTCAAGAGCGGGCGTAACCCAGAAGCGCATTTGGCGCTGATGCAGGGTCTTCATGAACGGTCAGCTGAGGTGCCCGAAGCCTTGGATGCGCTGAGCGCACGGCTTGTCGGAAAAGGCATTGTCCTTGGCAGCCACGATGACAGTACAATCGAAGACCGTGCAGAATGGGCCGCGCGCGGTGCCACGGTCAGTGAATTTCCAGAAACCCTCGAAGCGGCGCAGGCTTCCCGTGAGGACGGGGGCCATATCGTTCTTGGCGCGCCCAACGTGGTGCGTGGTGCCAGCCATGCGGGCAACATCGCGGCGTCGGAGTTGATCGGGCAGGGGCTCTGCGATGCGCTGGCATCGGACTATCACTACCCGTCTCCCATGCGTGCAGCATTCAGGCTGGAAGAACTTGGCCTGTGTGATCTTGCCTCGGCATGGGCGCTGTTGTCTTCCGGCCCTGCACGGTTGCTGGGACTAACCGATCGCGGTTCGTTCGAGCCGGGCAAACGCGCCGATCTGATTGTCGTGGACCCAAATACGCGCCGTGTTGAAGCGACCATTGCTGCCGGTCGCGTGGCGCATCTTACCGGCGCTGTCGCAGAGCGGTTCCTGCGCTCTTAACCCCGCTTGATGTGGTTCACATGGCCCATCTTGCGGCCGGGCTTGACCTCTGCCTTGCCATAAAGGTGCACCGCACAATCCGGTGTCTTTGCAAGTTCCGGCACCCGATCCATGTCGTCGCCGATCAGATTTTCCATCACAACATCCGCGTGACGCTGGCCATTGCCCAAAGGCCAGCCCGTGATGGCACGGATGTGCTGCTCGAACTGGTCGACAGTACATCCGTTCTGGGTCCAGTGCCCGGAATTATGCACGCGCGGCGCGATCTCGTTGACGATCAGGCCGCCAGGTGTCACGAACAGTTCCACACCCATGACACCGACGTAATTCAACGCATTGGCAATCTTGGCGGCCAATAGCACCGCATCCGTCCGCTGGCTGGCGGCCAGGCGGGCCGGAACCGTTGTCGTGCGCAGGATGCCATCGCTGTGCACGTTCTCGCCCGGATCAAAGGCGGCCACGGCGCCGTCGATGCTGCGCGCTGCAATCACAGATACTTCATGTGAGAAATCGACAAAGCCTTCCAGAATCGCCGGTGCCCCCTGCATGTCGGCCAAGGCCTGCGTGGCATCCTCGCGCGACATGATGCGGGCCTGCCCCTTGCCATCGTAGCCGAAGCGCCGTGTCTTGAGGATGGAGGGCGTGCCGATCTGGTCCAACGCCGCCTCCAGGCTGGCGGCATCGGTGATGTCGGCGAAGGACGCGGTTCGAAGGTCCAGGTCCTGCAAGAATGTCTTTTCCGTCAACCGGTCCTGACTGACCCGCAGCGCCTCGCGTCCCGGATGGATCGGGGCTAGGTCTTGCAACAGGTCCAATGCAGCTGTGGGAATGTTTTCGAATTCGTAAGTGATGACATCGACCGACTGCCCAAAGGCGCGCAAGGCTGCCTCGTCGTCATATGCCGCCGTGGTCACCTGATCTGCGACCTGCCCTGCCGGAGGGTTCGCGCCGGGCTCGAAGATATGGCAGCGGAAACCGAGGCGGCTGGCTGCAACAGACAGCATTCGGCCCAACTGGCCACCGCCGATAATGCCGATGGTCGATCCGATGGGAAGCGCAAGGGTCATGGGGTTATCCGTCGTCAGAAGGAGCGTCAGGGATGGAGGCCGAGAGATCGGCGCGCCATTGGTCAAGGCGGGCTGCAAGGTCTGCATCCTGCAGCGCCAGAATGCCTGCCGCCATCAAACCGGCATTGGCGGCGCCGGCAGCACCGATCGCCATGGTCGCAACAGGAAAACCGCGCGGCATTTGCAAAATCGAATACAGACTGTCGACACCCGACAGAGCGCGCGTCTGAACTGGAACGCCAATAACTGGAACACGGGTCTTTGAAGCCATCATGCCAGGCAGATGGGCCGCACCGCCTGCACCTGCGATGATGACCTGCAGGCCACGATCCACGGCTGTTTTGCCATAGTCCCAGAGCCTGTCCGGCGTCCGGTGGGCCGACACGATCTTGGCCTCGTAGGGTACGTTCAAAGCATCCAGCATATCGGCGGCTTCTTTCATTGTCGGCCAGTCAGACTGGCTCCCCATGATGATGCCGACCTTGATCGATTCTGACATGGCTCTGTGCCCCTTCAGGTATTCGGAGCGCGCACTATAGCCAGATCGGATCGGGGGGCAACTCGGGCATGATCTCAGGCGATAATATCGGGCAAGAGCCTGTCTTCGATCAGCGCAATCTTGTCCTTGAGCATCAGCTTTTTCTTTTTCAGGCGCTGCAATGTCAGCTGATCTGCCGTGCCCGTTGCCTGTAGCGCGCGAATGGCCTCGTCCAAATCCCGATGCTCGCGGCGAAATACCTCGAGTTCGACCTTCAGGACGTCGTCTGTTTTCATCGACAGATCACTAGGAGCATTCATGATGCAGCGCGTTCCCGAAAAGTGGCTGGGAACCAGAAGATAGCGCCATTCTGTGAATTCGCAAAGCCCTTGCGTCTTGCTGTTGCCGCCCCCATATTTCTGACAGACCGGTCGCCAGAATGGGGCCGAACCAACACAGTCGCTTGTGCAAAAGGACGTGTCGATGACGAAATTGACCTTGGGATCCTATCCCCATCTGCTTGGGTTCGAACAGTTGGAGCGTTTGCTTGAACGCACCGCGAAATCCGGCAACGAAGGTTACCCACCTTTCAATATCGAACAAACCTCCGAAGGATCGTACCGCATCACGCTCGCGGTTGCTGGTTTTCGGGAACAAGATCTGGCGATCACCGTTGAGGATAGACAACTTGTCATCCGCGGTCGGCAACAAGACGATATTGCCGATCGGATTTTTCTCCACCGCGGAATCGCTGCGCGACAGTTCCAGCGCAGCTTTGTGCTCGCCGATGGTGTCGAAGTGGGAGAGGCGATCATGGAAAACGGGCTGCTGCACGTCGATCTGACCCTTTTGCGTCCCGAGACCGTGGTTCAGACAATCCAGATCAGGAAGGGGTAAGCCATGAATACGCCGTTTGATTTCAAAGATGCAGACAATTCCAACCTCGTTTACGTGCGCCCTGTCGATGTGGCAGAGCTGCCGGACGATGTGCGAGGCGAACTGGGTGACGAGAAGATCATCTATGCGGTCCACCGGGCCGATGGTGAACGTCTTGCGCTTGTGAAAGATCGCAAGCTGGCCTTCATGTTGGCGCGCCAAAACGATTTTGCACCTGTCACGGTGCATTAAACCGGATCAGTTCACGACGCGCAGCGTTGTGCCTGTCGCGGGACACCGCATAGGCCCAGCCTCTGTTGCAAATCGAAACGGAAGCGTTTCGCTTGTGACAGTGGTCGTTCCGCGAATGATGTCGAAATGCAGATGCGGGCCAGTCGATTGGCCCGTATTCCCAGAATACCCCAGCAATGTCCCCGCGCGCACCCTGTCGCCGAGATTGACCACAACACCGCCCTGTCTCAGGTGAAAGTACTGCGCCAATGTCCGGTCGGTGTGCTGGACGATCACGTAGTTCCCGAGGTCCTTGTACTGTTCTCCGGGACCACCGCTTCGCGAATCCTCTTTAAAATCCACGATCACCCCTTCGCGCGCCGCGTGGATGGGCGTGCCTTCTGTCATATCGAAATCCACCGCAAACCGATGCGCACCGACATGGGTAAAGCTCCCATTGCAGCTTTGGCCAACCGAATGCGCCGCACCGGGGGCAAACGGCAATCGGTACAAATGGCTGTCATCATGACGCGCTGTATGGTCGCCGCGGCTCCATGAAAATGTGTAGTTGTACGACCAAGGCGCATTTCGTCGTTGCGAGAGGGTGAACAGGTACTGCCGTTCAGCCCCGTTCAGCACAAATGGCCCCGCGCCGCCTTGTGTGCGCTGAAGGTTGTTTATGTCCAGTTCGATATTCAGAGTGACGGGCAAAAGGTCGTACCGGTTCTCGGCGTAAAAGCCGATTGAATTGCCGTTCTGCACCGTTTCAATGCAGACCATCTGGAACTTGGTATCACAACTTCGGTCCGCAACGGCAAATGACGGAGCCATGAGCGTGAGAACGAAAAGGAATTGTTTGAACCAGATCACGGGTCACCCCACTGAATACAATTTGTATTAGAGCGGCCTTGCTTGACTGGCGCAAATTAAAAAGGGCCGAGAGATTTCCCGGCCCTTTTTCAATGTCTTACTGCCCTGTGATCAGTCCGAGGCTTTCGAGCTTCAGGATCACCTGATGTGCGCAGTTGTCGACCTCGACATTCTCGGTCTCGACGCGCAATTCGGGGTGTTCCGGCACATCATAGGGGTCCGAAATACCCGTGAATTCTTTGATCTTGCCTTCGCGTGCCAGCTTGTAGAGACCCTTGCGGTCGCGGCGCTCGCATTCTTCGATGCTGGTCGCAACATGCACTTCGATAAATGCACCGAATTGTTCGATATCCTCACGCACCGCTCGCCGCGTGGTGGCATAGGGTGCAATCGGTGCGCAGATTGCGATACCACCGTTTTTGGTGATTTCGGAGGCGACGTAGCCGATGCGACGGATGTTCAGGTCGCGGTGTTCCTTGCTGAAGCCCAGCTCCGACGACAGGTTCTTCCGCACGATATCGCCATCAAGCAGGGTAACTGGGCGACCGCCCATCTCCATCAGTTTGACCATAAGCGCGTTGGCGATGGTCGACTTGCCCGAACCCGAGAGGCCGGTGAAGAACACGGTAAAGCCCTGTTGCGACCGCGGAGGCTTGGTCTTGCGCAGTTCGGCCACAACCTCGGGGAACGAGAACCATTCCGGTATGTCGAGACCTTCTGACAGGCGACGACGCAATTCGGTGCCCGAGATATTGAGGATGGTCACATCGTCCTTGTCGGCGATCTCGTCCATCGGCTCGTACTGGGCGCGTTCCTGCACGTAGACCATATGTTTGAAATCGACCATTTCGATGCCGATCTCATCCTGATGCTCGCGGAACAGGTCCTGTGCATCGTAAGGACCGTAGAAGTCCTCACCCTTGGAGTTCTTGCCTGGGCCGGCGTGGTCGCGGCCGACGATGAAATGCGTGCAACCGTGGTTCTTGCGGATCAGCCCGTGCCAGACGGCCTCGCGCGGACCGGCCATACGCATGGCAAGGTTGAGCAAGGACATCGTTGTGGTCGATTGCGGATACTTATCCAGCACCGCCTCGTAGCAGCGCACACGGGTAAAGTGATCCACGTCGCCGGGCTTGGTCATGCCGACAACCGGATGGATCAGCAGGTTGGCCTGAGCCTCTTTCGCAGCGCGGAAGGTCAGTTCTTGGTGCGCGCGGTGCAGCGGGTTACGGGTCTGGAACGCCACCACCTTGCGCCAGCCCAACTTGCGGAAATAGGCGCGCAGTTCATTCGGCGTGTCGCGACGGGCGCGGAAGTCATAATGCACCGGTTGCTGGATGCCGGTGACCGGACCACCCAGATAAACCTTGCCCGCCTTGTTGTGCAGGTAGTTTACCGCAGGATGCGCATCGTCATCCGCGCCAAACACCTTTTCTGCCTCGCGCGCTTTGTTTGGCACCCAGCGGTCGGTCACGGTCATCGTGCCCAGGATCACACCTTCCTGATCGCGAAGCGCAATATCCTGCCCGATCTCAAGGCTGTCGGCAAAGGACTCGGAGACATCCAGAGTTATCGGCATCGGCCAAAGCGTGCCGTCTACGAGCCGCATGTTTTCGACAACGCTGTCGTAATCTTCTTCGCTCAGAAATCCTTTGAGCGGGTTGAAGCCGCCATTCATCAGGAGTTCGAGGTCGCAAATCTGGCGCGGAGTCAGGTCATGGCTGACCAAGTCCGCCGCTTCCATCTTCAGCTTTTGGGCGCTGTCATACGACACATAAAGTTCGGGGATCGGGGCAAGGTTTTGGGGATACATTCGTCTGCTCACGGTTCAAATTTGCGCGCTGGTTACGCCCGCATAAGGACAGAAGTCCAGTGACAAGGTCGCGCAGCGACTTAATTCGGGAAAATGTGCGGAATTTACGCCAGTTCTCGAAATGCTTTACTGAAATAGGGCCAAAGTTTCGGAATACGGGTCGGGCCTAACGGTCCGACCCGTTTCGATTTCTATTCCGCCGCAGGCGCTTCGGCACCGTAGCCCAAAGGTGTCGAGACGTCCTTGCCTGCATCGTCGCCGTGCTCCGCGAGGAACCGCTCGGCCTCTAGTGCGGCCATACAGCCCATGCCAGCCGAGGTGACCGCCTGACGGTACTTGTGATCGGTCAGGTCACCGGCTGCAAACACACCAGGGATCGAGGTTTCGGTACTGTCGGGTTTTGTCACGACATAGCCGCCCATGTGGGTTTCCAGAACGTCTTTCACCAGCTCGTTCGCCGGAGCATGGCCAATGGCGATGAACACACCCTTACAGGGGATTTCTGTGATCTCACCCGTTTCGACATGTTTGACCCGCACACCTTCGACGCCTTTGGGCATGTCATTGCCAAACACTTCGTCCAACTGGTGATGCCAGAGCGTTTCGATCTTGGGGTTCTTGAACAACCGATCCTGAAGGATTTTCTCGGCCCGCAACTCATCGCGCCGGTGGATCAGCGTCACCTTTGATGCAAAGTTGGTCAGGAACAGAGCTTCTTCCACAGCAGTGTTGCCCCCGCCGATCACGACGATTTCCTGTCCGCGGTAGAAGAAACCGTCACAGGTGGCGCAGGCCGACACGCCGAACCCTTTGAACGCCTCTTCCGTGGGAAGACCCAGCCATTTCGCCCGCGCGCCAGTTGCAAGGATCAGCGCGTCAGCCGTGTAAACGGTGCCGCTGTCGGAATGCGCGGTGAACGGACGCTTGGACAGATCCAGCGACGTAATGAGGTCACCGATGATTTCCGTTCCCATTGCGCGGGCATGGGCTTCCATCCGAACCATCAGGTCCGGGCCTTGTACTTCGGTATCGCCCGGCCAGTTCTCGACTTCCGTCGTTGTGGTCAACTGGCCACCCGGCTCCAAACCCTGCACAAGGATCGGTTCCAGCATGGCGCGGCTCGCGTAGACACCAGCGGTGTAGCCGGCGGGGCCGGAGCCAATGATCAGAACCTTGGTGTGGCGTGTGTCGGACATGGGGCAGCCTCGCGTCTAAGCAGAAAGGGACTCGTGTGTCCCTTGGATATATGCGCCCCCTGTCTGCTTCGCAAATCAATGAAAGCCTGAGGAGGTTTCGCCGGCCCCAAATTTTGATCGTTTAAGATTGTTGCGCGATGTTGAAATAATATTGCGCGCAGCTGAAGTGTGGTATAATAAAGCCGAAAAATGCAAGGGTGCTTAGAATGCCGTCACATCGGTTGGATCCAATAGATCGCAAGATATTGGCAGAGCTTCAAGCAGATGGCCGTATGACCAACGTGGAATTGGCGCGCCGGGTTGGCATTTCGGCCCCGCCGTGCCTGCGTCGCGTGCGCACGTTGGAAGAGCAAGGCTTCATCCGTGGCTATCATGCCGAGGTGGATCCCCGCGAACTGGGGTTCGAAGTTCAGGTCTTCGCCATGGTGGGCCTGCAAAGCCAGGCCGAAGCGGATCTGCGCGCGTTCGAGGATCGCTGCCGCGGCTGGCCACTTGTGCGCGAATGCCACATGCTCAACGGCGAGGTGGATTTCATCCTGAAATGTGTGGCCCCCGACCTAAGCACTTTCCAGAGCTTTTTGACCGGCGATCTGCTGACATCGCCCAATGTGGGTAGCGTAAAGACATCGCTGGTCATTCGCGGCGCCAAGGATGAACCGGGTGTCCCCTTCGACGTATTGGAAGCGCGGTTGGGCGTCCCCGACTGACGCCCGATCAGGCGACACGCAGCGTTTCGATCACGTCGCGCGTGGTGCGTGGAAAGGCAAGGTCGCCAAACGCTTCCAAAGACGCCACATGCTTGAACATGGATTGGAGCCTTGCGCGTACCGAGGTTCCGATCTCGGCGCCTGACACGCGACCGGGATGGTAGCTTTCCAGCTCATGCCCGTTGGCGCGGATGATGCCGTGGCGCTGCAATGCAAAATGATAAAGCTGCACCGGACCGGGCGGAGTGACTCTCAAGACCCGGTCGCCGTCGACATAGTCGCTGGCCGGAGCCAGAACCGCATCGCAGTTGAGAAGGTCGGCAAAGCGATCCTGCCGCACAACCAGACGGGCGGCCGGACCCAGCAGTAGATCGCTTTGGTTCATGCCATGTCCTGGCATACGGAGCAAATAAGAGAGAGAGGTCGTGTCGCCGGCGAAATCCGGCAGGTACGGCGTGCTTCCGAGCCACACTATGGGCTGCGGGCCGCGATGTGTTTCAACAAGATCGCCGGGGATCAGGTCTTCGACCGCAATCGGTCCCATGACCGTTGAAATCAGCGTGCCTCGTGCGAAGGCCGATGCGCAGGCTTCGAATGTGGATGATGCTGGAACAGTGAAACTGTCTTTTGAAACCGTCTGGTCCGGAAGGAGTGCGGCAGCCTCGATGGTGCGTGTGAGAGTCGTGTCGCGTCGAGGCTGCCCGTCGAACGTGGCAACTTTGTCTGTCGAAACAGCATAGGCATTGAAGTCGGTCGTCGCAGAGCGATCGGTCGAGGTCTGAGCCATGTGAAACCTTTTACTTTAGGTCACATCCGCGTTGGCCCCCACCAACAACACCAGAAGGACGGTGCAACTTCGTTAAAGGAAAGATGGCGCAGGGATATTCGATTCGTCAAAAAACAACGAAAATTGGCCGCGAAATCGCGGCCAATTCTGTGACAATGAGGGTATTGTCTGTGTGCTATGAACAGCGCTGCCACAATTGGGGAGGATTGTGGCGAGGGCTTGAAGCCCTGAGTGGATTCACGCGCGCTTGCGAGCGGCTTCTTCGGCGGCTTGTGCTTTGATCCGCGCAAACATGGCTTTGCGGGCGGCACCGCGCTGGAAGGGAAGCGCTGGCATTTCCTCTTTCGAGGTTGCTACGACAGAGGCGATGAATTTCGAGCTGCGCGACATTGGATTGCTCCGGTCAAGTTCCGTTGTTTCTTGATCCTAAATAACCGGCGCAATGGGGCGCGTTTGTGACCAAACGTGGACAATCCCGGTGTATTCCTGTGATTGATTTGGGCGCCGCGCCAATATTGCGGTGCGATCTCAGAGGCGGATCACCGAGATCAGACGTCCGTAATCCGCTTCCCGCGCATGGGTGGATCGCCGGTAGGAATAAAAGCGATCTGCGTCAGAATATGTACAGTGCCGTGTCCATTCCGCGTCCACGCCAGCGCTGCGCAGCTTGTAGAGGCCAAAGCCCGGCAGATCGAAATGGAACTTGTCGTCGGCGCCGTTCACGAAGAACCGGGCATATTGCGGGTCTTCGGCCAGAAACGTGTCCAAGAACTCCGGCCCGACCTCATATGCGCGCTGGCTGATGCTGGGACCGATGACGGCTTTGATCGTTTCCCGCTGCGCGCCAAGTGCGACCATCGCATCCACAGTCGCCTCCAGCACCCCATCCAGCGCACCGCGCCAGCCTGCATGGGCGGCCCCGATCACTCCGGCGTCATGATCCGCGAACAGCACGGGCTGGCAATCTGCGGTCAACACACCCAGCGCGATCCCTGGCGTTTTCGTCACCATCGCGTCTGCCTGCGGCTTTTGCGAGCTGATGGGGCCGTCGACAACTTCGACTTTGGCGGAATGCACCTGATGCACACTCACCAACCGATCACCGGGCACCTCCATCGCATCGGCCACACGGGTGCGGTTGATGGCGACGATTTCTGATTGGTCCGAAGATCCCGCGCCGCAATTCAAGCCAGAGAAGACACCCGATGACGCGCCACCTCGCCGCGTGAAAAAACCGTGGCGTAGAGGGCCGAGGCTGTCGGATGTGATGATTTCCAGCGTCATGGGTCCAGTCCAGGAGGCGGCGACTCGGTACCGGGATAGAGCCCCAGCACTTTGAACAGGGAACCCATTTCATCGGGATGGGTCAACCGCCGATGTGCGGCGACATGGGCGTCCAGCGCGTCACCGGTCAACCGCTTGGCCAAACTCTGCGCACGGGGTGTGATTCCCAACCTTTCGAGGAAAACACCTTGGTTCGTGTACTGGCTGACCGCACAGCCTGCGATCAGTGCCGCCCGCGCAAGCGCTTCGAAATCGACATGGGCGGTCAGATCCGCGCGTCCCGGTTCGGCAAACGGATCGACCGGGCGATGCCCGCGCACCGCTTGAAACGTGTCCCCGTCAGAATGCCAACCGCCATAGTCGACGATCAGTGCCATTCCCCCGTTCCGCGCGATCTGTCGCGCGATCGCGTCCACCACTGCAGCCCCATGTGCGCAGGTTTCCACAAGAGCACCGGTGTCTGTGTCCTCCAGCCGTTTGTTCAGCGCATCGATTGGGGCAGGGTCACTCAGGCCGCGTTGCAACGTGCCGTCTTCTGCAAGACCCACCATCACTTCGCGCCAGCCTTTCGGGTCGCGCTGGAACTGTCGGATCGGAAGCGCGTCGAAGAACTCGTTTGCGATCACAAAAACGGGGACGTTTTCGGGGAGTGTCTCCACCGTGTCGTGCCATGTCGGGTGATGGCCGGGCAGGGCGGCGGCCTGCAACGCGCGCATCCGATCCGAGGCCTCGACCAGATGCAGCTCTGCTGCCGCGTGAAATCCTGGCACCTGGGCTGTGGCCCGCATCACATCCGCGATCAGCGTGCCGCGCCCTGGTCCCAACTCGATCAAGGCAAACCGCTTGGGGGCACCCTGATCCATCCACGTCTGGGCAAGGCAAAGGCCGACCAGTTCGCCGAACATCTGGCTGATCTCCGGGGCCGTGGTAAAATCACCATCCACCCCCAGTGCATCCTGTGTGGTGTAATACCCATGCGTCGGGTGCAGAAGACAGGCAGACATGTAATCGGCCAATGTCATCGGACCGGTCGCCTCGATCTGTCGGCGCAGGATTTTGACCAACTCTGTCATGTGGTGGGCAATGCTCCGGCGCGTCGTGCTGACACCCAAAGATAGACACCAATCGCGATCATCGGGATCGAAAGGATTTGCCCCATCGTCAGACCAAATCCACCGACATGCCACGCAAGTCCAAGCGGGTTGCCGTCCGACACGAATTGCGCATCGGGCTGGCGCACAAATTCCACAAGAAACCGCGCTGCGCCGTAGCCTGCGATAAACAGTCCGACGATCTGACCCGGCCGTTTGAGCGCGCCGCGGCGAAAGGCCAACCAAAATAGAACTGTACCCAGCAGGAACCCTTCAAGCAGCGCTTCATAAAGCTGCGACGGGTGCCGCGCGCAGATCTCGCCGACGACTTGCCCGCAGGCTTGCGCCGCCTGCCCGGGAAACTGCACGCCCCAAGGCAGGTCGGTGGGACGGCCCCAAAGCTCTGCATTGATGAAATTCGCGAGGCGCCCAAGCAATAGTCCCGGAGGCGTGGCCAACGCCATCATGTCTGCCGTGGGACGCAGGGGCAGACCGTGTTTCAGGCTGTAGACAAGCGCAGCTACCACCACCCCGATCAACCCACCGTGAAACGACATACCCCCCTGCCAGACCGCGATGATCTCCATCGGGTTCTGAAGGTAATATCCGGGTTGGTAGAACAGAACGAACCCAAGTCGCCCGCCAAGGATGACCCCGAGGATCACCCACGTGAGTAATTCCTCAACCTGTTCAGGGCGCATCGGCGGGGTGTCGTTTACCCAAAGCGCAGGGCGTATGACTGCGGCAACGGCAAGTCGCCACCCGATCAGGATGCCTGCGATATATGCCAGCGCATACCAACGCAGCGCGAATTCCATCCCGGCAATCGAGATCGAAAACAGCTCAGGAGAGACATTCGGAAAATGCAGGCCGGTTGACATGCGCGCAGATGTTCATTGCTCTGCGGCGAAGTCAACCTTGTGCCACGCGGGTGTGAAGACCATATAGAGACCAAGCAAACGCCGGAGGCATATATGCAAACCCGTAACAAGGTATTCGAAGACCTTTCGCAGCTCATGACCAACGCCATGGGCGTGGCTCAGGGTGCAAAGGAAGAGGCCGAAACCGCGATGAAATCGATGATGGACCGCTGGCTGGCGGATCGAGATTTCGTGACGCGCGAGGAATTTGACGCCGTACGCGCGATGGCAATGAAAGCGCGCGAAGAAAACGAAATGCTTAAAGCGCGCCTGGATGCGCTGGAAGCCGCGAAGAAATAAGCCCTAGTTTCGGGGCCGGACGATTGCTTCGGCCTCGATCTCTACCTTGTAGTCCCCGATCAACTGACCGATCTGGAACAGGGTGTTGGCCGGTTTGATGTCTGCAAAGATGCGACCATGCGCCTTTGACACGGCCAGCACATCGTCGGCGACACTCAGGTAGACCCGCGTCCTCACCACATCCCCCATCGACGCCCCAAGCGCGGTCAGTGCCGCGCTGATCTTGTCGAGGATGAAAGTCGTCTGCGCGCCCGCGTCCTTCGGCGCGACTGCACGGGCCAGACCGGCGGTCGCGGTTGTGCCGGAAACGAAAATCCGATCCCCGATCCGATGCGCCCGGCAATAGCCCGCAATATCCTCCCACTCGCTGCCCGATAGAACCCGTTTTTCGTCGAGGCGACCGGGCACATCCTCAACCGTGACGGCCAAAGGCATCGTGTCGAGGTGATGGCTCAAATCGCCACTCGCCGTCAGAAAGGGTGGCTTGCGGTATTCATCACCGCAATCGCCGGGTAGAGGGGTTGTCCCGGTAAAGGCCGCGTTCAGGCGGGCGTGATCCTCTTCATCCAGCGTAAATTGGAACAGCTTGAGATTATCGTCGGTATGCCGCGCCTCACCCAGTCGTGCACCGATGATGACTCCGGCCACAGCCTCGTTCTCCAACACCCAGCGGGTCGCGACGTTGGCAATGGACACGCCATGCTTGGTTGCCACATCTGCCGCCGTCTGCAACACGGTCTGGTAAGCCTCCCATCCGCCAGAATGGTCGATGAAGCGCTTGTACTTCATCTTGCTCCAGTCGGTGATCTCAGCCGGTTCCGGCATGCCAAGCCAACGCTCCGACAGAAAGCCACCCTGCAACGTGCCATAGCACAACAGCTTAACACCCCAGTGTGCACAAACCTCAGACAACGGCCCGGTCGCGCGACGGTCCAAGAGCGAACACGGCACTTGATTGCTGACAATCGGAATGCCGTCAGCCAATGCCAGATGCAGGTGCGCCGCGTCGAAATTGGTCAGACCAATCTCACCAATCAGACCTTCCTCGCGCAGCTTCGCCATCTCGTGCAGAGCGTCGAGCCAGGCCGGATGCTCAAAACTCCACCAGTGGAATTGCAGCAGATCGACCCGCTCGACACCAAGCCGGTCCAGTCTTTCCTGTACCCCGGCACGCACCACTGCCGCTGTCATCGGGCCGGGTACCGGGCACCACTTGGTGCCGACGGTCGCCTTGGTCCCACGCTTCAGCAGTGTCCCGGTGATGATCTCAGCCGTTCCGTAATGATCTGCCATGTCGAAACTGTCGAACCCGGCATCCGCATATGCTGCCAGATGATCTGCGCCGACCTCGGGGTCGATGATGTCACCATCTTTCTCGATATCGGCCACTTGCCAGAGGCCTACCAACGCACGGCGGATGGTCAGTCGGTCGCTCAACGCGATGGTGTCGGGGTGGGTCACAAGCGGTCCTTTCGGCTGTCGCCCCATGAGTTGCCGCCCCGAACCCGTTTGACAAGCCCGAAAGATCCCAGCAACCATATGGTTAACAACAGGGAACAACCGCGCGAAACCGCGCATTCGGGGAACGATGAGCGCGGCGCAGGACGCGGATGACTTCTGGCTTTACGATCTGCGCGTCGAAACGGTGGTGGGCGACCGCACCTCCGTGTGCCGCCACATCGAAGGCGAAAGCTTCCGTGTCGAAGGCGAATTGCTGGTCTTCGACAGCCAACAGAAAGTGTCGATGTACGCGCTGGCCGCCCTGCTGCCCCTGCTACCTGCCAAGCAACGCCCGACCTCGCCCAACGACTGGATGTCCACCGATGCCGAAATCGCCTGCCCCGACCCGAATTGCGGCGGGCGGTTCCGAGTGACACGCATTGGCAAGCGCACCTTCCGCCATTCTGAAACCACCGGCCTGCCTGAGCAGCGCGGCACACCCTATTGGAAAGACCAGACATGAGCGTTGAAACCATCGCCCTGCGCCCCGGTCACACCATCAGTCGCGTCATTCGCGGCGGCTGGCAACTCGCAGGCGATCACGGCCCGGTGGACCGCGCACAAGCGATTCGCGACATGGAGGCCTTTATCGATGCTGGCCTCTTCACCTTCGACTGCGCCGACATCTACACCGGCGTCGAAGAGATGATTGGGGACTTCATCGCGGATCTGCGGGCCCGGCGCGGGGCCTCGGTGGCGGACCGCGTCTGCGTCCACACCAAACTGGTGCCGGACCTGACCCGTCTTGATGACCTGCGGCCGGACGAGGTGACGGCCATCGTCGACCGTTCGCTTCAACGCCTGAAGATCGACCAACTCGATCTGGTCCAGTTCTTCTGGTGGGACCTCACGATAGGCAACGCTGTCGAGGCGCTCGATGTGCTGAAAGACCTGCGCAAAGAGGGCAAGATCAAGAACCTCGGCACCACCAACTGGGACCGGCAGGCAATGCAGCCTTTTGTCGACGCGGGCTTCGATATCGCCTCGGCGCAGGTGCAGTACTCCGTCCTTGACCGCCGCCCGGCGAACGGGCTGTCCGACTGGGCTGCGCAGAATGACCTGATGCTGATCTGCTATGGCACCTTGGCCGGTGGCTTCATCACCGAAAAATGGCTGGGCGAACCCGATCCCGGTTTCCAGTTCGAAAACCGCAGCCTCATCAAGTACCGCCTCATCATCGACGAATTCGGTCCTTGGGACCGATTCCAGGCGTTGCTCAGGGCGCTGAAAGCCGTTGGCGACAAACACGGAGTGTCCCTTTCAGCGGTCGCCACCCGCTGGGTTCTGGACCAGCCGCAGGTCGCTGCCGGGATCGTCGGGGCGCGCTACGCCCGCCACCTGCCGCAGACGCTTCAGACCTTTGCCTTCGCGCTGGACGCCGAGGATCACGCCACACTGAACGCCGTGCTTGATCAGGCGGACGGGCCCAAGGGCGATGTCTATTCGCTCGAACGCGACCGGACCGGACGGCATGGTCGGATCATGAAGTACAACCTGAACGCCAATCCGAACGACGCGGTGCACGGGTAGTATGGCTGGCCCGATCCTTAGCATCCGCAACGTCAGCAAGGACTTCGGAGACTTCCGCGCGGTGAACGATGTATCGCTCGACATCCGGGCAGGCACGATCACTGGTCTTATTGGGCCAAACGGAGCGGGCAAAACGACGCTGTTCAATGTGCTGACTGGGATGCTCAAGCCGACGAATGGAACCGTGCATCTCGACGGTCAGGACGTGACCGGGTTTGCCCCCGACGCGCTGTTCAGCCTCGGTCTTGGCCGCACATTCCAGATCCCGCGCCCCTTTGCCCGGATGAGCGTTCTGGAAAACGTCATGCTCGCCCCTATGGCGCAGTTGGGTGAACGGCTCTGGGGGCCGTTCCTCAACGCCAACAAGATGCGCGAACAGGAAGCGAATATTCGCAAACGGGCGATGGACGTGCTCGACTTCGTCACCCTCGCGCAGCTGGCTGATCAGGCTGCGGGGCAAATATCGGGCGGGCAGATGAAGCTTCTGGAACTCGCCCGCATCCTTATGGGCGATCCGAAATTGATCCTGCTGGATGAACCCGCTGCCGGGGTAAACCCGTCCCTGACCCGGACGCTGATCGAAAAGATCGAAGAGTTGAACCGCGACGGCAAAACCTTTGTCATCATCGAACATGACATGGATTTCGTGATGCAGCACTGCGATCCGGTGATCGCATTGGCCGAAGGGCGCAAGGTCTTCGAAGGCACCGCCGAAGAAGCGCAGAACAATCCCGTTCTTCTGGACGCCTATCTGGGGGCGCAGGTCGAATGACGGCGCTGGTGGCAAAGGACATCGTTGCGGGATACGTGCCCGACCTGCCGATCCTCAAGGGCGTGTCCCTGACCGCCGAAACTGCAAAGGTCACGGTCATCATCGGCCCGAACGGCGCGGGCAAATCCACGCTGATCAAGGCGATTGCCGGACTTGTCCCGGTGTCGGGCGGCACGGTTCACCTGAACGGGGCCGAGATCACCAACCCGCGCCCTGACCGCATGGGTGCGCTGGGCGTGGCCTATGTTCCGCAATCCGACAACATCTTCCGCTCGCTGACGATCCGCCAGAACCTCGATCTGGTTCTGCGCAACGCGGGCAAGGAGGCGGCAGCGCGGCGTGAGACGCTCTTTACCCGCTTCCCGGCTTTGGCCGACAAGCAGACGGAAAAGGCAGGGGCACTTTCGGGCGGGCAACGCCAGTTCCTTGCCGTGGCAATGGCGTTGGCGATCGACCCCAAGGTGATCCTGATGGACGAACCCTCTGCCGGGTTGTCGCCCAAAGCCGCGCAGGAAGTCCTTGAATATGCCAAGTCCCTGACCGAGCAAGGCGTCACAATTCTGCTGGTTGAGCAAAACGTTAAACAGGCGCTGCGGCTGGCAGACCATTGCTACATCCTTGCCGACGGCCGCAATCAGGTCGATGGCGCGGCTCAGGATCTGCTGAACGACCCGGTGGTCGGACAAATCTACCTTGGCGGAAAACGGGTGACACCGGCATGATCCAGAACCTTGTGGATGGAGTGCTGGTCGGTTCGATCCTCTCGTTGGGAGCGATTGGCCTGACCATGGCGATGCACATGCTGCGCTTCGCCAACTTCTCGCATGCAGAACTGTTGTCCATCGGCGCTTATGCCGCCCTCGTTTTCGACGGCCTCTTCGGAGCGATTCACCCCGCGCTGGCCGAGGCGATCCCACCGCTCAGTCTCACCTGGTCGCTGACCCTCGCGCTCTTGCTCTCGATGGCGCTGACGGGCCTTTCGGCGGTGGCTGTCGACAAGCTCGTGTTCAAACGGGTCCGCGCCAAGGGGGGCGAGCTGTCGATGGTCTTTGCGTCCTTCGGCGTCGCCATGATCATTCGCAACATCCTTGGCCTGATTTTCGGCTTGAACCCCAAGCTTTATTCACAGGACATCGTCTTCGCCATCGTGGTCAGTCGCGATCCGTTCCTGTTGATCAAGCCGGATCAGGTGTTCACGCTGGTGGCGGCGCTGCTGATCATGTTCATCCTGCATCTCGTCCTATCGCGCACGACATTCGGCTATTCCCTGCGAGCGGTGGCTGAGAACCCGACGCTGGCGCAGGTCTCTGGCATCAACCTCAGCCGCATGATCGTGCTGATCTGGCTGATCGGTGGAGGCCTCGCCGCGGCGGCAGGCGTGTTCTATGGCCTGACCAACCAGATCAGCCCGGTTCTGGGCCGCGATCTTGTTCTCCCGATCTTTGCCGCCACCATCGTCGGTGGCATTGGCAGCATCTACGGCGCGGTGCTGGGTGGGTTTATCGTTGGTCTCGCCTCCAACCTCGCGCTGGTGATCTTGCCGTCGGGTTACAGTCCAGCGGTGCCGTTCCTCATCATCCTCGCAGTGCTCATACTGCGGCCGCATGGCTTGTTTGGGGAAGAGCGCACATGATCGGTGTCATCTCTTACCTCGTCTTCTTCGCCACCGTCGCCTCGATCCTGTCGATCGCGGTGCTGGGTCTGAACCTTCAATGGGGCAACACCGGCCTTTTCAATGGCGGGGTCGTCGCGTTCTTCGGGGCAGGGGCTTATGGCACGCTGATCCTTGGCGGGACTCCGCAGGCAGGGCAGTTGGGCGGGTTCGGTCTTCCATACCTTCTGGCCTTGCTGGGGGGCATGATTTGCGCCGGGATTGTCGCCTGGATTGTCGGACTTCTGACGATCCGGCTCAGGCATGATTACCTTGCCATCGCGACCTTTGGCGTCGCTGTCGCGTTCGAGACCGTGATGCGCAATACTGACGCTTTGGGCGGGGCGCAGGGCATCCGTGGGTTCGAGCGCCCCTTGCGCGAAACACTTGGCAACGGGTTCACATACAATCTCGCTTTCTTCGTTTTCGTGCTGATCCTGCTGATCGCCACCTACCTGTTCCTGGAAAGGCTCATCCAATCCCCCTTTGGTCGCCTGCTGCGCGCCATCCGCGAAGACGAGACCGCGGCGCAGTCGCTGGGCAAATCCCCGTCGCGCATCCGCCTCACGTCCTTTGTGGCCGGTTCGGTGATCATGGGCCTTGCCGGTGGACTCTATGCCACGTTTTATGCCTTCATCAGCCCACAAGACGTGCTGCCGATCCTCACCTTCCAGATCTGGGCGATGCTGATCGTCGGTGGTGCAGGCAACAATAAGGGCGCGGTGATGGGGACGTTCCTGATCTGGGCGGCATGGACCGCCAGCGGATGGGCCTTGTCGCGCTTCGCACCATTAGAGGTGCAACTCTATACCGGGTCGATCCAGTTTGTGCTGATCGGCTTCGTGATCGTGGGGATGCTGCTGTGGCGGCCACAGGGGCTCTTCCCGGAAAAACTGGTCGTGTCGCAATCGGCGCGATCCAAAAAATGAAAAATAGGGAGTTATGGAATGAACGGACTTAAGACTTCGGCCCTCGCCTTGGGCCTTGCTGCGGGCTTTGCCAGCTTTGGCACCGATGCCGCGGCACAGGACTGCACAACCAAGATCGGTGCCGTGCTGCCCACCTCGGTCGATTGGGGCAAACCTATCGCCGCCACCGCGCAATATGCCGTAGACATCGCCAATGAGACCGGCGGCGTTGCGGGCTGCCAGATCGAGATGGTGCTGCGCGATACGCAGGTCGATCCAAAGGTTGGCGTCGACGCGGCAAAGGCGCTGGTTGATCTCGATGGCGTGCAGCTCCTGCTCGGCGCGGTATCCTCGGGTGTGTCCATGCCGATCTTGACCTCGGTCACGGTGCCGGCGGGCGTCATGCAGATGTCGTGCTGTTCCTCGTCCACAGCCTTCACCCGCTTGGCCGAAGAGGGCAAGACCGAGGGTCTCTTCTACCGGACCTTCGCCACCTCTGGCGTGCAGGCGGCTGTCGGCGCCATGGTGGCGCGTGACGCGGGCTATAAATCCGTGGCCGTGTTCTACAAAAACGATGACTGGGGTCAGGACATCGGCGGACTGGTGGCCGACGACCTCAAGGCGCTCGGCATCGACGTGACCGCGTCCATCGCCATCAACGACGCGCAGGCCTCTTACCGCGCCGAAGTGACCGAAGCGCTCAAAGGCAACCCCGAAGCGATCTACATGGCGCTCTATCCCAAAGAGGGCACGCAGGTTGTGCGCGAGTGGATCTCGCTGGGTGGGACGCAGAACATGATTGCTGCCAACGCGCTCAAATCGGACGAGTTCCGTGACAATGTCGGGATGCAGTTCCTTGGCGATTTCACTGGCACCGACACCGCCTCGCCGCGCACTGACTCTGCGGATGCCTTTGTCGAAGCCTACACCGCCCGTTTTGATGGTCCTCCAAACGGTCCTGGTCTGGCAAACAGCTATGACGCCACCATGATCGCGCTTATGGCAATGCATGCAGCGGGCAAGGATGCGACAGGCGCAGATATCGCGGCCAAGGTGGCGTCGATCACCGATCCGAATGGCACTCCTGTGACCGCCGATGCGGCAGGCTTTGCCAAGGCGAAAGAGGTGCTCGATGGCGGCGGCAGCGTGTCTTATCAGGGCGCGACTGGCAATGTTCAGTTCGACAAGAACGGCGATGTGTCGGCGCCTGCCGTGACATGGGCATTCTCAGAAGGCGGCATCGAAGAGCAGAAATACCTCTCGCTGACCGAGGTGAACGACTTCATGGCGTCGTTGAACTGACGCCATTTCGAATTGGCTGCGCCAATCCGACGGGGGACGATGCGGAGACGCATCGTCCTTTTTCGTGACGAAAAAGCGGGGGCTCTGCCCCGTCGCCCGATGGGCGACTCCCCCCGAGGTATTTTTGAAACAGAGAAGCAGGGTTGTGCCTGTGTCCGGAACAGGTTTGCCTAATTTTTGGACGGCTATGGTGTCGGGTTGAAAAGGGCATTAGAGGCGCCCTGATGGTGCGTTCTTGGCGCGGTTGCGCCCGCAATGCGGCGCTACGCCATTTTTCCGATGATTTTATCCACAATTTGTGGCACTATACGCGCTCGCCACATCTGGTGGACTTCTCCACAACTTATTGGGCTTATCCCCGAATTATTACTTTACGCAGCGGCTTAGCCCATGCAGCATATGTTGTAGGGGGACGGCAATACAACGCAGCCCCTAGAGCAGGCACCGAAAGGTAGGGCACAGTCCGCCTTTCCGCACAGGCAACAGGAGGCGGCATCATGGCCCTGTCCGAGCAGTATCTTGAAGACGACATCCACCCGATCGACATCGTTGAGAACATCGCCAACCACCACGACTGGGATTTCGACCGTATCGCTGAAGACCAGATTGCGATGGCGGTGGAAGGCCAGTGGCGGACCTATTCGATCACTCTGGCGTGGTCGCCCTATGACGAAACACTGCGCCTGATCTGCACCTTTGACATGGACCCGCCAGCCGACCGGATGTCCGCGCTCCATGCCGGGTTGAACCTTGTGAACGACCAGTGCTGGGCAGGAGCCTTCACCTATTGGGAAGAGGCAAAGCTGATGGTCTATCGCTACGGTCTGGTTCTGGCCGGTGGCAATGTCGCCAGCGCCGAACAGATCGACACGATGATCAATTGCGCGGTGATGAGTGCAGAGCGGTATTACCCGGCGTTCCAGCTGGTTGTCTGGGGCAACCGTGATCCGAAAGATGCGATCGAGGTCGCCATTGCAGAGGCTTACGGCCGCGCGTAACACTGGCCCCCAACGCAAAACGAGGGGGCATCATGCAGAATTCCGATATCGCCAAGCGCGGTCTTGTTCTTTTGGGCTGTGGCAAAATGGGATCGGCCATGCTCGAAGGTTGGCTGGCCGGGGGGGTGCCCGCAACCTCGGTCTGGGTCAACGATCCGAATCCGTCTGATTGGGTTCAGGCACAAGGCGTACACCTCAATACGAATTTGCCGGAAAACCCGGCCATTGTGCTGGTCGCCGTCAAGCCGCAGATCATGCGCGATGCACTGCCGACACTGGCACCTTTGGGCAATGGCGACACTCTGTTCCTGTCGGTTGCCGCTGGCATCACGATCGCCACCTTCGAGGAGATGCTTGGCGCGCAGACTCCGGTCATCCGCTCCATCCCTAACACGCCCGCCGCCGTGAAGCAGGGGATCACCGCAATCATCGGCAACGCATGCGTGTCCGAACAGCAGGTGCAGATGGCCGAAACCCTGCTCTCGGCTATTGGTCAGACGGTGCGGCTCGAGACCGAAGACCAGATGGATGCGGTCACCGGGCTCAGCGGCTCTGGCCCGGCCTACGTGTTCCACATGATCGAATGTCTGGCCCGCGCTGGAGAAGCGCAGGGCTTGGCACCCGATCTTGCCATGACGCTGGCAAAGGCGACTGTCGCCGGCTCTGGTGCGCTGGCGATGCAGGCCGAGGAAACCCCGAGCCAGCTGCGCGTCAACGTCACAAGCCCCAACGGCACCACGCAAGCCGGGTTGAACGTTTTGATGGATGAAGAGACTGGCCTGCCGCCGCTCATCGCACAGACCATCGACGCGGCCACGAAGCGGTCCAAGGAGCTTGCCAATGGCTGATCAGATCACGTTCGACGATTTCATGAAGGTCGACATTCGTGTCGGCACCGTCATTCAGGCGGAACCTTTCCCCGAGGCGCGCAAACCCGCGATCAAGCTCTGGGTCGATTACGGAGACGAGATCGGCGTCAAGAAATCCTCGGCCCAGATCACTGTACATTATGACCCGGAAACGCTGGTCGGCAAAAAGGTCATGGGCGTAGTCAATTTCCCACCGCGCCAGATCGGACCGTTCATGTCCGAGGCTCTGGTGCTTGGGTTCTATGATGCGGGTGAGGCTATCGTCCTGGCCGTACCCGACAAAGACACACCAAACGGAGCGCGCCTGTGCTGAATCTTCTGATCACCCGCAAACTTCCTGATCCGGTTCTGGCGAAGGCCCGAGAGGTGTTTGATGTAACCGTGCGCGACAACACCGCGCCGCTGAGCCGCGAAGAACTGGTCCAAAGCCTTTCGGCGTATGACGTGGTGCTCCCCACCTTGGGAGACGCCTATCGTGCGGACATTTTTGATGCGGTGCCGGAGAAACGGACCAAGCTGCTGGCGAATTTCGGGGTGGGGTACAACCATATCGACGCTGTGGCGGCGCGGGTTGCGGGGATTGAGGTGACCAACACCCCCGGCGCGGTGACAGACGCCACCGCTGACATCGCTCTGACCCTGATGCTGATGACCTGCCGCCGCGCCGGTGAGGGCGAACGCCTAGTGCGGGCAGGGCAATGGGAAGGCTGGCATCCAACACAGCTATTGGGTCTGCACATGTCCGGCAAGACCTTGGGTGTGGTTGGTATGGGCCGCATCGGGCAGGCCATCGCGCAACGCGCGCATTTCGGCTTTGGCATGGCCGTGAAGTATTATAACCGATCCCCGAAAGAGATGCCGTTCCCTGCTGAACAAGTGTTCAACCTGACCGATCTTGCGGCTCAGGTGGATGTGATGGTGGTCGCCGTACCCGGTGGCGCGGAGACCCACCACCTGATCGACGCTTCGGTCCTGAACACCATGCAGCCGCACGCTCATCTGGTGAACATCGCGCGCGGGGATGTGGTGAACGAGGCTGATCTGATCGCGGCGCTGTCCGAAGGCCGGATCGCCGGGGCGGGGCTTGATGTTTATGAGTTCGAGCCGAAGGTGCCGCAGGCGTTGATCGACATGGAGAACGTCACGCTCCTGCCGCATCTGGGTACGGCCGCGCTTGAGGTGCGAACGGCGATGGGGCTGATGGCGGTCGACAATGCGATTGCCTTTGCCAAGGGGCAACCCCTTCCCAACGCTGTCTAGAACTCACGGAACTGGCGAAAGCCCGTTCCGATCTAAACGCTTTGCTATTGCGTAGCGTCGCACTTGACCCCGGAGCGCGGGTGCAGTCTGGTCCTTGCACGCAAAAAGGACCCGAACCATGATCCAGCCCGCCATCACCGGAAGCGGTGTGTTTACCCTTGAGAACATCATCACCAATGATGAACTTGTGGTGGCCTTCAACGCCTATGCCGATCGGGTCAACGCCGAGAACGCCGATGCGATTGCTGTGGGGGATATGGAGGCGGTGCCGCATTCCAGCGCAGAATTCATCGTCTCCGCCTCCGGTATCGAGCAACGCTATGTGATGGACAAGACCGGTGTGCTTGACCCCAATCGCATGTTCCCACGCCTGCGGGCGCGCTCGGACGACGAGCCGTCGATCATGGCGGAAATGGCGGTCGATGCGATCAACAAGGCACTGGCGCAGGCCGGGCGCGAGGCCTCGGAAGTTGATCTGGTGATCTGTGCCGCGTCGAACCACGAACGCGCGTATCCGGCGGTAGCGGTGGAGATTCAAAGCCTGATCGGCGCTGGCGGCTTTGCCTTTGATATGAACGTGGCCTGTTCCTCGGCCACCTTCGGTATTCAGGCGGCGGCGGACATGGTGCGGTCAGGATCTGTCAAATGTGCCATCGTGGTGAACCCCGAGATTTGTTCCGCCCATCTCGAATGGCGGGACCGGGACTGCCACTTCATCTTCGGTGATGTGGCCACCGCTGTGGTCATCGAACCCGACGCAAACGCCAAGGGCGCGCATTTCACCATCCACGGAACGCGCTGTGCGACCGAGTTCTCCAACAACATCCGCAACAACAACGGTTTCCTGCGCCGCACCCGCGACCAGATGGAAGACCGCCGCGACATGCAGTTCATGCAGAACGGCCGCAAGGTGTTCAAGGAAGTGCTGCCGATGGTGTCGGCGCATATCCTCGGCCATCTCGAAGATGAAGGGTGGCAGGCCGACAGCCTGAAACGGCTGTGGCTGCATCAGGCGAACAAGACGATGAACGATTTCATCGGAAAAAAGGTTCTGGGTCGCACACCCGAGCCGGGTGAACAGCCGAACATCCTGCAAGACTATGCCAACACGTCTTCGGCGGGATCGATCATCGCCTTTTCGAAATACTCCGGTGACATGCAACCGGGGGATCGAGGGGTGATCTGTTCCTTCGGCGCTGGATACTCCGTCGGCTCTGTCCTGGTCGAGCGCGCTTGAGCACAAAAAAAGAGGGCCGATTGGCCCTCTTTCTTTCTTGATCAACGCCGGAGACTTCAATTCCAGAAGCCTTCGTCTACCGATTCCATCTGCTCCAGCGTTTCTTCGCTGTGCTTGGTCACGAATGCATAGGTGCGGTCGTCGACAGCCACGAGGTTCACGTCGGAAATCGGGATCATCACGTGCTTGTCGGCGATGTCGAGGAAGCCACCGATTTCGGCCACGATACCGATCATCTGGCCGTCCTTGTTCAGGATGATGTCTTCGATTTCACCGATATCGTTCCAGTCTGCGCCAATTTCGGAATAGACGGTGTCCATCGACCAACCTTCGTCATTGGCGGCATTGGTGGTGTAGACGTCGCCACCCGTGATGTCGCGTGTGCGGATCAGGTTTGCCGGGTCGTCGAGCGACATGTTGGTCACCACGCTGGTCTCCATCATCGGGGTCGTCGTGGAACTCTCTGTCGTCATTTCGCCAGTCGAATGGCTGCCAGCCCATGCGCCGGATGTTGCGACGGTCAGTGCGATAGCGCTTGCGAAGAACTTGGTCATGATAACCTCCTAAGCTGTGTTGCTTCTGCAGGCATAACCCGGGCTCGTCGCACGATGTTCCACGGAATATTTTTGCTTTTGGATGGAACTTTTTCGGCTCAGACCGAACCGGTTTCCTGCCGCCAATGCTTTCGGCAAAGGCTCACATATGTCTCATTGCCACCGATCTGAACCTGCGCGCCTTCGGTCAGGACCCGGCCCTGATCGTCTTTGCGAACCACCATCGTCGCCTTGCGCCCGCAATGGCAAATCGTGCGCACCTCGCGCAGCGAATCCGCCAGCGCGAGCAACGTTGCAGACCCGGGAAACAACTGACCCTGAAAATCCACCCGCAGCCCATACGCCATTACTGGCACACCCAGATCATCCGCGACCCGCGCCAGTTGCCACACCTGATCCGGTGTCAGGAATTGTGCCTCGTCGATGAAGATGCAGGCCAGTTTTGTTTCGGCCAGAACGCCCCTGATCCGGGCAAAAAGGTCATCTGACGGTGAAAACGTATCCGCTTCGCGTGCAAATCCGATACGGGATCCGATCTTGCCCTGTCCGGCGCGGTCGTCGAAGGCCGCCGTCATCCGGTAGACCGACATGCCGCGCTCTTCGTAATTGTGCGCAGCCTGAAGCAGCAGGGTCGATTTGCCTGCGTTCATGGTGGAGTAGTTGAAATAGAGCTTCGCCATGCCCAGCCATGTGCCGCAACCCGTCCCGGCGCGCAAGTGCGGTAAACCCGGGATGCGCGGCACCATCTGTTCGGCAAGTGGCGATCCTGACCGTCAAAGGCGCCACTTACATGCAGAATGCGCGCGCATCCCGGCTCTTGCCATCGACCAACGGTCGAAACCGTGCCCCTCGTGCCTCCTGTGCCCGACTAATTCGGGTCTGTTCCAGCTGTGCCATTGCATTGTGCAACCAGTCAGGGGAAAGAAGTCCCTGAGTTCCCATTTGTTCGGGAACGAGCAAGGGGTTCGTAATGCCAACATTCGGTTCGTATCTGAAAAAGCATACAGAGTTGCTGGTAAAAGATGTCGGCATCGAAAAAGCCTGCGACATCACCGGCAAGTCCAAGGCAACCCTTGGCAGATATTATGCTGACCATGATGAACACGCGGACCGGTTCATTCCCGTGGACGCGGTTGCAGCGCTCGAGCAGGTATCCAGCTACCCGCATGTGACATCTGCATTGGCAGAGCTCAATGGCATCACCCTGTCCTTCGACGAACGCCGCGACAACACGGATCGCAAGGGCGGCGTGAATTCTGACGTTGTTGCGCTCAGCCAGCGGTTTGCGATGCTGATGGCGGAATACCACCAATCCATCGAAGACGGTGTGATCAGCGCCAACGAGGCGCGCCGCCTTTTGCGGGAAACGCTCGCGCTGCAACAGGTGCTGGTCGATATGAAGCTGCATCTGGAAGATGAAACAGTTTGAGGGCGTCATCTCTGACCGCGGCTCGAAATACGCGGTGAGTGGCGGGCCAGCGGCCAGCCGCGCCGAGGTGGACGGCTTTCTCAAAACCCTGAAGCGCGGCAAGAAATACGCCAAGGCTACTCATAACACCTGGGCTGTCGTGTTCTCCGATGGCACGCCGCTCAAGAATGATGATGGCGAAGGCGGGGCAGGGCAGATCATTCTGCAAATGCTGGAACGCGAAGGGCTGACGGATCACGTGATAGTCGTAACCCGCTGGTATGGCGGCAAGCATCTGGGCGGCGATAGGTTTCGCCATGTGCAGGATTGCGTGCGCCATTACCTCGACAACACGGATTAGGCTGCAGCATGGAGTTTCTCAGACGCCTCAAACTGCGCTGCATCTGGTCCTGGGCCGGCGTGACCGCGACCTGGCGCACGGAACACAGTTTCCGCAGCTGGGTCTGGGCCAATCTGATCTCCGCCGCGCTGGCTTTTCTGCTGCCGCTGAGCCCGGTGGAACGCGCGGTGATTTTGGCGCTGGGTCTCCTAATCCTCGCTGCCGAACTGCTCAATACCGCCATCGAAGACGCCATCGACTACATCTCGACCGAAGAGCACCCGCTGGCAAAACGCGCCAAAGATGCGGGCAGCGCGGGAGTGGCTGTGGCCTCGATCGCCGCCGGTGTGGCGTGGGCGGTTATACTGATTGGCTGACCTGCCGTGCCTTGCGGCGCAGATGCCAGCGATAAATCACCGGGGCCAGAACGTGGTCATAGACAACGGAGGCCACCTGTCGGATTCCCGGCAGCCCGACGATCCGCGCCAGCCACCGATAGCGCGGCATCTCACGCCACAGGATTAGGAACGCCGGAACGCCGCTGGTCAGTTCACCGTCCCGCAGCACGTAGAGGCGCCTCGCCGCGATGTCTTCGTCAATTCCCCAAGCCGCACGTTCCGGCCCGTTCAGATCTTCGAAGCGGATCGGCAGCCCTTCACGCTTGGCATAGGCTGCATAGTGGTTGATCTCGAATGAACAGACGGGGCATTGCGCATTGTAAAGCACTCGGGTGTCGGGCATCGAAAGGCCTCCTTTGCGCAAGACCTAGGGGCCACCCGACTTTGGGCAACGCGACACCCTGACCCGTCGTATCGGACCATTCGATCAGCTCAGTTTCAAAGACAGGCGATCCTTAAGATATGGCAGCCTTGCTTGCGCCTGTCTGATCTTTTCGGGATCAAGGTCGGCAAGGATCAACTCAGGTTCTGATCCGGCGCGTGCGGCCTCAGTCCCGTCCGGCGCGGCGATGACACTGGCCCCCAAAAAATCCATGCCGTTTTGCGATCCGGCACTATTCGCATAGGCAAGGTACACCCCGTTCTCATAGGCGCGGCAGGGGATCATGGTATGCGCCACCCACCCCCATTGCGCGCACAAGGCTGTAGGAACCAGCACCACTTCGGCGCCAAGGCTGGCGACATGGCGCGCGGTTTCCGGGAATTCCGCATCGTAACAAATCAACGTGGCGAACCGCATTCCGCAATAGGTGAACAAAGCGCATCCCGCGCCGGGGCTGAAATGATCCTTTTCAAAACCGGGAGGTATAGCGAGCTTGCGCTGGTGGGTCAGAACATCTCCATCCGGGTCGATGCACAGCGCTGAATTGTAAAGCATCCCACCATCGGCCTCTGCAAAACCGTAATGCAGGGCGATCCCACTGGCCTGCGCCAGTTTCCGCATCGCGTCAAAGCCCGGGCCATCGGCAGGTTGGGCCATTTGTGCAAGCGCGGCGCCGATATTGTAACCACACAGGAACAACTCAGGCAGAAGGACAAGATCAACGCCCTTGGCGGTCAGATCAGGTAACGCATCGCGCAGCCACGCGACCCGATCCGAGACCGTATCCAGCCCTGCCGGAGGTTGGGCGACCGCCAAGCGCATCACATCAGGCGTCCGTGATCAAGAGTTCACGCGGGTACTGCGTCAGGTACTCTGACCCGGTCTCTGTCACGACAATGCTGTCGCCAATCCGGCCTGCGGTCACCCCATCGATTGAGATCCCACCGTCAACGGCGAAGGTCATGCCGGGCTGCAAAACGGTCTTGTCCCCGGCTTTGAGCTCTGGGGCTTCAAGATAGGCCACGCCAATCGACCGTCCCGTGCGATAGCCGGTCTGATAGCCGCGCTCGGCATAGACTTCGTTGGCCGCAGCCGCGACATCTTCCGCGGTAATGCCGGGCCGGATCACCGCGATGGCCGCCTGTTGCGCATCAATCGCCGCCAGTTGCACGCGTGCGCCATCGTCTGTCACACCACCGATATGGAACATGCGGTCGAAGCCCAGCTTGTATTGTTTGAACTGCGCCATGTTGCAAAAACAGAAATAGACCGGATCAAACGGCTCATAAGCTTTGACCGATGCGCGCCTGTGTACCATCGACGCGTCCTTGCCGCTTTGAAGGATTTGCAGATTGTGGATCATCGGCGAGACAAATCGCTCCCAACCTGTGTCAGTCAGAAATCCTGCCGCCTTGCGCGTCCCTGCCTCGATCACGGCGAGAGCGCTTTCATATTCGTGGGCACCGGCCCGCAAAGACCCATGCGCGGCGGCCATCATCGCGCCGGCAATTTCTCCGGCCTGTTTCATCACCTCGATTTCCAGCGGCGACTTGATCATGCGCTGCGCACCAAGGATCGGACCGATGTCCCGGATTTTCGCGTCGGGGTAACGGTCGTCCAGAAAGTTGCGCACAATGGCGGGCACGTCGGCCCTTTCGATCCAAATCTCCGAAGGCGCCTCGGGTAGGGTACCGGCAAGCGCACGCCCCCAACTGCGTTGGCCCATATCCTCCCAAGTGCGCACGTCCTCAACCCACGTCATCTCGGCAACCATTTCGCTTTCCATCAGCGGAGTGATGACAATCGGCGCGTCCTCAGCCGGGACGACCAGCATGGTGGGTCGACCGAATTCAATTCCGAGATACCCCCAAAATCCTGCCAGATAGGCAATGGAGCTTTCCGAGGTGAAGACGGCATGAGTGATGCCGGCATCCTTCAATCGGGATTGCAAGGCAGCAGTACGGGCGATTGCTTCGTCCAGCATTTCGGGCCTTTCTTGGGGAAAAAGAAGCCGGTACCCGCAGGCTATCGCGGGAATTTTGGATCAGGTGGTACGTTTCCGACTCCTGATGTCGTGCCACGTCACGTGTTTCAGAGAATCCCCCAAAGATCGTAATCCCCGGCTTCGGCCGCTTCGACGGACAAGACCTCGTCCACGCATAGACAACAAACAGATCGTTAAAAGAACGCGGGTCTCGGAGGATATTTCCATCTCAGGGGGGTATGGCACGTCGGCCTGACGACAGGGGACAGGCATATGGTCTTCTCTGTTTTCCAAATACCTCGGGGGAGTCCGCCGCAGGAGGACGGGGGCAGCGCCCCCAACCCGGTCACAACAACCGCAACGCGCGTTGATCAGAACAGCTTGAATATCCGGAACAGCACGTATTCCAGCACGCCAATGGCCAACAGCACCCCGCAGATGATCCAGAAACCGAAGGCGCTTTGTGCCAGAGGCACGCCGCCGACATTGATCCCCAGTAGTCCGGTCAGAAAGCTGAGTGGCAGAAAGAACGCCGCAACCAGTGTCAGCACCAGCATTTGCTGATTCATCGCCTCGGATCGCACGTCGAGCACGTGATCCTGAACGACCTGACAGCGCTCACGGATCATGTCGAGTTCCTCGCAGAGCCGGGTCAGCCTGTCCACCGCTTCACGAAGATGTGCCGAGGCCAGCGACGCGATCCAGTCGAAGCCTTCCACCTCCAGCGTTGTCAGCGCATCGCGTTGCGGAAACAAGTGTCGGCGCAGCGCGATTGCCATGCGTCTTGTGTCGGACACAGCCGACCGTGTTTCCGCAATATCGCGGTCCTTGAGCGCGTCCTCGATCTGGTCCAACTCTTCGTTCAGCTCGGCGATCACCGGTTCGGCACGGTCAACCAGACGCAGGGCAATGTTTGCCAGCATCGCTCCGCTGCTCACCGGAGCCCGGTCGCCGACAACAGACGCCACCACGTCATCCAGCGCTCCCAAGGGGCGGATCCCGACGCTGATGATGCGGGAATGCTCGATCCAGACCCGAAGGGAAATCATGTCTTCGGGCGCGGCCCCTTCGATCAGGTTCACACCGCGCAGGATGACAACGGCCCCGTCACCATGCGGGGTGCAGCGGGGCCGGGTTTCGGTGGCCGACAAAGCCGCCACCACAACCGGATCAAGCGATAGCTCGGACAGGGCCGCGGCGGCATAGGCCACGTCGCCCTGAATATGCATCCAGCGAAATGCCGCGTTCGGGGCGCCCTCAGCCAGGGACTTTCCGGTGTTGGAAATCAGGTAGGTAAAGGCGTGGTTTTCCGGTGTCATGGGCACACTGTACAGCGACCAGCGGACAACGCACCCACTTTACGAGATCAAACGCCCCCAAAGGTCGTATTCCCCGGCCTCGTCCACTTCGACCGTGACGATCTCACCCACTGAAAGACCGTCGGCACCCTCGTCAATAAAGAGGTTCCCGTCGATCTCGGGCGCGTCGGCTTTGGTGCGGCAGGTTGCGATGCCGTCTTCATCGATATCGTCGATAATGACATCCATCCGCTGACCGACCTTGGCCGCAAGCTTGGCTTCAGAAATCGCCTGTGCCTTCTCCATGAACCGATCCCAGCGCTCCTGCTTGATCTCATCGGGCACATGGTCTGGCAGCGCGTTCGACCTTGCGCCATCGACGTTCTCGTATTGGAAGCACCCGACGCGATCCAGTTGCGCCTCGTCCATCCAGTCAAGCAATGTCTGGAACTCGTCCTCTGTCTCGCCCGGATAGCCGACGATGAAGGTCGAGCGCAGCGTGATGTCGGGGCAGATCTCGCGCCAGGCCGCGATTTCGTCCAGTGTCCGAGCCGCCGCCGCAGGGCGTGCCATCCGCTTCAGCGTGTCGGGATGGGCGTGTTGGAACGGGATGTCGAGATAGGGCAGCACCAGACCTTCGGCCATCAGCGGGATAAGCTCGCGCACATGGGGGTAGGGGTAGACGTAATGCATCCGCACCCATGCGCCCAAAGCCCCCAGATCGCGCGCCAGCGACAGGATGGGGAACTTCTCGTCCCGGTCTTTCCAATCGGTGCCATAGGCCGAAGTGTCCTGCGAAATCACCAGCAATTCCCGCACGCCACTCTCGACCAGCTTCTCCGCCTCGCGCAGCACCGCTTTCGCCGGGCGCGAAGTCAGCAGACCGCGCATGTCCGGGATGATACAGAACTTGCACTTGTGATTGCAGCCCTCGGAAATCTTCAGATAGCTGTAATGGCGCGGCGTCAGCTTGACGCCCGAGGCGGGCAGCAGGTCGATGAACGGATCGGGATCGGGCGGCACGGCGGCATGCACCGCGTCCAGCACCTGTTCGTATTGATGCGGGCCAGTCACGGCGAGCACCTTCGGATGTGCGCCTGTTATATATTCCGGCTCTGCCCCCAGACAGCCCGTGACGATCACCCGGCCATTTTCGGCCAAAGCTTCACCGATGGCCTCAAGGCTTTCCGCCTTGGCGGAATCCAGAAACCCACAGGTGTTGACGATCACCGCGTCCGCCCCGGAATAATCCGGGCTGATCCCATAGCCTTCTGCCCGGAGCCGGGTCAAAATCCGTTCGCTGTCCACCAGCGCCTTGGGGCATCCCAGCGACACCATACCAATGGTGGGCTGACCTGCGCGAGGCGTGTCGGAAAAGCGCGCTGAGGGCGCAAGATCGGGGCGAAGGGAGGGCGGGTTCTGGGACATGCGCGGCATATAGAGATTTGAAGGTGCTTGGGGAAGGCCCCATTGCCGAGTGCTGCGGGACAATCGGGAAAAGACAGCGTAACCTTGGCAGGTGTCTTACGCATAGGGACGTCCGATGATCCTTCATTGTGTGTTTTGTGACTTCCAGCCAGATGCCGGCCAAGCTGCGCGGCACGCTGTTTTGTCCGAATTGGCGACGTTCGGCCAAACTCTGGACGGCGTACTGGGATTCGATTTCGGACCCAATGCAGATTTTGAGGGCAAGTCGCCCCAAGTCACCGATGGCTTTGTCATCCGCTTTGCCGACCGTCAGGCGCTTGCTACCTATGCCGACCACCCGACCCATAAGGCGCTGGGCGCACGGCTCTGCGAACTGTGCGTTGGTGGCGCGGATGGGATCATGGTAGTCGATCTGGTATGTGCCGACTGAGATCGGAAAGGCTCCAGTAGAATGCAGATCACGACAAATCCCGTCGACATGAGTGACAAGATCGCCCAGCTCTTCAAACACACCTTCACCGCGTCGGAGGGCGCGGACGAGGGCGCTGCGGTCCACGACCTCGCCCACGAATTGCTGACCACGACACCCGAAAAGGATATCCGCGTTTTCATCGCACGGGATGACGGCTCGCTGCATGGCTGCGCGATCTTCACCCGGTTGCTCTTTCCCGACGACACCCGCACCGCGTTTCTTTTGTCACCGATGGCGGTTGCTACGGATCAGCAGCGCAAAGGCGTGGGGCGAGCCCTGCTTCAAGCCGCGCTGAATTCCTTGCGCGCCGAGGGCGTCGATGTCGCAGTGACCTATGGCGATCCGGCTTTCTATGGGCAGGTCGGGTTCCAACAGGTGACTACCGAGACAGTACCGGCCCCGCAGCCGCTCAGCATGCCTGAGGGATGGATCGCCCAATCCCTCACCGATGCGCCGCTGACACCTTTGCCCGGGCCGTCATTCTGCGTTTCCGCACTCAATCGCCCCGACATCTGGTAACCTGCCGCGCAACAAAAAAGGGGCGGTTAATCCGCCCCTCCCGTGTGTCGATCTGTTCAACCTCAGCGACGACGGTCGCGGCGCGAACTCATCGGCTGGAACGCGACGCCGACATGTGCCTCGCAATAGGGTTTGCCCTGTTGCACGGGCAGGCCACAGAACCAGAAGTTTGGCGTGGCGGGGTCGCCGACCGGCCATTTGCAGGTCTTCTCGGTCAGTTCCATCAGCGTCAGCTTCTTGGCCTTCTTCTCGACCGCGTTCACCTTAGCCAGTGCTTCGGGGCTGATCTCGTTGGCAGAGGGCTGCGGCGGCAAAGGCTGACCGGCAGGAATAATCTGACGGCGCGGGGAGGGCGGCGGCGTGGCGGATTTCGTTTCCATCACCACTTCCGGCTCTGCCGGTTTCGGCGCGGCCTTGGGTGCGGGTTTGGCTTCCGCCTTGGGCGCCGGCTTTGCCTCAGCTTTGGGCGCGGGTTTCGCTTCGGCTTTGGCCGGACCAGCAGCACCTGCGCGGTTCGACAGGCCAAGACGATGCACTTTCCCGATCACCGCATTGCGGGTCACGCCACCAAGCTCTTTGGCGATCTGGCTTGCCGATTGGCCTTCGCCCCACATCTTCTTCAACAGCTCTACGCGTTCATCGGTCCAGGACATCGTGCCCTCCATCAAAAAAAGCGGCCGTTTGCGTTGGCCGCCCGAAATCTCTAAGTCGCTTCTTATTCTAATCATGCGCGGGCGAGTTACAACCCGAACTGACAGGCAAGAGGTTCCCAATGCAGCATAGCGAAGCGAGCATCACCCATGAACGCCGATTCGGGCGCATGAACTGGCTGGGCCTCTACACACTTGGCCAGCGCGAGATCCTACGTTTTCTCAATGTGTGGACCCAGACTCTTCTGGCCCCTCTGGTAACGGCGGGCCTCTTCATGTTGATCTTCACCATCGCCATCGGTCCGCGCCGGGGCGATGTGATGGGCGTCGATTTCACCACCTTCATCGCGCCGGGTATCCTGATGATGACGGTGATCCAGAACGCTTTTGCCAACACCTCGTCGTCAATCGTGGTGTCCAAGGTGCAAGGTAACATCGTCGACACGCTGATGCCGCCACTGTCGGCAAGCGAACTGGTGATGGGCTATCTGGCCGGGGGCATCGCGCGGGGGCTGATGGTGGCCGTTGCGATTGCGATTGCGTTGTGGGTCTTCCTCGGGATTGTGCCGCAACACCCGTTGACCGCGCTCTTCTTTGTGATCGTCGGGGCTGCGCTTCTGTCAGGCATTGGCATGGTCGCGGGCATTTACGCCGAAAAATTCGATCAGATGGCGGCGATCACCAATTTCGTCGTTACGCCGCTCGCGTTCCTGTCCGGCACGTTCTACTCGGTCGAGGCTCTGCCTTCCGTCATGTACAACATCACCCATGCCAACCCGATCTTCTACCTGATCGACGGGGTACGGTGGGGCATGATCGGGGTTTCTGACAGCAGCCCTGCGCTGGGTGCGGTTGTTGCCGTCGCCAGCACGGTCGCCATCAATTTCGTGGCGTGGCAGTTCTTTCGGCGGGGCTACCGGTTGAAGGCCTGATCCGCCCTTCACGCCACACCAACAACCCGGCACCGCACAGGATGATCATCGTCCCGATAACCGACACCACATCAGGGCGGACGCCGAACACTGCGAAATCGTAGATCGCGGCAAAGACCAGCGCGGCATAAAAGAACGGGCCGACAAAGCTCGCGTCAGCGCGCGCAATCGCATTGATGAAACAGGTCTGCGCCGAGGCCATCAGCAGGCCGATCCCCGCCAAGGCCAGCCATTGCTGCGGGGTCGGCGCAATCCAGACCCAGACCGCCGCCGCCGAGGCGATTCCTACCCCGATCACGTTGTTCACCAGCAGAATTTGCAGTGGCCCTTCGCTCCCGGTTAGGCGTTTAATCACGATCAATTCGAACCCGAGTGACAGAGCTGCACCCAACGCCAATAGCGCTGCGGGTTGAAACGCCTCCGGTGTTGGCCGCAAGAGGATCATCGCACCAATCAGCGCAATCGCCGCTGCTGACAGTCGCACAGGGCCGACGCGCTCTCCCAGCAGGGGAATCGCCAGCAACATTGCAATCACCGGGTTCAGAAAGCTGATCGCCGTGGCATCAGACAGCGGGATAAACGCGGCCGCCGCGAACATCAGCGTTACACCACCCCAACCGAACGCCACCCGCGTCGTATGTCTCGCCCACGCAATCTGCGTGAACCGCAACCGCATCACCAGCGCTGCGATGGCGAAGGCAAGAAAGGCAAAGACGAACCGTCCCTGACTGATCTGAAGCGGGTTCAGCGCCGGCCCCAGTGTTTCCGTCCCCAGCATCTTTGCCAGAAGGGTCGTTCCCGCCACAAAGGCCGAGGCCTGCAGAGTCAACAGCGCAGCAAGTAAAGGGTTTGGGGCTTTCGGTACGAACATGGTTCAGCGATGCGCCGCTTTCCCGAAGAAGGCAATCACTGCCCGCGTATCGGTACAATCTGCTGAACGATACCAACGAGCACGAGATAGAACGACGTTGCGATCAATCCCCAATGGGCCCAGCTTTCGGGGTGAAAATCGACCCAGGCCGCCCATCCGGCAAAAAACGTCCAGGCCAAGGCAATCGGCAGGGACAGGTTGCGCCAGCGCTCGGTCCGCACCGGATGGATGAACTTGAGCGGCAGGAACATCGCTACCGCCAGCACGGCCACCAGTGTCAGAGAGACCCAGAAGTTCGGCTTGATAGCAAATAGAACCAGGATCAGCATGTTCCAGCAGCCCGGAAAGCCGTGGAACGAATTGTCCGACGTCTTCATCCGGCTGTCAGCGAAATACATGGCCGAGGCAAAGGTGATCACGATGATTGCGAACCAGCCGGTCCATCCGGGCAGCAGCCCGCTTTGAAACAGCGCAAAAGCCGGGATGAACACGTAGGTCAGATAGTCGATGATCAGATCAAGCAGCACACCATCAAACCGGGGCGCGTTGGTTTTCACATCGTATTTACGGGCCAACGGACCATCGATTCCATCGACCGCAAAGGCGACAACCAGCCAGAGAAACATGATCGACCATTCTTCCTGCGCGGCCGCCAGAAGCGCCAGCATGGCAAAGACGGCCCCGGTGGCGGTCAGAAGATGGACGCACAAGGCGCGGGATTGATCACTCATGCCGAGGTTGTGGCCGAATTGTCCGAGCGGTGCAATTGCCAGTGCGCTTTTTTCCCGCTGTTGCGAGCCGTGTCGATGCGTCGACGCATCGACCGTTTGCGTTGACGCAAACGCGTCCACCCCGATCAGGCAACCAGTTGATGCCCGTCCTGTCCGATGATTGTCGCGCGCACGATCTGCCCCACAGGTTGTTCCGTCGTAAACCGGACCTCAGTAAACTGCTCGGTCCGCCCCATGTCCGGCGCTTCCATCAACACGTTGTGCGTCCGACCTTGTTGCGCCGTCAAATGACGCGTCACGGCAGCTTCACCCGCCGCACGTAACCGCGCGGCCCGATCCTTGATCGCGCGCCCGTCGACCTGCGGCATCCGCGCGGCGGGCGTGCCTTCGCGCGTGGAATAGGGGAAGACATGCAGCCACGTCAGATTGCACTCTTCGACGAGCTTCAGCGAATTTTCAAAATGAACTTCGGTTTCGGTCGGGAAGCCAGCGATGATATCCGCGCCGAAGGTCATGTCAGGGCGCAGTTTGCGCGCCTCTTCGGCAAATCGGATCGCATCATCCCGCAAATGGCGGCGTTTCATCCGCTTGAGGATCAGGTCGTCCCCATGCTGAAGGCTCAGGTGCAGATGCGGCATCAGACGCGGTTCGGTGGCAATCGCCTGCATCAGGTTCTCGTCCACCTCAATGCTGTCGATCGAACTGATCCGCAGGCGCGGGAGGTCCGGCACCAGCTTGAGGATGCGCATCACCAGATCGCCCAGCTTCGGCTGCGCAGGCAGGTCGGCACCCCAGGAGGTCAGATCGACCCCGGTCAGCACCACCTCGTTGAAGCCCTTGTCCACCAGTCGCTTGATCTGGTTCACGATCACGCCCGCAGGTACGGATCGCGAATTGCCGCGACCGTAGGGGATGATGCAGAAGGTGCAGCGGTGGTCGCAGCCGTTTTGCACCTGAACATAAGCGCGGGACCGCGTGCCGAAGCCGTCGATCAGATGCTGCGCGGTTTCAGTCACCGACATGATGTCGTTGACCTGAACCGCCTCGGTCTCGCCGATGAAATCTGCCGCCAGCCCTTTCCAGGTGTCCGGCGTCATTTTCTCGGTATTGCCGATCACTGCATCGACCTCTTCCATCTTGGAAAAGGTCTCGGGCTCGGTCTGCGCGGCACAGCCGGTCACGATCAGCTTGGCGTTCGGATTGTCCCGACGCAGCTTGCGAATCTCCTGCCGCGCCTTGCGCACGGCCTCAGCGGTCACGGCGCAGGTATTGACCACTACAGCGTTCTCAAGCCCCGCCTGTGCGGCAAGGTCTTTCATGGCTTCGGTCTCATAAGCGTTCAGGCGACAGCCGAGCGTGGTGAACTTGGGCGGGTTCATGACACCTGCTCCAGCCACTCTGTCGTAAATGCGCCGCTGAACACATGCGCGGTCGGTCCAGTCATCCAGACGCCATCTTCGCGCCAGTCTATTTCGATCCGCCCGCCATCAAGGTCGATGCTCACCCGACGCCCGGTCAGACCGCGCCGTGCCGCAGCAACGGCCGTGGCGCAGGAAGATGACCCAGAGGCCAGCGTGACGCCAACACCGCGCTCCCACACCCGCATCCGCAGATGGTCAGGGCCGATGACGCTGGCAAACTGCACGTTGGTGCGCTGCGGGTACAGCGGATGGTGCTCGACCTCGGCTCCGCGTGCCGCAAGGTCTACCGATTCGGCGTCGTCCACGAAAAACGTGCAATGCGGGTTGCCCATGCCTGTTGCTGTCGGGGCACCGTCGATTGGCAGCTTCAAAGTATCCATCTCGCGCGCCAGCGGCACCTCGTCCCAGCGCAGTTGCGGATGTCCCATATTCACCGAGGTCAGCCCGTTTCCGGCGTCCCGCGCAAAAAGCTGTCCCCGCTCGGTCGTCAGAGTCACCTCGGCCAAACCAGCTTCGTCCATCAGATAACGCGCGATGCAGCGCGTGGCATTGCCACAGGCCCCAGCAGTTGATCCGTCGGAATTATAGAAAACCAGCCGAGCATACGCGTCACCCGCACCGGGTTCAATCAACGCAAGCTGGTCGAATCCTACTCCGCGATGGCGGTCGCCTATCGCCTGCGCCAGCGCGGCGGTCATTGCGACAGGCCGCACACGCGCATCCAGCACGACAAAATCATTGCCGAGCCCGTGCATCTTCATGAAGGCGATATCGCGTGTTTCTTGGGTCATCATGGGCGCGCATATACGCCTGTCAGGTACATCTTTCCAGACCGCGCCACCCGCACCGCTGCGGCATTCTGGAAGATAGGTGAGAAATGTGCCGTTTTGGGGGTTGACCGCAATCCGCCCTCTTTCTAGAAGCGCCGCCAGTGGGCCGTTAGCTCAGTTGGTAGAGCAACTGACTTTTAATCAGTGGGTCGCAGGTTCGAATCCTGCACGGCTCACCACTGATCCAAACCAAGCGAAAGAATGTCGCCGGTCTGGATGTCAACGATGCCCCAAAAGTTCTACGGGTTTCCTGTTTTTTTTCGGTGGATATTGCCGTGCCGCAATAGACGCGGGTTGGGCGTCTGCAGTGACATGTGAGTGATGCTCGGCATCGCAGTTTTCAACAAACCAAACACACATGAGCCGGTTTTCCGACACGTTGCGGATCCGACTAAGTCATGCCGCCTCAAGCCGCAAAGACTAGTATAAGACTTAGTTTATCAAACGATATTATGCGTTCTCTGAAGCGTACCCAGCATTGATCCACTGTCTGATGGCCCTCAGGATGCCGTGTCGATCGAATTGCCTGTGACCGCATCATGCGGAAAATCCCAAATTTGCATCCAAAGAGAAAAAATGACGGCTCTCAAAAAGACATCGATTTCGCTTGCCTTCATCGTATCGACGTTAGGCGTTCCCGCCATTGGTCAAGAGAGCAACTTTACCTATTCGGTGCTTGGTGTTTCTCACTACGAACCGACGGAATTGATGACGTTCGCCACGCTATTGACCCAGCAGCAGATCGGGGCGGTGACGGCTGAGGGGCTCGCGCAGACCATCGAGACGATTTACTTGGAAGACGGTTATCTTCTTGCCGAGGTTTTTCTGGCGTCGGACGGGCGAACTCTGGTCGTTGACGAAGGCGAGATCGGCGACATCGTCATTGAGGGCGTCGATGAAGGCCATTTCCGTTTGATCGAAGCGTATATGCGCCCGCTGCTTGCGAAACGCGGGTTGCAACAGGACGACCTTGAGCGCGCGATCATGCTCGTCGAAGATATCGGCTCGGTCACGGCGACTGCCGAATTCGACTATCCGCCCGGATCAGCACATGCCCGGTTGCGGATTATCGGTGAAGAACTGGATCGCGATTATGGCAGCGTGTCTCTGGACCATCCGTCGCGGGGATTCGGCGAGGCGGTGAGGTTGTCCTTGTCGCAAACATATCTGAGCTTCTTCACAGCGGGCGATCTGCTGCGGTTCGATCTCTCGGGGACATCGGAAACCGATAGCGACGACACGTCGGTTTCGGGTGCCGTGACGTACCGCATGCCGCTTGGCGGGAGTGGCATGTATGGAGAAGCGTATCTTGGAAATGTGGGGGCCTATCGCGATGCCAACGGCTCGCTTCAGGAAACCGAAGCCTTGGGGCGTACGGCCATTCTCGCGTTGGGATTCCCGTTTGTGCGGAACGTGGACACGTATGGCTATGGTCTGCTTGAAGTCCGCCAGTCATCATCCGACGTCGATTTTGCCGACCAGAGCTTCGAGAGTGAAGTGGACGTCATTTCAGCCAGCTGGATCTATGGCAAAGCGCTGACGACGGGCGGTGCACTCGAATACGCGGTTAACGTGGCTTACGGGGAAAAGCGCAAAGAATTTCAGGGTGTCGACGATGGGGATGAGACATTCTCCTATGTGCGTCTAGGTTTCGGGTATGAACATCCGATTGGTCTTTTCGGCCCCGAAACAACCATCCGTGCCGAAGTCTGGGGGCAGTTCTCCGAGGATCGGCTGCCCGGTGGAGAAGAATTCTACCTTGGTGGAATTGATGCCGAACGCGGCTATGTGGTTGGCGAAGCACAAGGTGACAGCGGCTTTTCGGCCAGCCTCGAAGTGAGCCGTGACTTTTTTCCGGCCAGCGCTCAAGTCAATCGCATCCGACCGTTCGGGTTTTTAGATATTGGCCAGATTTGGAACAACGAGCCTAGCGGATTCGAGGTCGCCAACGCGACGCTGTCGTCCGTTGGTGTTGGGATCGATGCCGAATTCGCGAACGGGTTTTTCGCGCGGAGTTACATTGCCACTCCGCTCGAAGACGGGCCGTCGACGAAGAAAGGCGAGCCTGCGCTCTACCTCAACCTCACAAAGTCGTGGTGATCCAGATGCACAAAAGCCTAGCTCTCATCGCAGCCACGATCCTTGCGTCCTCGGGTCCTATCAATGCGAAGCCTCACGGCGGCATCCCGCCGGGATGGTGCAACGGAGTTGGGAACCCGCATAAGCCGCTGGCTGGTTGTGGTGGCGCTCCGTCCGGAACCGGTGGCCTTCCGCCGACCACCGTCGTTCCTACCGTGAATCAAGTGGACAACACAGATTCCTCGGTCGAGCCCCCGAACCCAGTTGTTGTGACACCTCTCTCACCTGAGACGATTACAGGCACATCGCCGGGCGGAACGATTATACCCGAGCCACTTCAGACGTTCACAGGTGTGTCGCCTGCGATCACGGTGACGCCGCAGCCACTCGAGACGTTTACAGGTATGTCGCCTGCGATCACGGTGACACCGCAGCCACTCGAGACGTTTACAGGTGTATCGCCCGCGATCACGGTGACACCGAAGCCGCCGCAGACGTTCACAGGTGTGTCGCCGGCGATTACGGTGACGCCGCTACCACCGCAGACGTTCACAGGTGTGTCGCCGGTCGCGACAATTGTGCCGAACCCGCCGGCGAACTCCACGGGACCGTCAGCGGTTGTAATGGTCATTCCAAATCCACCCACGACCTTTACAGGGACATCTCCTGTTGTTCCGGTTGTCCCGAACCCACCGACAAGCTTTACGGGCACGTCGTCCGTGCCGACCCCGCTACCGCAAATCGCGCCTCCGCAACAAGGCGGTCAAACTCCTGTTCCAACCATTCCGCAGAACCCACAGCCGAACACCACGGTCACGCCACCTCAAACGATTATCGTGCACCCGAACCCGCAGATTACGATAACGGGCTATGGACCGATGCAACCCGGGACAAAACCGGTCCTCGTGCCGGTCATGGTTCCAAAGCCAAAACCAGGCGGCGGGGCGAAAAAGGTACCTCCGTCACGACCGACCGTTCCGGTCATTGTTCCGTTCGTGAACCCCAATGTAACGACGGGCACCGGGCAGACGACGGGTCCGACTCCGAACAAGATCCCTCACCCTGTGACGGTGACTGTTCCGAAACTGCCTCCTAAAAAGACGCCGCAAAAGACGACTGTTCCAAAGCCGACACCGCAGACAATACCTGTAACGGTGCCACGTCCGCAGAAGTCTCCGGAGACAGGGTCCAAGGTTAAGCCTGGGGTACCATCGACAACATTGGTGTCCGTGTCCCGGCCCAAGCCGAGACCGCATCTTGTCCCCACGCTGACCACGACTCAAGGCGCTACGATCAAGCACAAACCAGAGGTTCAGGCTCCCGCAATCGGACATCAGGTCGTAACCCGTCAGATCGGGCGGCAGCCGCAACACAATGCTCCGCGTTTCCATACGACATCCAAAGAGGTCATCCGTTGTGTGGCCAGCGGCCAAGGAAAGCGGCGCTCGGTCGTGGATGGAGAAGTCGAGTCCACTGGTGCTCTGCGCCATGTCGGAGCTGTGGATGTCTTGGGCAACGATTTGCCCGCACTGCATCCCCGGCATTCGAAATGCCTCATTACGGTGAAGCGCAGGAAAGACTGATCGCCCGTTTCGATCCAATCGAGTTCCACGCATAGCACGGGGTGCGGGAAACCGCGTCTCGTTCTAGGCTTGGTTGCACAGAAGGCGTTTCCCGTCATCCGGCGGTGCAGCGCTTTTTACGTGTGCGCGCCCCTTGCGGCTTCGATTTCGTTCACTACCTAATTGCGAGTGATTTGCATTTTCAAAAAGATGCAGACATATTCAATGCGGAGGTTCGAAAGAATGAGACGGAGTTTGGCAACACTGGTTTCGGTCGGCCTGTTCGCAGCCTGCGCAAGTGTCGCTGCTGCGGATGAGAAGATGAAAGTGGTCACCACCTTCACCGTTCTGGCTGATATGGCGTCGAATGTGGCCGGGGATGCTGCCGAGGTGGTGTCGATCACCAAACCGGGGGCCGAGATCCACGGCTATGAACCAACCCCACGGGACATTGTGCGCGCCTATGACGCCGACCTGATCCTGTGGAATGGTCTGAACTTGGAACTTTGGTTCGAGCAATTCGTTTCCAATCTCGAAAACGTACCCTCGGTGACGCTCAGCGAAGGCATTGACCCGATCTCGATCTCCTCGGGAAGCTATGAAGGCAAATCCAACCCACATGCCTGGATGGGTCTGGATAACGCGCTGATCTATATCGACAATATCACCAAGGCCTTCTCGGATGCCGACCCGGGAAACGCTGCGCTCTATGCTGCGAATGCCGAGCGTTACAAAGGCGAACTGCGCGCCACGATCGAACCGCTGCGGGCCTCCGTCGCGGCGATTCCGGAAGACCAGCGCTGGCTCGTTACCTGTGAAGGCGCGTTCAGTTACCTTGCGCGCGACATGGGGTTGAAAGAGCTCTATCTCTGGCCAATGAACGCCGATCAGGTGGGAACCCCCCAGCAGGTCCGCGCGGTCATCGACGGGGTGCGTGAGAACGAAATCCCTGTGGTCTTTTGCGAAAGCACTGTGAACACTGCACCAGCGGAACAGGTCGCGCGCGAAACGGGTGTCACATATGGCGGCGTGCTCTATGTCGATTCGCTGAGCGAGGCCGACGGCCCGGTGCCAACCTATCTCGATCTGCTGACGGTCACGACGCGCACCGTTGCCGAAGGCCTGACCGCCGCCGTCACCAACTAGGCGGGGTTGAAGCGAACAAAACTGCCCACAGTCGACAGGCTCCGGGCACCCAAACGCAAGGCCACGCGCCTGCAACATCAAGGACACGCCATGCTCGATGAGCAGAGCCGGACAACAAAGACCACGCCAAGCCCCGCCAAGAGCGGAGGTCTTTCTGCGCAGGATGTAACCGTCACTTATCGCAACGGTCACACTGCGCTGTGGAATGCCAGTTTCGAAATCCCACAGGGCACCGTGACCGCGCTGGTGGGCATCAACGGCGCGGGCAAATCCACGCTCTTTAAGGCGATCATGGGGTTCGTACCCGCTGCCAAGGGCGAGATTCGCATCCTCGGCATGACCGTGAAAGAGGCGTTGGCAAAGAACCTTGTCGCCTATGTGCCGCAATCCGAAGAGGTCGACTGGGCCTTCCCGGTGCTAGTCGAAGACGTCGTGATGATGGGCCGCTACGGCAAGATGGGCTTCCTGCGCCGTCCCAAGGCCGCCGATCACCAAGCGGTCGATGAGGCGCTGGCCCGTGTGAACATGACCGAGTTCCGCCACCGCCAGATCGGCGAATTGTCCGGCGGCCAGCGTAAACGAGTCTTCCTTGCGCGCGCGCTGGCGCAGGACGGGCAGGTGATCCTGCTGGATGAGCCGTTCACCGGCGTGGACGTGAAAACCGAAGACCAGATCATCGCCCTCCTACGCGAACTGCGCGACGAAGGCCGGGTGATGCTGGTCTCGACCCACAACCTCGGCTCTGTGCCCGAATTCTGCGACCGCACCGTGTTGGTCAAAGGCACGGTGCTCAGCTACGGGCGGACCGAAACCACCTTTACCCGCGAGAATCTCGAACGCGCCTTCGGTGGCGTGCTGCGTCACTTCACGCTGGGCGGCGACGCGCTGCACGACGACGAAGATGCCCGCGCCATCACCATCTTCACCGATGACGAACGCCCGCTGGTGCAATACGGCGACAAGACCCAGATCACCGAGAGCAATTCGTGATGGACGTTCTGCTCGAACCCTTTGCCTACAATTACATGGTCAACGCCATGTGGGTCTCTGCGCTGGTCGGCGCGGTGTGCGCGTTCCTCTCGTCCTATCTCATGCTCAAGGGCTGGTCCCTGATCGGCGACGCGCTCTCGCACTCCGTCGTGCCCGGCGTTGCCGGAGCCTATATCCTTGGCCTGCCATTCGCGCTGGGCGCGTTCATCGCCGGAGGGTTGGCGGCGGCGTCGATGCTGTTCCTGTCGGAACGCTCGGGTCTCAAGCCTGACGTCATCATCGGGCTGATCTTCACGTCGTTCTTCGGGCTGGGACTCTTCATGGTGTCCGTGAACCCGATCTCGGTTTCGGTCCAGACCATCACCATGGGCAATATACTCGCCATCACACCCGAGGACACGCTGCAACTCGCCCTGATCGGCTTCGTGTCGCTGGCGGTGCTGCTGCTCAAGTGGAAGGACCTCATGGTCACCTTCTTTGACGAGAACCACGCCCGCACCATCGGCCTGCGCCCGCAACTGCTCAAGGCGGTGTTCTTCGTGCTGCTCTCGGCCAGCGTTGTGGCGGCGATGCAGACCGTTGGCGCGTTCCTCGTGATCGCCATGGTGGTGACGCCGGGGGCCACCGCCTACCTGCTCTGCGACCGCTTCCCGCGCCTGATCGTGACCTCGGTGCTGATCGGGTCACTGACCAGCTTCACCGGGGCCTATATCAGCTACTTCCTCGACGGTGCGACAGGTGGGATCATCGTCTGCCTTCAAACACTGATCTTCCTCGTCGTCTTTGTCTTTGCCCCACAGCACGGCCTTCTTGCCGCGCGGCGCAAGGCCGATGCCGCGTTGCGTGATGGGCCGAAAGACAGCCTTGTTCAGGCTGATCCTGCAAAAGGCGGTGCATGATGGACGTTGAAGCGCTGCTCTTGCCCTTCCGCTTTGCATTTATGCAAAACGCTTTCCTCATCTCGATGATGGTGGCGGTCCCGACCGCGCTGCTCTCGTGTTTTCTGGTCCTCAAAGGCTGGGCGCTCATGGGTGACGCGGTGAGCCATGCCGTTCTGCCGGGCATCGTTCTGGCCTATATCTTCGGCATCCCACTGATCGTCGGGGCCTTCGCCGCCGGGATGACTTGCGCGCTGGCGACGGGCTATCTGTCGACCAACAGCCGGGTTAAAGAGGATACGGTGATGGGCGTGGTCTTCTCGGGCATGTTCGGCCTTGGCATCGTGCTTTATGTCTCGGTCGAAACCAGCGCGCATCTCGATCACATCCTGTTCGGCAACATGCTCGGGGTCGAGCCGCACGAGCTCTGGACCGCGGGGATCATCTCGGCGCTGGTCTCCGGGGTGCTTGTGCTCAAGTGGAAAGACTGGCTGTTGCACAGCTTCGATCCAGCGCAGGCACAGGCGTCTGGCCTCTGGGTCAACGCGCTGCACTACGGGATGCTGACAGCTCTGTCGCTGACCATCGTCGCCACACTCTCTGCCGCTGGCCTGATCCTCGCCATCGGCCTGCTGATCGCGCCGGGGGCGATTGCCTTCCTGCTGGTGCGGAAGTTCAAGGCGATGCTCTGGGTTGCGGTTGGCGTGAACATGGCGGCAATGCTGCTCGGCACTTACCTCAGCTTCTTTCTAGACAGCGCGCCCGCGCCAACGATCATCCTGATCCTCAGCGCCCTCTTTGTCGTGGCTTTCATCCGCCGCCAGATGCTGACCCGCCGCGCCTCCCGCCTGCGCGTCCAGCGGGGGTAGGGGCGAAGGACTTTCAAGCCCTTTCGAAAGGGCTTCCCCGCTCAGGTCATCACGTCCGGCGCTGTCCGTCCGGTGCGCTCGGTCAACCCGCTGATAAGCGCTGTCGCCTCGGCGATGTCCTTGAGCGCCGTCTGAGTCTCGATGTTCAGATCGCCCTCCGGTACCTCGTAGCGCTCCAGATACACCCGCAGCGTCGCGCCTTCGGTCCCGGTGCCCGACAACCGCAGCACCGCGCGGCCACCGCCTTCGAAATTGATCCGAAGTCCCTGATTGTGGCTCACGGACCCATCCACCGGATCGTGGTAGGAAAAGCTGTCCGCCATCGTCACGGTACAGGCTCCGAATGTCTGCCCCGCGAGATCATCGAGCTTGGCCGTCAGGTCGGCCATCAACCCGTTCGCCGCTGCCGAGTCCACCGCCTCGTAATCGTGGCGGGAATAGTAGTTGCGGCCATAGGTCTGCCAGTGGTCCTGAAGGATGTCCTTCACCGACATCTTGCGCACCGCCAGAATGTTCAACCACAACAACACCGCCCAAAGCCCGTCCTTCTCACGCACATGGTCGCTGCCCGTGCCCGCGCTTTCCTCGCCACACAGCGTCGCGCGCCCGGCATCCAGCAGGTTGCCGAAAAACTTCCAGCCCGTCGGTGTTTCGAAACACTCCACCGCCAAAGCCTCGGCCACCCGGTCACAGGCGCCGCTTGTCGGCATCGATCGTGCCACCCCCGCTATGCCGCGCTCATAACCGGGGGCCAGATGCGCTTTGGCGGCCAGCACGGCCAGACTGTCAGAAGGCGTCACATAAACGCCTTTGCCCAGGATCATGTTGCGGTCGCCATCCCCGTCCGACGCGGCAGCGAAATCAGGCCCGTTGTCGGACATCACCAGATCGACCAGTGGCTTGGCCCAGATCGGGTTCGGGTCAGGATGGCCTTTGCCGAAATCCACCGACGGTACGCCGTTCAGCACTGTGCCGGCAGGCGCGCCCAGAGTGTCCTCCAGAATGGCCTTGGCATAAGGCCCCGTCACCGCGTGCATCGCGTCGAACTTCATCGTGAAGCCACTGGCGAACAGCGCCCGCAGCGCGCCGAAATCGAACAGCTCTTCCATCAGCGCGGCGTAATCCTCGACCGGATCGACGATCTCCACCGCCATATCGCCCAAGGAAACTGTGCCGATCTGCCCAAGGTCGATATCGGTGGTGTCCAGCGTCTTGTAACTGCTGATCGTCTTGGTCTGCTCGAAGATCGCGTCGGTGATCGCCTCGGGCGCAGGGCCGCCGTTCGAGATATTGTATTTCAGGCCGAAATCCTCATCGATGCCGCCGGGGTTGTGGCTGGCCGACAGGATCAGACCACCGTCGGCCCCCCGCTGTCGGATCAGGTTCGACGCCGCCGGGGTGGACAGCAGCCCGCCCTGACCGACAATCGCCAAAGCCGCGCCATTGGCCGAGGCCATGCGCAGGATCGTCTGGATCGCCTCGGCATTGAAGTACCGTCCATCCCCGCCGATCACCAAGGCCTTGCCCGCAACCCCGCCGATCGCATTGAAGATCGACTGCACGAAACACTCGACATAGCCCGGCTGCATATAAACGCGGGTCTTCTTGCGCAGACCCGAGGTGCCGGGTTTCTGGCCCTCGAACGGGGCGCAGGTCTGGGTCAGGATCGTCATGCGGGTACCTCCTTGGAGTGGTCCGTGTCGTCGTATTGTGCGGGGCCGCCGCGCGCCTCGCGCATCACATCGGAAATATGGCGTAATGCGGTGGACTGTTCCATTGTCTCGACAGGCACGCTCAACCGCCGCCGCCAGTTGGGGTGCTCGTTGATCGTGCCGGGCAGGTTCTGCGCCTCAAGCTCACCGAACACATCGTCCATCTGCACCGATACCAAGGCAGCGGGCGACTGCGCCAAGCCGCGATGGATCGTGTCCGCGATCTCGCCAATCCGCGCAGTTCTGGGGATCGCGCAGACATCCCGCAGGCTCGCGCGTTGTTTGGCGCGGTGGCTGTGCCGCGCGGCGCGGTCGCCGGAGGACAGCCAACCGACCCGTTGCCACCACTCGATGTCGGTGCCATGCCAGAACCCGCTCAGCGTTGGTGTGTCATGGGTACCGAAACAGGCAAGGCTGTAGGGCGGCAGGGTGTCGGCGGGCAGGATTTCCCCAAGATGGTTCGCTTCAAACTGCCAGACCGCATAGCTGTAAAGCCCCGCGTCATTCATCGCTTTACGGAACCCGTCTGGCACCAGCCCAAGGTCTTCCCCCACCACAAGACAGCCCGCGCGATGCGCTTCTATTGTAATGACGGCCAAAAGCGAGTCGAGCGGCTGCGTGATATACCCGCCCGGACTGCCATCATCGGGCAACCAGAAACTGCGCAGCAGGCCCAGAGCATGGTCGATCCGCAGCACGCCGCATTTCGCCATCAGCCGTCGCAGCATAGACCGCAGCGGAGCATAGCGCGCCCGCGCCAATGGCCCCGGAGCGTGTGCGGCCAGCGCCCAGGATTGACCTTCGGGGCTTAGATGATCCGGCGGCGCTCCGATGGTGACGCCCTTGGCAATTGTATCCGCGTTCATCCAGACCTCGGCCCCATCCGGGCGCGGACCCACCGCCAGGTCGAGATACAGGCCAAGCGCCATCCCCGACTGCGTCGCCTGAGCCTGCGCGGCGTCGATCTGGGTGTCGGCAAGATATTGCAGCCACAGATGGAACTCTGCCCGCTTTCCTGCCGCCTTTCGCGCCGCCGATCCCTGTGTTTGCAATGAAGCTGGCCAAGTGCGGAAGTCATGCCCGTGGGCTTCGCTGATTGCTTCGAATCCGGCGAACTGGCGAGCCTCGTCAGAACAGGTCGAGCACCAAGCCGCAAACGCGGCCTTGTCACGTGTCTTGAACTGCGCCTCCAAAGCAGCGCGATGCCGCTTTCGGAACCCGGCATAATCGATGAGATCAGCCTCGGGCGTCGCGCCCAGCCCACCCTCGACCGCAATATGGTCGATGTTGAACATGCCGCGATGCGATGGGGAATATGGGCTGATGATCTCGTCCATCGCCCAGCCCAGCGCGTGCAGCGGGTTGACCCCTAGAAACTGCGCCCCCGCGCGCCCGAAGGTGGCCGCAACGTCCCCCAGATCGGCATAATTCCCAAGTCCGCCATTGGTGTCGGACCGCAAACCGTACAGAGCGCCGGTGGTGCCCCAGCACCTGTCCAAGCGCGATTGCGTCACCAAATCCGGCGCGCGCTGCGGGCGAACCATGACGAAGGTTTCGCTCTCCGAGGCGCCAGTCAGATGCAGGGCGTAATACCCAATCCCAAGGCGCGGCAGGTCGATGGCGCTGGTCGCGCGCCCCTCGGCGACAACTGCTCCGGTCTCGTCGGTCAGCGTCCAGTCGCAGGCGCAGGGTACAGGCACTTGGACCGGATCGCCCGCGAATGCGATGATCTCCTCACGCCCGCCTTGCGCCGATTGAGCCGCCAGAGCCTCTGACACCAGTGCGGGACTATCCGCGTCTGTCCCCAGCGCCTTGAGCAAGGCGCGCAGCGTGTCCGGGCCGGCCTCGTGCCGGGTGCCATGCAGGTCGAAGAACTCGAGGTATACGCCCTGTGACCGCGCCAGTTCACGCAAGTTGTCGTCGGCGCTGCTCATGTTGATGATCCGCGCTGGAGGACAAAGGCGCTTACCGACTGCGCGGGCACGCGGATGCATTCCCCGACAATCGACATCGGTGTTTGCGCCGCCTCAGACGTGTCGATCTCGCGCACCCAGAGGTCAGGTGCAGTGGTGGGCAGCAACAGGTCGAGGTCTTCTTCTGTCCGGTTGAACGCAAGGAACACTTCATCGCTCAACGCTTTGCCCGTCATGCTTTCGGCATTGCCCCTCAGGTGCAGGCACAGCGCTGCAAGGTCGGCATCGCCCCAGTTGAGCGGATTGCCGTCGAACCCGCACCATTCGACATCTTTGCGGCGGTCGGTCTCGCGCGTGGCACCGTGCAGGAAATCCATCTGCCGCAAAACAGGGTTGTCCCGCCGTACGCGCGAAAGCGCTTCGGTGAACGCGAGCATGTCCGGGTCAAGTGACGCCCAGTCGATCCATGTGGTTTCGTTGTCCTGACAATAGGCGTTGTTGTTGCCGTTCTGCGTGCGCCCGCCTTCGTCACCCGCCAGCAGCATAGGCGTGCCTTGCGACAGGAACACTGTGGCCAGCATATTGCGCTGCCGCCGCGCGCGATGGGTACGGATCGCGGGGTCATCGGTTGGCCCTTCAACGCCGAAATTCTCGCTGAAATTGGCTTTGTGCCCGTCGCGGTTGCCTTCGCCATTCGCTTCGTTGTGGCGTTTCTCGTAGCGCGTAGTGTCGGCAAGTGTGAACCCGTCATGCGAGGCGGCATAGTTGATCGACGACCACACACGCCGCCCGCGCTTGTCGAAGACATACGCGGTGCCCAATAGCGCCGATCCCAACTCCTGCGCGCCATGTGCATCGCCGCGCCAGAACTTGCGAACGGTGTCGCGATACCGGTCGTTCCATTCGGCGAACTTGGCGGGGAAGCTTCCAAGCTGATACCCGCCGGGGCCGATATCCCATGGCTCTGCAATCATCTTGACCCCGGCCAGCACCGGATCCTGTCGCAGCGCCGTCATGAACCGCCCCGTCCGGTCGAACCCATCCGCCTCGCGGCAGAGCGTTGCGGCCAGATCGAAACGGAAGCCGTCGATCCCCATCGCCTGCACCCAGAACCGCAGACTGTCGAGGATCAGCCGCGTGACGAAAGGATGTGTTACGTTCAGCGTGTTCCCGCAGCCCGTATCGTTGACGTAATAGCGCGGCGCATCGTCCTGAAGGCGGTAGTAAGACGCGTTGTCCAGACCTCGGAACGACAGCGTCGGCCCAAGATGATCACTTTCGGCGGAGTGGTTGTAAACCACGTCAAGGATCACCTCGATCCCTGCAGCATGGAACCGATTCACCATCGCGCGGAAGCCGCGCACGCCTTCCGGCCCGAAATAGCGCGGTTCGGGGGCGAAAAAGCCGACCGTGTTGTAGCCCCAGTAATTGACAAGCCCGCGCTCCGACAGCGCGCCTTCGGACTTGATCGCCTGTACGGGCAGCAACTCCACCGCTGTCACACCCAGCTTGGTCAGATGGTCGAGCATCGCCGGCGTCGCCAGCGCGTCATAGGTGCCGCGCAGCGCCTCGGGCACGCCCGGATGGCGCATGGTCAATCCCTTGACGTGGCCTTCATAGATCAGCGTGTCGTGCCAGCCTTTGGACAGCGGTTGTGCATCCAGCGGGAACAGCGCCGGGTCCGAAACCACCGATTTCGCCACAAAGGGCGCGCTGTCGCGGTTGTCAAAGGACAGATCCCCCTCGGGCGAGGCGTGCTGGTAGCCGAGCGTTGCTGTGTGATCGGTAAAGCCGCCGTGAAACTCCCGCGTATAGGGGTCGATCAGCAGCTTGTTGCGGTTGAACCGGTGTCCGGCCTCGGGCGCATATGGTCCCGACGCGCGGTAGCCGTAGAGCGCACCGGGCTGCACCCCCGGCAAATATCCGTGCCACACCGCCCCAGTGCGTTCGGGCAACGGCACGCGCACCTCTTCACGCGTGCCGTCGGGGGAAAACAGGCACAAGGATATCTGTTCAGCATGTTCCGAGAACACCGCGAAATTCGTGCCGCCACCGTCGAAATGCGCGCCTAACCGCGACGGAGAGCCGGGTTCAAGCGTCGCGGAAACAGTGGCGTGATAGGTCATCCGACAAGGTCTGTGTAAAGATCACGATAGGCTTGGGCTGAACTGTCCCAACTCACCGGATGGCGCATGGCCGCGCGCTGCATGGATTGCCACAGCTTTTGATCGGCATAAGCCTCGACCGCGCGGTCAATCACGAGGGCAATTCCCGTCGCGCTCACATCGTGAAACACAAAACCCGTCGCGGCTTTGGCGAGGATGGCGGCGACATTGGCGTCGATCACCGTATCCGCCAACCCGCCGGTGCGGGCGACAATGGGAAGGGTGCCATAGCGCAAACCGTACAATTGCGTCAGGCCGCAAGGTTCGAACCGCGACGGAATCAGGATCGCATCGCTGCCAGCCTGGAACAGATGCGACAACGCTTCGTCATAGCCGATATGGGTGGCCACCTGACCGGGATGGGCCATTGCGGCATCGCGGAAGCCCTGTTCAAGCTCGGGTTGCCCTGTGCCCAAAACCGCCAGCTGCGCCCCGCGCTCTACCAGATGCGGCACGGCGTCGAGCAGCGCATCGAGACCTTTCTGGCCGGTCAGCCGGCTGACCACACAGAAAAGCGGGCCGTCGCTGTTGGTGTCCAATCCCAGACGTTCGCTAAGCGCCACCCGGTTTGCAGCTTTGCCTTTGAGCGACTTGGCATCATAGGTTTGCGCCAGCGTCGCGTCGTCCGATGGGTCCCAAGCATCGGTGTCGATCCCGTTCAGCACTCCGCTCAAGAACCCGGCGCGCGATCGCAAAACGCCGTCAAGGCCCATGCCAAATTCCGGTGTGAGGATCTCGCGCGCATAGGTCGGGCTGACCGTTGTGATCCGGTCCGAGAACATCAAAGCGCCTTTAAGGAAGCTCAGATCGCCGTGGAACTCCAGCCCCTCGGGGTGGAACCAATCGGTCTTGAGCTGGAGCTGCCCCAGAACCTGCGGCCCGAACCGGCCCTGAAAGGCGATGTTGTGGATGGTGATGATCGACCGTGGCGTGTCGCGGCCCGCCATGCGCATGTAAACCGGGGTAAGGGACGCCTGCCAGTCATGAGCATGGACCACATCCGGCTGATAGCCGTCGATCGCCCCCATCGCGATCCGCGCCCCTGCCATCGACAGCGCGCCAAAGCGCAGATGGTTGTCGGACCAGTCCCGCCCGTTTCCATCGATGTAAATCCCATCGGGCCGATCGAAGAGCTGCGGTGCGTCCAGCAAGAGAAGCTTGATCCCCTCGGCCGCCACCCTGACGATACGCCCCGGGCCACCCGGGAGGTCGTCGAACCGCGCGACCTCTTCGCCCTTGGGCAGATGCGGGAAGAGCGGCGGATAGGCGGGCAGCAGCACCTGCGCGTCTATGTCCAGCCCGGCCAAGGCTGTGGGCAATGCCCCCACCACATCCGCCAAGCCCCCCGTTTTCACGAAAGGCGCACATTCCGAGGCGACCATCAGGACTTTCATGTCACTTTTCCAACTTGTCGATCATCGCTTGGGTGATGAGGCAGATGCCGTTCTCGGTGCGGCGGAACCGCTTGGCGTCTTCCTTGGGGTCTTCCCCCACGATCAGCCCCGGCGGGATTTTTACCCCCCGGTCAAGGATCACATTCTTCAGGTACGCACGGCGACCCACCTCGGCATAGGGCAGGGCGACCACGCCTTCGAGCTGCGAAAATGAGTGCGTCTTGACGCCTGTAAACAGCAGGCAGCGGTACAGCGATGACCCCGAGATGATGCAGCCCCCCGACACCATCGACGACACCGCTTGCCCGCGACGGCCTTCCTCGTTGTGGATGAATTTCGCCGGTGGGGTCAGTTCCGAATAGGTCCAGATCGGCCAGTCGGTCGCGTAGATATCGAGCTTCGGTTCGAAATCCGTAAGGTCGATATTGGCCTGCCAATAGGCATCAATGGTCCCCACGTCGCGCCAGTAGGGCTCGGTCTCAAGCCCTGACATGACGCAAGAGCGGCTGAACGGATGCGCCCGCGCGCCGCCTTCAGCAACGATCCCCGGAATGATATCTTTGCCGAAATCATTGTCCGAGTTCGGGTTCTGCGCGTCTTTTTCGAGGATCTCGTACAGGTACTCGGCCTCGAAAACGTAGATGCCCATGCTGGCCAGCGACTTGGTTTCGTCACCCGGCATGGCGGGGGGATCGGCGGGCTTTTCCACAAAGTCGAGGATCTTGTCATTGTCATCCACATGCATGACGCCAAATCCCTTGGCCTCTTCACGCGGCACAGCGATGCAACCGACCGTGACCTTTGCGCCAGAGCGGACATGCTCTTCGATCATGAAGGAGTAGTCCTGCTTGTAGATATGCTCCCCAGCCAGAACGAGTACGTATTTCGGGCCGTAGCCGCGAATGATCGCGATGTTCTGGGTCACGGCATCGGCCGTGCCCTTGTACCAGTTGTCCTCGTTGATCTGCTGCGAGGCGGGCAGGATATCGAGCGACTCGTTGCGCTCGGCCCGGAAGAAGCTCCAGCCGCGCTGCATGTGCCGGATCAGGCTGTGCGCCTTATATTGCGTGGCGACACCGATCCGCCGGATGCCGGAATTCACCGCATTGGACAGGGCAAAGTCGATGATGCGTGTCTTGCCGCCGAAATAGACGGCGGGTTTGGCACGGATATCGGTCATCTCCTTAAGGCGGCTCCCCCTCCCGCCTGCCAGAATGAACGCCATGGATTGTTGCGCCAGGCTGAACCTGTCTTCTCTCATGTCTTTCCTCCCCCTTGATGTCATGTGCCGCCTCAATCGGTTGCAAGTTCAAAGAACACGGTTGCCAGTGGCGGCACGGTGATCTCGATGGAATAGGGGCAGCCGTGCATCGACATATCCTCGGTGTCTGCGCCACCCGGAGTGCCGGTGTCCGTGCCGCCATAGAACGCCGCGTCGGAATTGAGCTTTTCGTCCCAGTGCCCCTTGTGCGGAACACCGATGCGGTAATTGGTGCGGGGCACCGGGGTGAAATTCGACACCACCAGAACCGGCGCGCTGCCGTCGTTGCCGTAGCGGACCCACGAAAATACCGACTCCGCCGCATTGCCGCCGTCGATCCAGCGGAACCCGTCTTCGCTGCAGTCCTTCTCGTAAAGCGCGGGCGTGCTGCTGTAGAGGCGGTTCAGATCACGCACGAGGTTTTGCATCCCTTGGTGCGGCGCATGGTCGAGCAGGTGCCAATCAAGACTGGTCTCGTTGTTCCATTCCCCGGCCTGCGCGAACTCGCCTCCCATGAACAAGAGCTTCTTGCCGGGATGGCCCCACATGAACCCATAGTAGGCTCGCAGGTTGGCAAAGCGCTGCCAGTCATCACCCGGCATCTTGCCCAGCATCGACCTTTTGCCATGGACCACCTCGTCATGGCTGATCGGCAGGATGAAGTTCTCCGAAAAGGCGTAATGCAGCCCGAAGGTCATCTTGTCGTGGTGATATTTCCGGTTGATCGGGTCCTCAGCCATGTAGCGCAGGGTGTCGTTCATCCACCCCATGTTCCATTTGAACCCAAAGCCCAGCCCACCAGTGCTGGTGGGCGCACTGACCCCCGGAAAGGCTGTGCTTTCCTCGGCGGCGGTCAGGATGCTGTCATCGGGGGCATAGACCGTTTCGTTCATCCGCTGCATGAAGGCGATGGCTTCGAGGTTCTCGCGACCGCCATCCTTGTTCGGCACCCATTCGCCCTCTTTCCGCGAATAGTCGCGGTAGAGCATGGAGGCCACCGCATCCACGCGCAGACCGTCGATGTGATACTCCTCGAACCAGAATTTCGCATTGGCGATCAGGAAGTTCTGCACCTCCGTGCGCCCGTAATTGTAGACGAGCGTGTTCCAGTCGGGATGGAATCCTTCCTTGGGGTCGGCGTGTTCATAAAGCGGCGTGCCGTCGAACCGGCCCAGCCCGTGCTGGTCGGTCGGGAAATGCCCCGGAACCCAGTCGATGATCAGGCCAAGGCCCGCCTTGTGGCAGGCATCTACAAAGGCGCGAAACTCCTGCGGAGTGCCAAAACGGGATGTTGGCGCAAAAAGGCCCACGGGCTGATAGCCCCACGATCCGCCGAACGGGTATTCGGATACAGGCGTCAGTTCGATATGGGTGAAGCCCATGTCGCGCGCGTACTCCACCAGCATCGACGCATGTTCGAGATAGGTCAGCGACCGGTTGCCCTCTTCCGGCACGCGCCGCCAGCTTTCCAGATGCACTTCGTAGATGGAAATCGGCTGGTCGATCTTCTGCTTCGCCCCGCGCTTGGACAGCCACCCGGCATCGGACCACTCAAACCCGCGCAGATCACGCACGACCGACGCCGTGGCCGGCGGCAGTTCCGCGCCAAAGCCAACCGGGTCGGCCTTGAGGGGCAGCAAGTTGCCCGCGCCATCAAGGATCTCGTATTTGTAAACGGTGCCATCGCCCAGACCGGGCAGGAAAATCTCGTTCACGCCCGTCGCACCTCGGCGGCGCATCACATGGCGGCGACCATCCCAGCCGTTGAAATCGCCAACAACCGACACCCGCGATGCATTGGGTGCCCAGACGGCGAAATGCGTGCCCTCGACGCCTTCATGTGTGCAAACATGCGCACCAAGAGCATCCCATAGCTGGTTATGTGTGCCTTCGCCCAGAAGATACTCATCCATCTCGCCCAGCTTGGGGCCAAAGGCATAGGCGTCCTGTTCCTCCCAGATATCGCTGCCGCGTGTCATGCGCAGGCGGTAGGGAAACCGCTTTTTCCGGCGCGGGATCACGGCCGCAAATAGACCATCGGTAACCCGCTCAAGCGCCACAAGTGCGCGTCCGGTCTTGGCGTCGATCACCTCGACGCTGTCGGCCTCGGGGCGCATAGCGCGGATCACAAGTTTGCCATCCACCTCGTGCAGACCCAGCACCGCAAACGGGTCGCCATGGTGCCCGTCGGCAATCGCCTTAGCCGTGGCGTTATCGATCAGCGCCGCCGCATCCGTCATGCCGTTTTCCCAAGCTTGGCTTTGGTCAGGCTCTCGGCGCCCCAGATGTCGCGGGCATAGCCCTTGATCGTACGGTCGGACGAGAACCAGCCCATGCTGGCGGTGTTGACCAACGCCATCGCGGCCCAGTTCGCCGGGTTGCGATAGGCGGTGTCGGCGCGGCGCTGCGTGTCGAAATAGCTGTCGAAATCGCAGGTCACGAGGAAATAATCATGGTCATAAAGCATCCCCACAAGCCCATGATAGCGGCTTGGGTCATGTGGTGCAAAACGCCCTTCGGCGATCTGGCCCAGAACGCGTTGCATGCGCGGGCTGGCCTCGATGGCGGCGCGGGAGTAGCCGTGATGCGTGCGGCGCTCCATCACTTCTTGTGCGGTCAGGCCGAAGAGGAAGAAGTTTTCCGACCCGACATGGTCGCGGATCTCGACGTTCGCACCGTCGAGCGTGCCGATGGTCAGCGCACCGTTCAGGGCGAATTTCATGTTGCCTGTGCCCGACGCCTCTTTGCCAGCGGTCGAGATCTGTTCCGACAGATCCGCCGCCGGGATCAGCCGTTCGGCCATCGTCACGTTGTAGTTCGGGGGATAGACGATCTTTAGCTTGTCGCCTGTGATCTCGTCGGCATTGATCACCGCCGCCACGTCATTGATCAGACGGATGATGTCCTTGGCCACGAAATATCCCGGCGCTGCCTTGCCGCCGAAGATTTTCACTCGCGGGGTCCAGTCTGCGTTCGGGTTGTCGCGCATGTCATTCCACAACGCGACAGTCTCCAGAAGGTTCATCAACTGGCGTTTGTATTCGTGGATGCGCTTGATCTGCACGTCGAACATTGCGTCGGGGTCAAGACTGACACCCAGCGTCTGACCGATCCAGTTGGACAGGTTCGCCTTGTTCTCGCGCTTGGAGGCGGTGAACGCCTCGACAAATGCGGCATCGTCCCGTTTGGACTTAAGCGCGCTCAGTTGTTCCAAATCGGTCACCCAGCTTTCGCCAATCGTGTCGGTGATCAGGTGCCGCAGCGACGGGTTGCAGCCATAAAGCCAACGACGCGGCGTGATGCCGTTGGTCTGGTTGATGATCCGGGTTGGATGGATGCGGTGCAGGTCGGCGAACACCGTTTCCTTGACCAGTTCCGTGTGCAGCGCAGACACGCCGTTGACCTTGTGCGCCATGATGAACGCCAGTTCCCCCATGCGCACGTCACCATGTTCCAGAATACGGGGGCTGCCGGGGAATTCTGTCTGATGCGCGTGCTCGATGGCGCGGATGATCTCCAGATGGCGCGGCAGGATGCGGCCCATCAGATGTTCGCTCCACCGTTCCAGCGCCTCGGGCAGAAGCGTGTGGTTGGTGTAGGCAAGGCATTTGCGCGCCAGCGGGATCGCCTCGTCCATCGGGACGGCGTGCTCATCCACCAGAATGCGCACCAGCTCCGGCCCGGCAATGGCAGGGTGCGTGTCGTTGAGCTGGATCGCCACGTAATCGGGCAGGGCGCGGATGTCGTCGTGGTCTTTCAGGTAGCGGCGCAGCAGGTCCATGATCGACGCGGCGGTGAAGAAGTATTCCTGCTTAAGGCGCAGTTCCTTGCCGCTTTCCGTGGTGTCGTCGGGATAGAGCACCCGGCTGATCGTACGCGCCAGCGCCTCTGACCGACCGGCGGCAAGGTAATCGCCGCGGTTGAAGCTTTCGAGGTCGAATTCCTTGGCCGGTTCCGCCGACCAGAGGCGCAGCGTGTTGCCCCATGCGCCTTTCCAGCCGACCACGGGTGTGTCATGCGCGGTGGCCATCACCACCTCGCCGGGGTGCCAATAGGCCTTGCCCTCGTGATGATCGACGTGTCCGCCAAAGCCGATCCGATAGCGTGCCTCGGGGCGTTCGAATTCCCACGCATGGCGCTGGGTCAGCCAAGTCTCGGGTTTCTCGACCTGTTGTCCTTGCGCAAAGCTTTGCTCGAACAGACCGTGCTCATACCGGATGCCATAGCCAAACGCCGGAATACCCAAGGTCGCCAATGAGTCCATGAAACATGCCGCCAGGCGGCCCAGTCCACCATTGCCAAGGGCTGCGTCCGGTTCGTCATGCACGATGGTGTCGAAGTCGAGACCCAGTTCCGACAGCGTTGCCTTGACCGTGTCCTCCATCCGCAGGTTCGAGATCATGTCCTCGATCAGCCGCCCGATGAGGAACTCCATCGACAGGTAATAGACCCGCTTGGGCGAGGCCGCGTAGGTTTCCTTGGTCGACCGGAACCACGATTCGACCATCTGGTCGCGCAGGACCAGTGACAGCGCGATGCGCCAGTCATAGGTCGAGGCGTTCTCGGCATCCTTGCCCAGCGAGTATTTCAGACGGTTCAGAATATCGGTTTTCATGGTCATTCAGGTGCGTTCCAACGTCGGATCCAGATTTACGATAGCGCTAACATGGGTGTCTATTAACGCATCCCATCAAGAACACCATTGCACATTCTGCAACCGTGACCGGAGTTTTCTTCATGTGGTCGATGCGCAATACCGCCCTGTCAGGACGGGATAGCCTGAACTTTCAGCGCTTCAAGGATGCGCGGCAGGCCGTTCTGTGGGGCTAAAGGTCCGGCAGCCGCGTTTTCTGACCGCCCTCGGCATCGAAATTGTCGGGTGCCAGCCATCGCAAGAACCGGGCCTTCAGATCAGGCCATTCGCTGTCGAGTATGGAGAACCACGCCGTATCGCGGTTGCGGCCCTTGTAGTGGGTCGCCTGACGGAACGTGCCTTCATAGGTGAACCCCAGCCGTTCGGCGGCACGCCGCGATGGCGCGTTCAGCGCGTCGCATTTCCATTCGTAGCGGCGATAGCCCAGCTCATCGAAGGCGCGTTGCATCATCAGGAACTGGAACTCGGTCGCGGCACGGCTGCGTTGCAGGGCGGGCGACAGGTTGATGAACCCGACCTCGATGCTGGCGCCGGCAGGACTGATCCGCAGGTAGCTGGCGTGACCGACCGCGCGGCCATCGACAAGGATGGCGTGCATGAGCGGATCATCCTGCGCAATCGCGGCATCCACCCAAGCCCGAAATTCAGCGGGATCGTGGTAGGGGCCGTTCGGCAGATAGGTCCAGATGCGGTCCTCTTCATCCGCGCGGAAGGCGGTGTAAAGGTCGTCCGCGTGATCCAGCGAAAGCGGCACCACAGAACAGTATCGCCCCACCATTTCGGTACGCGGTGGCACCGGGCGGGGCGATGTGTCGGCAAGAGGTAAGCCGACTGGTTGGCCCAGCGCATTCAAGCGCTGGCCCGTGATCAATGGGTCACTCACGCAAATTCGCGTCCAAGTGCTTCGTCAACCGATGCGATGATCTGGTCGATGTCGTCCTTGGTGGCGATCAGCGCAGGGCTGAAGCAGAGCGTGTTGTTGTAGCCGGGCAGGGAGCGGTTGGTCGCTCCGATGATTATACCCTGCTGCATGCAGTCGGCGACCACTTTCTGAACGCGCTTTTCGGCCATCGGCTTGCGGGTTTCGCGGTCTTCGACCAGTTCGGCGCCAAGGAACAGGCCCTTGCCACGGACGTTGCCGATGACGGCGTGCTTGTCGGCCAGCGCGTGAAGCTGGTCGAGCATGTACTCGCCCATCGCCGTGGTGTTGTCGAGCAGGCCTTCGTCCTCGATGATGCGCATGTTTTCCAGCGCCGCTGCCGGACCCGCCGTGCAGCCGCCGAAGGTCGAGATGTCGCGGAAGTAGTTCATCGGATCGTCGGCATTGTCCTTGAACATCGAGAACACGTCCTCGGTGGTCACAAGGCAGGCAATCGCGGCATAGCCCGACGCAACACCCTTGGCCATCGTCACCATGTCGGGCTGCACGCCGTATTGCTGGTAACCGAACCATTTGCCGGTACGGCCCACGCCACAAACGACTTCGTCGATATGCAGCAGGATGTCGTACTTGCGGCAGATTTCCTGAACGCGGTCCCAGTAGCCCTGCGGGGGGGTAATGACGCCGCCACCTGCGGTCACCGGCTCAAGGCAAAGCGCGCCGACAGTGTCGGGGCCTTCGCGCAGGATCACCTGTTCGATCTGGTCCGCAGCCCACTCGCCGTAGTTTTCGGTCGGGGCGCCCTGTTCGGAGGCGCGGTATTCCAGGCAATGCGGTACGCGCACGAAGCCCGGTGTGAACGGCCCGTACTGCGCGTTGCGCTCGTCCTGGCCACCAGCCGACAGACAGCCGATGGTGGTGCCGTGATAATCGCGGTCGCGGTAGAGGATCTTGTGCTTCTGACCACCATAGCGCTTGTGCGCGATCTGGCGGACCATCTTGAACGCCTTCTCGTTGGCCTCGGAACCGGAGTTCGTGTAGTAGACGCGGGTCATGCCCGGCATCTTCGAGATCAGCTTTTCCGAGAACAGCGCACCGGGGATCGAACCTGCGGAGCCTGCAAAATAGTTCAGCTTCAGAAGCTGGTCGTAGACCGCCTTGGCGATGCTTTCGCGGCCGTAGCCGACGTTCACCGTCCAGACACCGCCGGACACGGCATCAAGGTGCTCTTTGCCCTTCTGGTCCCAGACCCGCATGCCTTTGCCTTCAACGATGATCCGGGGATCGTTCGTTTCGAAGGGCTTGTGCTGGATCAGGTGGTGCCACACATGGGCGCGATCGGCTTCGACCACGTGGGAAAGATCGTTTTTGGACAGTGTGCCGTCCATGGTCGCTACCTCCGTTTGAGAATCACAATGGGCCGGATGCCTATTGGCGGTCTGGCGTTTTCATCATGTACAGAACAGGCAATCCGGCGTTAGGGCCAGACCTTTTGTACAGATAAGTCCAAATAACCGGATAGGGCCATGCCCGTCAGCAATATCACTTAACCGGTCTGGAGCCTTAGCCTGCTGGTGCTTCGGCAGAGGTGCCGTTGATCATCTGCATCACGATTGCGATCTGGCTATCAAGCCACCCACGCAATTGATCGACCATGATCACATAGGTTTCCATCGGTGCTGCAAGCTGCGGCACGGTTTCGGCCACCTGCGGTGCGTAGACATAGAGCGCCGCTCCGATGGCGAAGAGCAGGATCGTGTAAAGAAAGCCGCGCCCGAAGCCACCAGAGGTTTCGTCTTCATCCTCCAGATCGGCCTGAACGCTGCGAACCTCGCGCCGTTCGTTCGAGGCGCGTAAGGTCTGGTTGATCTCTTCTACGTCCGGCAGCATGTCGCGTCGCGATTTCGGCCGGTCGGTGATCGCCGAAGCGGCGGCGGCGACGGCAGCGGCTTCGGGGTTTTCACCCCGCAGTTTACGCATCCGCTCCTGCGCCTGCCGGGCCCGCTTTGCGGCTTCGTCTTCGGGTTCCTGAAGGCCCAGATCGGGTTGTTCTTCAAGACCACCCGCTTCGGCCTGACGCGCGCGGGCTTCCAGTTCCGCCTCTTCGCGGAGGATGTCCGCGACCGATGGATCAAGTTCGCGCCGCTTGGGGGGTGCGGGTGGCGAAGAACTGCCCGGAGCGGCCTCTTGATTCACCGATGGGCCGTCATCCACATCGGCATCGACCTCTGGATGCCAAACCGCATCCTTGGGTGCCTTGGCAGCCGCTTCAAGAGCTTGCGGGCTGTTGCTGGTGTCCTGGCCTTGAAACCATGTGTTGCCACAATTGGAGCATTGGACATCACGCCCGTCTTCCGGAATGACATCATCGGGGACTTCATACTGCGCCCCGCAACTTGGACATTTGAGCCGCATTTTGCCGTGTTGCCCCTACTCGGATGGCCTTGGTTTTGCAGCCAGCCCATGCGTTTCCTGTTGAAAAGGCACAATAAGCGTGGGGTTGCGCATGTAAATGCCTATTGTGACAAGCCCGCCGCATTGAAACCCGCACGATGCTCAGGCACAACAACGCCGAACGAATGGCAGGGACAAGACCGCCGTGATCGAGTTGGAAAATGTGGCCTACAGTTATGGCGGCGGCGAATTACTGACGGACATGACCCTCAAGGTCGCGCCGGGGTCTTTTCACTTTCTGACCGGGCCATCCGGGTCGGGAAAAACCACCTTTCTCAAGCTCTGCTACGGCGCGTTGCAGGCAACCGCAGGCCATGTGCGCCTGTTCGACCGCGATGTGAGGGGGCTGGGCCGCGATGACGTGGCCGTGCTGCGCCGCAAGATCGGGGTTGTGCATCAGGATTGCCAATTCCTCGACCATTTGCCGGTGACCGAGAACGTCGCTCTTCCCTTGGCTGTGTCGGGGCAGGATGCGGATCCCGAGCAGGCCAATCTGAAAGAACTGCTGGCCTGGGTCGGCTTGACCAGTCGCGCCAACGCCCTGCCGCCAGAGCTGTCGGGCGGGGAACGCCAGCGCGCGGCACTTGCGCGGGCCGTCATCATGTCGCCGGATGTGATCCTTGCGGATGAACCCACAGGCAATATCGACTGGGAGATGTCGCAGCGCCTGCTAACCCTGCTTGTGGAGCTGAACCGCATGGGAAAGACCATCATGGTCGCCACCCATGATCTGGGTCTGATCCGCGCCGCCAAGGCGCAGGTGCAGACACGTGTGCTGCGGATTTCGAACCGCAGGCTTCAGATGGCGGGGGCGGATCTGTGAGCATTGATCTGCGCGCCACCGCCCGGATGCTGAAGTTCGACGAAAAGGCGGATCGCGTTGTCCCGCCCACCGGCTTCACCGCCCGCCTGACACTGTTCAGCGCCTTTGCCATGTCCTTTCTTGCAGTGTTTGCACTGGCCCTCTCGCTGGCGGCGGGGCGGGTGGCAGACCGCTGGGGCAGTGAGTTGGCGCAATCCTCGACACTGCGCATCTCGGCTCCGGCAGGCGAGACCGCAACCCAGACAGAAGCGGCGCTGCGCGTGTTGCGCACCACGCCGGGGATCGTCGATGCGCGGGCGCTCACGGTCGAAGAACAACGCGCGCTCCTGTCGCCCTGGTTTGGCTCTGATTTGCCCATCGACGACCTGCCTCTGCCGCAGCTGATCGACATCATCGAAACCGAAGCGGGATATGACGCCGCCGGGCTGCGCCTGCGCCTTGCCGCCGAAGCGCCTGCCGCCGTGCTGGATGACCACGCGCGTTGGCGGCGCCCATTGATCGACGCCGCCGCGCGGCTGCGGCTTCTGGGCTGGGCAGCGATCCTGCTCATCGCCACCGCCTCCGCAGCGATGGTGACGCTGGCCGCCAATGCCGCCCTTGCCGCGAACGCGCAGGTGATCGCGGTTCTGCGGCTGGTGGGCGCGACGGACACCTATATCGCCAGTGCCTTTGTCCGGCGCTTTGCCCTGCGCGCCTTGACCGGCGCCGCCTTCGGCACTCTCTTGGGCATCGTCGCGCTGATGCTCGTTCCCGCAGGAAGTGACACGACAGGCGTGCTCACTGATCTGAGCATTCAGGGCATCGGTTGGGTCTGGGTGGTGCTGATCCCACCGCTGTCGGGACTGGTGGCATTTGTTGCAACGCGCTATGCGGCGGGGCGGGTTTTGGAGGACTTGGCCTGATGGCATATGCAATTCAGTGGGTGCGGTCGCTCATCTACGTCATTACGGTCTATCTCACGATTGCCGTCGTCGGCATCGCGCTGTTCCCGTGGGCGCTGGTGTCGCGGCGTGGCGCTCGGGTGGCCTGCATGAGTGTCTGCCGTTTCGTGAAATGGGTCGCGCCGGTGATGATCGGGCTGCGCATGGAAACCCGCGGCACACCGCCGGATTATGAATGTATCGTGGCGTCGAAACACCAGAGTTTCCTGGACGTGTTCATGGTGTTCTCGGCGGTCCCCGCAGGCAAGTTCATCATGAAGCGCGTCCTGATGTATTCGCCCATCGTCGGTCAGTACGGGCTGCGCATTGGCTGCATCCCTGTCGATCGGGGCAAGCGTTCCACGGCAATCAAGCAGATGGTCGAAGGGGTGAAAAAAGGCACTGCCACGCCGGGCCAGTTGATCATCTACCCGCAAGGCACCCGCATCGCGCCGGGTGTGAACGCACCGTACAAGGTCGGGACTGCGGTGCTCTATGAACAACTGAACCAGCCCTGCGTGCCGGTGGCGGCGAATGTGGGCCTGTTCTGGCCAAAGCGCGGCATCTACCGCAAACAGGGGACGGCCATCGTCGAATTTCTGGAACCGATCCCACCGGGCCTGCCGCGCGATCAGTTCCTGTCACTTCTGGAAGAGCGGATCGAAACCGCATCCAACCGCCTGAACGAAGAAGCCGGGTTCCATGCGCCGCATTGAGACTGCTGCCGAGTTGGAAGCGCTCTATGACGCGCCGGTGCCGGCATCGCTCAGCAAAGTCGCCGATCACCTGACCCCCAGCTATCGCCGCTGGGTCGAGGCGGCGCGGTTCTGTGTAATCTCCACAGCGGGCACAGGAGGCACACATGGCACGCCGCGCGGCGATGTGGACCCGGTGGTGCGGGTGGCTGATCCCCGCACGATCCTGCTGCCCGACTGGCGCGGCAACAACCGGCTCGACGCGCTGCGCGATCTCATCGAAGACCCGCGCATCGCCTTCCTGTTCATGATCCCCGGCACCAAGACAACGGTGCGGGTGAACGGCAAAGCGTGGATCACCGACGATCCCGATCTGCGCGCCAGTTTCGAAAAGAAGAACATGCAGCCCGCCACGGTGATCGTCACCGAGGTAAGCGAAGTCTACACCCAATGCGCCAAGGCGCTGATGCGATCGGGACTGTGGGATGGCGCGCCTGTGCCTGACGGTCTGCCGACTGTGGGTGAAATTCTGGCCGACATGACCGATGGCGCGATGGGTGGCGCAGAGTATGACGCCACCTACGAGGAAAAGGCCATTCCGCGGCTCTGGTGATCAGCGGTGCTGGTCGATCAGCACCGGATTGCCGTCCGGATCGGTCAGCACGATATGCGCAGGCCCAGCGCCGTCAGGGTCGGTTTCCACGTCGAGTGTCAGACCTTTTGATTTCAGCTCCTCTTGAATGGCGCGCACGTCCATGAACGCCTCGAGCGGTTGCGCCGATTGATCCCAACCGGGATTGAAGGTCAGGGTGTTATTTTCGAACATGCCCTGAAAGAGACCAAGCCACGTATCGCCACTCTTGAGCATCAGCCACCCGGCCTCGGCATCGCCGCCAAGGGTTTCAAACCCGATCGCTTCGCAGAATTCCCTTGAGGCGGTGAGGTCTTTGATCGCGAGGCTGACCGAAGATTCGCCGAGATGCATGGCCTGTCCTTTCGTTTTTTCGACGGAGCCAAGTGTATCACGAAACCGGACCGTACGGTCGCTTTCCAAACCCTTAACGCTTGCGATGCAACCTGCCCACACGTTGCGCAACGAGCGGATAGGGTCACTCCCACACCGCGACAAAGATGATGGTTTTCCGTACCGGCGGTGACGCGCCGACCTTGAGAAACCGGTTTCACGAAGGCCCGGACACGGGCACAGGTCCGGGGAGCGATCCCCGAAATTTCGGAAGATCGTCAGCCCAACGGGGCGGCGCCGCTTCTTTCAGAGATCAGGAAAGGCTCTTCGAAGAGCCTTGATTGCGCGGTTTCGATACCGCGCCCGCAAGCGCGTTTGAACGCGCTTGGGAGACGCCTTTTCGAAAAGGCGTCCCCCGAATTAATGCGTTTACATGTGGATGGCACCGTTGCCGCAGGCGAGAGCCGCTTCGCGTACCGCCTCGGAATAGGTCGGGTGCGCGTGACAGGTGAGTGCCAGATCCTCGGCAGAGGCACCGAACTCCATAGCAACGCAGATCTCGTGAATGAGATCGCCCGCCATCGGGCCGATGATATGCGCGCCCAGGATGCGGTCGGTGTCCTTGTCCGCGATGATCTTTACGAACCCGTCAGCGGCGAAGTTCGCCTTGGCACGGCCGTTACCCATGAAGCTGAACTTGCCGACCTTGTAGGCGCGACCCGCTTCCTTGAGTTGTTCCTCGGTCTGACCGACATTGGCCACTTCGGGATGGGTGTAGATCACGCCCGGAATGACGCCGTAATTCACGTGGCCTGCCTTGCCTGCGATCACCTCGGCACAGGCCATGCCTTCGTCCTCGGCCTTGTGCGCCAGCATCGGGCCGTCGATGCAGTCGCCAATGGCGTAGATGCCTTTGACATTGGTCTGCCAGTGGCCGTCGGTCTTGATCTGGCCGCGCTGCGACATCTCGATCCCCAGCGCATCAAGGCCCAGCCCGTCGGTATAGGGGCGACGACCGGTGGCGACGAGCACCACATCCGCGTCCATGTCGTGTTCGCTGTCATCCTTGCGCAGCTTGTAGGTGACCTTGGCCTTGGACTTGCTGGCGTCCACCTTCTGCACTGCTGCGCCGAGGGTGAATTTCAGGCCCTGCTTCTGCAGCAGCCTCTGGAAGGTCTTCTGCACCTCACCGTCCATGCCGGGGGTGATGGTGTCGAGGAATTCGATCACTTGGACTTCGGTGCCCAGGCGGCTGTAGACCGAACCCAGTTCCAGCCCGATCACACCGGCGCCGATGACGATCATCTTCTTCGGGATCTTCGGCAGCTCCAGCGCGCCGGTGGAGGTCACGACGACCTTCTCGTCGATCTTGATACCCGGCAGGGAGGACGCCTCGGAGCCCGACGCGATGATGATGTTCTTCGCCTCATGCACGTCGTCACCGACCTTGACCTTGCCCGCTTCGGGGATCGAGCCCCAGCCCTTGAGCCAGTCGATCTTGTTCTTCTTGAACAGGAACTCGATGCCCTTGGTGTTCTGACCGATCACGTCATCCTTGTAAGACAGCATCTGCTTCCAGTCGACGGACGGGGCTTTGCCCTTGAGGCCCATCTTGGCGAAGTTGTGCTCGGCCTCGTGCAGTTGGTGGCTTGCGTGCAGCAGCGCTTTCGACGGGATGCAGCCCACGTTCAGACAGGTGCCGCCCAATGTTTCGCGGCCTTCGACGCAGGCGGTTTTCAGGCCCAGCTGTGCGCAGCGGATCGCGGCCACGTAGCCGCCGGGGCCGGAGCCGATGACGATGACGTCGTATTGTGCCATTTGACTTTTCCTTTTGCGTTGCCGGGGTCATGGGGGCTCTGCCCCCGCCGCCGTTCCGGCGACTCCCCCGAGGTATTTTCGAAACAGAGAAGCTACATGAGGGCAGCCAGTAGCAGGTAGAGGGTGGCGAAGAAGCCAATCGCCCAGATCAGGGAGCGCCAGGGTACCCAGCCGAACACATAGGCGGGCACGTAGAGCACGCGGGCGGCGAGATAGGCGACACAGGCCAGCGCGGTCATGTCGTCGCCCTGCCCGGAATAGGTGATCACCATGACGGCGATGCCAAAAAGGATCAGGCCTTCGAAATGGTTGTTCATCGCCCGTTGCAGGCGGCCTGCCTTGCCGGTGAGTTGAACTGGCGTGTCGCGCGGGCTGAGCGCCTTTTTCGTGCCGACCTGCATCTGCGCCGTGATGGAATAGGCTGCGAATTGCAGCGCTTGCAGCAGGGCGGCGAGGGTGAGGGCGGTAAGTTCGGGGGTCATGGGCGCACCTCTGGATGCGTGAGATCACGCACCCTACAATGGCGTAGGGTGCGTGCTTGCACGCGCCGTTATTACAGATCCATCAGCAACCGACGCGGATCCTCAAGCGCTTCTTTCACACGCACGAGGAAGGTCACGGCGCCTTTGCCGTCGACGATGCGGTGGTCATAGCTGAGGGCCAGATACATCATCGGGCGGATCTTGATCTCTCCGTTGATGACCATCGGGCGGTCCTGGATCTTGTGCATGCCGAGGATACCCGATTGCGGCGGGTTGAGGATCGGCGAGGACATGAGCGAGCCGTAGACACCACCGTTGGATATGGTGAAGGTGCCGCCCTGCATTTCCGCCATGCTGAGCTTGCCATCGCGGGCGCGGCGGCCTTTTTCGGCAATCGCCTTTTCGATCTCGGCAAAGCTCATGGCGTCGGCATCGCGGATGACCGGAACCACGAGACCCTGCGGCGTGCCGGCCGCGACGCCCATATGGACGAAGTTCTTGTAGACGATGTCGGTGCCGTCGATCTCGGCGTTGACCTCGGGCACTTCTTTCAGCGCGTGGCAGCAGGCCTTGGTGAAGAAGGACATGAAGCCGAGGCGCACACCGTGTTTCTTCTCGAACTGGTCCTTGTACTGGTTCCGCAGCGCCATGACCTCGGTCATGTCGACCTCGTTATAGGTGGTGAGGATCGCGGCGGTGTTCTGTGCGTCCTTGAGGCGGCGGGCGATGGTCTGGCGCAGGCGGGTCATCTTGACCCGTTCTTCGCGTGCGGCGTCATCCGCGCTGACCGGCGCGCGCGGTGCGGCGACGGGCGCAGAGGTCTGTGCCGGGGCGCTTGCGGCGGCGGCCACGGCCTTGGCCACGTCTTCTTTCATCACGCGACCATCGCGGCCCGAACCCTTGACCTGATCGGCGCTGAGGCCGGCTTCGGCCATTGCCTTTTTGGCGGAGGGGGCGTTTTCCACATCCGCACCGCTGCTGGCAGCTTGCGCGGCCGGGGCGGGTGCCGCGGCTTGTGCCGGTGCGGAGGAGGCTGCACCGGCGCTGCCGCCGATCACACCAAGCTTGCCGCCGGCTTCGACGGTGGTGCCTTCGGCAGCGAGGATTTCGGACAGGACGCCCGCAGCCGGGGCGGGCACTTCGACCGACACCTTGTCGGTTTCCAGCTCGCAGAGCATTTCGTCCTGTGCGACAGTGTCGCCGACCTTTTTGAACCAAGTGGAGACAGTGGCTTCGGACACGGATTCACCCAGTGTCGGTACCATCACGTCAACCGATTTCCCGCTGTCACCCGAGGGCGCAGCCGCGGCGGCCGGCGCTTCGGCTTTGGCCGGGCTGGCGGCGACGGCACCACCTTCGGAGATGTTGGCGAGCAGGGCATCGACACCCACGGTTTCGCCTTCGGCTGCCACGATGTCAGCCAGAACACCTGCGGCGGGGGACGGCACTTCGACCGTCACCTTGTCGGTTTCCAGCTCGCACAGCATTTCGTCCACGGCAACGCTGTCGCCCGGCTTCTTGAACCATGTGGCAACCGTGGCTTCTGTCACGGATTCACCCAGGGTGGGCACACGCACTTCGGTTGTCATGTCTTATTTCCCTTCGATCGTCAGCGCTTCGTTCACGAGCGCCTCTTGCTGTGCTTTGTGTTGGCTGGCCAGACCCGTTGCCGGGGAGGCCGATGTGGCGCGGCCCACATAGCGGGGGCGCGGGTGCTTGGCGTTGATGCGGCCCAGAACCCATTCAAGGTTCGGTTCCATAAACGTCCAGGCGCCCTGGTTCTTGGGTTCTTCCTGACACCAGATCATCTCGGCTTGCGGGAAGCGTTCCAGTTCCTTCACGGCCGAGATGGCAGGGAACGGGTAGAACTGCTCGAACCGCATGATGTAGACGTCGTTGATGCCCCGTGCGTCGCGCTCTTCCAGCAGGTCGTAATAAACCTTGCCCGAGCACATGACGACGCGCTTGATCTTGTCGTCGCCGACAAGCGTGGTGTCGGAGTTGCCATATTGCGCATCGTCCCACAGCACGCGGTGGAAGCTTGATCCGGTGGTGAACTCGTCCGTCTTGGAGATCGCCATCTTGTGACGCAGAAGCGATTTCGGCGTCATCAGGATGAGCGGCTTGCGGAATGAGCGGTGCAGCTGGCGGCGCAGGATGTGGAAGTAGTTGGCCGGGGTCGAGCAGTTGGCCACAATCCAGTTGTCCTGACCGCACATCTGCAGGAAGCGTTCGAGGCGTGCGGAGGAGTGCTCTGGACCCTGACCTTCGAAGCCGTGCGGCAGAAGGCAGACGAGACCGGACATACGCAGCCACTTCGATTCACCCGAGCTGACGAACTGATCGAACATGATCTGCGCGCCGTTGGCGAAGTCGCCGAACTGCGCTTCCCAGAGTGTCAGCGCGTTGGGTTCGGCCAGCGAGTAGCCGTATTCAAAGCCCAGCACCGCGTATTCCGACAGTGCGGAGTCGATCACTTCGTAACGCGACTGACCTTCACGGATGTGGTTGAGCGGGTAGTAGCGTTCTTCGGTTTCCTGGTTCACGATGCCCGAGTGACGCTGGCTGAACGTGCCGCGTGTCGAGTCCTGACCAGCAAGGCGCACCGGGTAGCCTTCGGTGAGCAGCGAGCCGAAGGCCAGCGCTTCGGCGGTGGCCCAATCAAAGCCTTCGCCCTTGTCGAACATCTCTTTACGGGTTTCGAGCAGGCGGGCCACGGTCTTGTGGACCGGGAAGCCGTCGGGCAGGCGGGTGAGCGCTTCACCGACCTGAGCCATGGTTTCCGGTTGGATCGCGGTCTGACCACGCTGGTAGTCGTCCTTGTCCTGACGGTCGAGATGGCTCCAGCGCCCGTCGAGCCAGTCGGCCTTGTTGGGCTTGTAGGTTTTTCCGGTCTCGAACTCTTCGTTCAGGTGCGCCTGGAACGCGGCCTTCATATCCTCGATTTCGCCTTCTGGGATCAGACCGTCCTTGACCAGACGTTCGGTGTAGAGCGACAGCGTGGTCTTCTGCTGTTTGATCTTCTTGTACATCAACGGGTTGGTGAACATCGGTTCATCCCCCTCGTTGTGACCAAAGCGGCGGTAGCAGAACATGTCGATGACAACGTCCTTGCCGAATTTCTGGCGGAATTCGGTGGCCACCTTTGCGGCGTGCACCACTGCTTCGGGGTCATCGCCGTTGACGTGGAAGATCGGCGCTTCGACCACCAGAGCGTTGTCCGTCGGGTAGGGCGAAGAACGCGAGAAGTGTGGTGCGGTGGTGAAGCCGATCTGGTTGTTCACCACGATATGGATCGTGCCGCCGGTCTTGTGACCGCGCAGACCCGAGAGCGCGAAACATTCGGCCACGACACCCTGACCGGCAAACGCCGCATCGCCGTGCAGAAGGATCGGCATGACGGCTTTGCGTTCGGCATCGCCAAGCTGGTCCTGCTTGGCGCGGACCTTGCCCAGAACCACCGGGTTCACCGCTTCGAGGTGCGATGGGTTCGCGGTCAGCGACAGGTGGACGGTGTTGTTGTCAAACTCGCGGTCAGATGACGCACCAAGGTGGTATTTCACGTCGCCCGAGCCATCGACTTCTTCGGGTTTGAAGCTGCCGCCCTGGAATTCGTTGAAGATTGCGCGGTAGGGCTTTTGCATTACGTTGGCGAGAACCGACAGGCGGCCGCGGTGCGGCATGCCGATGACGATTTCCTTGACGCCAAGATTGCCGCCGCGCTTGATGATCTGCTCCATCGCCGGGATGAGGCTTTCGCCGCCATCAAGGCCAAAGCGCTTGGTGCCCATGTATTTCACATGGAGGAATTTCTCGAAGCCTTCGGCCTCGACCATCTTGTTCAGGATTGCCTTGCGGCCTTCGCGGGTGAAGGCGATTTCCTTGCCGTAGCCTTCGATCCGTTCCTTCAGCCAGGCGGACTGTTCGGGATCGGAGATGTGCATGTATTGCAGCGCGAAGGTGCCGCAATAGGTGCGCTTCACGATGTCGAGGATTTCGCGCATGGACGCGATCTGGAGGCCCAGCACGTTGTCGATGAAGATCGGGCGATCCATGTCGGCTTCGGTGAAACCGTAGGATTTCGGATCAAGCTCGGGATGCGGGGTCTGTTCGCGCATACCCAGCGGGTCGAGATCGGCGGCCAGGTGGCCCCGGATCCGGTAGGCGCGGATGATCATCAAGGCGCGGATGGAGTCGAGCACGGCACGCTGGATCGCGTCGTCGTCGACCTGAACGCCTTTTTCCTGCGCCTTGGCTTTGATCTTTTCGCCAGCGCCCTTGATCTCGGTCGGAGCGACGGGCCACTGGCCGTCAAGCGCCGCAGTCAGGTCGTCATTCGGCATTGGCGGCCAGTCAGGGCGTGCCCAGCTGGGGCCGGAAGCCTCTTTCTTGACGCTGACTTCGTCATCGCCCAGTTGCCGGAAAAACGCCTGCCACGCTTCATCGACCGCATTGGGGTCGTTGGCATAGCGCGCGTACATCTGTTCGAGATACGCCGCATTGTGCCCCTGCATGAAGCTGGATGCGTGGAAAAGATCGTTAGGGCTTTGATCCGTCATATGTCGTGGTCCTCCGGAACCGGTCTGATCAAGCAGCAGGAAAGCGGATCGCGTGATCCGCTGTCGCGCGGCTTTGTGGTTGTGCGCAAGCCGGGCGGAGGCCCGGCCTGTGCGTGTTCTTTGGTGCAGATCGGGATCGTTCCCGGTCTGCGGGCCTCTTAGCCCTTGATCGCTGCCAGCACCGCTTCGCCAAGGCCGGCGGGGCTTTCTGCAACGACGATCCCGGCAGACTTCATCGCCTCGATCTTGTCTTCCGCGCCGCCTTTGCCGCCTGCAACAATTGCGCCAGCGTGGCCCATGCGGCGTCCCGGAGGAGCAGTACGGCCAGCGATGAAGCCAGCGGTGGGCTTCCAGCGGCCTTTCTTTTTCTCGGATGCGAGGAATGCTGCGGCTTCCTCTTCGGCGCTGCCACCGATCTCACCGATCATGATGATCGATTCAGTTTCGTCATCCGCGAGGAACCATTCCAGCACGTCGATATGCTCGGTGCCTTTGATCGGGTCGCCGCCGATGCCGACGCAGGTGGACTGGCCGAGACCCACATCGGTGGTCTGCTTGACCGCCTCGTAGGTGAGCGTGCCGGAGCGGGACACAACGCCGACGCTGCCGCGACGGTGGATGTGGCCGGGCATGATGCCGATTTTGCAGGCATCGGGTGTGATGACACCCGGGCAGTTCGGGCCGATCAGACGCGACTTGGAGGTTTCAAGCGCGCGCTTGACCTTCATCATGTCCATGACCGGGATGCCTTCGGTGATGCAGACGATCACTTCCATTTCGGCGTCGATTGCTTCGAGGATCGAGTCCGCAGCGAAGGGCGGCGGCACGTAGATCACTGTCGCGTTTGCTTCGGTTGCGTGCTTGGCCTCGTGGACCGAGTTGAAGACCGGCAGGTCGAGATGGGTCATGCCGCCTTTGCCGGGGGTGACGCCGCCGACCATCTTGGTGCCATAGGCGATGGCCTGTTCGGTGTGGAAGGTGCCCTGAGAGCCGGTGAGGCCCTGGCAGATCACTTTGGTGTTTTCGTCGATGAGGACTGCCATTTGGCGTTCTCCTAAGTAGGGTGCGTGATCTCACGCACCAATCGTTCCGGGAAGGCGCGTGAGATCACGCACCCTACGAATTAACCTTTGACCGCCTTCACGATCTTCTGCGCACCGTCCTTGAGGTCGTCCGCGGCGATCACATCGACGTCGGAGTCGTTGATGATCTTCTTGCCCGCTTCCACGTTGGTGCCTTCGAGACGGACAACCAGCGGAACTTTGAGGCCCACTTCCTTGACCGCGGCGACCACGCCTTCGGCGATGACGTCACACCGCATGATGCCGCCGAAAATGTTGACGAGGATGCCTTTGACGTTGGGGTCGGAGGTGATGATCTTGAACGCCTCGGCGACCTTTTCCTTGGTCGCGCCGCCGCCCACGTCGAGGAAGTTGGCGGGCTCTGCGCCGTAGAGCTTGATGATGTCCATCGTCGCCATGGCAAGGCCCGCGCCGTTCACCATGCAGCCGATTTCACCGTCCAGAGCGATGTAGTTGAGGTCGTACTTGGACGCCTCAAGCTCTTTCGGGTCTTCTTCGGTTTCGTCGCGCAGTTCGGCGATTTCCGGGTGACGGTAGATGGCGTTGCCGTCAAAGCCCATCTTGGCGTCGAGGCATTTGAGATCGCCTTCATCGGTGATGATGAGCGGGTTGATCTCAAGCATCTCCATGTCTTTTTCAACGAACATTTTGTAGAGCGTGCCCATCAGTGCAACGCATTGCTTCACCTGCTTGCCTTCAAGGCCGAGGTTGAAGGCGATGCGGCGGCCGTGGAAGGCTTGGTAGCCGGTGGCCGGATCGACGCTGAAGCTGAGGATCTTTTCGGGCGTGCTTTCGGCAACCTCTTCGATGTCCATGCCGCCTTCGGTGGAGGCCACGAAGGACACGCGCGACGTTTGGCGATCAACGAGGAGGGCCAGATACATCTCGGTCTGAATGCCGGAACCGTCTTCGATGTAGATGCGGTTAACCTGCTTGCCTGCTTCGCCGGTCTGCTTGGTCACCAGTGTGCGACCCAGCATCTTTTTGGCTTCTTCTGCAGCTTCCTCGACCGACTTGGCAAGGCGGACACCACCGGCATCACCGGCGCTTTCTTCCTTGAACTTGCCTTTGCCGCGGCCACCTGCATGGATCTGGGCTTTGACCACCCAGAGAGGCCCGTCCATTTCGCCTGCTTTGGTCTTGGCCTCTTCGGCCTTGAGGACCACGCGGCCATCCGACACCGGAGCGCCGTAGCTGCGTAGCAGGGCTTTCGCCTGATACTCGTGGATGTTCATCGGTCAACTGTCCCGTTTCTTGCTGCGATTTGCGGCGATATAAGAGGGACAGGCGCGAATACTTAACGGTTTTTTTGCCGCAGGGCTGGCAAACCGGCAAAAAACCGACATTTGTGATCACAGCCAAAAATTGTGTGATCACAAAAATGAATTGGATGTTTGGAAGTTGCCTCACATGCAGTGCGGACACACCCGAATCTTTTGAATCACGCCGCTTGGGCCAGTGCTTTCGCCGCTGCGTGTTCAGGTATCACCGTGCCCTCCAACGGGGGAGGGCACGCGATGCTACGCAAGTGACACGCGGTACGGGTGCACGTGTCGGCTGCGTTAAATGGTGCTTTCTACGAGCGCGGAAACCAGTTTTTTGGCAAATGCGCTCTTGGTTCCTGCAACACGCTTTCCGAACTTCGCAATGTCAGGGTTCGTATCAATCGAGTCGATCGCCCAAATCTGATCGTCCGGGTTCGCCGTAGGATCTTCCAGAGTCACTCTGACGGACATAAGCCGGGCACTTGGAAGTGCCTCCATGCAGGCTGATGCAACATGGTGCCAGTCCGGGTGCATTTTTTTCTGCTCCGGCCCAGAGGTCTGTGTGGCCGCGACAAGTGAGCCGTCGAACACGAGCAGATCGACACTGGTTTTGCTCTCTTTTGCAGACACATGGATTTGACGTGTTCGATCCGACACGCTTTCGGATAGCAAAGCGCTTGCATCGTCTGCTGTCGCAACCGTTGTTTGCAACTGTATGCCCGACCGGGCGGTCATGGTGATCACGCAGTCCTGCTCCATCCGCGCGACAGACCTTCTGAGGCCACGCATGTCATTCGGCTCGAGGATCAGATCTCGCGTGATCGGCAATCCGTGCACCGCAAACATGTGCCGCAGACGCCGCCGCCCCAACTCTGTTGAATGTACCTGCGCATACCAGCCATTCAACTGCGTCGACGCGAAGGTTTTCTTGCGACCTTTCTTGATAAGCAGACAATTGTCCGACCGAAGTTCGGTGTGCTTTGGCTTTGCCGCGAGGCAGGCTTGGGTGATGAAGTCTGACGCCCGTAGAACCGTGTCATCCGGCGTTTCGAGCGAGATCATCCCTTTTCGAGTTCGGGGCTTTTTCAGAGGCGCGACGATATAAGCGGCGTCGACGAATTTCGGTTTCTTCTGGCTGTCCAGCAGGACACTCAGAAGTGCAGATGCCTCGCTGTCTGTGCCTTCGAGTGTGAGTTCCTGCGCCCCGGTCTTTGCCAGTTTCGGTCCAACTTCGGAGGTCTCGGCCAAGGTGTCGCAAAACGCTTGGAGTTCGATTTCCTTCGCACCTTCGCAATGGATGCGATGGGTTTTCGTTGATGGCTTTTTCGGCTTTGCGCCAAAATAGTGCAGAATGATTTTCTCTGCGCAATTCACCGACTGGCCCACAGGGGGATAGAGCGCGCCGAACATGGCGGGCTGTGGATTGGTCTCGCAGATGATGGCCGTGCCGGTCTTGTCCTCAAAATCCCGGCAGAGCACGTCCATGCCAAGGGGGCCTGTGTAGTTCAGCGCCTTTGCGACCGAGCAGGCGACGGTGTTGACCGGAGTAGCCAGGCGACCATTGATCGGCAGCAGATCGCCGCCAGAGCTGATGCTTTGGGTTAGCCCCAGAATGACAGGCTCGCCGTCCGCTGGGACAGACTGCATGTGAAACCCTTGGAAGTCGAGAATCTGGCGCGCCTTGTCGTCGGTCTTGATCATCGCAACCCGCAAAGCCGGGCTTTCCGCGCGGTGTGCGTTTTTCTCGCGTACCAAGGTTTCGATCGTGGAGCGCCCGTCGCCCAGCACGTTCGGGGGTATCTTGAGGTAGGCGCAGATGACTTTCTTGTTCAGGATGACCGCACGGAGGTCACAGCCGACAA
>JAUHVK010000059.1 GCA_030425145.1 Alphaproteobacteria bacterium | reverse complement strand
GTCTGATGACCCCAGACGAGGTTTATGCTAATCGCAAAGCAAACATGAAACTTGCCGCGTGATATGAAACCCATGCCAGAGCGCTGCGCGGCATAAAACTGGTCGAAAAACCAGGACCACCTCTACCCCCGGTCGTCCGGTGGAGGATCTGGGCCCAGCACAGGCTGTGGTCAAAACCGCTGTAGACCAGTTTCAGACTCATCTACGCGGGCTCGGGAGAGAACGCGCGGACCTTATCCAGCAGGATCTTGACGCGGTCCTGACCCGGCTCAGGGAGATGAAGAGCCGGTTCCAGGCCCAGCTGACGCTCGATCTTGGCGAGGCAGCGGAGTCGGCCGAGGGTCTCAGCGCGCTTGATAAGAGGCGGCTGACGATCCGGCGCGTGAAAGAGAAGAAGATCGAGGACCTGTTCAAGGACTGGACAGAGTGGTTTGAGCGGACCCGCCTGATGGTGGATGACCCCAACCCCTATGTCGATGTCAAAGCGGTATTTGTGGGGTGAGCGGATGGATCTGATCGGTATTGAAAACGAAGCCGAGTTCTTCCCGTCCGGGACGCTCTCCGATGTTCTGAAGGAGGAGCTTTCCGACATCACAGCCCGCTGGGCGGGCCTTGAAAAATCCGCCCATCCGATCGAGCGGCTGTCCCGGGTTGCGACCTCGACCATTGAAGCCCTTCGACAGATTCGGAACAGTTCGGACGCAGATCGCCGAACAGAATTGACCCGGGAGATGCACCACACGCTGTTGGGCGCTCTCGGCTATGCCTGGAAACGAGAGGCTGCGTTCACCGCGCTGGCAGGCGCACCGGTTATTCCGCTGATCTCGCGGGTGGCGGACGCTTCCGGTCGGGATGCGCTCTGGATCATCGACGCGCCCCTTCAGCACGCCGAGGACGAGGCGGCGGATCCGCTAGGGGCGTGTTTTGCGCCGGATCAGTTTCCCGCCGATGCAGGCGAAGCGGCACTTCTTGATCGGACGATCGAATCCGTTCTGGCGGAGGGGGTGTTCGAGCTCGCCGACGGGCCTCGCCATGTTATGGTCTTGGGGCTCTCCCAGATCGTCTTGATCGACAAGCGGAAATGGCCGGCCCGGTCCGTCCTACGCTTCGATCTTCAGGAAATCTTCACGCGCACGGACCGCGACACACTTACGGTCATGGCCTGCCTGATCTCGCGGGAGACCCGGGTGCCGGAACAGGGCGCAGCAATCTCGGACCGGCTCGAAGAGGAGGCGCAGCGGAACGCCAACGCTGTCACCACCTCGCTGAAGCGCACGGTTCGGGACGCCATCGAACTCCTCGGCCAGGAAGTTCTGACTGTCACGGGCGGGAAGAACAAAGACGTCTGGATCGACGGACCGGAACTGTCGCGTGAGTGTCTGCGCTACATGTACCGGCTCCTCTTCCTGTTCTACGCCGAGGCGAGCCCGCGACTGAACCTCCTGGACCTGAAGAACCCGATCTATGCGACGGGTTATTCCCTAGAAACGTTGCGCGATCTGGAATCTGTGCCGCTGCGCACCAAGGCGGACCGGGAGGGAACTCTCCTTTGGGAAAGCCTCCAGCGGACGCTGACGCTTCTCTACACCGGGCTTGATCTCGCCGACGAGGAAAAGGGCAGCGGGCTGCGCGTGCCGTCGGTGAAGGTATCCCTTCTCGACCCGGCGAGTACGCCGCTTCTGAACGGGCTGATGCTGCGCAACGAGGCGATCCAGAAGGTGATCCGGCTCCTCTCGCTCCGGACCACCGGAAAGAGCACGGGCCGGATCTCTTATGCCAAGCTCGGGATCGGTCAGCTTGGTGCGGTCTATGAAACGCTAATTTCCTTCACGGGGGTCGTCGCGAAGACAGACCTCATCGAGCTGAAACCTCGAAAGGGGCGGTCGAACGACGCGGCCGAGGACGGGGAGGAGGCGGAAGCCCCCGAGCTGGAAGAGGACGCCGAGGAGGACCTGTTCGGCGCGGAGGAAGCCGACCTAGATCCCACCGTTCGCAGCGACAAGGAACCGGACAAGCTTGCCCCGAGCTGGTTTGTGCCGCGCAGCCGATTGGAAGAATTTCCACGTGATGAGGTCGTATACCGGGGAGGCGTCGCACTAATTTATCCGAAGGGGACCTTCATCTACCGACTCGCTGGCCGGGACCGGGAGAAATCCGCCTCCTACTACACGCCAGAACCGCTCGCCCGGCTGCTCGTGAAGCATGCGCTCATGGAGCGGTGCCGAGACCTGACGGCAGACGAACTTCTGGACCTCAAAATCCTCGAGCCAGCCATGGGGTCCGCGGCCTTCCTCGTGGAGACCACAAACCAGTTGGCCGACCTCTACCTGGAACAGAAACAGAAAGAGACGGGCCAGACGATCCCGCAGGACCGGATCGTCCTCGAGAAACAGCGGGTCCGGGCCTATATCGCGGACCGGAACTGTTTCGGGGTCGACCTAAACCCAATCGCGGTCGAACTAGGGGCGATCTCGCTTTGGCTGAACAGTCTTCATGCGAGCGACTTCTCCCCGTGGTTCGGGGACCAGCTCCATGCCGGGAACTCCCTGATCGGGGCGCGCCGGGCCGCCTATGCCCCGGCGCGTCTCAACGCAAGGTCCCAGAAGGACCTCTGGCTCACCGCGAAACCCGACGAGATCGGCTGGCGCAAGCGTCTGCCGGAAAACCATGTGTGGCAGTGGCTGTTGCCAGCCAAGGACATGGCGAATTTCGACAAAGACAAGTCGATCAAGCCGTTCGCGGGAGATGCGCAGGACCAGATCAAGGCATGGCGAAAGGACGGCTTCTTCAAAAAGCTGGAGCCGCACGAGATCAAGCTGGTGCAAAAACTCAGCCGGGTGGCGGAGGCTCTCTTTGATCAGGTGGCCGACGATCTGGCCAAGACCCGCGATGCCGCTAATGACGCGATCACGCTCTGGCCGGACAAGGTCATCCCCGGAAACAAGGGCCTGGATTTCCACGCCAAGGAAAAGCTGAACGCGCACCTGATCGGGGCCGATCACGCGAGCAACACGCTGCCCTACAAGCGGCTCAAGACGGCGATGGACGCTTGGTGCGCCCTCTGGCTTTGGCCGCTGGACAAGGCGGACCTGCTGCCAAGTCGCGCGGAGTTCCTGCAGGGTATGGCGATGATCCTTGAAGGGGGCTTTACCCCGGACGGATCACTGGCCGCTCCCAGCATGGATGAGTTCGCCGATCCGGCCCCCGACTTTTTGGACATGATGGAGCCGGACGCGCCTGCGCGGGACCTGTTCAAGGCCGCCGAAAAGCGTCAGGACAGCCTGTTCCGCGAAACCAATGTCGAGGCGCTGATCGAGACCTTCGACTGGCTCGGTGTTGCGGTCGAGGTGGCCGCGCGCGAGCGCTTCGTGCATTTCGACCTGATCTTCGCCGATGTGATGAAGGCGCGGGGCGGGTTCGACGTGATCGTCGGGAACCCGCCCTGGGCCAAGCCCTCGTGGAACGAGGGGCTGGTGCTGGCGGATATCGACCCGCTCTATGCGGGGCTGTCGGCGTCAGACGCGAAGAAGGTCCTGCCCGAAGCGCTGCCGAAAGCGCCGCCCGTGCGGCGCGAGGGGCGGACGGTTCCGGCGATCGAGGCCTTCCTTCAGGACTTCGTGTCGACCCGGGGCGCGATGGAGGTGACCTCGTCCGAGGTGATGAACCCCTTCGCCGGGGGCGGATCGAACAACCTATACAGGTGCTTCATCGACCTGTCGTTCCGGCTGGTCGCGCCGCAGGGCTATGCGGCGCTCATCCATCAGGACGGGCATCTGGGCGATCCGAAGTCGGGGGCGTTCCGGCGGCACTGGTATGCGCGGATTGCGAAGCACTTCGAGTTCAGCAACCGGATGACAGCGCGCAATTTTGCTGAGGTGGACCATAATCGCAGGTTCAGCCTGAACATCTATCGCGGCGAGAAACGCACACCAGATTTCGAGAAATTCACATACGCCTTTACCGCCGCCCAGATTGACGATTCGTATGCGGATATGGACGGTGCAGGACCGGTCCCCAGTATCAAAAATTCAGATGGGAACTGGGACACCCGCGGCCACCGCGACCGAGTAATGCGGATCGACCGTGACGCTCTGGCCGTCATCCATGCTCTGACAGAGGAGGACAGTGTTCCCGTCGAAGAGGCCCGGTTCATCCAGCCCTATTCGGCCCGGACCCTTGACGTCTTCCGCCAGATGGCGCGGTTCCCGAAGCTGGACGTTGCGATCCCGAAAATGGAGCGCACAATCTCTACGGCGAACGGGGAACGGACAGCCGAGGTACCGTTGTGGCAAATGTCGGCGCATTGGAATGAAACTGGCGCTCAAAAAGACGGGACGATCCAGCGAGAAACGGGCTTCCGTCAAGCAGATCAGTTGATACTGCAAGGGCCTTTATTCTATGTGGGGAACCCACTCTACAAAACGCCGAAGGCGGTTTCGCGGACGAACGCGGATTATCTGGTGATCGATCTGACCACAGCGCCAGATGACTACCTCCCGCGCACGAACTATGCACCGGCTTTGGAGTTGGGCGGCTATAGGAACCGGATGGCTCAATGCCGCTGGGACCCGACGAAAAGTCACGCAGATTTTTATCGGATCGCTATCAGAAAAATGGTAGCGATCAATGGGGAGAGAAGTCTAATTGGGTCTTTGATTCCAATTGGTACAAGTCATGTCGACTCCGTGCAAAGCATTGCGTTTTTTCGGGGTCACGATCTCCTAAACTTTCAGGTTTCCACTTATTCAGTCTTGTTTGACTTCGTTATAAAGTCTTCGGGGCGTCAGAATCTTCATGAAGACGATATCGGAAATCTTGCGTGGGTTGAGCACCGAGATACCGCGATAAGCCGAGCACTGCGTCTCTCGTGTCTGACGTCGGCGTACGCCGACTTCTGGAACTGCCACGCTGCGACACTCGATGTTCTTGCTTGGTCCTCTTCCGACCACCGCCTTCACCTCGAAGGCCCAGTCGAAGGTCCGGCCACCTGGGACCGGACTGCCGGCCTCCGAACCGAATTCGCCCGGCGCATGGCTCTGGTCGAGATCGACGTGCTGGTCGCCCAGGCGCTTGGCCTGACCCTCGACCAGTTGATCGAGATCTACCGGATCTACTTCCCGGTCCTTCAGGAGAACGAGGCCGGCACCTGGTACGATCAGAACGGCCGGATCGTCTGGACCTGTTCCAAGGGCCTGCCCGGCGTCGGCTGGCTGGACGACCGCGGCAAGAGCCCCGGCCGCGCCGCATGGGAGAAGAAGCTGGAGGAGAACCCGCCGCATCTGACCTGCCCCGCCATCGACGACACGATGCCCGGCGGCCCCCGCACCGTCACCCGCCACTTCGTCGGCCCCTTCACCCAGTGCGACCGGATCGAGGACTACCGCCGCGCTTGGGCCCATTTCGAGCGGCTGAAATCTGCGGAGGCCGCTGAATGACCGCGCTGCAGGCCGAACTCCCCTTCGAGGAAGGGATCGATGCGATCCTGCGCGATACGGCGGACCGGATCGACGAACTCTACCGCGCCGCCAGCGAACCGGGTGCGCGCCCGCCTTGGATAGACCTGTTCAACAGGATCGCCGGCCAGACCCACATGGCCCCTTTTAACTTGATGCTCGCTGACCTCCAGCGCCCAGGCGCGCGCTACGTCGCGTTTCCCGACAAATGGCGGGAGATCGGACGTCAGGTAAAACCGGCTTCGATCCCGATTGTCGTCCTGTGGCCGTTTTGCCCGGTGCGCTGCGCCTATGAGCTGGCGGATACCACCGGGGACCCAGTCGACGACGCCCTTCTGGACAAGGTCTTCGGCGAGCCCGTCGAGGTTCGGAATGGCCTCATCGACCGCGTCGCGCGCCGCGCCCTGAAAGAGGACCGGATCGACGTGAAATCGGTGAACCTCGCTTCAACCCTTGCCGGTGATGCCCGCGCCGTTCCGGTGGATCCGAAGGCCAAGGGTAAACCCACCGGACCGGGCTGGGTCGTGCGGGTCAACTCGAACCTCAATACGAACGCGCAGTTTACGACGCTCGTCCACGAACTGGCCCATGTCTATCTCGGCCATCTGGGTGGGAACGGGAAGAAGTGGCCGGATCGGCGGCCCCCGCAGCTGGATGTTCGCGAATTCGAAGCAGAGGCGGTGACTTTCATCGTCTGCAAGCGATTTGGCTTGAAGTCGAACTCGGCCGAGTATCTCAATCGGTATCTGAAAGAGAAAACCATTGAATACGTTAGTCATTCTGCGATCGCACGGGCTGCGGGAAGGATTGAGCAACATGCCCGGTAGTGCAGGTTTCGCGGAGTGATTTCAGTATGAACCCGATCCTTCTCGCCCGTCATGTGCAGGACAGCCTGCGCGAACTGGTCCACACGACGCTGAACAGCACCAGCCCCGCCTTCGAGGGGATGGTGGACCGGTTCATCGCCGAGCCCGGGAATTTCATGAAGGGGCCGTGGATCTCGGTCGACATGCCGTTCCGGCAGATTGACGGGGCGAAGGAGGGGACGTGGGCGCAGCCCTTCCCGGAGGTGCCGCTGAAATTCGCGCCCTACCAGCACCAGACGGACGCCTTCGCCCGGCTGAGCGGGCCGGCGATGCGCTCGACGCTGGTCGCGACCGGGACCGGGTCGGGCAAGACGGAGTCCTACCTCTGGCCGATCCTCGACCACTGTCGGCGGCACAAGGGGACGCCTGGGATCAAGGCGATCCTGATTTACCCTATGAACGCGCTGGCGACCGACCAGGCGCGCCGGATCGCGGCGGCGATCTCCAGTATCCCGTCCCTGAACGGGGTGAGGGCCGGGATCTACGCGGATAAGGAGCCGAGTAACCCGACCCATGAGGTGACAGCGGAAAGCGTGATTACGCATCGCGAGACGATGCGGAAGACCCCGCCGGACATCCTGCTGACGAACTATAAAATGCTCGACTACCTGCTGCTGCGCGGGCGGGACAAACCGCTCTGGGCGCAGAACGACTCCGAGTCGCTTCGGTTTCTGGTGGTCGACGAGATGCACACCTTCGACGGGGCGCAGGGGGCGGACCTTGCCCTCCTGCTACGGCGTCTGAAACACCGCTTGAACACCCCGAAAGGCCATCTGATCTGCGTAGGATCCTCGGCCACGCTCGGCGCGGGTGAAGACGCGAAGGTTGATCTACGGCGCTATGCCGAGACGATTTTCGGGGAGCCCTTCGATGAAGGGGCGGTGGTAACGGAGACCCGGAAGACGCCAAACGAGGTGTTCGGAGACCCGGAATATCTCGAGCGGCCAGACCCGGCGGAAATCCACGCGGCCCTCCGCGAGGCGGAAGAAATGGACCAGACCGCCGCCGCACATCGCCTGGCGCTAGCCCTCTTCCCGGACCGGACCGATCCGGACCTCGCCTTTATTGACGAGGGTGATGCTGCAGACCCAGCCTGGCGGATCGCGCTCGGTGAGCGGCTGAAAGAACACCATCTGTGTCAGCGGGTCCTCAAGATCATCGCCGAACATAAAGGTCCTGCCCCGCTCGAGGCGATCGCTGCCGGGCTTGGACAGGTCCGGGTCCTTCGGGACTGGTCTGAGGCCGATCATCGTGCGCTTGCGGAACTGGTCGTGGCGCTGGTCGCTTGGGCGAGATCAGGTTCGGCCGAAAACCCACGCCCACTGTTTAACGTCCGGCTCCAGCTATGGATCCGCGAAATGGCGCGGATGGTGACGAACCTGCCCCGGACCGAGGCGGGAGGCGTCAGGTCCCGGATGGACCTGTTCCATGCGCTGGATCTCGACCGTCAAGCTCTGCGACGTTCGCTCCCGATCGTGAACTGTAACCGCTGTGGGGCTACTGCCCATGTCGGGCGGCTGAACCCGAACTCGACTGCCTGCTGGGCCCCGCTCGAGCAGCTCTACGAAGAGTTCTTCGATGACAGCGCCGGCGGAAAGATCCGGCTCTTCTATCACGAGACCCTTGATCGGATGATCCCGGCGGCCGGCGGCGGTGTGCGGATCGTGAATGGTCTTCTAGACGCCGAAAGTATTGAATTCACCCCGTCAGACCACGACAATCTCGAGACCGGACCCGTCGCACCGGTCTGGATGTATGACCCGACGGATGCAACGACTGGGCGGATCGACCGATCCTGCCCGGCCTGCGGTCAGGCGCGCGGTCTCCTGCTCTTCGGGATGCGGGCAGCCCGCTTGACGACCGGGATCACGGGAACCCTCTACACTTCGGCACAGAACGAGGAAGAGCCAGAGGCGAAACCGCGCTTTCTGATGTTCTCGGATTCCGTGCAGGATGCGGCGCATCGGGCCGCCGTGGCCGAGACCCGGAACGCCCTTTCGGTCTACCAGAAATCCCTTTTCACAGCCCTTGAGGAAGCCGAAACCGATGGGATGAGCCTCGCGGAGGTGATCGAAACCGTTCCTGCCACGCAGCTCGAAAAACATGGACCCGATGCATTCACCGCGCTCTATATTCCGAAAGAGCAGACCTGGCGGAGCCGATATCAGGACTTGATCCGGGCTGGGACCTCGATCACCGACACGGGTTTCCTTCGTCATATGACGCTGCGCCTCGGGTGGGAGTATTTCGTTGACCTGAGCTATCGGTCGCATTTCAGTCACACGCTTGAAGCGAACGGCATGGCCGCAGCGGATGTCTCCAGTGACCTCCTCAGCGCCTCTGCGGAACGGCTTGCCCGCGAGCTCAAGAACGACCTTCCAGGTGCCCCGGACATTGATCCGGCGGTTCTTACCCGGTTCCTTTCGGGTGTTGTGCAGCGCATGCGCCGCCAAGGGTCTGTCGCGCATCCCTATATCGCCAGCGCGATTGCCACGGCGTCGGGCGCTCGCGGCCTGAACTGGTTCGCTGCGGCGACCCAAATGGGAGTCGGCAGGACCGGAACGCTACCGTTTCCGGACAGTCGGCGCGGCCTTGCGCCCATCCCGGTAACACTGGCTTACCCACCGATCGGGTTCGAGCGTATCACGAAATCGCAGGGGGTGAGCTGGTATCGGGACTGGCTTTTCCGGACGCTCGGTCAGGAAGATCTCCGCTATGGAACCGAACCGGATACGATCTACCCGATGGTTCTGCAGCGCCTCGAGGCGGACAGCATCCTGCGCCGCGTCAACGGTCCGGAAGGACAGAACCGGCACGTCTGGCTGATCGACCCGGACAAGATCACGGTCACGACCAGGGCGATCGGGCTCACCTGTGATCGCTGTGGTCGGCAGGAGACGGCCCTCGCAGAGAACGAGGCCTTCGCGGCGGGATCCCCCTGCACCAAGATCGGTTGTTCTGGGCATCTTGTCGTGGCGGGCATGCCGCCGCGCCCGGCGCTGCGCCGATCCCTTCAATCCGACCGGAACCACCGGGTGGTCGCGCGCGAGCATACCGGCATCCTCGAAACCGATGAGCGGCTGAGGGTCGAGACCGGGTTCATCAACGGCGAGACACGGTGGGCCCCGAACCTTATTTCCGCGACCCCGACTCTCGAGATGGGGATCGACATCGGGGACCTTTCGACCCTGCTTCTGGGCTCGGTGCCCCCTGAGGAGGCGAATTACGTCCAGCGCATGGGCCGGAGCGGGCGGCGCGACGGGAATGCCTTGAACATGGTCCTCGCCAATTCGCGGGCGCACGACCTTCAGTTCTGGGAAGATCCGACTCCGATGCTGGCGGGCCAGGTGCGCCCACCAGGGGTCTTTCTCGCAGCTGAAGAGGTCCTTCTGCGTCAGGTCACGGCTTTCACCCTAGATACCTATGTCGCAGCCTGTGCCGAGGCAGGGGATTACGGGAAGGTGCGCGATGTCCTGAAGCGCCGCTCCTCCGGGGCGACGGAGGGCTTCCCCATTGAATGGCTGGATCTGGTCCAGACGAGGGGGGATGAGTTGGCGACAGCCTTCCTGGCAGGGCTTCCGCCAGATGTTCAGGCGCGCACCGATCTGGTGAACCGGGTTCGCGGCTTCCTGACCGGGACCGATGAAACCTCGATTGGGTGGCGGATCGGCGCGGCATTCGACGGCGCTGCCGCCGAGAAGGCTCGACTGATCGAGAAGCGCGAGGAAGCCACGAAGGAGCTGACTCGGCTGCGGAAACGTCGCGCCGAGCTGACCGATGACGAGTTCGAGAAGCGCGAGGGCGAGATCGCGCGGGACCGGACCGAGATCAACCGGTTGATCCGGAGCGGGATTGATGACGTGTCGGTGATCAAATTCCTCACCGACAAAGGGATCCTGCCGAACTATGCCTTCCCGGAAGAGGGCGTGAAGCTCACCTCGATCCTGTCGCGCCGCAACGATCCTTCCAAAACCGCGTCGAAGGACGAGGATGGCCTTCTCTATGTCGAGTATTCCCGTCCGGCCAGCTCGGCTCTGGCAGAGTTCGCACCGGGGCAGTTCTTTTATGCAAACGGGCGGCAGGTCGAAATCGAGCGGATCGAGATCGGGAAGGAAGATCTGAGCCGCTGGACCTTCTGTCCTTCCTGTTCCCATGTCGCGGATCGGATCGAAGGCGCGGAAACCAGCACCTGTCCGCGCTGTGGGGATGAGATGTGGTCCGACTCCGGGTCCAACCACGATGTCGTCCAGCTCAAATCCGTGATCTCTGTGGACAGCGAGGAGAAGGCAGCGATCCGGGATGGGGATCAGCGGGACCAGCGTCAGTTCGACCGGGTTCTGATGCCCTTCCACGGGCCGGAAGATATCGCCTCTTCCTGGTTCACCACTCGGGAGAGCGGCGCGCCTTTCGGGTTCGAGTTCCTGCCCCACTGTGCCTTCCGGGACTTCAACTTCGGGCCGAAATCAGCACTTCCGGGCCCGAAAATCGCCGGCGAGCAGCGACCGGCGAAGCCGTTCTTGACTTGCCGTCATTGCGGCACGCTGCAGAGGCCGGCGAAGGACCAGGACGATCGCGGCACCCATCCGCCAAGCTGTAAAGTCATTCGTGAACCGGATCTCGCCCGCGAGAGGTGGGAGACCGGGGTCTTCCTGATGCGGAAGTTTGATACCGAAGCGATCCGGATCGTGATCCCCGTCGTCGGTGAGGCGGATGACGATGATCTGAAAAGCTTCGTCGCGGCGATCAACCTTGGCATGCGCCGACATTTCGCGGGGAAGGTCGACCACATCCGCTCCACGATCTTCGCTGCCCAGCTCGACGGCATGACCACCGTCCGCAGCCTCTACCTCTATGATGCGGTCCCGGGCGGGTCCGGGTATCTGCGGCAGGTCGGAGAGCACCCGGACACGATGAAGGCGGTGATCAGTCGCGCGGCTGAGGCGCTTCGGGACTGTCCCTGTAACCAGGAAGTGGATCGGAACGGCTGCTTCCGTTGCGTGAAGCCCTACCGTTCCCATTTTGGACCTGGGGAACCGGACCGGGATCGCGCCCGTCAGATGATGGAGGCGATCCTGCAGAAGTGGGACAGCCTAAGCCGGACCGAGACCGGGATCGACGCGTCGATCCGGGATGCCATGGTCGAAAGTGCGCTCGAGAAGCGACTTCTGAACGCCCTTGCGACGCGGTATGGGGACGATGCACTGACCCCGCAGGTTCTCTCGGGTGGGCGTCGCGGTTTTGTACTGCGCGCAGGTCCGAAAGACCGGCCTCGGCTCTGGACGATCGAACCCCAGGTGCAGATCGACGCCCGTTTCAAGGGTCTCCCACGCAAAAGGGTCGACTTCCTTCTTACACCGACAGGTCAAACCGGGGCGGTGCCCGTCGTTCTTGAGATGGACGGGCTTGAGTATCACGCCGATACCGTTGCCCAAGACCTCCTCGATCGGATGTTGATGATCCGGTCCGGTCAGGTCCGGGTCTGGACCCTCGCCTGGGCAGACTTAGACGCGGAGAACCGGTCCTTCCTGAATCCGCTCGCGGAACCGGCCTTGAGTGCGGAAAAGGTCGGGCGGCTCGCCCGGGTCGGCTCCTTCCAAGGTTTCGCAGACAAGATCGAAGATGTCCGTGCCCTTCAAGGGGAAAGCTCCCTCGAGGGGTTCTGGCGCCTTCTGGACGGCAAGAGGGATGATGATCTTCCGAGCCGGTCGATCTTGACTCGGGGCTTCGTTGCGATCGGGCGTCCGCTCGATCAGCTGCCACGCCAGGCCTCCCTGACGGAAGAGGGGCGGCAGTTCCTGCTGACACCGGGCCTGACGGAGCATGTCGGGGCTGGAGTGCTCGACCTCTATCTGGCCTGCAAGCAGATCTCTCCGACGGAGTGGGCGGGAACAGACGTCGATATTCGGCTTATTCTGCGCGCTGAACTCCCAGATCCGGGTCACGAGCCTGCGGCGAAAGCCCTCTATGCCGAGGCCTGGCGTGGCCTCTGGCGGCTCGTCAATCTCTTTCAGGGCTTGCGTGGTTTCCACGTTGAACTTGCGGGGCTCGAAACGCTCTCGCCACCCGATATGTCGGTCGGGACCGGACCGACGGATGCGGACACCGAAGCCTGGCTCGAGGCCCGGGTCCTTTGTGATGACCTGTTCCACTCCCTGATCGACGCCTTAATCGCAGCGGAGGTGCCCGGCCCGGACAGGTTCGGGGATGACCTCCTCGTAGAAGGGCGGGTCGTGGGGATGATGGAATTCGGCTGGGAGGAGGCCGGCGTCGCGATCGTGGAAACGCCATGCGAGGGGGGGAGCTGGCGGCTCATCCCGTTTGATCCGGAGAGCGACCCAATCGGCGAGACGGTCACCAGAGTTATCCAGGCACTACAGGAGATGGACACATGATGGACGCGATCAACAAGCGGGTCTCCTATGACATCGGCTGCATGAAAAGCCTGCGTAAGCTGCCCGACAAGGTGGCGCTGCGCTTCATGGATATGATGACCCGCTATATGTCGGACCCGTCCGCGAACGGGCTCAACCTCGAGACTGTGGAGGGCGCTAAAGACAGCTCGATCAAGTCCCTCAGGGTCGATCAGGGCTACCGCGCGATCGCTTTTGAGGTCGGCCGCGACATCATGTTCGTGCACGTCAACGAGCACGACAAGGCCTACCGCTGGGCTGGAAACCGGCGGGTCAAACTGGACCCGGACACGAACCGGATCCGCGTTGTCGAGGAACTCGACGTGACCGTCGTTGAGGCCGAGCCCCGGGGGGCGGTCGGGCCGCGACTGTTCGCAGAAGTGGCCGATAAACGGCTGAAGGCCCTCGGTGTTCCGGGCGAGGAACTCCCGGCCGTCCGGGCGCTTACATCGATCGAGGGGCTCGAAGCGGCGGAAGAGGGGTTCGACCCGCTGACCTATCAGATCCTGTATGCGCTCGCCGCCGGCTATTCCGACGAGGAAGTCTATGCGCTGACGGGCGTTCCGGAAGAGACGGAAGCCACCCCTGAAACCCCACCGGCTGACCTGACGTTCGATCAGATGATCGAGACCGAGGAGAGCCGCCAGACCATTTTCATCCCAGAAGATGAAAAGGAACTGCGGCGCGTCTTCGAGGAAGGGCTCGAAGGGTGGCGGGTGTTCCTGCACCCCGATCAACGTAAGCTCGCCTACCGGGACTATAACGGCCCGGCCATGGTGCGCGGGGGCGCGGGGACCGGGAAAACCGTCGTCGCCATGCACAGGGCGAAGCACCTGGCCGATCAGATCGAACAGGATCTGACCCGGGCCGGTCAAAGGGTTCTGTTGACCACTTTCACGACCAGTCTCGCACAGGACATCGAGGCGAACCTCCGGACCCTCTGCCCGGAGCATCTGGCCGCCCGGCCGCCCCGGATTGAAGTGATCAACCTCGATCGCTGGGTCTCCCAGTTCCTGAAGCGGAAAAGCTTCGCCCGCGAGGTCGCGTTCTTCGGGGAGGCGCGGGACCGGCTGGACCAGATCTGGCGGGAAGTGTTGGATGACCATGAGCTTCCCGAGGGTCTTTCGGAACCGTTCATCCGCGCGGAATGGGCCCAGATCGTACAAGCGAAAGGTCTGATGGATCAAAGGGCCTACCTCAAGGTATCCCGGGCCGGACGCGGCACCCCGCTCGATCGCCGAAAACGGGCCGCCCTCTGGGATATCTTTGCTGATTATCGTGCCCGGGTGGTGAGTGAGGGGCTCGCCGAGCCGGATGATGCATATCGTGAAGCGATCGAAATCCTGTCCTCCGAGGCCCCGAACCTTCCTTATGCGGCCGTGATCGTGGACGAGGCGCAGGACATGGGCGAACAGGCCTTCCGGCTGATCCGGGCAATCGTGCCCGAGAGCCCGAAGGGGGATAGGAATTCCCTCTTCATCGTGGGCGATGCGCACCAGCGTATCTATGGGCGTCGCGCCAGTATGGCGGGCTGCGGGATCAACGTGCGTGGCCGCTCTAAGCGGCTCAGGCTCAACTACCGGACGACTCAGGAAATCAGGTCGTGGGCTGTTTCGGTTCTGGAAGGCGTCAGCGTCGATGACCTCGACGAAGGCAGCGATACCCTCAAGGGCTATGTCAGCCTCCTGCACGGTGTGTCGCCTGACCTGGTCAGCTGCACTTCGGAAGTCGAAGAACTGAAAGGGGTTTCAGCCTGGGTTCGCAGTCTGCCTTCGGAAAACGTTCGACTTTCGGACATCGGAATCCTCTGTGCGCGCCGCGCGGACGTTGATCGCGTTAGCGCGGCGTTGCAGTCGGACGGTATCGAGACAGTGGTTCTTCAGGCCGGCGCTGATGACCGGTCCGTCCCCGGGGTCCGTATCACGACGATGCACCGTGCCAAGGGGCTCGAGTTTTTCGCCGTGGCGATTCCGTTCCTATCCGAGTCCGCCTTCCCACCGCCAGGCGCCCTGAAATCCGCCGTTGATGCCGCTGATCGCGAGGACATCGTGATCCAGTATCGGTCGCTTTTGCACGTCGCCGCCACCCGGGCGAAGAAGGCGCTCCGCGTGTCCTGGTCCGGCTCACCGACCACATTAATCAGTCACCACACGCCCAGCGAGGGGTGAGGTCCGGTGAACCAGAAGCGCCGGAAAGAACGCGTTGTTAATGTCGAGGCGCTCATCGACTGGCTGGAAATGTATCGCACGCTACCAATCGGCGGCGTCCAGAACGCCTTCCCGAATACCGCGTCCTGTCAAAGACGCCTGGTGGAGGTGCGCTGGCCATCAGGTGTGAAATGTCTATCGTGTGGCAACAGTAACATAGGGTTTGTCAAGCCTCGCTCACTGTACCAGTGCCGCTCGTGCCGGACGCAGTTTTCGGTGACAGCGGGAACAATCATGCATCGCTCACGGCTTGATCTCCGGATGTGGTTCATCGCGGCCAGCGATGTCATCGGCGCGCACGTATACGGGCTGGAAGAGTCACACCTGACCGGACATGGGCTCGCCGAGCGGTACGGGATTTCATATGTCGCGGCCCACCGCCTGAAGACGACGCTAATGAAGGACTTGCGTCAGCCCGGGAACCTTTTACGGGCCTGCATCTGCACCGAGGAGCTCTCTGTGACCCGCGATCCCCGTCAAAAACCAGACGAGTGGTATGAAACCCTCTGGTATGCGAAACCTTGATGCAGTTGGAACGTTGTCGCTGGAAACATTTTGCGGAGCAATCGTCGCGCTGTTTGCACGCAGCCCCTTCGTGAGCTTGGGCCAGTATTATGAAAATGAAAAAGGTGTCTTGCCCCTGGGTTGAGCGGGTCGCCTGCGAAGGCACACCGCTATATCATTGCCTGGAAGCTCTGCACCACGATGAAGGCCGTCGACTACTGGTAGCTGACCTCCAAAATCTAAAAATCATACATAATGGCAGCTTAGTATCAAATGGCCCTAATTCTGCAATAAAGTGACATTTCAATAATAAAATTCGATCAATAATTCCACAAAGGATAATGCGATAATTTTAAGACTTATCTCCGGAGACTGGAATATTTGAGGATCTTTTTATCAGCGCATGTTATCCTCCTTTGGTCTAGTTCATTTAATTCGCCCCGGTATGTGCGTCATGCATTTCGTCTATTTTGTCAGGTGTTTTGGGGCGATTAATTGAAGAACGGTTGGTTAAGCCGACCCGACAGGAGTAACTATGCCACTTCCCCTCTCGAACGGACCTCTTTCTATCGACCTCGTAGGCGGTACCCTCACGATCAATGACGACGGCTCGTTGCTGGAATTGCTCGATAGCCGTAGGCGTGGGGAGTACGATCCGGGTCGCTACGATGAGATCATCGGTGTCCGGGGCGACGGGGATGATTACGTCCTGTTGATCGAAACGAATGTTCGGGGACGGATCAGCTACAGCGAGTTGTCCTTTGACGGGACGACCGGCCGGGCAGATCGGCGGGCGGAGTCCGTGTCCAAGGCGGACCTGGTGGCGCTTGAGACGCTGTACGGGACGGATCTCGACGATGATGGCAACATAGGCCTGGCGGAGGCTGCGACGGAGGTTGTGCGCAACGTGG
>JAUHVK010000058.1 GCA_030425145.1 Alphaproteobacteria bacterium | reverse complement strand
GCGACCGCTGGCCCCGCCGTGGGACCTGCCAGCGCAAAACCGATCATCGAGAGAGGAAGCCAGGTCCGCATTGGCTTAGCCGCTCGCCCCCAAGAGGACAAAATCGCAGGCCGTGTCGCGGCGCGTGACCTCCGCCCCCATGGTCGAGATCGTGGCCGTGGCAGTTCCTGCCTGCGCAGAAGCCTCGCGAAAATTGAAGCAGTTGGCTTGCGGGGGGTTATGCTGCGCACAGGCTGTCAGGGTCAGGCCGAGCCCGAGCAGCACGACGCTGCGAATGATGGTACGGGTCATGTCACTCTCCAGAAATCAGGACGTTCGCGATAATCGGCGCCGACAAGCGCTTCGCCCTTCTCCATTCCGCCAAGGATGGTCACGAGCGGGCCGAGCGCGCTGAGATCGGCATCGATCACGACGGAACCACGGTCGTCGCGTACAAGCGCGAGCCGCGAGGCCGAGCCGACGCCCAGAAGCACGTCGAGCTCTTTCTCGGTCAGGCCGAGCATCGCGTAGTCAGCGGCGGAAGCACGAATGTTGGGCAAGAGCACCTGCGTCGGCACCGCTTCCACGATGGTCTTGCCGGTGCGCGTGCGCTCGAGCTGGCTGGCATATTGCGTCATCATCACGACGACGGCGTTCTGCTTGCGGGCGGTCACCAGCCAGTTGCTGAGGCGCTCCGCAAAGTAGGCGTTGTCGAGGGCTTTCCATGCCTCGTCGATGACGATGATGGTGGGCTTGCGGTCCTCGATCACCCGCTCGACCCGGCGGAAGAGGTAGGACAGGACCGCCATGCGTTCCCGCTCGCTCTCGGAATCGAGGATGCCGGTGAGGTCAAAGCCCGCGACGTCACCGTCGATGCTGAAACTGTCCTCGGCATTGGCCCCGAAGATCCAGCCGTAGCGGCCCTCGGCGGTCCATTCCTGCATACGCTCGAAGAGATCGCCTTCGTCATCGGTCGAGACCAGCAGCGAGGCGAAATCCGACCAGTTCCGTAGGCCCGCATGTCCTGCGCTCGCGTTCTGGCGCACGACTTCCTGCAGTCGGTTGGTCTGAACCGGGGTTAGCGGTCGATCGCGCCGCTCCAAGAGGCTCGCGAGCCAATCAGCAAGCCATGCCTGGCCCCGCATGTCGATCTCGGTCTGGAGCGGATTGAGGCCCGTGGGGCGCCCCGCCCGCACGGTCGAATAGCTGCCGCCGAGCGCGCGGACGGCCATCTCCATGCCCGCGCGATAGTCGAATACGAAGACCCGCGCACCTGCCCGCCGTGCCATGGTCATCAGGAAAGCCGCCAGGACGGATTTGCCGGAGCCGGGACGGCCGAGGATCAGCGTGTGGCCTCCCGTGGGCTCGCGATCCGGCGCGCCCTGTTCGTGGAAGTTGAAGCGAAAACCACTGCGCTCGGGTGTCGGAAAGAGCGTGATCGGCACGCCCCAGGGGACTTCCCGCCCTGTCTTTCCGAGTGGGGTGCGGTGGAAGGTAGCGAGATCAGCGAAGTTGTGGTTCGTGATTGCGGCCTTGCGGCTGCGCGCCCCTGTGTTCCCGGGATGCTGCGCCATGAAATGCGCCCGCGCCCCGAAGGCTTCCGAGATCAGGTTGATCCCGGAAGTGGCGGAGATGTTGCGGATTTCGGCCGCGATGTCGTCAAGCGCCGTCTGGGTGCGGGCATAGACGGCCACGGTCATGTGGTGCTCGCCGAAGATCAGGCGTTTGGATTCCAGATCGTCCTGCGCGAGTTCCAGTTCCTGGGCGAGACTGACGGCACCGTCATTGGCGGCCTGCATTAGCCGCAGCTGCCGCTTGATCCGGCCCGCCATGATGTTGGCGTTGATCGGCACAAAAGAGTGCGTGACCACCATGTCGACGGGCAGATTCAACTCGTCGAGCATCAGGCTATCGGTCTTGGCGGGGTAGTTCTTCACCGCAAAGATCGCCCCAAGCTTGTCGCCGACAGCACCGTCCGAGAGCGCGATGGTCGTGCCGCGGAAGGTGACGCGCGTATTGGCTACGTCCTCGGCGATCACACCGAGGCGCGACCGGGGGAAGAGCGGGTGCTCCTCGCCCGTGTTGAGTGAACCGAGGAAGCCCAGAAGCTCGCCGGTGCTTGCGGCCAGCAGGCGGGGCTTCAGCTCATCGAAGGACGACAGCAGAAACCCCACAACCTCGTCGAGCTTGCGCATGCGGCGGGTGGTGTCGGCCGCATGTCGCGCGCGAGACGCCCCCAGACCGAAGGGCAGACGGCTGCTTGCCTCGGGGCGCTTCAGCACGGTCAGAGTCAGCGTCTTGTCGCGCAAACCCGCGCGGCCGAGATGCGCGTGCCATCGTTCGTCGACGGCAGCCGCAAACCCTTCGCCCGGAACGGGCGGCAGGGTCACATCGACCGCTTTCGACACCTTGTGCAGGTAGAAGGAGAACTCCGTCCCCACCTGCGCGACGATGCCAGCCAGCAACCCTCCGATCCGGTCGAGATGCCCGTCCTCGCTCGTGGTGCTGTTCACCCCTTCGATGCGGATGCACTGCATCAGTTCGTTGCCGCGTGTCCGGATCGTTCGGTCGTTCACGAGGCTCACATAAGGCAGCATCATTGAGAGCCGCTTCTCGCCCTTGACCCATGCGGGTAGCGCGGTCAGCGGATCGATGGCGTTCTCAACCTCATCGGCAATTCCATCACGGGGCATAGCTGTCGCCTCCGTGCAGCTTGCGGTTCGTCGTGGGCGGGGTTTCCTGCAGGGTGATCACCAGGACATCAAGGAAGTTCGGATCCCAGTCTGCGGCCTTCCAGAGCGCCGGCCAGGCCAGCCCCGCGAACACAGCCACCACCCAGCTCTGCACCCAGAGGAACAGAAGCGTCGAGCCGAAGAGCCAGACCATGGCGTACATGATCGGCAAGCCCATCAGCTTGGGTGGCCTGAGAAGACCGATGAACACGCGGGACTGGTCAGCCATGGATGGAGCTCAGGTGGTCCAGATGGCGGCGACGATGGTGGGTGCTGCGGCGATGCCGGCGATTGCAACCACGACCCAGAGCGCCTGACGAAAGTCGAGGATGCCAAAGAGCCAGGAAAGGAACACCCCGATCAGTGCGAGCGTGCCAATCACGATCCCCAAGGGACCGGTGATCGCATCGACAATTCCTTGAAGCAGGGTCTGTACCGGCGAGAGGTCGATGCTCTGTGCAAGCGCTGGACCCGCCAGCACGATAAGGGCCATCGCGCCGAGCGCGACGATCGAAGGTCTTGATGTCATGAAAGATCTCCTCTGAGCCGCTCAAACACGGCGGTCACACGGGCCACATGCCCTTGGGTTTCTCGAAAAGGGGGGATGCCGCCGTGGCGTGTGACCGCCTCAGGGCCAGCGTTGTACGCCGCCAGGGCCAGAGAGCCCTCGCCGAACTGTTCGAGCATCATCAGCAGGTAGCGGGCTGATCCGTCGAGGTTCTGCGCAATGTCATGTGGGTCGACGCCGAGGTCGCGGGCAGTATCCGGCATAAGCTGCCCGAGGCCTATGGCACCGACAGGGCTACGTGCAGCCGGATTGTATGCGCTCTCGACTTCAATGTTGGCCCGGTAAAGGAGCGCCCAATCAGTTACGGAAAGCCCTGCGCGACGCAGCGCACCATGCCCGGCATACCGTAGCGCCGTGGTCTCGATCGCATAGAGGATTTCTGGAGTGGCGCGGGCGGCAGATCGGGCCGGGATCGCTGTCTCGCTCGTTGCGTCAGGAACGCGAGGTTCTGCGAAGAGAAAAAGGCGCCCGTTTGCCTCTTGAGAAGAGGAAATCAATTGGCCGTCTGGGCCAACCGAAAAGATGAAACCGTCGGCCAGGGCCGGGGGCGCGGAACAAACGCCTGTACCCAAAGCAACGACGAGCGCAGTCGCGCAGTCAGCTGCCTTTGACCGGAGGCGCGGCGTGGCGCTCGCGGCCACCTTCTTCAAGTGGGATGCTAGCGGTCGTACAGCCCATGTCGGCCAGGAAACTGACAAGACCAACGATGGTTTTGAAGTCGCGGAGCTTGAGGACGCTTCGGCTGGTGACGAGCATCTTATCGTCACGCCCATCAGTGGCGACGGCGCGGATGACCCACGAGCCGTACCAGCTGTTATGGCGCTTCTCCGCTCTCTCCTTGCAGACCACCTCAATGAGGTAGCCCTCGGCGAGCAAGCCGCGCAGTCCGTCTTCTGTAACCACATTCGGGGCTTCTTCTATCATGGCCTTCCCTTGGGTCCTTGTTCTGCCTGGGTGCAGTATCAGGCCCACGGGGTCGCAACACCGTGAGCGATACAAAACAACATTAATGATAGCAAGACAATAATAACGTGTTGACGAAGTTCGCCTTGCTCCGATAACGGTGATAGCCGACAGAATGATAATCTTAAAGGCGGCAAAGGAGTTTTGCCCTGCGCTTGTTTATTGCGCGCAACGCACCGTTGCTGTTCGCGTTCCTGCTTGGAAGCATGCCGATAGCCGCGGCAGCAGATTGCGTACCTCCCGAACGACCGTTCTTGCCTCAGTCGCAAGAAGACATGCGTGCCTACGCCGATCTGATCAGAAGCGATTTCGAGGCCTACATTGCCGATGTGCAGGACTACTTCCGTTGTCTCGACGCCGAGCGCGCTCGCGCCTTTGTTGAGGCGAGGGAGGTCAGTGATGACTACGCCAGGTTCCTGAATGCTCTCGAGTAAGCGACTACGGGTTTGTGCCGCCAGTAGAAATCAACCGTTAGACCAACGCTCCGTCAGTCTCCAACGCAATGATGTTTTTCAAGCGGGCGATCATGTCGTCACCAACTGCGACATCCACGCTCGCCGTCTCGATGATCGTCTCCTGACCTGATATCCGAAACTGGGCCTGAAGACCTTCCGATCCTGAAAGATCTTGGTGATGCGGATAGAGCAGCGTCAGTCGCGGGGCTTTGTACAGGTGCGCATAGGCCATCATCTGATAGACGTCGCCTTGGGACACTCCTTGTTTTCGATCATCAATACGGGAGGAAATCCGCTTCCACTTCGTGTCGATCACATGGACAACCTGCCCCGCACGCCAGATCAGGATATCGGGTTTCGTCTGGAACACAGCGCGGTCATCATCGAGCGATGTCAGGCAGAATAGTCTCCCGCCTTGTAGAGAGACCCGATACTCCGTGCGTGCCAAAGCGCGTGTGATCAGTCGGCCGACATATTCCTCAAAAAGTGCGTTCATCTCAAAGAGGAGTGCAGTCCCCCGCCCCACCCCGGCACTCGTCGTTTGGTACCGATTACGCAGAAAAAGTTGCGCCATCCCGAACAATTCCTGCCACGCCCGGTTTGTCCGGTCGATGATGACCTCATTCCATTTCAGCGCAGGAACAGCGACTTCGGATATATCGGCGTAGACGAAAGCCAGTTCGCGCAAACGCTGTTGATTGGCGGGACTGCGCGACATTCTGGAGAGATGTGTGACCGTTGCTTTCATGATGCGGTTCAGAGCGATGTCTTCTGACAGCTCATCAAATTTGCAAGCGAGCCGTGAGGGGTTCGCTGCGTGACGAGTAAATTGACGAGGCAGATTGAGCGTCCCGCGCAACGCTGCAAGGTCATCCTCTTGAACAATATATCGCCGCGGCATGCCGCGACGAACGGCATCAGTCAGCTTGCTGCAGAAAATGCGGATGAGAATTTCCAGAAGCGTTTCGCGCTGCCAGTCAAGCTCTGTGATCTGGCCTGTCTCGATTTTTAGGTCCAGTGCGACTGCGAGCATGTGAACAAGACGCTTGCGAATGGCAGCATTCTTTCTTGCTTCGCCTCCTTGCCCTTCGACATCGATCTTGGGAAGAATTTCAAGGCTGCAGCCATCGGTTGCCAGAACCCCGACAACGCCACGCGCCCGCAGTTCATGGCGCCGATCCTCAAGCACTCCGCCTCCACCCCTTCCTGCAAAGGTCGATGCTCTGGCGAGCGCCGCGAGACGCTCGGCAAAATGATCGGGAATGCAGCCGTCCCCTTCGCCGTGGGGCAACGTTTCCCATTCGCGCAGGGTGAAGGCCGGCATCAGGCCGCAAACTCCGAGAAGTCGAATTTGTCTTTGACCGTCCACCGCAGTTTTTCGCTAGAAAAGTCGTCTTCAGTCATGCCTCCGGGTACCGCAATTTGTTTGGCATCGAGGAAGCGGGCGGGACCGTGAGTAGAGTCGCCAAGAACAGCTGCGACCTTGGACCAGTCCTCATAGAAATACTCAGCCAGAAGAGGGATCACCTTGTCTCGCATGACGCTCTCAATATCCGCCCGCGTCTGGCAGCCTGTGAAGTACGCGTGCCCGATTTGATGCTCCCGGTCGAACAGATACTCAATTCGCTCGTTGACCGTAGACAGCAGCTTTTGCAGATCGACCCCATCAACGTTGTCCGACAAAACTGAAGGGTCGGGCATCAGTTCCTTGAAAGAAAACCGGCGGCGTAGCGCCGTGTCCAACAGCGCGATGGAGCGATCGGCCGTGTTCATCGTACCGATGACATGGAGGTTCTGAGGCACGCCAAAGGACTTCTTGGAATAGGGAAGCGTGAGGCGGATCTCGTTGTCCGTCCCGAGCCGCTTGTCGGGCTCGAGAAGCGTGATCAACTCGCCGAAGACCTTCGAGATGTTTGCCCGGTTGATCTCGTCGATTATGAGGACGTGCGGTCTTGCCTCCCGATGGATCGGTTCGCCGCCGCTATTCATGTAGCTTTCGATTGCAACAGTATCGAGGCGGGCCCGATCGAGGGCATAGATCGACTTCATGGTGAAATTGCTATCGTAGATCTCGGAGGCAGGAACCCCATCTCTGTCGACCCAGAGCCATCGCACGGACCGCCTGTGGCAGTATTTCCGGTTGTCCCGCTGTCGGTATTGGTACTCCCCCGTGATTTCGCCGATGGCCCGGAACAGTCGGTTGCCCTTGGTGACAACGATGATGTCTCCCACGTCCAACTGATTGCGGAAAACGTCCACTTGGCTCACTTGGCCCGACTGGAGAGTAACCTCGCCTTCGCGCTCGCCATGAGTACGACAAGCCTCCAGTATCTCCTCGACATCGGAAAACCTGTCGTCGGAAAAGTCGATGTCCTCCCAGCCGAGGAGCGTGTGCCCCTCGGAGATGGCTTCCTCGAACAGGTAGTCCTCCGCGGCCACGTTGGCGCGCGCGATCGACATCTTGAAGACCTGCCGCCCGTCGAGGGAAACGACGTTCTCTCGCGGTACTGTCGGCACGCCCTTCTCCGCACGCTCCGAGATGCGCCTGAATATGCCGGGTGCGGGCTCCAGCCGGAACCCGGTACCCGCCGAGCTGTCCTCGGACTGATCCGTAGTCGGTCGCAGTCCCTCGATGAACTCCTCGTAGGACATAGACTGGTGGAAAGTCACGAATTCGATGCGCCCCTCGCTCACGAGGCTGCGGTACGTGCTCATGAGCTCTGCTCGGCCATCTTGTCCATTTAGTGCAGCAGTAGCCTCGTCACCCAAGCACAGCCGGACGGCCTCCCATGCCGTCTGATACGTCTTGCCCGTGCCCGGCGGGCCATAGAGGATCAAGTTTACGGCGGATGGCGAGGGCGCTTTTTTTGTGTCGGTCACGGTGTCCGCCTCCGGTTGGGAATTTAGCGTATAGGTGAAAACGGTCGAACTGCTTGGATTTGGTTCGGTGCTCGTGGGCGGTGGTACTTGCGCAAGTTTCTGGAATTTTTCACCGCCAAGTGCCTGGCAGATGTTCGGGAACGCGTCTTTCAACCCGATTGCCGCAGAAAGGTCTCCTGCGCGGATGGAGACCTCCCTGGCCGACTTTTCCCGGGCAGGTTCGATGAAATAGTTCAGGGCGCAGAGCCTGATCCGGTCGGCACCTTCCATTAGGTGTTCGTACCGCTCAGGGCGCTCGGTGGGCTGATCGTTTTGGTCGACGATGATGTAACCGGCGTTGTGAAGACGCGCAGCAGCATCCGCCTTCTGTCCCCAGCCACCGTTTAGTTCTGTCTTGCCGAGAATGAAGCCAATTAGCGGTTTGGTCGGATATACACGGTTTTCGCGCTCACGCGATGACCGGACCCAATAGTCGCGTGGCTCACCGAAGGCACCAAAGATATCGCTATGAGCCCCGTTCGCACGGTAGCTGTCGTATGCGTCCATCGCGGCTTCAATCTGGGCTCGATCGAGTACCTGGCTCTTTGCGCCTTCCTCCATCGCATAGTTATGGACGACCCAAAGCGCACTTTGAACGTCGATCATATCTCGAGGTGCGAGGCCGCGCTCTTCGAATGCCTGACGCACTGCCTTCATAAAGCGCATCTCATCCGCGTAGGTTTCGGCAAGCGTTGAATGCTTCGGGAATGGTGTTCCTACTGCTTCGCGCCATAGATCCTGCCGAACGGTATGCCGGATGTAGACTGCCTGATCTGGCCATAGATGAAAGAAAATGAACTCGCCGATCTGCCTCGCCGCGTCTTCCGTGCCTTTCGGCACGGCCTCTTTCCAAATGCCTGCGAAGATGTCGAGCGCCGCCGCATGTTCTTCCGGAGATCTAAGTGCAGCACGTACAAGCGACGAAACGGCGGGATCGAGAAGTCCGTGGTCAGCATTGCTCTTTGGGCTTAGAGGTTCGCTCGTGCGCCAATCCAAAAGGTTGTTAGAGTCGGTCGCGGCGGTGAAAACGGCTTCTGTAATCGAGCTGTCATCGCCTGCGCTTTCTAGGGCCGGGCGCAGCTTGTTGATCGTTGCCAGTTTGTAGTTTCGTTCTGCTTCATCAAAATCTGGATCCGGGCGATCGAAGCGATCAAGGCTTGGAAAGAAGTGTTGCAGACGATCTATCCAGCGCTTCACGGCAGTCGGGTCGAGTTGAAAGTCTTCCGCAAAGCCAAGAGCGGTCAGAGCTGCGCGGGCTCTGTCGGAATCGAGGTCACCAAGTTTCCAAGCATCGATATCTTGGAAACCTTTTGACTTGAGCCCGTGATGGCGACCCTCACTGTCGCTTCCGGATGGCGGCTTCCTGCTGGGTTCCAGGCCGGCATCGCGCAGAGCAGGCACATGGCTCTCGTGAAACCAGAGGTTTGGGCGATCGTTCGTATACTCGAGACAGAGCGGCCGACCCTGCGGATCGATCAGTGGGCCAAGATAGAGGCTTGCATCGTAATCCGGGTTTGGCCGCAGTTTCGAGTTCCGAATGACTTCAAACACTGCACGGCGATTAGCCGAGGGCTTTCGCTTTGTTTCAAGTTCGGAGATGCGGTTTGTGAAACTGCTCCAGTCCATTTTCCCTATCTCGATGATTCTGGTTGATAGCTTTTCAGCGCGCATAGCGTGTTGACCAGCTGTATTTGTTCCACCGTATCGCACTTGGCCTCGCGCAAGCGCGGTGAGCCGAAGACCAAGGCCAGGCCCTTGGCACGCGACACCGCCACATTGATACGGTTAAGCGAAAACAGAAACTCCATGCCTCGCGATGTCTCTTCAGCAGAAGATGCCGTCATTGAGACAAGGCATACAGGTGCTTCCTGCCCCTGAAACTTGTCGACCGTCCCGACCCGAATGTCATCGGGAAGTGCATCTTGGAGAGCATTCACCTGAGCGTTGTAGGGGGCCACAACGATGATGTCAGACCGGCGCATGGGTCGCTCAGTGCCGTCTTTTTCAGTCCAGGTGCCCGTCAGAAGGTCGTCAATCGTGTCCTGAATTGCGGCAACCTCTTCGGAAGCGATCTGCGCATTGCCTTCATGGTTCACGGGCACCCAAAAGGCACCCGCAGCTAGGAAACTGGTTCCCGATACGCCATGGCGGACCGTATCTGCGTGACTGATCAAACGACCTTCGTAGACCTGATCGGAGATGAAACGGCAGACGTCGGGATGCATCCGGCGCGTGACGGGAAGGAAAATCCCTCTGTCAGGCGGAATTGTTGCGTGATCGCCCAGCATCCAGTCCAGGCAGGAAAGATTTGCGGGTTCAGGGTGTGCCCCTTGGATCACTTGCGGAAGCTGTCTCGGATCGCCAACCAGCACGATGTTTTTTGCAGAGCGCCCCATGGCAGCCATGTTGGCCAAGCCAACCTGCCCCGCCTCATCAACGAACAGCCAGTCGTATGCCTGCACATTCTCTTCCCGCGCAAAAAAGAAAGCAGTTCCGCCCACGACATGACCGCCACTTGCGGCTTCGGCGTTATCTGTAGTGCGTTGAATTGGACAATCGTCTGGGTAGCCATCGTCGGACCCGGAAACCTTGTGAATCAGATCCAGCGTGATCGGCAGATCTTCGTCTTCAAGCGCACCTAGGCACCCCATCAATACGTTGCGGATGGCCTCGTGGCTGTTCGATGTGACACCTACCCGCGCGCCTTTTCGGACAAGAGACAGGATCGCGCGGGCAGTGACGAACGTTTTGCCCGTGCCCGGGGGGCCCTGAATAGGCAAAACCGTTTGATCCATCGCGCCGACGGCATCAATCGTGCCTATGACTGGGTCCTCAACCGGCGACAGCGCCCCAGTAGTCAGCCGCGGCGCCGCTCTGCATAGAAGATCATCTACGGCCCGGTAGGACTTGACCGTGCATTGATCGGCGATGACGTCCTGCAGAGCCGCTGCGATGACCTTGGTATCAAGCGGCCAATCGGGGTGGAGAGAGAGGCGATCCTCCAAAAGGTGGCCTTTTCCCGGTCCGACCTTGACCGTAATCTCGCGTCTTCTCCGGTCCATCTCCTCTATATTGACAGAGACCGGGGCGCCATCAAAAACAGGAACGGTGGCTTTCTTTCCTGGCCGCAGTTTTGTCTCTTGCACTGGAAAGCGGTAGCGGCGTGCAAACGAACGCTTTACCGGCTCGACAGCGGAAATCGCTTCCAGCCCAGCTAGGGCGTCCAAATCGTCGATGAGGTCATATTCGTCTTTCGCGGCGCTGTCAAAAACGGCCCATTGGGCAGGTTTGACCTCGCGCCTGTGAAAAAGACCCAGATTGAACAGTAGATCCTGCCGCTCATCCGGCAAAGCAGAAGCGGCAATCCGCTCGCGGAGCGCCCTTGTCTCTGCGTCTTCCTCAGCTTCTTTTGGAGCCGCGTCTTGGCCAATCGATGGCCACGGTCCTGCCGGGCGGATGCCAACCAGCCAGTCTCGCAACTCTTCGGTCGAGATGCAGTCAATACGGTTGTAGTCCTCGATTTCATCAAGGATGTGCTGATCGCCGATCTCGCGCCATCTTTCGTAAGCTACGACCGAACCACCCGCTGTTTTGACCTCTCCGTCGCGCTTTCGGTCGTAAAAAGCTTCCATCGATTTGATCGAATAGTTTGGCTCCGAACCAATCAGCCCTCCACGTACGACGGCGAAAAGATCGACAAAACGGCGCTCGCGTAGAAGCCGATCGAGAAAGGCTTCGCCGATTCCATATTTGGTTGTCAGCCGCTTGAGAGCCGTGATTTCATAAGGGGCATAGTGATAGATGCGCGCGTTAGGATGCTCTTCCAATCTTGCGCGGAAGAATGCCAACAAATCGCTCAAAGCTTGGGCCTCGGCCCTGTGATCATGCGCCCAGAACGCTAGAAATTGCCCGTCAAACCAGAGCCCGTGCAGGTATTCCAGTCCGCCTTCGAAGTGTGGATCGCCTTCGATGTCATAGAAGACGTCGCCAGGCTGTGGTTCTGGCAGCAGGTCAAAGCCTTTGCCAGGTTCAGGCGTCCTCAATTCGAACGTTGGTCCGCCAGTCTTCCGGTCATGCTGCAGACGCGCCTGCGTGACCAGTCGCAAGCGAGTGTTCTCGGACATGCCGCGTACTGGTTGGGCGAGCGCCGCCAGCTCCGCCATGGTTTTGATACCAGCTGCTTCAAGCTTCTTGACCTGGCCCTTCGTGACATTCGCCACATTGAAGAGGCTGTCCTGCTTCGCCCATACATCGGCACAGTGATCTGCCCAACGACACAGGCCGCAGTCGGCGCAAGGCACAGGCCGCGTGGCAGCCGGTTCCGCCACGAAAGCCTCAAGCCGCGCACGCGCCGCTCGAGCGTAATGTGCGTAATCTGCCAGCCGCAGCGTTGCACGCTCACCTGTCCCAAGTTCAACATGCGCAAACACGGGAGGCACACCCTGAATTTCGGTCAGAAGGTCAGAGTAAAGCACGAGCTGCAGAACATGCTTGGGATGCGGTCGGCGTTTCAGTTTGGTGTCGGCCACTTCGTAACTGAATGGTCCAAGCGCTGAAGGCGTATCCACCCGCAAAAGAAAATCCGACCATCCACCCCAGTTCCCAGATAGAAATGCACCTTGGAAGACGACCTCGGCACCGCTTTGCAGTGCCGCGCGCGTCGTCTCGGAATCCTGGGCGATGTTTCCCCGTTCAATCTCCACGACTCTGTTGCCCGCGGCCTTCAGACGTTCGAGATGCGCCAGCTCGTGCGCATCTCCTTGCTTCTGCAGAAGTGCGGCGTCTTCTGTGTCTTCTCCCGGGGTGGGCCCTTCGCCTCTAAGGCGCAATAAGTCGAGCGCTGTCGCATGGGTACATCCCATGAACCGCATCAGGTCAGTCGCCGAAAAAAGGATCTTGTTGTCAATTTTCCGCATGGGTTCCAGCAATCATCAATGAGCGCAACCCTCGGGGCGGAAACGTCTCGTTAGCTTGCAGCTTCTTCAATAACATCGGTGGGTGTCAATATCTGTCGTGCTTGGCAAACATTTGATTCTTGACGCTTTACAGCCGACTACGCGCTGCGGACACTGCTATTCGGCGAAGCCGTTCTGGCCGCGAACAATCCGAAGACTTTTCGGCGCAATAAGGGAAGCGCGCTTGCCCTTTGCTCCCATCCAGAGTGAAAACCCTTTGGCGATTAAGTTTGCCGCATCATCCAGCGTATTGGCATAAACTGCGAATTCGGCATGGTGCTTGTCCTTTCCATGCGCCGGGTCCGCCAACTGATACCCTTTGCTAGTGATTGCCGGCTCTTCAATCACTCCGGCACGAGAGCTAATCCGTTCAATTTTGATCACACGTCCACGCATCGTTTTTTCCTCTCTATGTTCTGCTGCGCCTGACGAGCCTCTCAACTCGCACCGTGGTCACCCTTGCCGGAATCGGCTCGACAGGACGCAATGACACAAATAGCCTACAAGGGTGTCAAAAACTGACAGGTCCAGAACACCCCATGTCCTTTTCCAAGGCCCAAGATCTCATTCGTCTTGCTCAGATGGCCGCCGCGCGCCGCGGCGGGGTCAGTCTCGAAGACATCTGTGACGAGTTTTCGGTTTCTCATCGCACTGCTCAGCGCATGACTGATGCGTTGGAGGCCACCTTCGGAAATGTCGTGGCTGAAGACGGTGAGGACCGGAAGCGACGCTGGTGCTTACGCGACACTGGACTCTCACGGCTACAACTTCGGCATGAAACTGGCGCCGAAGCACTGGAGATCGCTGCTCGTTCAGCCGAAGCAGAAGGCAGGCTACGGCATGCAAAGGCCTTGGCGGACCTTCGAGATGGTATGTTGGCAAGAGTGCCGGCTCGAGCTCGAATCGAAGCGGACGCAGAGGCTGTCCTTATGGCCATGGGCCAAGTCACACGACCCGGCCCCCGTGTCAGTGTCACTCCCGACATTCTTGACGCAATTATCGAGGCGCTGCGCGGACCCTTTCGGTTACGCGTGCGCTACAGTCAGGACACGAAGAAACGCATCCTAGAGCCGCATGGGGTATTGCTGGGGCACAGGACATATCTTGCCGCGCGTGACCCAGCAAAGGCAGATGAGGTCCGAAACTTCCGCATTGATCTTATTCATGAAGCAGAAACCTTGAATGAAAGCTTCAAGCTCCAGAACGGCTTCACCATTGCAGATTATGCGGCCCACGCCTTCGGGGTCTGGCAAGATCCGGCGCAATTCGGGGAAGTGGTCTGGCGCTTTAGGCCAGACGCAGCCGCTCGTGCAGCCGGCTTTCAGTTTCATCCAAGGCAGACGTTGGAACACCAGCCAGATGGCAGTCTTATCGTCCGTTTCCATGCAGCGGGCTGGCTTGAGATGGTTTGGCACCTGTATCAATGGGGTGACAAGGTCGAAGTCATCGCCCCGGCGGAGTTGCGAGCCATGGTCGAGGACTATCGCCGCTCCGATTTTGCCGCGATGCCATGACCCAATTTCTTGAGGAGAGTTTGTATGAGCGACAGCTTGACGTTCCAAGCGTTGAAGGAAAAACAGAGGGCCATTCGCTCGGGATTTCCCGAAACCATGGGCCTTCGTGTCCACCGTGCAATCAGTTGGATCGGTCGTGCCGAGGCCTGTGAAGAAGACGATGACGCGCGGTTCATATTTCTTTGGATCGCATTCAATGCAGCCTACGCCGACGAACGAGAATTCCAGTCTATCCCGCTAGGTGAACGCGCCACGTTCCTTGAGTTCTTTGGTCGGCTGACACAGCTGGATGCTGATCGGCGGATCTACAAGGCCGTTTGGCAGCGCTTCTCTGGTCCAGTTCGTCTTCTCCTGGAGAACCACTACGTCTTCAGCCCGTTCTGGCAACACCACAACGGAATCGAAGGCTTCGATGATTGGCAGGAGCGTTTCAATGCTTCGGCCCGAGCCTTCGGACAGGCGTTCCAGGCTGGAGACACAGCGAGAGTTTTGAGTTTTGTCTTTGACCGTCTGTATGTTCTGCGCAACCAGCTCGTGCACGGCGGTTCGACTTGGAACGGCGGCGTGAATCGCGCGCAAGTGCGCGATGGAGCGGCAATCCTTGCATTCCTGATGCCAGTTTTTGTTGACCTGATGATGGATAACCCGAGCGGAGACTGGGGGCGTCCTTTCTACCCCGTAGTCTCGTAGCTGCGCGCAGTTCCTGCTGAGCTAACAGCAGAACCCCGCACGTGCATAGACCTTCTTCCGGCAAAGGTACCGCTAGCGGGGACCTTTCGCTCCGCCTCGCAATCAAATCTCCTTGCCATCATTAATGTTGTTTCGTATCGCTGCACCATTATAGATGGAGTCGGCATCATGAAGCACGTGATCCACGCCGTGGCAACAGCCACGGCAATAAGCATATCCGGACTAATGGCCTCGTCAGCTCCGGCTCAGGCCTATCAGGTGGATTGTGCGATCCTCCTCTGCCTTGCGGGCGGTTGGCCTGCCTCTGCGCCCTGCGCGCATGCCAGAGCGGTCTTCATTCGGCGGATCACGCCATGGCCGATCGAGCCGCCCTTACAAATCTGGCGGTGCCCAATGGGTGTGTCGTTCAAAGACCCCAGTCCAATGTCGCCTATGGAACGCCTTTATGACATCACGTTCCGCTATCCGCCCGAACCGCAGGAATCGACTCCTATGCCCCTTGTCCGCGTCCAAGCGGATGAACAAGCCGACATCGACATCTCGGGCGACGCCTTTGATTTCGTGCGCAGCATTCGCGTTTATCACATCCAGTACCGCCAGCATGAAAACCGAGATGGCGACTGCAATCGCAGCGACTCGACGCGATTGGGGTCCTACGGCGTGCAGGGCGACTACCGATGGACAAGATCCACCGTGGGCCAGGTGCCAGCCGCATCCGGCCTGAGCATCCCGAATGGATGTGGCAGCTACTTTTACCGTTCCGTCTTCGTCGACTGGCGTGATCACGCCGGGAACTATGGTTCTGAAGAAGTTCGCTACTGACAAAATCTGCGCGCGGTTTTGCCGCGCGCGTCATCTCAACCCCGCACGGGAGGCTGTGCAAAACCCCTGAAAAGGAGACGACGCCAGACCGTGAAGCCTGACGCCGTGCTAGAAAACTCCGTGAACAAGAGTTTCCTAGCGCACCGCTAAAACACCTGCAACCAGCAAAGTTGTTTTGCTGGCAAGAATGTTGTTGTCTCACGACATGGCGTCGGATCTCCAAGGAGACCTCGACCATGGAACCTACGACCGGCTTGATCCTGCGACGGATTACGCAGACAAATCTCTCTGTTGCAGCGCACAAGCTTGCCACCCTCATCCTCGACGCCATCGCCTGGAAGGATGGCTACAACGGTTTGTCGCGTGGAACGGCAGCCTTCACCCTCTCGGCCCTGGCGGAGAAGATGGGTGTCTCACGGCAGTATCTTGCGGTTCTTCTGAACGAACTTGAGACTTCGGAGTTGCAGCTCGAGCGGGCGAAGCCGAATGGCAAGTTCGCGCCCTGGATCTTTCGGTTTTCCGCTTTCGACGAGGAGAGTGAAACCCATGATCTCGTGTCAGGTGAAGGCGACACATCACTATCTAGAGATAATAATAACAAAACTATCTTCTCAGGGCTGATCGATATCACCGCGAGTTCGAACGTTTTTCAGACCAGTTGGGCAGAGCTCATCAAAGCAGCGAAGGCCACGTTGCCCTGCTGGAACATCGACACCCAGGTCATCTGGGATCGCTTCCTCGCCTTCAACCGGTCCCGAGGC
>JAUHVK010000016.1 GCA_030425145.1 Alphaproteobacteria bacterium | reverse complement strand
TGCTCCCTTTTCGACCGTACAATCGGGCGTAACAATGGCGGCCTATGGATCACCCTAACTGGCCCTGTCACGCTTTTTTGCGGCGCCAAGTGCTCTTTTAGGCCATAGGGTAAATCGCAAGACAGATTAGAAACCTTGGTTAGTCAATCCGGGTCAGCCAAGAGACAATCTGAGCCTATGTCTAGAGCGCCGAATGCTCTTAGGGCGTCATGAACGTCGCCTGTCTGGTGGAGCGGGCGACTTGATTTGTTATCCTGTGCCGCAATAAAGACCGAAGTTCAACGCACTTCATTCACTACTGATGGATGTCAGGGTGCCCCGGCCCCAGCCAGTTTGTAAATCCATCACCTTCGATCGTGGGTTTGAGTTTTGAACCTGGCGCAAGCTCAAGTCCGGCATCGGCACCTATAGCGGTTTGTGCGGCCCGCAAGCACCTTGGCAGCAGGACCCATCGAAATTCTTAAAAACGGGCCTGCCACTACTTACCCAGCGAAACCCAGCTTGGCGCGCTTTTAAATCGCAGTATTAAGGGCGCTTTGCGACTGCCTGAAGAGCGCACCCAGAAAGTGTCTCGGATGGAGGCCGACTGAGGCAGTCAGGGAAGAATTGATGAAACAAAGATAGCGGAAACCCGCGCAACGGCTCTTGAGAATTCGTCCCTTAGAGAAACTCCCCGTCTTATTCACGCCCGGTCAAATATCGAGTTCAGCCCACAAAAGCTGAAAATACTCTTGGTATTTGGTATTACTCCGCAGCATTACTGGGTCGCGTTCTTCTCGGCTAAGATCAATGTCAATCATGTGTTTAATCCGTCCCGGACGGCGACTTAGCACCATCACTCGGTCGGCCATCGTCACAGCCTCCCCGATGTCATGGGTGACCAGGATCGCACTCTTGCGTTGTTTGGCGATGATATCCAGCACTTCGGATTGCAACAGTGTACGCGTCTGAAAATCCAGCGCCGAAAAAGGCTCGTCCAGCAAAATAACGTCTGGGTCCAGCGCCAGAGTGCGCATGAAAGCCACACGTTGGCGCATACCGCCGGATAATGTGCCGGGTTTAGAGGTTTCGAACCCCTTGAGGCCGTAAGAAGAGATAAGTCGATCTGCAATTTCATAGCGTTCAGCCGTTGCCATCCCTTTGACTTCGAGGCCAAGCGCAACATTGTCACGCACGTTGCGCCAAGGCAGCAGCATGTCCTTTTGCAACATGTAACCGACCTGGCCCCGCGCTTCGAGCACACGGGTGCCATCAACGTACACCTCGCCCTTGGTAGCGGGCTGGAGGCCCGCAATCACATTGAACAAAGTTGATTTACCACAACCAGATGGGCCAACGATGGCCAAAATCTCATCAGGTTTCAGGCTGAAATTGATATCGGTGAACGCGACAACTTCGTTTTCACTGCCCGGATTGAAAGTGACAGACAGATCTTTGGTTTCAAGGGGGGTAAAATCGCTCACCAACGCATCCTCCGGTCCAGTTCGGTAACGGCTCTGTCCATCAATAGCGCCACAACCATCAGGGCGATGATGCCCACCCAGACCCCATTGAGATCATAGAGGACCCCCGAATAGTAGACGAGATAGCCAAGCCCCGATTGCGAAGAAATGTATTCGCCGACAACCGCGCCGATCAACGCAAAGCCCACATTCAACCGCAGTGCCGACAACATCCAAGGTACGGCGGCAGGCACAACGACCGTGCGCCACATCTGCAAACGTGTCGCCCCCAGCGAGCGCATCAACCTCAGCAAATCCTTGTCCGTTTCCAAGGTGCCATTATACGTCGCAATCAGACTAACGATTAAGGTCAGTGCGGCGGCAATCGCGATCTTTGACTCGATACCAATCCCGAACCAAACGATAATCAACGGCGCAAAGGCAATTTTCGGCACGCCGTTGATTGCCACGATGAAGGGGCGCACGATCTTGGCCACCGTTTCGTTTAGCCAAAGGCTTAGGCCCAAAAAACTGCCCAAAGTGCTGCCGATGACAAAGCCGATGACGGCCGCCAACACAGTCACAGCGGCATGACCAAAAATCTCGCCCGACATGGTCAGGTCATAGGCGCGGGCGGCGATGCCCGATGGAAACCCGTAAAGGTACGCAGACAAATAACCAGCCTTTACCGCGATTTCCCAAAGCCCGAAAATCACCATCGCCAAGGCGAGCTGACCGGGCAAATACTTGAAGATAGACAAACGCATCACCGGCGCCCCTGAGTTTGAAGTTTGCTTGGCTTATTGCGTTGCGCTTTTGGCTCTGGCTCAAAGGCGCAACACTTTAGTTGCTGTTGGCAAGGGCGTCGGTTGCGGCCTGAGCGAAAGACATATCCACCATGTCCTCGAAAGCGCCCTCTCCCCGGACGGTGCCCGCCGCCAGATCATGGGCCATAATCGCGTCCCATTCTTGTCGTGTCACCAACGGGTTGCGCGGAACAACGCCCTCGGTTCCCAACAGGCGATCTGTGCCTGCAGCGACCGCTTCAGACGGGACCTGATCGAATTCTGCAGCAGACACGCGACGATAGATATCGGGCTGCGCGTGCAAAAGCGCCATGCTTTCGGCCAGGGCACTTACAAAGGCTTGCACGACCTCGGGGTTGCTTTGGGCGTAGGCGCGCGACACCATGGTGGAGGTAAAGGCGATTGGTCCCAAGACCTGCGCCAAAGGCAGCGATACTTGCAATCCATGCACGGTTTCAGCAATGCTGGCGTCCCATTCAAAGGCACAGCCCACATCCGCGCGCCCGTTCAGGACCGTTGGAATGATCGAGCCAAAGGGGCCTTCCATGAATTTCACACCAGCCTCGCTTGGATCGAACCCGCCCGCTGATTGCATGGCGTAGGTTGGCGATGAAACTGTGTTGGAGGGGAAGCGATAGGAGGCAATGGTCTTACCACGCAGATCATCGAGGGAATTGATCGTCACACCGGGCTTGGAAATGAACCACAGACCGATTGCGCCCGCCATTTTGGCGATCACCTGTGTGTCAGCGCCCTCTATGGCGGAATTGACGGCCATGCCCGTGCCGGTCATGGCGAATTCTGCGCGGCCAGCATTCAAGATCGAGATCGGTTCGGCCACCGAGCTTGCCGATGAAATTTCCACGTCCAAACCGTGTTTCTGAAAAATGCCTTCGCGCAATGCCGCATAAGCCGGGGTGTAGTTGGCGAGGCGCAGTGCTGTGGTGACTTTCACGGGGATCAGATCTTGTGCGCGGGCTCTGCCACCAGTGAGGGTCAGGGCGCTTGCTGCGCCAATCCCTGCAACAACCGAACGGCGCGAGAGTGTGTGAAGTTTCTTGGTCTTGTTCATGGCGTAACTCCTCAGTTGGTTAAAATGTTCGATCGCGCGCTGATGACGCAGCTGCCCCATCGTTGATTAGGCGCGGCCTTCCAGACCGGCGCGGGCATCTTTATCGGACCCCGGCACGCGCATTTCGAAAGTTTCGCGCACGACGGTGTAGTCAAAATACCCAAGTCGCGCGATTGGCTGGATCGCGGCGATATCAAGACGACCATCGCTTTGGATGAACTGATCGTCGATATGAATCAGTTCAACCTGAGCAAACACCACATCCACTGTGCCCATGGATGAGTTGCCCTTCTGTGTGTGGGTGCTGAGATAACGGCACTCAAACTTGCAGGGGCTCTCCTTGACCATCGGCACGCCGCCATTTTCGGCGTAGACCCGTGTCACATCAATCCGGTCAAATTCGCTTTCGTCCGGCGCAAGCGCCATTGCGCTGATGTTCACGGCCTCGCGCAGGTCGTATGTCGCCAGGTTCCAAGCGAACCACCCTGTTTCCTCGGCATTGATCACCGTGTCCTTGCGCCGCCCATCGGGATAGCGGTTGGCCGCAAACATCACCATCGGAGGATCAAACGTCAGGTTGTTCCATTGGCTGTAAGGCGCGATGTTTTCTACGCCGGTTGCGCTGATGCTCGACAACCATCCAATCGGGCGCGGCACGGTGCAAGCTTTGAAGGGCGAAAACGGGAGGGGGCACGACTCGGAACCGGGTGCGTATTTCATCAATCTTCCTTCTGCTTGACTGGGTAAACTCAATAAATATACCGCCGATATATCGGTGATATGTCAAGCTTTCAGTGATATGGAATTGTCTAACTGGGATGTAAGGACCGCTTTGAATGGCCAACAAGACACAGCAAGCCATTGAACTTCTTCAACGAATGATTGAGACAGGGCAACTTGCTCCGGGAACGATGATTTCGGAAAAGGTCTTAGTGGATCTTACTGGATTGGGCCGAACACCGGTCCGCGAAGCGATCCACCGCCTAGCTCCGAGCTACATGATTCGCATTCACGCCAGCAAAGGAATCGAAATTCCTGCGATCACCGTAGAGGACCAACTCAGTCGACTGGAAGTCAGACGGGCGGTCGAGGTCTTGGCGGTAGAATTAGCCTGCAAGCGGGCGGATGAAAACCAACGCCAAGCGATGTGCAGACTTGCTGACGTGATGAATCAAGACTTCACCTTGCAAGAATACACGAACACTATCCGAGACACTCATGGTTTGATCATCGACGCCGCGCGCAACCAATATCTCGGTTCAATCATGTTGCCGTTACAAGGGTTATCGCGTCGTTTTTGGGTCGTGCACGTGCGTGACGAAGCCCTCGAAGTTGGTCGTGGCCGTGACCTACACCGCCGGATTTTGAACGCGATCGCCGATGGCGATAGAGACGCGGCACATTCAGCTTCGCTGGCTCTCAATGATTATTTGGTGGAGTTTGCGATCGCAGTCGTTTCCCGCCGCGCCGATTGAAACGGCTATTGGCAGTGCGGTTTCCCGCGGCTCTGTCGCTCAAATTCGTCAAGAGGTTCGTCTCGTGAATCCAGCGTAGTCGTTGGCTTGCATGAGCGAACCGATACCTCCGACAAACAAGATCAGGAACTCAGCCGCCATCAAACCCACACTCATCCCGCAACCGCTCGAAGATGCGCTTGGCTGTGTGACGCTGTTTGAGGGGACGAGCTTTGTCCTCGGCAAGCCACTGGTCGATCTGATCCGTGAAAGGATCCAGCTTCGGCCGCCGGATCGGCGCCATCCGCTGATACCAAGGCGGCTCCGAATAGGCCAACATCTTCGCAACACTGTCCCGGCTGATACCGAAATCCCGGGCAATCTGGCGCCCGCTCAAGCCATCTTGGAAGTGAGCCCGACGCACCTTCAAATACAAGTCCACGGTGAATATCCCCAAGCCCTCCCGAAATCCCAAAGGGCAAAAGTGGCCGACTTTTACGCCGCCCGCGACACCACCGCGGCGCTGCTACCGTGGCCGAGTATTGCTCCGCCGTTCACAATTATAGGGGGGGGTGACCGACTTCGCCAACTTTGCGGCCGACCAGGCTACTAAATACCTCACGGCTTTTGCCGAGATCACTCGCAAAGCACAGACCGAAGCTGTTGAACTGCTTGTTGCCGCTGGCAAAGAAGCGTCGAATGAGGCTGCTGCTGCCGTTCAGAAGGCCGCAAATGATGCAACCAAAGCTGCAAAAAAAGCTGCTGCTGCCTAAGCCTTTGAGATCTGCATTCAAACGCGAGTTGGACGGCCGGCGTATAGACAGCTTGCCGTCCGATTTCCTTTGTACAATCGTTTGATAGGGATGCTCAACGAACTCGAATTCAAAGGTATGACAGGTTCTCAGTATTCAGCGAAAAGGCAAGATAAATTAACATAAGATTGACTTTCGGATTCCTTGGGGAAGTACACAATTTCTTAACATAAACTTCATTATGCGACGTTAAACTAGATGTTGCGATAGTATATTTTCGTATGTATGCTGAGCTTTGTTACTGAGGGCTCTCAGCATGCGCTATATACTTGATAAACTTCTCCCCTCGGTCGCAGTCGCTTTGACTGTGACAAGTACGTCTCTGCCGATACCCGCCCGCGCCCAGACATACCCGATCGATTGCGCGATCCTACTGTGCCTGTCTGGCGGCTGGCCTGCTTCCGTGCCATGCGCCAGAGCCCGCGCCGAATTCATCCGACGCATTACGCCTTGGCCGGTGGAACCGCCGCTTCAAATCTGGCGCTGTCCCATGGGCGCGTCCTTTGAGACCGCTCCAGCAGCAAACAGTGTAGACCGCATCTTTGAAGCGTTCTTCCAGAACAACAGCACTGGACCGCGACAATCCTTTCCAGCGCGCGATACCGCTGAACCTATTGCGGCTGCTTGGCGCACTCCAGAAGCTCCAGATCACCTTGATCCCACCGAACGGGCCCTTCGGCTCGTTCAAGATCGGGCGGACATCGATATCAGCGGACCTGAGTTCAACTTCGTACGATCAATCCGAGTCTTCGATGTCCGGTATGCGCGACAGCACGAATCCGGACGTGACGGCGACTGCAACCGCAGCGCCACCGTGGTCCTAGGCACGTACGGGACGCAAGGTGACTTCGCGTGGCAGAGGTCTTCCATAGCCGCCTTACCAGCCGACCATGTCGGTCTCGAACGATGGGGCCAGAATTGCCCCGGTATCTATCATCGATCTGTCTTCGTCGATTGGCGCGACTACGAGGGCAACTACGGCTTTGAGCAGGTGAACTACTGACAAGACTAAATGGCTCGCCGCCGACAACCGTGACAGAAGACAGAATGATCGATGCGCAGTCGACGCTGAGGATGAGCATGATCCCCGGCTCCGGCGATATGACCCCCATGAACTGGATCGACCAGGCAAGGGCAAGCTGGGGGAGATACTCCGTTATCAGCCGCCCGATAGCCGCTGACGATACAGCGCAGGCGTCATGCCGGTCTGCGCCTTGAATGCTCGCGTTAGATGGCTCTGACAGGAGAAGCCGCAGGCCGCTGCAGTGTCGGAGATACTCCCGTTGCCGGCCAATCTGTCCTTCGCAGCCTCAATCCTTCGCATCATGACCCATTTGTGCGGAGACGTGCCGCGGGACGTTCTGAACATGCGGTGAAAGTGGAATTCTGACAGGCCAGCCTCAGCTGCGAGGTCGGACAGCCTGATGGAGCCACCGAGGTTCGCGTCGATCCAGTCGTCTGTCCGCCTCAGCTGTTGGGCTGTGAGACCTCCTTGCAGCGTTTTCGGGCGCTCAGGCAAGTGATAGATCAACTCGGCAACCGCCCCTTCCGCTGACAAGGGATCGCTTGTTGAGGCGGCCTGCGCCAATCGGGCCAGCGGGGCCGTCATGGCGGGAACGGCGTCATACATGATCTCGGCCACGTCAAAGTATCTGGCGTCGCGATCATGGATGCGGGAAAACCATGCGCGCAATGGTTCGTCTGGCAAGACCAGATGAAGGAACCGAAACGGGGTCGTGATCTCCCAATCAGAGGTCTGCCCTTCCGGCAGTACGCAGATGGCACCTGGCCAGCCAGCTATTCCGCCTGCGTCCAGCCTTCGCGTCCCAGTGCCTCCCCGCAGGTACAGGCTGAAGGTGTGCCCCCGGGGCTTGTCGTAAAAAATCCGGTCGCTGTGATTTTCCCATATGGTCACGGTCCGGCCTGCACCCAAATCGAGCCGTGCGCGCGATTGAGCGGTTGGAGAACGCTCCAGATAGTCGGAAACCGTTGAAACCATGTGGTCTTGTAGCCGCTTTTCCGATCTGACCAAAGCGGCGAGGCAAGGCAAGGCATGGAAAACCGCAAGATCGTGCAAGCCGGGCGCCCTCGTTCGCGGATATTCCCCACACGGGAGGTGCCGATCTTGAACAGTGCAGTCTTGTTTATCGTTACGGTTCTGATCTGGGGAACAAGCTGGATCGCAATCGATTTGCAGATCGGTCCGGTGCCGATCAGCGTGTCGGTCTTCTACCGGATCGCGCTCGCGGCGATCCTCCTGCTCTTGGCTCTGGCAGCTACCAGGCGTCTCAAGTTTCCTGCGCAATGGCGCTTCGTGATCCTTCAGGCGCTCTGTCTATTCAGCCTGAACTTCGTGGCGCTCTACAACGCCGCCGCCCTGATCCCTTCGGGGTTGGTTTCGGTTGTGTTCTCTCTGGCATCGATCTTCAACGCGCTGAATGCCCGCATCCTCTTTGCCGAAAGGATCACGCTCAAGGTCTTGCTGGCGGGCCTTCTGGGGGTGTGCGGCCTCATCCTCTTGTTCTGGGAAAGCCTGGCGGTTTCATTCAATCCAGATACTCTGCGTGGCGTGGGTTGGGCGTTTCTGGGCACCATGATCTTTTCATGGGGCAACATGGCATCCCGTCGCAACAGCGTATCCGGCACGACGCCGATCATCGCCAACGTATGGGGCATGGGGATAGGAGCGGGTGTTTTACTCCTTCTGGCTCTCGCCACGCGGCAGCAATTGGTGGTAACGGTCGACCCGACCTACCTCGCCGCCCTGCTGTATCTGGCCGTGTTCGCCTCCGTGATCGGCTTCACGACCTATCTCATGCTCGTCTCAGAAATCGGTTCGGCACAGGCGGGCTATGCCACTGTAGTCTTTCCAGTAGTTGCCTTGGTGATTTCTACCTTTTTCGAGGGCTATCAATGGACCGCTACTGCGGTCTCTGGTGTTACATTGGCTCTGCTAGGGAATCTCGTGATGTTCGGAAAGACTGGCCGTGACCGAACGGGCAGAGACAAAATGCTGACATAGAGCTTGGGTCATTGAAGCGCCGCGTCGTCCCCAGTGCGGACCGTCGACCGCTCTTCCGGCGTGCCACAGCGGCGCAGGTCCGCTTCGAGCCCAGATCGACCGATGCTGCGGTCTGCACATAGGTCGGCTTTGCGATGCTGCCCCAAACGGAGTATCCAAGAGCCATGCTCAGCAGCCCTTATAAACCCAAACGCCGCTACACTGGAAAGATCGCTGATCCAAGCCGCTGGTACGAGTTCGCGGCGCGGCCAGGTGACATAGTCGTGTCGACGCCACCGAAATCCGGGACAACATGGACGCAGGGCATTCTCGCTTTGCTGCTGTCGGGTGATCCAGATGTTGACGCCGCCATCTCTCGGAAAGCTCCATGGATCGATATAACAGATGCCGATCAGGACGCGAGGATTGCCGCACTGAACGCTCGGGATGGGCGTCGGCAAGTGAAGACACACACGCCACTGGACGGCATACCGCTATGGTCGGAACTCCGATACATTTCAGTCTTCCGTCATCCGATGGATGTGCATTTTTCCTTTCGGCGGCACGTCGAAAACATGTCCGAAGATGTGCTTGGCAATGTCTATCCGCCTGACATCCAAGAGGGGTTTCGCATTTTTCTTGAAGGAGAACACCGCGACGGCGCGAGCCTCGTATCGATCATAGATCATTTTCGAAGCGCTCTTGAGTTTGCAGACCGTGAGAATGTCCTCTGCCTGCACTATTCAGACATGACCCGCGATCTGGACGCGTCAGTTCATCAGATTGCCAAACACATCGCGGTGGAGCATCCGCCTGCGTTGATGAGCAAATTGGTGGCTTCTGCCCGCTTCGGGAATATGAAGAAAAATGCAGAGCGGTTTGCCGTCTCAGCACGTGAAGGCTTCTGGCGGAAAGATTCCGACTTCTTCGACAGCGGAACCTCGCAGAAGTGGATTGGCGTGCTGAAAGATTCCGATCTGGCAGCCTACGATGCTCGAATGGCCGAGCTTCTCGACAAGCATGAACGGAACTGGCTGGAGAACGGCGGTGGGACTCTAAGCACCGCATATTCAGGTTAAGCTGACATTGGCGCAGCCGCAACGAATGCCCACTCCGTCCGCACTGCCGACCTTCGGCGGCCCACTAGCGCGCCGCCGACGCGCGAAGCCCGCTTCGGACCACGAGTAACCTATGCCGCAATACCCATGATTCACTGATTTCGCGAAAGGCGAGCTTGAAGACTTGAAGCTTCGTTGCCAAAAACCATCCATGGAACATCAGTATGAAAAATCCGACTTGCGCGTTCAAAGCCTGGCCGAATTGAGCGGCGCACAACTCGCTGCACTGGCCTCATTGCAGGTTGCGCGGGATCAGGAAGAGCTTGGGGGCACGTTCGAAGCGTCCGTGAACGAATGGCAAGCCGCAGATGCCGATCAAATCCTGGGGCTGGCGTTCTACCTTGGACCGAATCCTGTCGGTATCGTCCTTCTCAAACGATTTGCGCTTTCGCCTTCCTGGGTGCCGGATGAGGCGATCTCGCTTCATGGCCTGAAAATCGGGAAGGAGTTTCAGGGGCGCGGTTTGGGGCGAAAGGCCTTTGGACTGGCAATCGACGCTGCGAAAGCGCATTGGCCATCTGCCAAACAACTTATACTGGCGGTAGATGCTGGCAATGAGCCCGCCCTCGCCGTCTACCAGGGGGCTGGAATGCGGGACAGCGGGCCCGTTTACAAGGGCCGCATCGGGTATGAGCACCGGTTGGAGATGGAACTTTAGGCATAGTCCCAGCCGAATTTCCGCGTCAGGCTTTCTTGCGTCGTTTTGTCAGAACCAGTCCGCCTCCGATAATCAGAGCCGCCCCCAAAACGGTGGACGTTGCGGGGATCTCCGTAAAAACGATGAAACCGATCACCGCGCTCCCAACCAATTCCAGATAGACGAGCGGCGACAGCGTTGATGCATCCGCCAGGCGAAACGCCAGGATCGTCAGCATGTGGCTGAAAACCGAGAAGAGCCCAAGAACCGCGAATAGCCAAAGCATCTCGGTTTGAGGCGGCGACACTGTCGCCACCGCTTGCGGCGTCAGCAGCAGAGTTCCCACCACACATTGAAACGTCAGGACCTTGATCGGGTCGCTGCCCAAGGACGCTTGTCGCGTGGTGACCAGATAAAGCGCAAAGAAGATGCCAGCGCCAAACGCCAGAAAAAGGCCGAAGTCTACGTCAGCAGCCGGGCGCAAGACGACAAGTGAACCGATGAACCCAAGCGCGAGGCTCAGCGCCTTTCGGCGTGTCATGGCCTCTCGAAGGACCACAACTGACAGAGCAACAGCAACCACGGGTCCGACAAAATAGGCGCTGACCGCCTGCGCGATTGGAATGCGCGCAAGTGCCAGGAAATATAGTGTCATTGCGCTGACGAGAAATACCGTCCGCAACAGATGTACCGGTCGGCCTTCAGTCGGAAAAATGGCGCGCCCGTGCAGCCAAATGGCGAGCGGCAAGACGAAGATCGAAGCTGACGCGTAGCGCGCCCATGCGACGAAGAGCGGCGAATGCTCAGCGCTCAGGTATTTTGCCGTTCCGTCCACGATGGGGACAGTCAGCATTGCGATGGACATCAACACGATGCCGCGACCGGATGAGTGCGTTGAATTAGTGGTCACAGCAGACAGCTTTAGTGTTGATCATGCTTTTGAATTTGTGAGTAGCGGCATGTCGGCAACCCGAACCCGACCAAATCGTATTCGAATGTATTTTCGCCTACCGCGTCATAGTGAACTTCCAGACCATGAGGTACGGCACGTCGCGCTGACACGGCATAATTTCCTTTTGCGGTCAGCTTTTCAGCTCGATTTCAACAAAGATCATAGGGTTTCCGCCACGATTAACCACGTTGTGTTCGACGCCCTCTGAGCGGCGATAGGCCTCCCCGGCAGCGACATCGACTTCGCGGCTGGTGCCGCCGGGTTCTTCGAGGAGAAATTCGCAGTCCGTGATTGCCGTCACAACGTAGTCGTGGCCATGGACGTGCCAGCCTGTCTCTGCACCGGGTGCGAAGCTGAATCGTGCTACCCTCACACGCTCATCATCTACGAGAACCTTGGCTGTCGCCTTTGGTCTGTTCATTTTCCTGATCCTATCTCCACATCAGCTTTTCAATTTACAGCTTGCCCTGACCCAAGTGCTTCAAGCATCCCGCAAGGTCTTCACTCCGAGCATGAAGGCCGCGCCGATCAGAAAGACGCTGCCAAGCCGATGCACCAGCGTCGTCGCACGTCCCTTGAGCCGGGAGGCAATCCAGCCCGCACTGGCGCCGTAGGTGCTGAGGAAGGTGCCATCGACGACAAGGTACGTGACCGAGAGCAGCACGAATTGCGGCACGAATGGCTGGCCGGGGTCGATGAACTGCGGGAAGAGAGCCGCAAAGAACACCACCGCCTTGGGATTCGCGGCAGATGTGAAGAACCCTTGCCCCCATAGCGCGCGGCGGGACGCGCTGCGCGCGGCACCCATGGACGATTTCGCGTGATCCGCTTGCCACCACATGCGAAGGCCCATCCAAAGCAGATAGCCGACGCCAAGCCATTTCACGACCTCCAACGCGTGTTGTGAGGCAACAAGGATCGCCGCAAGACCCAGTCCCGCCGCAAGCATCTGCAACGCATTTGCCGTCAGGTCGCCCGCTGCGGTGGCAAGCGCGGGCTTGAACCCATGGGTCATGCTGTTCGACAGCATCAAAAGGTGGCTCGGCCCCGGTGTGATCATAAAAGCCAACACCGTGGCAAGATAGGTGAGCCAGATTTCAAAGCTCATAATTCGGCTCCCTCTTGTTTGGCAACGGTGCCTTGGTGTTTCTCCACTCTTATTGAATAGAGCACCCCGAACAAGACGGCCGCGCCCCCAATCACGGTCGCTGTCGAAGGGATCTCAAAGAAAATCAGAAACGCCAGAAGCGGGGCCAGGGGTGTTTCCAAGGCACTGATCAGCGCGGTCTGGCCAGAAGGCACGCGCTTGGCTCCTTCGGCCAAGGTCACAGATGCAATGGCAAAGAGCAGACCGAACGCCGCAAGGATCGCAATCTCAAAAGGGGCGGTTTGCAAAGGCCGCCCAAAAATGAAGGACGGTGGCAGCAGGAACAGGGATTGCATCACCGAAGGGCCAGCCCCCGGCGTTTCGGGGTAAACACGGTAGATCACCATGATCGTCGCCATGACCAGCGTCATCACCAGAGCCAGCCCATCACCGATCAGGTTGAGACTTCCGATTGACCCCGACACGATTACACCGACACCCGCTATCGCGAGCAATGCTCCGATCAGCGTGCGTCGCGTGATCCGCTCGCCGATCGCCACCCAAGCCATAACCGCGGCAAGCAGGGGGGCAGCGGCGTAAATCAGGGCGACATTGGCAATAGACGTCAGCTTGAAGGCGGGAATGAAGGCGGCCGTCCCCACTGCACCGATGACGCCCACGGCCCAACCTGCTCTTCCCATCCTACCGAACTGCGCGCGAAGCGAGCCGCGCTGGAGTGTCCAGGCGGTCGTGAACAGCGCGGCGAACAGGCCACGCCAGAAGATCACCGCCCACGCCTCGGCCACCACACCCTTGGTGAAGATCCCCGCTGTGCTGTAGGTAAGCGCCGCGGCGATCAACAGGATGACCCCCGTGGCATAGTCGGATCGTTTGGAGGTCATTTTGGGTCCTGGTGAATCAGTTTTTCTGCGCGTCACATCAACAGAATGAAGGCTAAAGCTAGATATTCTCATTAAACGCATTTTGACAAACCAGATATTCCGCCATTATACAGTAGAATTTCTAAGGTATTATCTCATGCATCGACTCCCACCCCTGAATGCTCTGCGCGCCTTCGAAGCCGCCGCCCGTCATCTCAGCTTCAAAGAGGCCGCACAGGAGTTGAACGTCACGCCCGGAGCCGTGAGCCAGCAGGTGAAGTCACTTGAGGATTGGCTGGGGGCAAAACTGTTTCACCGCCTCACGCGCGCCCTGACTCTGACAGCGGCGGGACAGGCGGCCTTGCCGGAATTGACAGAGGGATTTGACAGGCTGGCGTCGGCTGTCCAACGGATGGCCCGACACAGTGACACAACTGAACTGACTGTAAGCGTCAGCCCGTCTTTCGGCGCTCTGTGGTTGGTCCCGCGTCTGGACGGGTTTCGCGCCCTTCACCCCGAGATAGAGATACGGATCGATGGAACGGACAAGCGCGTCGACATAGCACGGGGCGAAGCGGATATCGCGGTACGCTACGGGCCCGGGGGTTATCGCGATGTTCGTGTTGATACGCTTTTCCCACAGTTCAATGCTCCGGTCTGCAGCCCCGCGTTGATCGAAGGCACTGCACCGCTGAGGACACCGCAGGACCTGTCACATCACACGCTTTTGCACATCGACTGGAAGGATGCCGAGGCAAGCTGGCGCATGTGGCTGCTCGCGGCCAACGCTGCCAGCGTCGACAGCACCAAAGGCCCGCGCTTTTCCGAGGAAAGCATGGCGGTGCAGGCAGCGATTGATGGTCATGGCGTCGCCTTGGTCGGCGACAAGCTGGTAAGCGATCATATCGCTGCGGGCCGGCTGATCTATCCTTTCGGGGCTGAGCACCGCACACCACTGACCTTTGCCTATTTTGTTTTGACGAGGCATTCGGACGACGTGTCATCGAACGTCGCTTGTTTCAGAGATTGGCTACTCGCCGAAGCAGATCCTGAATTGGAAAGAGCCGCTCTATGATGCTTTTAGGCCCGTAGCCGGACCGCTTGATGGCCACTTTAAATGTGAAACCTACCTCACGCATACTGGGGCTTCTGATCGGAAGGAAAACGCGATGCATTACAACCTAGGCAAGGCCGAACTCGATCACATCTTTCTGATCGTTCGAGATGAAGCTCAGGCGCGTTCCATGATGGACCAAGCCGGATTGCGGGTGAATTACAGCCGCGCGCACCCGGGACAGGGAACACGAAACATTTGCGCCTGTCTCGACGATGTTTTCATCGAACTACTCTGGTCCGACGGCAGTGAGGTCTCTCAAGCGACAAGGCAAGTCACACTGAATGATCGATGCAACGGCCTCGGGTCTCCGGTGGGGATTTCTTGGCGGGGGAAATCGCCGTTCGACGCCTCTGACGGCGGCACGGTTCCCTATTTCGCCCCCTTTCTTCCGGCAGGTGTCAGTATTCCAGTGGCATCGAAGAGCCTGGACCTGGCTTTACCATTCGTCTTTCAAACCCCAGGCGGCACGCCACCGATCGAGCGAACAGATGGGTTGGTCGGGGACCGTCAATCGCCTGAGTTGGCGACGCTCGGAAAGTGTAAACTGTTGGTCCGAGACCCGAAGCACATTCGGGACTTCTTAGCACCATTTGAAAAGATTGAGGTCCAAGAAGGAGCTCCCACCTTGCGGTTTGAATTGTTGCGACCTGGCGGGTCAATCGGAAAAGTCTTTAGCTGGGCTCTATCGGAACATAAACAGCCAAGTGGCGCATAAGTGACTGGTCCGATCCAATGTCCGATAGTCACCGTCTATGAAACGGCGTACGTTGTTATCAATCTGAATCGCCACTTTCGATCCGCGTGAGCGCATCGAAAACGATTTCCTGCTTCTGCTCCGCAGTCAGTTCTGGCCGGGTTGCCAGTACCGGCTGAGGTCCGTGGACGTCCCACATCACCGCATGGGCACCTGTCGTCCAGCGATACACCCAACCAACTATACTGCACCCATCGGTCCCGATCAGATTGGCAATCGCGACCCCCTCACCTTTATCATCGTTCACTGTTTACGGACTTCCTGCACTGAGGCTCTGATTTTGCAGCGTGACGGAACTGCGGTGCCCGTCTGCACCGCATGCCGCGCTTGGGGGATGTTGGCTAATTGCTCTTCCTCGAGGAGTTCACTTCACATGGGGACGCACAAAGCGGAGCGTCCCAAAATTACTTTTCTGTCAAATCTTGTGGTTGGGCTCCGTGGCGGCTTCGACGATTGCCAGAACCTCCGATAGGTCGAAGCCAAGCGCTCGGGACAATACGATGAACTCGACAACGTCGATCCGTCTCTGGCCACTTTCAATGCGCGCCACGAGCGATTGATGACAGTCGAGCATGTCCGCCAAATCCTTCTGCCCCAGACCCGCTCTATTTCGGGCCTCGACCAAAGATCGACAAAGGGCCAGATGCCCGGTACTCCAGACAGTTTTCGACACGCGTCACATACCTTTTGTGACGTCGCTAGCGGATGAAATCTGTTAACTAAAAAGTAGATATTTGAGGGTGTTATCGGCGTCTGGTTTCCAAGGAATGCAGGTCTGGTGCATGCCCAGTGGACCATCAATCCCCCACCAGTTCCTGAAACCGACCGTAATCCTGGCTGACTTCGCGGGCTTCTTCGAAGGCGCGCGCCCGCTCCTGCTCGAGGCAGTGGAAGTAGTCCTGAATGCCCGATATGTAGGCCTCGAAGTCTTGGCGGATGATGTCAGCATAGTCCCTGGACGTTTGCGAATCGCTTGGCACGAAGGGCCGGGACGGGGCGAGACAGGTTTCCGCCTGGCTTGCAGCCGGAACGAGCAAAAGCAGTGCTACAGACTGCATGCCCACCCATCGGCTCAACCGCAGGTTTCTGAAACCCCTATTTTCCTTGATAGACGCCAATGGCCGTGCCTAGAGTTTGAGTAACCGAGATACAGCCGTATCTTCCGCATTATATCTTGCGGTTAATAATATACTATCGTAACTCTGGACTTCAAGTGGGAATGCCCGGATGTTGCGCGTTTGAAGAAAGCGTGAGCCGGGCCATGAACTGGGACATCGAAGCACCAAATGTGGTTACGGAAGCACGTTTCCGCGAACTCGTGGAAAGTGGCTATAGCGCTGAAATCCTGTGCCAGGAGTCGGCACACAAGAAGGGCCCCAGCTATTACGGGGTCTGGATCATGCGCGTCGTCTCCGATGACGGCGTGGAGAAGCTGCTGGTCACGGCCCGTACCCGGACAACCTATAACGACATCAAGATCCGCGAGTTCAAAACCATCACGGGCGTGGTCTCCTTCTTTATCGGGATCGGCTTCTCCCATGCCGATGTCCCGCTCGAAGAAGGCCAGCGGACGACGCACAAGCTGGCTGCAACCGACACGGGCAGCAGCAAGTAGCCTTCTTCTTTTCGGGTATCTCGCGGGTCCAGCCTCTGACCAGATGGTGCTGGTCATGGAGAGCGATGGCTCTCTGACTCCGTCCCGCTCTCAAGACAGCTGTCGCGTAGTCCTTAATTGGGCTCTGCCTCAATCTGTGTGGCGGAACGGTAGCATTCTCGCCCGCAACAGTTCTGGACCGGCCCGGCCGTACATGGCGCGCTTAAGGGTCTTCAGGCGATTGATCTGACCTTCAGCCTGGCCATTGCTCCACGGCATCTCCGCGATCTCCATGATGCCCTCCAGCGCTTTTTTGAACGCCCCCTCCAACTCGATATCCCCTCGCATGACCAATATGGTCATTCAGTCTCAGATAGACTGGGCGCTGCTTGATCGAAGCGACAACGGCAAGACACTAACCCGGAAGAAAGCCTGTGCGTTGGAAGGATCGGACCTCGTGCGTTGGATGACAACTGCCGTTTTGGAAGCCGTAGGTCGTCCTGTCGGGCTCGGAACGCTAGAGGCCCAACCTGTGATTTATCCCTTTGGCCTTGGCGACTATCTTGGCTTTGTCCTCTCATCCGCGTCTGATCTTGATCTGCGCGCAGATAGTGCCGGAAACCAATCTGTCTCGCTCAGAGAATAGGCAACGTCTTTGGCGCTGCCTCACTTCGACGCCCGTGGATTCAGGTTCAACCAGTACCTCGTATGGCGTCGCTCACCGGTTCGGCTGAGCGCACCTTTCTCGACTAGGTCCTGCAGATCGCGGGTTGCGGTTGCGCGTGAAGTTCCGGTGATCTTGAGATAGTTGTCGGCGCTGAGGCCGCCTTTGAAACCGCCAGGGCCTTCCCGAAACATTCGAGCGATGGCCTTAGCCTGGCGTTCGTTCAACTGGTCCCTGTGACGATCGTAGAAGTGTGCCTTGCTGATGAAGAAGCCGACGCGGTCGAGTGTTGCCTGTTGGGCCTTCAAGACAACTTCCGCGAACCAGGCGAGCCAATCGGTCACGTCGAGCGTTTTTTGATGCTGCTCAAGCTGGTCGTAGTATGCCTTGCGCTCCTTCTCGATGGTGAAGGCGAGCGAGATGAGGGTCGGCTGGCCAATGTTCTGCGCCAGAGACTTTTCAGCGAGGGCGCGACCCAAGCGGCCGTTGCCGTCTTCGAATGGGTGGATGCTCTCGAAATAGAGGTGGCCTAGCCCTGCGCGCGTCAGCGCTGGAAGCGGCTCTGCTCCCCCCGGCCCGGTCTTGTTGAACCAATCCGCGTATCGCTCCATCTCAGGCATGACCCGCTCCGAAGGCGGCGCTTCGAAATGGATCGTGGGCCGGTCAAGGCGGCCGGAAACGATTTGCATCGCCTCGGCGTGTTGTCGGTATGCTCCGACGGTTTCCAACCGGCGGTCATGGGACAGGAGCATCCGATGCCAGCGGTACAGCGTTTCGTGGCTCAGCTTTTCTGCAAAGCTGGAATAGACGTCCACCATCATTTCCGCGACGCCCTGTTCGCGCGGTTTGGCAGGGTAGCTGTCCGGATCGAGGCCCAGATGGCGGCGCAGTGAAGACTGGACACTGAGCCGATCGAGGATTTCACCCTCGATGGCGCTCGTCTGCATCGCTTCCTCGCTGAGCAGTTCGATGCGGAGTTGCTCGCGCTCCGACTGGCTGACATGATGGACCGCGCCGAGGATTTCCCCGGACGACAGGAGAAACGTCTGCTCAAACGGCTCCAGAGCGGAGCCGTCATACCGGAAATCCGGCCAATCGGGCAGTGTCCAGTTCCAAGCCATGAGTTATAGACATCCTTTCTATAACTCATATCTAGATCACTTATGAGGCATAGAAGTCAACTCTATCGCTCAAAGGACCTGCGGGACGGGACGACCCACAAACCAACGCGAGGCCTTGAGCTAAGCATTTTCAAGGAGCGACGGACCTTGCTGACGCAGTCCAGGGATCTCTGGATTGGCGGAGTTTTCTTTCAGCGCTTGAACGAACGGTTCGTAACGAACGTCTGCAAAAGCGCGATCAAACCATGCTGGCTGCACGTCGCCATTGTTCCATTGATACAGGTAGCCAACCAGATTTTCAGATGTCTTGCGGAGGATGCGCATGATCGGTTCGCCAGTCAGGCGGCGCTTCGTGTTCATAATGCGTTCCTCCTAAATGGACCTCGTAACTCGTCACCACTGAGGTCTGAAATTCCTGTTGGCTGGTGTTAGGACTAGGTTTCTGCTGTCTGACGTCAGCGCCTTTGGGACAGTTTATGGTGATTTGATAAGGGAGGGTTTCTGGCACATCGTGACCACCAAGGAATGGAGATGAGACAGAAACCCGGAACACTTAGGAGCCACGGCGAGAAGGTCGTCAAAGACATCCGTGGCGCGACCCGCAAACAGTATTCTGCAGGAGAGAAGATCAGGATCGTTCTGGACGGGCTGAAGGGCGAAGACAGCATCGCGGAGCTGTGCCGCCGTGAAGGCATTGCACAGAGCCTCTACTACAGTTGGTTCAAGGAATTCCTGGAAGCCGGCAAGAAACGTCTGGCAGGCGACACAGCCCGTGCGGCGACATTGACCGAGGTCAAAGATCTGCGCCGCGAGGCACGCGATCTGAAGGAAGTGGTTGCCGAACAGGCTCTTGAACTGCGGTTGCTCAAAAAAAGCATGATCGCGGATGGGGACGACGACGAATGAGGTATCCTGCATCTGAAAAGCTGGAGATCTTCCGCCTCGTCGAAGGTTCGCATCTCCCGACCAAGCGCACTTTGGAGACGTCAGGCATCCCGAAGACTACTTTCTATCGCTGGTATGACCGATATCTGGCTGGCGGCCCCGAGGCGCTTGAGGACCGCAGTCCCAAGCCATCACGGGTCTGGAACCGCATTCCCGAGCCGGTTCGAGAGAAGATCAAGGATTTGGCCCTGAAGGAAAGCGAGCTGTCGCCCCGCGAACTGGCCGTGCGATTCACCGACGCAGAAAAGTACTTTGTGTCAGAGGCTTCGGTCTATCGCATCCTCAAGTCCTACGACCTGATCACCAACCCGGCCTATGTGGTTCTGTCGGCGGCGGACGAGTTCAAAGACAAGACAACGCGGCCGAACCAGCTCTGGCAAACCGACTTCACCTATCTGAAGGTCATCGGCTGGGGCTGGTTCTATCTCAGCACGATCCTCGACGATTACAGCCGTTACATCATCGCCCGGAAGCTCTGCACGGCGATGAAAACAGTAGACGTGACCGCCACGCTGGACTTGGCGCTGCAGGCTTCAGGGTGTGATCAGGCGACAGTCGTTCATAAGCCGCGCCTACTGTCTGACAATGGCGCCAGTTACATCTCTGGTGAACTGGCCGATTGGCTGGAAGATCAGCAGATGGACAATGTCCGGGGCGCACCATATCACCCGCAGACCCAGGGTAAGATCGAGCGATGGCACCAGACCTTGAAGAACCGCATCCTGCTGGAAAACTACTATCTGCCAGGTGATCTCAGGCAACAGATCGATGCCTTTGTCGATCACTACAACCACCGGCGCTATCACGAGAGCCTGCGAAACCTCACCCCGGCCGATGTCTACTTCGGACGCGGCCAGACCATTCTGAAACAACGAGAAAGGATCAAACGAAAGACCATCGAAACGCGACGCTTGCTTCACCGCAAATCCGCCGCATAATCAGACAAACCAGATGTGCCAGGCCCTCTCTTGGATCACGCCGCCATCTGTCCCAAAATCCCCGACGACGGACATGTGCGGGGCTCTCTCTCTTCCGAAATTGCATTTTAGCCAATGCTTTGCACGCCCCCGGGTTGAGAACCTGCCCAATAGTGGGATTGCCTATGGCCCGGCCCCGTGCCAGTCTGCGCGTCAGATTTTCCTGAACTGGGGCGAGCCATGACCACCTGCGTTATCGTTCAATTGCGCTGCAAACACGGCACGACTTACAAGGTGGCCGAGGAAATCGTCCTGCGCGAGGTTCATTCCGAGCTGTTCTCGACCAGCGGCGAATAAGACCTGTTGCTCAAGATGTATATTCCGAAGGGTCAGGATGTCGGCAAGTTCATCAACGATACGCTGCTCGACATCGAAGGGATCGAGCGGTCTCTTCCGACGCTGGCCTTCAACGCATTCTGAAGGCCTGCGGAGCAGGAAATACTGGGCACGGAACCATCTGTCTGATTTTCGCCTTCCTGTGTCGCAGAGAGGGCGCGAGCGCGACGACACATGAAATCTCGTTTCGGCTTTGAGAGTATTGGCAAAAACCTGTCATTTGCGATCAAGAGTGACGAACAAACTGGGAGAGTACGAATGCATCGGAACGTGCGTTTCAGGCGGGCTCAACTCTCGGATCTTGAGGCCATCGTCGCGTTGATTGCCGAGGACAGCCTGGGCATGGGGCGGGAAAGCGCTGCTCCGACCGTCGCGCCGGAATATGTAGCGGCCTTCGAGGCGATCTCGGAGGATCCGAACCAGTTTATGGCCGTCGCCGAGGACGAAGGCGAGGTTATCGGCTGCATGCAGATCACATTCATTCCCGGTCTGTCCCGAAAGGGCGCGTGGCGCGGTCAGCTTGAAAGCGTGCGCGTTGCATCACGACTGCGCGGGCAGGGGATAGGCGAAGAGTTCTTCCGTTGGGCTATCGGGAAATGCCAGGAACGCGGTTGCGGCCTTGTTCAGCTGACAACCGACAAGACCCGCAAAGATGCGCTTCGCTTCTACGAGAGACTGGGTTTTGTCGCGAGCCATAACGGCATGAAACTCCGGTTTTGAGCGACGCTGTACCGACACGTTCGGCGAGGCGCTGTCGGGTCGCTCGTGCACGCGGCTCATGCTTTTTCCGAAAACGGATCTGTCGGCGCGTGCAGGCGAAGGTGACGCATGAACGCACGCGCAATGCGCGGCACCGGTCGGGCGTTCGAGGTGACGAAATAGCTTTGGTAAAGAATGGGTGAGCGAAACGGTACGAATGCCAGGTCGTCCGAGCGGTAGTGATATAGCGGGAACGGGTTGATCACGGCCAGCCCGACCTTTTCCTTGGCGAGGTCAGCTGCTGCGAAGGATGTCGACACCTCGGCGACGAGATGGGGCTCTGACCGGGACTGGTGCAACAGGCGATCCAGCTGGCCGCGTCTTTCGTGGCGAAACGACAGGGCGACCATATCCACGCCGTGAAGATCAGCAGGCAGGATTTCTGTGCGGTTGGCCAGCGGGTGATCCGGAGCCATCACGCAAACGGCCATGGATTTTCGATAGGGCAAGAGCTTCAAGTCGGCCCTTTTGATCTCGACCCCGATCACACCCAGGTCGAAACGATCCTCCAGAACGCCGCGCGTGACCTCGTCCGACGTGTTAACCTCGAAACTGACGAAGAACTCGGGGTTCATCTTCAGGAAGCTGCTGATCAGGGACACCATGAACCGGTGCGAATAGGTAGGAGGTGCAATCAGCCGAAGGGTTTCCCGCACAGGTTCGGTCGGGCCATCGATACGGCGCAGCGCGTCGAATAGCGGATCGAGTCTTCGATTAAGGCGCACGGCGGCCTGGGTGGGGATCAAACGACCGGCATCGCGCTCGAACAGGATATCTCCGATCTTGGCCTCGAGGTTGGCAATCGAACGGCTGATCGCGGATTGCGAAAGACCGAGCTGATGCGCGGCGGCCGTTGTGGTGCCCGCCAACATGACAGCGCGGAACGCATTGTATTCAGGGATCGAGTGCCAGTTTCTGGTTTTGCTCATCCGTATCATGCCCGATGTATAGAGGTATGACTTTAACTCATACACTTTCCGTCTTTGAATACCTTTTTCTTTGCTACACTCATCAAAATTCGAAAGATCCAGTACGTGTCCAGTCTCAGCCCATTGGTTTTTGATGGCCATAACGATGTCCTTTTGCAGCTCTATCGCTCGGGCGGGGTGGCAGGGGCCGACGCCTTCCTGAAAGGACGTGATGGCGCTATCGACCTGAACAAGAGCCGGGCAGGCGGCTTCGGTGGTGGGTTCTTTGCGGTTTTCGTGCCTTCGCCAAGCGATCCGGATCTGAAGTTCCAGGAAATGACGAAGGACTCTTATGACCTTCCGCTGCCAGAGCCGATCGATTGTAGCGACGCATTGTCGGTGGTGGCCTCGCAGATTGCCATTCTGCGCGAGCTCGAACGCCTCGGGGCCCTTAACATATGCAAAAGCGTGGCCGACATAAGAGCGGCCTTCCAAGAGGGAAAGCTGGCGGCGATCTTTCATGTTGAAGGCGCCGAAGCGATCGACGCCGACCTGCACATGCTCGATGTGCTGCATGCGGCCGGCCTGCGCTCGATCGGCCCGGTCTGGAGCCGCCCGACGATCTTCGGCGAAGGGGTGCCGTTTCGGTTCCCGTCTACGCCAGATATCGGCGATGGCCTGACCGATCACGGGCTTGCCCTCATCCGGCGTTGCAATGCGTTGAATATCATGGTCGACCTTTCGCACCTTAACGAAGCCGGCTTCTGGGACGTGGCACGCCATTCCCCGGCGCCGCTGGTGGCCACGCATTCAAACGCCCATGCCATAACGCCGCATTCGCGCAACCTGACCGATGACCAGTTGCGCGCCATCGCGGAAAGCGATGGCATGGTCGGACTGAATTTCGCGGTGGCATTCCTGCGCGAAGACGGCAAGATGCTGGCCGATGTGCCAATTGCACAAATGCTCAGACATCTGGATCACCTGATCGGCATTCTGGGCGAAGACCGGGTCGGCCTTGGCTCGGATTACGATGGGGCGGTTGTTCCGGAGGCTCTGACCGATGTGTCGGCGCTTCCGAAACTTCTACAGGCGATGGCAGAGCACGGATACGATGAGACCCTCATCGAGAAACTGTGCCACGGAAACTGGATGCGGGTTCTGGAAAAGACCTGGGGGTCCTGACCCCCGCGCGGCAAAGCGTGCGACAACGACAACAGAGAGGAAAAATGATGAATTGTTTGACAAGACTCATGGGTGGGGCGGCACTAGGCCTTGCCGTTGCATTGGCCGGGGCGCCCGCCGCTATCGCCGAAACACCGCCCAACATGCTGGTGATCGCCAACCGGATCGACGACATCACAACGCTCGATCCCGCTGAAAGCTTTGAATTCGCAGGCTCGGATGTCAGCCGCAACATCTATCAGAAGCTGGTCAATTTCGACCCGATGAACCTGGATGCGGGCTATCAGCCCGAAGTCGCCGAAAGCTGGAGCGTTTCGGATGACGGCACGACCATTACCTTCACGATCCGCGATGGTCTGACCTTCCATTCCGGTAATCCAGTCACGGCAGAGGATGTCGAATTCTCGTTGCGCCGGGCTGTGATCCTCGAGAAAACGCCCTCGTTCATCCTGACCCAGTTCGGTTTTACCGCCGACAATGTCAGCGAAACCATCGTGGCCGATGGCAACACCGTTACCATCAAGACCGACAAGCCCTATGCGACCTCTTTCGTGCTGAACTGTCTGACGGCCACGATCGGCGGGATCGTCGACAAGCAAACCGTCATGGCGAACGAAGTCGATGGCGACATGGGCAACACATGGCTCAAGACGAACTCGGCGGGGTCCGGGGCCTACAAGCTGGTCAGCTGGAAGCCGAATGAAAGCGTGACCCTTCAGTCGAACCCGGATTTCTATCTCGGGGCGCCGGCAATGGAGCGGGTGATCGTGCGCCACGTGCAGGAAAGCGCCAGCCAGCGCCTGCTGCTCGAGCGCGGAGATATCGACATGGCGCGCAACCTCAACCCCGAGGACATCGCCGGTGTTCGTGACGCCGACGGCGTGGTCATCACCGACGAGCTGCGCGGCCGCCTGATGTACCTGTCGTTCAACCAGAAGCACCCCGAGCTGTCCAAGCCGCAGGTGCGGCAGGCGATGAAGTACCTTGTCGATTACGAAGGGATGCAGAACAGCTTCCTCAACGGGCAGTATACCATTCACCAGAATTTCCTTCCGCGCACCTTCCTGGGTGCCGTGAATGAGAACCCGTTCAGCCTCAACATCGAGAAGGCAAAGGAACTGCTGGCAGAGGCGGGTGTCCCCGACGGTCTTGTCCTGAACGCCGGTGTGCGCGAAGCGCAAGAGCGGATCGAGATCGCTCAGACCTTCCAGAACGCGTTGTCTCAGGTCGGGATCGAGCTGAACATCACCGTCGGCACCGCCAAGCAGATCCTGGGCGAATACCGGGCGCGAAACCTTGACGTTTATATCGGGGCCTGGGGACCGGATTACCCCGACCCGCACACCAATGCCGGTACGTTCGCCTATAACCCCGACAACTCGGACGAGGCCAATGCCACCGGTCTTCTGGCCTGGCGCAACAGCTGGGATACCGGCGGGCTGACCGAAAAGGTGGCTGCGGCCGTGGTCGAGAACGATCGGGACGTGCGCGCGCAGATGTATGCCGATATCCAGGCACAGTTCCGCGATACATCGCCCTTTGCCGTCATGTTCCAGAAGATCGAACAGACCGCGCAGCGCGACAACATCAACAACGTGAACCTTGGTGGCGCGACCACTGCGGTCTCTTACTGGCCAATCACCAAGTAAATGACCGCTACGGATACACAACAGGAAAGGCGTCGGAGGGCGCCTTTCCCACGCTGGGTCAAGACCGCGCTGCTGACGCTCGGTTCGGTTGCCGTGACGATGCTGGGTCTTTTGTTCGTCACCTTCATCATCGGACGGGTAATGCCCATCGACCCGGTGCTGGCCATCGTGGGAGAGCGCGCGTCGCAAGCCACCTACGACGCCGTCTATCAACAGCTTGGCCTGGACAAGCCGCTGATCGTCCAGTTCCTGTATTATTTCTGGGATGTTGTGCGCGGTGATTTCGGCATGTCTTTGCTGAACGCACGCCCGGTCTCGGAAGACATCGCCCGCGTCTTTCCTGCTACACTCGAACTGGCCACGCTGGGGGTTTTCATCGGAATTGTTCTGGGCGTGCCGCTGGGGGTGGTGTCCGCCGTCAATCGGGGCTCGTGGATCGACCAGATCGCACGTGTGGTCGCGCTGGTAGGCTATTCGATGCCCATCTTCTGGCTGGGTTTGATCGGATTGCTGGTGTTCTATGGCATCCTGGGCTGGGTCGGCGGGCCCGGTCGGCTGGACATCTTTTATCAGGACATCGTGCCGACCCGTACGGGCATGATCCTTGTCGATAGCGCGATCGCCGGGGACTGGTCGGTTTTCCGAAATGCGTTTTCGCATATCGTGCTGCCTGCCTCTTTGCTGGGATATTATTCGCTGGCCTATATCAGCCGGATGACCCGCTCTTTTATGCTTGAGCAATTGTCGGCGGAATACATCACCACGGCACGGGTCAAGGGCCTGTCGGAACGTGCGGTGATCTGGCGCCATGCCTTCAAGAACATCCGTGTGCAGCTGATCACCGTGATCGCACTGAGCTATGCGAACCTTCTGGAAGGCTCGGTCCTGACCGAGATCATCTTTTCCTGGCCGGGTATCGGGAGCTACATCACCACCGCCCTTCTGAGTGCCGACATGAACGCGGTTCTGGGCGGAACTGTCGTGGTCGGGCTGATCTTCATCTGCCTCAACATCCTGTCGGACCTTCTTTACCGCGTTTTTGATCCGAGGTCGAAATGAGCGACGCAACAGCCCCCGGACAAAGCTGGCGTGACTGGCTGCTGACAGATGCGCCCACGTCGCGTCGCCATGCCCGTCTGGCCAACCTCTATCAGGGGTGGCTGAAACTCAGGGCAAACTCCATGGCCATGTTCGGGCTGGGCATTCTGGTGTTCCTGTTGCTGGTCGCCCTGCTTGCGCCTGTTCTGGCGCCGCATGATCCCTTCCAGCAAGACCTGGCCAACCGCCTGCTGCCGATCGGTGCCGAGAACCACCTTCTGGGAACCGACAGCCTTGGGCGCGACATCCTCAGCCGATTGATCTATGGCTCGCGGATCACGCTTTACATCGTAGCGCTGGTGGCGCTGATTGCGCCGGTGGCGGGGCTGCTTGTGGGCACCGTCGCAGGTTATGCGGGCGGCTGGACCGACACGGTCCTGATGCGGATCACCGATATTTTCCTAGCCTTTCCGCGCCTTGTTCTGGCGCTGGCCTTCGTTGCGGCCCTTGGGGCGGGGATCGAAAACGCCGTTCTCGCTATCTCGCTGACCGCCTGGCCGCCCTATGCGCGGATCGCGCGAGCCGAGACACTGACCATCAGATCGGCCGACTATATCAGCGCGATCAGATTGCAGGGCGCGGGGCCGCTGCGCATCATCACCAAGCATATCTGGCCGCTTTGCATCTCGTCGCTGATCGTGCGGGTCACGCTGGATATGGCAGGGATCATCCTGGCCGCAGCGGGCCTGGGCTTTCTCGGGCTCGGGGCGCAGCCGCCCAGCCCGGAGTGGGGTGCGATGATCTCGGAGGGCCGACGCTTCATTCTCGACCACTGGTGGGTCGCCACGGTGCCGGGGCTTGCCATTTTCACGGTATCGCTGGCGTTCAACCTTTTGGGTGACGGGCTGCGCGACGTGCTTGACCCGAAGGATAGTGGCCAATGAGCCTTCTCGAAGTCGAAAACCTCTGGGTGCGGTTCCCGACCCGTCAGGGCATCTTCGATGCCGTGCGCGGGGTGTCTTTCAACCTTAATCGCGAACGGCTTGGCATCGTCGGCGAAAGCGGATCGGGCAAGTCGATGACCGGGCGCGCCATTCTGCGCCTGATCCGCAAACCGGGTATTGTCGAGGCCGATCACATAAATCTCGAGGGGCGCAACCTTCTCGACCTGTCCGAACCCGAGATGCGAAAGGTGCGCGGCCAGCAGATTTCGATGGTGATGCAGGATCCCAAGTTCTCGCTGAACCCGGTGATGACGATCGGCGACCAGATCATGGAAGCCTACCTGCTGCACAATGACACGACAAAGGCTCAGGCCAGGGCCAAAAGCATCGCCATGCTAGAAGCGGTTTCGATCCGGAACCCCGAACGGGTGATGCGCGCCTATCCGCACGAAATGTCGGGCGGGATGGGGCAGCGGATCATGATCGCGATGATGCTGATCCCGGACCCGCAGATCCTGATCGCGGACGAGCCGACATCGGCGCTTGACGTCTCGGTGCAACGGCAGGTTCTCGACATCATGGACGGGCTTGTGAAAGAACGCGGGATGGGACTGATTTTCATCAGCCACGACCTGAACCTGGTATCCGAATTCTGCGATCGTGTGCTGATCATGTATGCGGGTCGCATCGTCGAGGTTTGCGACGCCGACAAGCTGCACGAGGCCACGCATCCTTATACGCGAGGGCTGCTCAATTCCTTGCCTCGACTGGACCAGCCGAAAGCCCGTCTCGAGGTTCTCACCCGTGATGACTCGTGGGCGCAATCCAAGAGCGTGCGGGGGCATTCATGACGGCTTTGTCCATCAAGGATCTGAATGTCTGGTTCGGCCACGATCATGACAGGGTCGATGCGGTGAAAGGGGCCGCATTCGACGTGCGCCAGGGCGAAAGCTTCGGTCTGGTCGGCGAGAGCGGGTCCGGCAAATCCACCATCCTCAAGGCGATCACCGGACTTGCACCCACCTGGTCCGGAGAAATCCGTGTCGAGGGTCAGGCGTTGCAGGGCGCGACCCGCGACAGGGCTTTTTACAAGACGGTCCAGATGGTCTTTCAGGATCCGTATGCCTCGCTTCACCCGCGTCATACCGTCGATCAGGTTCTCAGTGAGACTTTGTATCTTCACGGTTTCGGTGACATAGACGCGCATGTCATGCGGCTCCTTGATGATGTCGGGCTTGGCGGGAAATTCCGGTTTCGCTATCCCCACCAGCTTTCGGGCGGTCAGCGTCAGCGGGTTGCCGTGGCCCGCGCCCTGGCCGGCGAGCCCGATATCCTTTTTCTTGATGAGCCAACTTCGGCGCTGGACGTATCGGTGCAGGCCGAGATCCTGAACCTGCTGACGGATCTGCGGCAAGAGCACAGCCTGACTTACCTCATGGTGTCCCATGACCTGCCTGTGATCGGACACATGTGCGATAGGCTTGCCGTCATGAAAGACGGAGAAATCGTAGAAATCATGCAGACCGAGGACTTGCGGCAAGGCACGGCCAAGCACGCATACTCGCAGGCGCTGCTTGCCGCATCCGCAGCGGCGTGACCGAGGCAAGGCACGGACGACACCAAACGCGCCTTGAAGGCGCTGGGTTTTCCGAAATCGTTAAGGCTGCCCCCGGGTTTTTGACCTTGTTCAAGCCATGACCTGCGCAGGTGCAAAACGCATCTGGGCAGGCCCTCGTCGATTTGTGGGGTTCTGCGTGTCACCGAAAGGGAATATCCGCTGAGGCGAAACCGAGGTCAGGCGTCCTGTGCGGTCGCCCGGTTTGCAAGGGTGACGGCGAGTGTCATTCGTTCGCCCTTGCGCAGGATCTCGATCTCTGATGTTGTGTCCGGCGCAGTATTGGCGACCGCTCTGGTCAGGTCGCGCGCGATCTTGATTTCCGTGCCATCGAAGGTGAGAACGATATCGTCGGCTTTCAGCCCGGCCTTGTCGGCGGGTGTGTCTGCAATCACCTTTTCGACCTGGGTGCCCTGACCTTCATCGAGGCCCAGAACCGACGCGACGTCCTCGCTCACGGGCTTGATCTGCACGCCGAGCCAACCGCGGTCGATCTGCCCGTCGTCCTGCAGATCGGCGACGATTTTCGAAACGAGGTCGGAGGGAACGGCGAAACCGACACCGGCGTTTCCGCCACTGGGCGAATAGATCGCCGTATTGACCCCGATCACCTGGCATTGACTGTTGAAGAGAGGACCGCCGGAATTGCCACGGTTGATGGCGGCGTCGGTCTGGATGAACTCGTCGAAAGGACCCGCATTGATGTTGCGGTCCTTGGCCGAAACGATGCCCGTCGTGACGGTGCCGCCAAGGCCGAACGGGTTGCCCATGGCGATCACTTCGTCGCCGACGCGCATGGCTTCAGACGATCCGAAGGAAACCGTCGGCATGATGTGATCCCCGAGAACTGGACCGTTTGAAGCTGGAGTTTTCGGCAAATCTCGACGCCGCAGGAGTCGGCTTTGCATAAGTGCGCCCTTAGGGGCGCCCAGATCTCCGGAAACCCTAGTTTACCCGACGCAGCAATCGCAACTGACGGCCCAAACCGGTCTTTCGATTGGATACTGCAATGCTGCACTCGCAACCCGCTTTCCGGACATTCGCTGATGCTGTGCGTTTCTACTACCCAGATACCTGTCGAGAACTTAATTGTGGGAGCAGGTCAGTTCGCCGGATTGATTTCAGGCCCTCATGCTCTCTAGAACAGTCGAAGGTTGGACAGGCGATCTGCGCTCATTGTGCCAGTTGAAGAGCTCGTGTTGGAATGGCTGCAACCGTCAACATTGTCCTTCTTTTTCGTATAACGATACTAGGGGTTATCGCCTTTCAGATCGCCCTGATCTTCGGAGCGTCTTGGGGTCGGCTGACTCAGGGTGGCCGGGTTGACGGTTCTCTTCCCGGCACCGGGCGTGATATTGCCGGGTGCTCCGTTCTTATTCTTGTGGCAGTCACCGCGGCAATCCTTTCCGCAATTGGGCATTGGCCACGATGGATAGCATGGGTTGCTGTTTCGGTGATTTTCGTAAGCACCGTTTTGAATTTGATTACGGCATCGGCGGCAGAGCGACGGCTTTGGGCTCCCGTAATGACCGTGATGTCGATTCCTTCACTCTTGATCGTCTGGTGATCGCTGGCCATGACCGCGAGCCTCCGACAGAGGCCGAGCACCGCTAGAGACGCCAGTATCTAAAAGTCGATCAGCAGGCGGGCGCAATTCGTGACGGCTGGTCCGCAAGGGCGGACGGGATTGTAAAGTTAAAGCACCAAATCCAAGCACCACGTGCTACTGTCCTGACCAGACCTATCTCATCGGCCTGATCCGGCCAATCCAGCCAATGCCTTTTGTCTCGATCATCATTTCGCAGTACTTCGCCGGCGCAGCCGGCCTGACGCTGTCGGGCGATGGTGCGTTGTTGCTGGGCGACGAAACACTCCTGCAGACAAAGGTCGCTGACGGTCGGATTTCTCCTGAAGATCACTACCGAATTCTCGGCATCGTCGCAGAGAGAGTGCCGGATCGGGCGGGCTTGTCAGTGCGATATGCAAGATCCATCGATATCGACAGGATGGGAACGCTCGCGCTCGCCTGCAAGGCAGCGCGCAACGTGGGTGAAGTCCTGACCCGCGTTGCGCGCTATCACACGCTGCTTTCCAACTCCATCCGCTATCATGTCGAGAGCAAAGGGAACCACACGCTTTTGCGGCAAGAGGTTCTGGTCGGGTCCGGTCCGGGTCTGGTGTTCTCGCCCGAGGCGGGGTTGGCAGCCTTGTTCTGTGCTATCGATCAAGTGGCCAGTGACAAGATCACGCCCGAGCGCGTGGTCTTCCGGCACGCGCCCTCGCGTGATGCAGAGGTCTTCGACAAATTCTACGGCTGCCGAATAGACTTTGGGGCGGACGCCGACGGGATACAATTCTCTGAGGAAACGCTCCAGAAAGAAAATAGGCTTGGTGACATCGCGCTGTCGGATTTCCTGACGTCGCATCTTGAGAAAGAGCTGTCTGAAGTCAATTCCGAACCGTCGCTGGTGCAGGACATCAAAGACGAAATCGGGCTTACGCTCAGCGGTGGCCCGCCCAAGATGGCCGAGGTTGCGCGCAAACTGGGTCTGAGCGTGCGATCCTTGCACCGCCGACTGGCTGATCACGGCGTGACCTTTCAGATGCTGACGGAAGAAACGAGGCGTGAGATTGCACTCGTCATGCTCAAGGACACCGCCTACCCCTTTTCCGAAATCGCGTTCCTGACAGGATTTTCCGAGCAAAGCGCCTTCAACAGGGCGTTCAAACGCTGGACGGACCAGACACCCGCCAACTATCGAAAATCGCTTGAAGGATAGAACGTCGTGTTGCGAAAGTGTGGGCACAGGCCATGGATGTGATCGTTTCGGCGCTTCTTCCCATGGCCGTCGTGGTCATCATGTTCAGTCTAGGCCTCGGGCTAACGCCCGCAGACTTTGCCCGTATCGCCCGCCAGCCGCGCTCCTTTTGCATCGGGGCGCTGAACCAGATCGTTCTTCTGCCGCTGACCGCCTATTTCATCATTCTGGTCTTCGGGTTCTCTGGCGAAACCGCCGTCGGCTTCATGATACTCGCCTCCTGCCCCGGGGGCGCAGCCAGCAACATCATCACCAGAATAGCGAACTGGGATGTCGCTCTATCAGTCACGCTGACCGCTACGTTCAGCCTGACCTGCGTTGTCACCATTCCGGTCATTCTCGATTTCGCAGTGAGGCATTTCATGGGGTCCGCCGCACCGGATATCGATATCGCGGGAACAGCCATCACGGCCTTTCTGCTGACAGCGTTGCCGATCACTCTGGGCCTCAGCCTGCGGACCATCGCCCCGACCTTTACGGACGCCTTCGCGCCCACGCTTGGCCGGGTGGCGGTCGTCCTGTTCGTCGGGGTCATTGCCAGTGCCATTGTATCGAACTGGCAGGTCGTCACCGACAACATCGCACGCCTGGGCTCTGGCCTATTTGCCTTGGTCGCGGTTCTGTCAGCCATGGCGTTTGCCGTCTCGCGGGTCTTGCGAGCCGCCGACATAGAGGCGAAAACCATCGCGATCGAAACCGGCGTACAGAATGGTGCCCTTGCCTTGGCAATCGCCAGCCCACTGGTTGCGAAGGGTCCCATCTTCAATGCCTACGCTTTGCCTGCGTCGCTCTACAGCGTTGTCTGGCTTGCGACGGCCCTGCCGGCTTTTCTTATCCTGGCACGGCAACGCTGACCTCCTGACCCGTTAAAATGGCCGCGTCGGTCAATACGCTGGCACCGCCGGTCAATACCGACTGAGGATCGAAACCTATCCCTTGGACATCGCTACAACCAAGGGAGTTTCCAATGCGACACCTCACGATGACCTCGGTTCTGGCCTGCTTTGCCATACTGGGTTTCTCAACAATGGGTCAGGCCGGTCTCGAGCACGGCCACAACCCCGCCAACACAATCTCGACCGATGTCGATCACCCCGACAGCTTCCGCCACTTCGCGCCCGAACTTCCGGCGATGAAGGAACGGGTGCCCCCCGTGAACACCGAATTCGGACTGCATGTCAGCGAGATCGAACCGGGTCTCTTCTTCATCACCGACTTCATCTATCAATCGGCCTTTCTCGTGACCGGTGAAGGCATCGTAGTCTTCGACGCCCCGCCAAGCTTTGGCGAACGGCACCGGTCTGTCATCGAGATGTCCGCGCCGGGCGTGCCGATCACCCATTTCATCCTCAGCCACAAACATGCCGATCACAACGGCGGTGGCCATGCCTTCGCCGATATCGACGGCCTGACCGTCATCGGTGCACAGACCATCGCCGACAGTCTGACGGCCAATCCGCTGCGCGGCGTGCTGACGCCGACCGACACCTTCGACGAAAGCCTGTCGCTGACTGTCGGCGGGGTGCCGATCGACCTGCAAACCGCGAACTTCCATGCCAATGACACGGACGTGATGATCTTCCTGCCGGATCAAAAATTCCTCATGGCGATCGACACGATCACACCGGGCGAGGCGCCCTTCATGAACTTCGGCGCAACCGCCAACCTCGACGGCTACATGGAGAACTTCGAGACCTTCCTGGCCTACGACTTCGAACACTTCCTGTCTGGCCACGTCGCCGTTTTGGGCAACCGCGACGATGTCGAAACCGCTCGCGACTATGCCTTCGACGTGCATGATACCGTCTACAGCCTCTGGCCCAGTTTCCTCGACCGGTTCGGCGCAAACATGGAGCTGACCGGCTTCGAAAACGGCAACCTCGCGTATCGGATGACCATTGAGGAAGTCCGCGACGACTGCGCCGATCAGATCATCGACCGCTGGCAAGACAGGCTCTCGGTCGTCGACCTCTGGGCTGATAGCCACTGCGAAACTGTCGTGCTGCACGCCATCATGCACTGAACCGGGTGGCGGGCAGACCGCGTTCAGCGACCGCCCGCCCCTTCCGATCATCGCTCATTCCAAACCCGAAAGGCCCAAAGCCATGTCGACCGCAATGCTTTTACTGATACAGCTTTCCGTCATCGCCTACGCTCTTGTCGCAGGCGTCTTCCTCGCCTTCTCCGACTTCATTATGCGATCCCTTGCGCACACCAGCGGCAACGGAGGCGTCGAGGCGATGCAGGTCATCAACCGCGAAGTCTTTCGCTGGGTCTTCATGACGCTGTTTCTGGGTATGGCGGCCGTCTCCATCGTGGTCGGCGGATATGCCTGGGTCGCGCTAACCAGTCCGGCGAGCCTCATGATCGTCCTGGCGGCCATTGTCTACCTTGTTGGCTGTTTCGCCGTGACAGTTGTCTGCAACGTCCCGATGAACGAGGCGCTCGCGGGAAAGGAATTGTCCTCCGGCGCGGCACAAAGCTACTGGCTGGAGACATATCTGCCGCGCTGGACGTTCTGGAACACTGTGCGCACATTTGCATCGACCACATCCGCCGTCCTCCTGCTTTTCGGCCTGCTCTGGCTGACGCAATCGCAATCTCAATAGATGCCGTCAGACGCCGATTTGTGGCGTTGTCTTCTGCCGCCCGCCATCCCGCTCAACGGTCGAAGAAAGGAACTCAGAAATGTCCACTCATGCTCACGCCGGACACATGCCCACTTCCGGAAAAGCTCTCGTTTTCTCCGCCTGGCTGACAGGCATCTACTTCGTGATCGAACTCGCAGTTGGTCTCTGGACTGGATCGGTTGCAGTGCTTTCCGATGCCTTCCACACGCTCTCAGCCGTGGGAGGAGTTTTGGTCGCGATCGTTGCGCAACGTATCGCGCGACGGCCTGCAGATGCGCAACGGAGCTTTGGCTGGTACCGTGCCGAGATCATCGGCGCACTGGTCAACGGCGGCTTTCTGCTTGGCATGGCGCTCTTAGTGATCTGGATGGGTGTGATGCGGCTCGGCAATCCGATCCATCTTCCCACCGGTCCCATGCTCTGGGTCGCGTTCGGTGGGTTGATCACCGAGGTTATTTCGCTCGGCCTGATGTGGAAATCGAGCCGCGATGATCTGAACGCGCGAGGTGCGCTTTGGCACATTATTCAAACCTTCGTTGGCAGCCTCATGATCATCGTGACCGCTCTGGTCATCGAATTCACCGGCTTTCTTCAAATCGACCCGATCCTCGGGGCTGCATTCGGTATCGTGCTGCTCTGGGGCTCGATCGGCGTCATTCGCGAAGCTGTTCACATCCTCATGGAGGGGACGCCAGCGGATGCGGACTTTGAAGCGGTTATCGCCGATCTCCGTGATCAGGATGGCATCAGTGACGTTCATCACGCTCATGCCTGGACGCTGACTAGTGGGAAGCATGCCTTCTCCGCCCACCTTCGGCATAGCGATCCGGCCGATGCAGCCAGGATCCTCGAGCGGGCGTACAGCCGTCTCACGCATCATCACGGCTTCCACATGGTCACACTTCAGCTTGAAACGGCCCCCCTTGACGAAAGTCACGCAGAGGATCTCGACGTAACGCTCAATCCGACAAACCGCACACCTGACGCTCAGGCGGCGAATTCCGAAACACACACAGTCAGCGAGCACACCCGATCATGAACGCGTTCGAAAAGATCAACATCGCGATCTTGCTTGCAACCGTCAGCTACATCATCGCGGTCAACGACCTCCTCTCACGCATGGATTACATTGAGCCAACGACCCGATGGGTCATCACCGTGCTTACGAGCGTGGGGCTCTTCCGGCTGCTCTTCGTCCTCTTTTTCTGGCTGGTCAAGCGCTCCGACATCCTTCTCGGCCTCTATCACCGCGAGAGATTCCTCAAGGGCGTTTGGACCTACCGATACGACGTTGATGGTCAGGAACATCTCGGGATCTGGCGCATAGGTCAGGACCTGACGTCTATCTCTATCACCGGGTACGGCATGGACCCAAGCGGCAGGATCGACAGCCACTTTCGGAGCATCAGCCAGATGTTCGAACATCAGGGAGTGGACGAGATCATGTTCTCTCGCACGGACAGCAACAGTGGTGATGACCACTTCGCGAAGTCCACGCTTTACATAGACGCGAGGAGTCGACCGAACTGGTTTTCGGGTCCAACCTTCATGCGGGTACAATCGGTCCTCTACGGCTTTGAAGAGGCGGGCTCCCGTCACGCCGATCTCATTCTGCGCCGGGTCGAAGGTGAGATGAACGAAGCGGAAATCGTTGAATCGTTGTGCGGGGGCGCGATCATGTGAACGCGGCTTCAGAAGACTTTCTCGCGCACCCAATCACATTGGCCAGTATGACATCTGCTTAAACTTGGCATTGGCCGAAACTCTCTCAATACTCTTCGCTCGATTCCTGCAGTTGTGAGCTTTTCCCGCTTGAGCTGCTGACGCGTTTCACGCTCAGGATGGCTCCCTGATTTCGCCCGTATCGAGAACCGGCGCCGCATCGATGTCCTCGGCATCCAGCATCGCCGCCACCCGTTCCAACGCTGCAATCAGAGACGCCTGTTCCCAATCCTCCAACGCTTTGAACTTGCGCACGAAACGCTGTTGCAGGGGGTCGGGCGCATCTTCGATAGCCTGCTTACCCGCTTCGGTGGCGAGGATATTCGTCTGACGGCGATCGGTTTGCGAGCGCTCTCGTACAACCATTCCCTGACGCACGAGCTTGTCGACCAGAGATGTCACTGTTGCTTGCGTAATGCGCATCTGCCGGGCGATCTGCGTGGCGGTGCATTGGCCGCTTTCGGCAACGATCTGCAGCACCCGGAATTGCGCGGCGGACAGCCCGACAGACCGCGCCAACTCGCGTCCGAACAGCTCCGTGGCCCGCAGAATGCGGCGTAAGGCGATCAGGCTGGTGTCGATGCGATCCATGGCGGGATGCTGGCAGAACGAATTCCGGGAATCAATAGTCGGGCCACGTGACCGCGCCGCAAGAAACTTTGTCTATCAATGTTAAATCACTCGGTCTTTCGTGCATTTCAGCCTCGCTTTGTAGTCTTTTTTCGCGACGTTCTTGAAAATTCCACATTCGGCTATTACTTAGCATGTCAAAGTAAATAGGAGGCACGGTGCAGATGCGACATGCGTTAGAGTTCTTTCGGAAATCCACCCCGGAGTTGCGAGAACCTGCGGCAGAGGATGGTGCGGATATCTGGGAGCTGGTGCGCGCTTGCAAACCGCTCGACGAGAATTCGATGTATTGCAACCTGATCCAGTGCGATCATTTCAGAGATACCTGCGTGGTGGCCGAGCTTGACGGCGAGATCGCCGGCTGGGTGTCGGCCTATGTCCTGCCCTACGACCCCGAGACGCTGTTTGTCTGGCAGGTGGCCGTGTCGGAAAAGGCGCGTGGAACCGGGCTCGGCTCGCACATGCTGAACGCTCTGCTTCACCGCCAAGCCTGCGCCGACGTGACTCGTGTGCAAACCACCATCACCGCCGACAACGAGGCGTCCTGGGCCTTGTTCCGAAAATTCGCGAAGACCAGGCAGACGCAGCTTGATGTGCAGGCCTATTTCACGCAGGCCCTGCATTTCCGCGACCGGCAAAGCACCGAACACATGGTCACCATCGACCTCGACGAGCGGATGCGCAAGGCTGCCTGAGCTATGTGGCGCCTGCCGCTTTGCAATCCCCCACTTACTTATATTCCCTTTCAAAAAGGATCCGACATGCCGACTGACACGTCAGCCGAAATCTCCGCCTTCAAACGCCGCGAATCCGAGGCGCGCAGTTATTGCCGCAGCTTCGAAACGGTGTTCACCCGGGCCCAGGGCTCGGAAATGACCGACACCAAGGGCCGCTGCTATATCGATTTTCTCGCCGGCTGCTCCTCGCTCAACTACGGTCATAACGACCCCGACATGAAAGCCGCGCTGGTCGATCACATTGCCGGCGACGGGCTCGCTCACGCGCTTGACCTGCACACCGATGCCAAGGGCGATTTCCTCGAAGCCTTCGAGCGCCATATCCTCAAGCCCCGCAGCATGGATCATAAGGTGATGTTCACCGGCCCGACCGGCGCCAACGCCGTCGAGGCGGCAATGAAACTGGCCCGCAAGGTCACCGGTCGGACCAATATTATCGCCTTCACTAACGGATTCCACGGCGTCACGATGGGTGCGCTGGCCGCCACCGGAAACGGCTATCACCGCGGCGGCGCCGGCACCACGCTGAACGGTGTGACGCGAATGCCCTATGACGGTTATTTCGCTGGCAATTGCGACACCGCCGATTTCCTCGAAGAGATGCTCGACGACCGGTCCAGCGGCATGGACGCGCCGGCGGCGATCATTCTGGAAACTGTGCAGGGCGAAGGCGGGCTGAACGTTGCTAGCACCGAATGGCTCCAGCGCGTCGCCGGGTTCGCCAAAAAGCACGGCGCGCTGCTGATCATCGACGACATCCAGGCCGGTTGCGGCCGCACCGGCACATTCTTTTCCTTCGAAGAGATGGGGATCACCCCTGACATCGTGACCATGGCGAAATCGATCTCGGGCTATGGCCTGCCGATGGCGCTGATGCTGGTGCGCCCCGAGCATGACCAGTTCGGCCCGGCCGAGCACAATGGCACCTTCCGCGGCAACACTCATGCCTTCGTGACGGCAAGGACGGCGATCGAGAAGTTCTGGGCCGACGACACCTTTGAGAAAGACATCGCAGCCAAGGCACGCCTGCTGACGGTCGTCCTGGGCGAAATGTCGGAAATGGTGCCGGGGTCCAAACTCAAGGGTCGTGGCATGATGCAGGGGCTCGACGTGAGATCGGGCGGTCTGGCTTCCGAAATCTGCGCGCGGGCCTTTGCCATGGGGTTGATCATCGAGACCTCGGGCAACGAGGATCAGGTGGTCAAGGTCCTGGCGCCGCTGAATACGCCCGACGCGACGTTCCACAAGGGCCTGCAAATCCTGCTTGATGCTACGCGTGGCGTCATCGAAAATGCCAAGATCGCTGCGGAGTAACGTCATGATCGTCAGAGACTTCAACGAGATCGTCGAGAATGACCGCGACCGCGTCGTCTCGGATGCGCAGTGGTCGTCAGTGCGGATGCTGTTGAAAGATGACGGGATGGGCTTTTCCTTCCACATCACCTTTCTCGACGCCGGCTCGGAACATACGTTCGAATACAAGAACCATTTCGAGAGCGTCTACTGCATGCAGGGGACGGGCTCGATCACCGATCTGGCCACCGGCGAAACGCACCCGATCAAGCCAGGCGTGATGTACGCGCTGAATGCGCATGACCGCCACATCCTGCGGGCCGAGGATGAACTGGTCATGGCCTGCGTCTTCAACCCGCCCGTGACCGGCCGCGAAGTGCATCGCGAAGACGGCTCTTACGCGCTCGAAACCGCCTGAGCAGAAGGCTCTGGCCCCCAGCCGGAGAGACCCCAGTGACTTTTCCAAACCATACCGTAGAGAAAATCGGCGGCACGTCGATGAGCCGCATCGGCGAGCTTGCTGACACGCTGATCATCGGAAATCGCAAACCCGATGACCTATATCACCGCCTGTTCGTGGTCTCCGCCTTCGGCAGCATCACCGACTTGCTTCTGGAGCACAAAAAGACCGGTGAGCCGGGCGTTTACGCGCTATTTGCCAATGACGATGACGACCACAGCTGGCTGGGCGCGCTGAGTCTTGTTTCCGAAGCGATGTGCGCGGCCCATGATGCCGTGTTGAGCGAGCCCGCCGACCGAGCACGAGCCGAGGATTTCGTGCGTGAACGGATTGAGGGTGCGCGCAACGTGCTGTACGATTTGCGGCGTCTGTGTTCCTATGGGCATTTCCGGCTGTCGTCGCATATGCACACGGTGCGCGAATTGCTTTCGGGCCTTGGCGAGGCGCATTCCGCCTTTGTCACCGCTTTGTTGCTCATCCGCGCCGGGGTGAATGCACGGTTCGTCGATCTCTCCGGCTGGCGCGACGAGACCGAATGCTCGCTGGATGAACGTATCGCGCGTGGCCTCGGCGATGTCGATCTGACCGCCGAACTGCCAGTCGTCACCGGTTACGCCCAGTGCAGAGAAGGCCTGATGCAGGAATATGATCGCGGCTATTCCGAGGTCACATTTTCCGCCATCGCCGCCTATACCGGCGCGCAGGAGGCCGTCATTCACAAGGAGTTTCACCTCTCTTCGGCCGACCCGAAACTGGTTGGCGAGGATGCGGTACGCAAGCTGGGCCATACCAGCTATGACGTGGCCGACCAGCTATCGAACATGGGGATGGAAGCGATCCACCCGAACGCGGCCAAAACGCTCCGGCAGGCCGAAATTGCGTTGCGGGTGACCAACGCCTTCGACCCGGACGACATGGGCACCCTGATCGATGACGCCCCGGCCCAGAGCCCGGCGGTCGAGATTGTCACTGGCCTGAATGTCGTGGCGCTTGAGTTGTTCGAACAGGATATGGTGGGTGTCAAAGGCTATGACGCCACCACGCTTGCAGTGCTCACTCGTCACAAAGTACGCATCGTTTCCAAGACATCGAATGCCAATACGATTACCCATTATGTCGACGCGCCCTTGAAGTCCGTGCGCCGCGTGGTGACCGAGTTGGAAAAGGTCTACCCGTCGGCCGAGGTCTCTGTCCGCAGCATGGCCATCGTCTCGGCCATCGGGCGTGACCTAAGCGGTTTGCGCGCCTTCAGCCGCGGGCTCAGCGCCCTGGAGGAGGCCAATGTCGAGGTCATCGCGGCCCACCAGGCCCCGCGTAACGTGGATATCCAGTTCGCCGTGGCGCGCGACGATGCGGACGCTGCGGTTGACTTGCTGCACCGTGCTCTTGTTTGCTCTCCGCTGCGGGCGGTTGTTGAGCAGGCAGCCTGAATCCTCCTGGATGGCAGCCGCCGGTCCTCGGTCGCCTGGTTGACCGCGTCTTCTTTCATGAAAGCCTCGATGTGGCGAAGAACGCCGCGAACACTGCAGGTGTCCGCTCTGAACGCATTTCTGCCATTGCGGCAATACGCAGAGATCATCAAAGAGGGCTCTTTGCTGCCATCGAAGGCGGTGCAGCATTCACCGCTTCCAGCAGTTACACCACCGTCAAGGACGGCCCAAACCTGCCGTTCAAAGCGACCGCCGATGTGGCCCGCATCGTCACCGAAGCAGCCGTTCATGCAGCGCGCGGCATTTTTTTGTGGGTGAAAGTCCGCAGTGCGGGACTTTTTAGCCGTTCCCAATATTTGTCGAAATCACCGTTTTCGGCCGTTTCCAACCAGCTGCGGAACGCGCAATCATTAATGACTATTCATGGTTTTTGCGTTGGAAGTGCGGACTGAACACCTAATACTTTGAGTTGGGAAACTGACCTTCTGACGGATTGGTGCCCAATTGCAGCAACCAGCAATTCCTTATCAGGTTCTCACTTCAGCGTAGATCCGATCGTTGGACGTGCCCCAATGCGTATAAAGGTCTGCCATGATTGTGCCGAACTGCCGCTCGGCACGCACTGGCCCTATTGCCCCAGGTCCGTTGCCGCCAAATACCGTGACCACATCGCCGACCGCCACGGACCGGATCGGTGTCACGTCGGCGATGATGGTATTCATGGAAACCTTGCCGATGACCGGGACCAGATGATCATGGATGGCCACCGCGCTTTGGTTCACCGCGACCCTGCCAAACCCATTTTGATAGCCGATTGAGATGCAGGCCAGCCGACTGTCCCTGTCCAGTTGCCCCGCGTGGTCATAGCCAACACACGTGCCTTCCGGGTAATCTTGCAAGCTGACTACCCGGGCCTCGACGTCCATCGTCGGACAAAACCCCCAATCCGGTTTGAGAATCCCGTACAGCAGAGCACCACATCGATACATATCAGTCGTCACCGGGACACTCGAGACCAACGTCAGCGAGCTGCCCGCATGAACAAGGGTCTCCGGGCGGCTGAGGTCCGAGTTTTCCAGAACCCAGTCCACATCGCGCTGAAAGCGGATGTTGGCACTGGTCAAATCCGAAGCCGCGTTCGAGGCAAAATGCGTGCTGATCCCCCCGATCGTACTCCGCAGGGTTTCGAGAATGGTCTGGCAACTCTGGCGCTCGGTCGTCGTGTTGAGTTCGACCGAGTCCCGTGCCATGCCCCCCGAATTCAGGGCCAGATGGACAGGAGCCTGCAACGCGCCCTTCTCAAAAAGGCCCCGAAGATGCAGCGCCTCCTCCTGCGATGAGACCTGTTCTTCGACTCTGAGTGCCAAGGCGTCTTCGCGCTCCGCGGGCGTGGCAGCCCGTAGTCGCAGCAAGCGCCCGGAAAAGCCGGCGGCCCGGACGCCCTTTGCCTCGGCGTTCGAAATGATGCCGATGGTGCTGACATCCTGTTCCATGACCAGCGGGACAACCCGATCCATGCCATGACCATATGCATCGGCTTTAAGCACGGCGCAAAAATTGCGCCCATCGGGGACAAGGCCCAAGGCGCGTTCAAGATTCGCCGCTATGCGGTCCAGATGGATTCTGCACCATGAAGAGGAACAAGCCACGGGATTAGCTGGACGGCGGCTGCAGCACCGCGTCGACGATGCCACTGAATAAATCGGTCACTGTCGGGATGAGCGCGTCCGGGAAATCGTAGTCCGGGTTGTGCAATTGCGGATGGTCCTCGCCTGCTCCAATATAGAGCAGCGCCGCCTGCGCCCCGTCATCGCCAAAGCGCCCGAAATCCTCGGACCACCGCATTGGCAAGGCCATCTCGTTTGTCCGAAGACCAAGGGCCAAAGCCACACTCCGCGTAATGTCAGTGGCCTCGGGATCGTTGACCACGGCCCGGAACACATCGTGCCACGCGATGCTGACCTTCAAACCCTCAGCATGGCGCCGCACAAGCGATTGCGCCTGGGTCATCATTGTCGCCATCCGGGCATTGGTCATGGACCGCAGAGTGACGCGTAACTCACCATGCGCGGGGGCAATGCCAAAGGTCGGTTCTCCCAGCCGCGCGTGGGTCAGGGTCGCGAGCGAATATCCGTCCTCTCCGATTTGGCCATGTCCAAGCGCGGGCAGCGCAATCATCAGGGCGGCCATCGCTCCGGCGGGCGACACCCCGTCCTCAGGGGCTGCCGCGTGCGAGCTTTTGCCCTCCAGCATCACCTGCATCCCGCGCGACGCGCAATTGCCGGGTCCCGGGCGCAGGCCGACCTCCCCCAAAGGGCGACCCGGCACGTTGTGATAGGCGAAAGCAAAATCGGGCCGCAGCTCAGGCCAGTGCGGATCGTCGATCACTGCCTGCGCCCCGGCGCCGTTCTCTTCAGCGGGCTGGAACAGCAGGATCACGCGGCCCCGCGCGGGTGGATGGTCGCACAGGTGCATGCCGACGCCGAGCATCGACACCATATGGCCATCATGACCGCACAGATGACCCTTGCCCTCGATCCCGGAACGGTAGGCCTTGTCCGAGATTTCTCGGATTGGCAGCCCGTCAAGCTCGCACCGAAGCAGGACGGTTGGCCCCGGCCCGGTGCCTTTGAACTCGGCGGCGACACCATGCCCGCCGAGCCCGCGCCAGATTTGATCCGCGTCAAGCGTTTGCAATTCACCCGCGATCCGCTCCGCGGTCTGGCGCTCTTCACCGGAAATCTCGGGGCGCCGGTGTAGCTCTTGGCGAAGCGTGGTCAGATACGTGATCTGCGGGTGGGAGAGAACGCCCATACCGCCCCCTTTCAGAAAATTTCGAACAATCCGGCAGCGCCCTGACCGCCGCCGACGCACATGGACACAACTCCCCATTTCGCGCCGCGCCTGCGTCCTTCCAACAAGAGGTGCCCGGCCATGCGGGCGCCACTCATGCCATAAGGATGACCGATAGAAATTGCGCCGCCGTTGACATTCAACCGATCATCGGGAATGCCCAATGTGTCGCGGCAATACAAAAGCTGCGACGCGAAGGCCTCGTTGATCTCCCACAGGTCGATATCATCCATAAGCAGCCCGGCCCGCTCCAACAACCGCGGGATAGCCATCACCGGCCCAATGCCCATCTCCTCTGGGGCAACCCCCGCGACCGCGAATCCGCGCAACGCGCCCAAAGGAGCAAGCCCACGACGCTTTGCCTCTTCCGCTTCCATCACGACAAGCGCCGCCGCCCCGTCTGACAACTGGCTGGCATTTCCTGCGGTCACGGTCATGCCCTCGCCGCGCACGGCACCAAGGCTGGCCAATCCGGCCGCGGTCGTGCCGGGGCGATTGCATTCGTCGCTCGTCAGGATCACGGGCACCTCGCTGGTCTTGCCCGTCGCCTTTTCCGTGACCCGCCTCACCGCACGAACCGGGATGATCTCTTTGTCAAACAATCCGGCCTCTTGCGCTCTGGCGGTGCGGTTCTGGCTTTGCAACGCATAGGCATCCTGCGCCGCGCGGGTTATGCCATAACGCTCTGCCACCACTTCTGCTGTGTCCAGCATGGCCATGTAATAATCATCACGCACAGACGGATCGCGGTAGCGAAACCCGTTCCAATGATCATTTTGCACAAGTGAGATGCTCTCAAGCCCCCCGGCCAGTGCAACATTGACGCCTTCGCAGCGCACCATATGCGAAACGATGGCCAGCGCGTTAAGTCCCGACGCGCATTGCCTGTCCACGGTCGCCCCGGCGACGCTGTCCGGCAATCCGGAGGCCAGCGTGACATGCCGCGCAACGTTGATGCCTGATGAGCCTTGCGTGAGGGCCGAGCCAAAGACTGCCTCTTCAACCTCGCCTCCCTCCAGTCCCGCCCGGGCCAGCGCCGCTTTGACCGCAGGCGCTGCGAGGCTGGGGGCTTCGAGATTGTTGAAGGCCCCGCGATAGGCTTTGCCAATCGGAGTGCGGGCGGTGGAGACGATAACTGCGTCACGCATGGTACTGGGTCCTTATCGGGGCTCGAGGCCGCACCAATCGGCGATAAACAGGGCGGTGGCTTTGGTGACACGGCGCATGCTTTCGAGCTCAACACGTTCGTTGAAACCATGGATTGCCTCGGCGCGCGGCCCGTAGACCAGCGCTGGCGTGTCGGCATAAAGACCAAAGAACCGCGCATCGGTCGTAGCGGTGATGGCCTCACGCTCAAGCGTCGTGCCAGTTGCGGTCTGGTGTGCGCGCTCCAGTGCGTCAATGGCCTGTGTTGCCTTGGCTGAACCATCCTGTGACAGCGCGTAGCCCTCGGCGTGGAAGCCATGATAGACGATCTCTGGCAGGGAATTGCGCAAGAAAGTGTTGCTGCGCGCGGCCTCAAGGATAACACCTTCAATTTCAGCCTTGGCAGCCTCAAGCGACTTCCCGGGAAACAGCCCCATGCGCACGTCGAACACGCACCATGCGGGCACCGAACTGGTCCAATCGCCGCCCTTGATCTTGCCGACATTGAGGTTCAGCGCGTGCTCCATATGAGCATAATCGGCAGTGCGCTTGTCGGGCTCGTTCCAGCGGTGCTCCATGTCGTGCAGCGCTTGAATGATCGGGATCGCAGCCTCGATTGCGTTCGAGCCGGTCCCGGCATAGGCCACATGTTTCGGCAGGCCTTTCAGGTGGACTTGAAACCACAGCACCCCAAGCTGCGCTGTCACCAGATGTTCGGAAAATGGTTCGGGGATCAGTGCGGCATCGGCAGTATAACCGCGCGCGAGACAGGCCAAAGCGCCATTTCCAGTGCATTCCTCTTCGACCACGGACTGAAAGTAGACATCCGCCGAAGGAGCCAGACCGCATGCAGTAAGCGCATCCAAAGCAAAGAGGTTCGACGCAAGCCCCGCCTTCATGTCGCCTCCTCCGCGCCCATAGAGCCAGCCATCGGCGATGCGCGGCTCATACGGCGGGCTGTCCCACATATCCAAAGGGCCCTCAGGCACCACGTCGATGTGACCATTCAGGATCAGTGACCGGCCCTTTTGCGTGGCCGCGCGATGTGTGCCCACCACGTTGACCGCGTCGTCATAACGGCCGAGCACCGGCGAAAACCCCGGCAGATGCTGAATCTCGGCCACGTCAATCTGCCATCGATCCACGTTCAGACCACGCGCAGCCAACTCACTGGACATGAAATCCTGCGCCGACTGTTCATTGCCTCGGATCGAGGGGTGCGATGTCAGTTCGGATAGGAACGCCACCTGGTCGTCAAACGCCGCATCGACGGCATCGCAGAGGCGCGTTTTGAGATCGTCATGCATGTCCGTACCTTCAGAAACTTGGAAGAGCGGTATTGGGGATACGCAGCGGGGCGCCCGTGGCAGCCGCGACATCTGCAGACGAAACGCCTTGGGCCGTTTCCACCAACTCGAATCCCTCGGGCCCCACGTCGATCACAGCCATGTCGGTGAATATTCGTGCTACGCAACCGCGCGCAGTCAGTGGCAGGGAGCATTCTGTCTTGAGCTTTGGCTTGCCTGCACGGTCGGTATGCGTGGTCAGAACCACCACACGCCGCGCCTTCTGCGCCAGCTCAATGCCGCCGCCAACGCCGGGGCTGAACTTGCCGGGGATCTTCCAGTTTGCCAGATCGCCGTTTGCCCCCACCTCGAATGCGCCGAGCATCGTCAGATCCAGCCGCCCCGAGCGCACCATGGCAAAGCTCGTCACGCTGTCAAAGAACGCCGATCCCGGCACAGTCGAAACATAGGCCCCGCCCGCGTCAATCAGGTTTCGGTCCGCGCGATCCGAGGGCAGCGTCGGGCCGATGCCCGACATGCCGTTCTCCGTGTGCAAGCAGACTTCCAGATGCGATGGCAGATGGTCGATCACTTTCGTTGGAAGGCCGATGCCAAGGTTGACGGTCATGCCCGATTCGATTTCGAGGGCGGCGCGGGCGATCATGCGGTCTCTAGCGCTCGACAACGGCATACTCCTCGGTGAGCGTTTCCAGCGCGACCACATGGTCGACAAACACGCCGGGCGTCTGAACCGCGTCGGCAGGCAGTGCGCCCAAGGGAACGACCGCTTCGGCCTCGACGATCACGCATTTGGCGGCCATGGCCATGACTGGATTAAAGTTTCGCGCCGTGGCGACATACCCAAGGTTGCCAAAAGGATCGGCACGGTCGGCATGGATCAGTGCCACATCGGCGCGCAGTGCGGTCTCTACCAGATGTGGCTTGCCCTCTACCTCGACGATCTGCTTGCCTTGGGCCAGTTCGGTGTCGATACCGACATCGCTCAAGATCGCGCCGATGCCAGCACCGCCTGCGCGGATGCGCTCGGCCAGAATGCCCTGCGCGTTGAACTCCACCTCAATCTTGCCCGCGTTCATCAGGCCAATCGCATGGGCATTCAGGCCCAGATGCGTGGTGATCAGACGCTTGACCAAACCCGCACGCAACAGATGGTCGATGCCCATGCCCGGCTCGTTAGCATCATTCTTGATGATGGTCAGGTTCTTTGCGCCATGGGCGACAAGCGCATGAATCAACGTCATCGGCGTGCCCGGAACGCCAAATCCGCCGACCATCACGGTGTCGCCATCGTTGATCCGGGCAATGGTGGCTCCCATCGCGCAGGTCTTGTTCGGTAGTCTCATGCGGCAACCTCGACCGGCAGACCCAAGTCTTCGGCGAAGACATCAAGCGCACTCCGCAAGATGTCAATCATCTCACCGATCTGCTCTTTGGTGATGATCAGCGGCGGCGCGACGAGGAAGTGGTCGCCTGCAGTGCCGCCCCGGGTGCGCCGCGAATAGAGGATGAGACCGCGCGTATAAGCCAGTTCGACAAGGCGATCATAGGCGTTCAGTTTTGGGTCGAGCGGCTCCATAGTGGTTCGATCCGCGACGAATTCAAAGGCGGTCAGCAGCCCCTTGCCCCGCACATCCCCGATGAACGGATAGCGGTCCATTAGGCCCTGCAACTGCTCCATGAGCACATCGCCCATGCGGGCGGCGTTCTCAATCAGCCCCTGATCCTCCATCTCTTCGAGCACGGCGAGCCCGGCGGAACAGGCGAGCGGATTGCCCGCATAAGTGAAGCCATGCAGGAAGCCGCCCGCATCAAGGACCGGCTCCACGAGCCTCTTGCCTGCGATGATAGCGCCAAGCGGGGCGTAGCCCGCGCCAAAACCCTTGGACATTGCGACAAGGTCCGGTGTGATGCCCCAATGCTCGGCGGCGAGAAATTTGCCGGTGCGTCCCGCACCAGTCATCACCTCGTCGTAGATAAGCAGCACGCCATACTCGTCGCAAATTTCGCGAATGCGAGCATAATAGCTGTCGGGCGCGACCAGCGCCCCGGTCGAGGCCCCACCGACCGGCTCCATGATGAAGGCCAGAACCGTGTCCGGTCCTTCCTCTATGATTTTGTCGCGGAGCAATTCCGCATATTTCAGCCCCCGCGCCTCTTCGGTGAGATTGTCACGGTCGAGGTACGTGGCGGGCGCGGCGATCTTTGGCATGCCTTCCATCAGCGGCGCGAAAGGCGCACGGAGCGGGTCATAGCCCGTCAGGTCCAGCGCCCCGAAAGTGCAGCCATGGTAAGACGGGAAACGGGAAATCACCTTGTAGCGGCTACCCTGTCCTTGAGTCAGCGCATACTGCCGCGCCAGTTTAACCGCGCTTTCCACCGCCTCGGACCCGCCGGATACAAAGAACACACGGTCCAGTCCTTCGGGTGTCATGGCCACGGTCTTGGCCGCCAGATCCTCGGACGGATGGGTGCGGAAATGCAGGCGATAGCCAAAGGTCGCCTTGTCCATCTGCGCCTTCATTTTGGCCAGGACGCGCGGGTTGGAATGACCGATGTTCGACACCATCGCGCCGCTTGATCCATCGATATAGCGCTTGCCGCTCTCGTCGAAGAGATAGATGCCCTCGCCGTAGTCCAGAAACGGACGCGGGTTGCGGGATTGATAAAAGAGGAACGAGTCGTCGCTCACGCTGCACCTTCCAGATGTTTGCGCAGGAACGCGCGGGTGCGGTCCTGTGTGGGGGTCTTGAACAGGACACTGGGCGGGCCTTCTTCGACGACCACACCTTGATCCATGAACAGCACCCGGTCACAGACCGAGGCCGCGAAATCCATTTCGTGCGTGACGATGATCATTGTCATGTCTTCTTCCGCGAGTTTCTTCATGACCAGATTGACCTCTTCGACCAACTCCGGGTCGAGCGCCGAGGTCGCCTCGTCAAAAAGCATCAGCTTGGGTTTCATCGCCAGAGCGCGGGCAATGGCAACACGTTGCTTCTGTCCCCCAGACAACTGCGTTGGGTAATAGTCGATCCGCTCCAGCATCCCGACCTTGTCGAGTTGCTCTTCGGCCAACCGGTCCGCCTCTTCCCTGGAGATGCCCTTCAAGAGCATCGGTGCCATTATGACATTCTCCCGCGCGGTCATATGCGGGAAAAGGTTGAAGTGCTGGAACACCATACCAACCTGCTGGCGCATGGCGTTGATATGCGCCTCATACTGACGGTGCGGCAGTTTCTTGTTCACCTGAGTGCCATCGAGCCAGACTTCCCCGCCGGTCAACGGATCAAGATCGTTGATCGCCCTGAGCAGCGTGGATTTGCCGGAGCCGGAAGAGCCGATGATGCCAACGATCTGGCCGCGCTCAACGGTCAGGCTGATGTCCTTGAGCACTTCGAGATCGCCGAACGATTTCTGTGCATGGCGAATTTCGACGAATTGTTTGGGGTCGCTCATAGAGGCCTCCCGAGGTCAGCGCGAAATGGAGATGCGGCGTTCGATCTTGCGCTGCACCCATTCCATGCAAAGGTTTATGACGTAGTAGAATGCTGCCGCGACGATGTAGAACTCAAACGGGCGATAGGTCTTGCCGATGACGCGTTGTGCCGAGAGTGTCAGCTCGCTCACGCCGATCACTGAGACAAGTGCGCTGTCCTTCAGAAGCGCGATCATGTTGTTGCCGATAGGCGGGATCACGGCCCGCACTGCCTGCGGCACCACCACCTTGCGGAGCGCCTGCCCCCGGCTGAGACCCAACGTACGCGCGGCTTCCATCTGGCCTTTGTCGACAGCGAGGATCGCAGTCTGGATCAATTCGGAATTGTAAACCGCAAAGTGCAGCCCGAGCCCGATGATCCCGGCAACAAAGGCTGGTAGGTCAATACCAATCTGTACGAGGCCGAAGTAGATCAGGAATAGTTGCAAAAGCAGCGGCGTGCCCATGAACACCCATTCGATAAGTCGGAACGGCTGACGCACGATCCACGGCGCATAGAGCGCAGTGACCGCGAACAGGACGCCCCCGACAAAGCTCAGCAAAGCAGCGGCGAAGGTGATGCCGACGGTCCAGCCGACGCCCAGCAAAATGATGTCCATGTATTTGGGGACAATGGAGAAATCGAGACCCATGTGGAAATCCTTTCGCGCTCAGGTGATCCGCACCTTGCGATCCAGCCAGGCTACGCCCCGCCCCGTCGCATAGATGATGATCATGTATAGAACCCCGGCGAGCAGGAACATTTCGAACGGTTTGTAGGTCGAGCCGATATAGCGCTGTGCGGTGTAGGTCAGTTCGATCACCGAGATCGCCGCCACCAACGCCGTCGCCTTGATCAACATGTTCAGGTTTACCCCCAAGGGGCGCACCATCAAGCGCGCCGCCTGCGGCAGGATCACCTTATAGGTCGATTGCCAACTGCTGAGGCCCAGCGTCCGTGCCGCTTCGCGCTGCCCCTTGTCGATGGCAATAATCGCACCGCGGATGGTTTCGGTCATGTAGGCACCGGCATTGATGCCAAGTCCGATGACCCCAGCCTCAAAGGCGTCCAGTTGGATGCCGATTTGCGGTCCGCCGAAGTAGAGAATGAAAAGCTGGATCAGCGCAGGCGTGCCGCGAAACAGGCTAACATAGGCTACCCCTAGGAACCGCAGCAGGGCAAAGCGCGAAAGGCGCGCTGCTGCCCCCAATGTCCCGCAGATCAGCCCGAGAATTGCCGTCAGAACTGATAGTAGAATGGTGACCCAAGCCGCATCCAGAAAGAATGGATAGACCTTGAGCATCAATTCTATGTCCATATGGCGATCCCTTCAGGCAGATGGCGGCAGAGCAGAGGGTCCCCGCGCCATGGCAGACGCGGGGATGATGGATCAGCGGATGTCCGCGCCGATCCATTCCTCGGCGATGGCGAGATAAGTGCCGTCTTCCATCATGGAATCCAGCGCCGCCTGCATGGCTGCGGCCAGTTCCGGGTTGCCTTCGCGAATGGCAATGCCCGCGCCAAAGGGCTCGGTCGTCGGATCGCCGAACATCTCAAACTCCTGACCCTTCTCACCCATGGCAAGGATCGCAGCGATGGAATCGTTCACGATGGCGTCCACCCGGCCATTTTCCAACTCCAGCAGAAGCTCCGGCAAGCCTTTATAGGTGTTGATATTGTAGCCTCTTTCACGGGCCCAATCCTCGTGCGTCTCACCCAATGTAAGACCAACCTTCTTGCCTTCGAGATCTTCCAGAGAGGCGATGCCCGACCCGGGCTTGGTAAAGATCGCCCGCTTGTCCGAATAGTAGGGACCGACGAAGTCGACCACTTCATCACGTTCTGCCGTGATGGTCATCGACCCCACGATGGCGTCATACTTGTTGGCCAGCAGTCCTCCGATGATACCGTCCCATGCGGTGGTGACGATCTCAGCTTCCATGCCCATTCGCTTGGCAATCTCGGTGCCGATGGCCGGATCAAAACCCACCACCTGGTTCTGGTCGTTGACGAAATTGAACGGAGGGTAGGCTCCTGACATAGCGATCCGGATCACGCCTTTTTCCTTGAGCGTATCGAGTTCCTCGGCAGCGGCCATGGTCAGCCCAAACACCGAAAGGCCGGCGGCGGCCACGGCGGATCTCAATATCGTACGGCGAAGTGTCATGTGTTTTCTCCTGTTGGTCATTGTTGCGGGACTTGCCCGGTTGTGTTGGCGAAAGGGAGTCGCTGATCAAAAGGCTTGCATGCAAGCGCAGCATTGCGCAAATAAATATAATCTACCGCGAATATAGATGAAAATTATGCTCCTACCCAAACAACAACGCTTTCCCTGGAATCTGGACTGGAATCTGCTTCGTACTTTTATGGTTATCGTCGAGCAGCGCGGGATTTCCAAAGCCGCCGACCAGCTCGGCCTCAAACAACCCACCGTCTCGGCGGCCCTGAAGCGGCTGGAAGACTCGACCGGTCAGCAACTGATCATTCGCAAACCCAACGAATTTGCAGTCACCCGCGCCGGACAGGCGCTTTATCGCGAATGTGCCCGGATTTTCGGCACGATTGCGCAGTTGCCCTCCCTGATGGATGCAGACAACGCAGACTTGCGAGGGCATTTATCAATCGCCACGACCAGCTCGGTCATGTCCGTGCATTTCGATGACATACTAAGCCGGTTTTCGCAGGCGCATCCGCACGTCACCTATTCCTTCACCGTTGAAGAGAGCGACGATGTGGTGACAACAGTTTCCCAGAACCGAGCCAGTCTCGGCATCTGCCTGCTGTCCAAGCAACCAGAGAGCCTGACGACCACCGTGCTCTACCGGGAGTATTTCGGGCTGTTCTGCGGGGCCCGCCACCCCTTGTTTCATGCGGCGGAAATCCACCCAGGTGACATAGAGGGCGAGCCGTTCGTAGCCTTCCAAACGGAGGCAGAGGGCGGGCCGCTTGAGGCCATAGCGCGGCTGCGTGCCCGCGCTGGCCTCGCCAACAGCTGGCGCGGCGTCTCCTCGAACCTCACGGAAATCCGCCGCTTGATCATGGCCAACATCGGCATCGGTGCCTTACCCCTGCACGTCGCGCAACGCGATGAAGTTGCCGGGTACGTACGGCAATTACCGCCCTATGACGATTTGCCGATGGTCTCCATCTATCTTGTGATCAATCCCGCGCGTCGCCAATCAAACGCAGAGGCGGCCTTTCTGACCACGTGCATGACCGAACTTTCGAAAATCAGCCTTGAAGAACGCACCTATGGACAAACAGAGGAACCATAATCGATCGCGCACAAGGGCGATGACAAGTCGCGCGACCTAAATCAATCGGCAAAGGAGACAGCGCCCCTGCAGCGATGACAAAATCCACTGCGGGGGGCGGACTTTGTCTCGATGGCGTGTTTCTATTGGGCCTTTGAAATTTGGTGCGATTCATGTGCATTCGTGCTTTCCGGGTTGCGCGCAGCAGTGGTTACATTTGGCGCCATCCCACCTTGCGGCGGCACAGCCCAAAAACCGGTTTGTACATCTTCTGAATGTCAGCTTCCGCCGAAACCGCCCGACCATATCATGATCGCAGCGAAAGTCAGCTTCCCGCCCGCCCTGGCAGAAAATCATGCCCGCCACTTTATCGAGCAACCAGCTTTTCACCTCCATCCCCCTCCTGCAGCATCGCTTCCATGTCGTCCAAGCCATCGACGGCAGAACGCATCCGCGCCTCGTCTTCCACGCCCACTGTCTCGGCATCCGCGACCGGGCCCTCAAAATCCATCTCCATCTGACGCTGCTCCTCGGCGATAACCGCTTGAACGACAGGCGCGGTTTTCTTTGGAACAACGTCAGATTGCCCTGACGGTTGACCAGCAGCGACCTGGTGTGCAGCGTCCACTTCGGCCTCATGCCCACCCGACCCATTCGCAGCCGGTGTCATCGGCATCGCGCGCATACTCAACGGAAGCGTGCCTAGCGCCCCCCTCCCCCCGGCTCCGGAAACGGAAACTCCCCTGACTGTGCGTCGTGGATCGCCTTGAACAGCCGGTCGTCAAAGTACTGGATCCGCTTCGCACGGACCGGCATCTGGGCATCGATCACCATGACGATTTCGTCGAGCGGCAGGCGACGCGCCTCATCTTCTGGGAGCAAGGAACTTTCTTCGGTCCGTGTGGATTGGCTGCGGCCCTCGAAGGGGTTCTTGCCGATGGATTGAGACCGCGTCACCACGGTCTTCGTGGTCTTGCCGACCGCCTTGCTCAGCTCCTCGACGGTTTTTTCATCGAACGGCGTCAAGTAGAGCTTCACGCCCGCGTTGCCCTGCAGCGCGCGGCGGGCGCCACGATCAGCGCATGCGGAAAGACCTTCGAGCAGATGTACTTGGCGCGGGACTTCGGGGAACCGAGCTTGCCGAGGATGAAGCCGGTGCCGGGCGCGCCGAAAAAACCATTCGCCTTCATCTCGCGCGCAGACTGCCAATGGGTCTGGCCAAAGCGTGTGAGGGCCGATCCCGAGAGGGCGAGGCTCAGCATCAGGCCGGCAGCGGCGAAGCTGCCGATGATCAGATGGATAAGTTGCGCGTCCTCCGGTCGGCGATCATGCCCTGTACCCGCGCGAGCTTCTCCGCATAGAGGCTTCTTAGATCCTCGAAACTTTGATCCTCGGCCATGTACACATCTCCTGTTCGGTCCACCTGCCCGCCACGCGCCAGCACCTCGCCCGCGCGGAAGAGGGCTGCGGCGATGTCTTCGCGGGCCTCCCGGGAGGCTTCCGCGGCCAGCGAGTGGTAGACAGTTCTGGTGTTGGCGATCTCGGCCAGCGTCCGCGTCAGGTCAGCCCCAACGCGTTCCCGCTCGCGGGGTGCGCGCCCCTCTTCTTTCGCGGCATAGACCTCGCTGGTCCGGGCGGGGTAATGCACGACGCCGCGATCCACCCGCCGCGTGGCCTCCAGCCGCACGCCGTACTTCTCGGCCTCCTCGACCATGGCGAGGCGGAAATCGTCATAGTTGAAGCGGTGGTTGCGCCCCAGAAAGAAGAACTCGCCTTCCTGCGAGCGGCGGTTCAGCACGAGATGCGCATGGGGGTGATCGCGGTCTTCATGGACCGCGATGATGTAATCGAAATGCCCCTCATCGGTCTGGAAGAACCTCTTCGCCACGCTTTCGGAAATATCGCGCACATCCTCGCCCCGCGTGCCGATAGGGAAGGACATGAGCATGTGGGTGGTCTGACCGAGCTTGGGCTTGAAGCCCGCATCCCACCGCTTGGCAAAGCGCTCGGTCAGGTCCTTAATATCCTTCGCCTCGAGCTTTGCCTTGCCGTCCAGAAATCCGCTACTGTCCACGATATGGGTGGACTTGGTGGTGAGGTAATCGAGCTGGTTCATCAGCTGCGATTTGGTATGCGTGCCCCCACCCCGGATCGCCTTGAAAACCGCCGGACGGTGCCCGGCTGCCGCGCGCACAAGCTGGCTCTGCTTGGCGACATGCAGCCCCTGCATCGAGCCCCGGATACGGCTCCAACCGTCCCTAAAGACCTCGCCGGTGACAGCGTCGACGGCATCATTCAGCCGCATGCGCAAACTCCCTCAGCGCGGCCGTGGCCTCGAGCTGCATCGCGTCGCGACGGCGGCGCAGGAGCAGATCGATCTCGTCAGCGGAATCCAAGATGAACCGCGCCAGTCCGCGCATCTGCGCGAGGCGCAGTTCCGAAAACTCGGCACTCGTGGAACCGTCAGCGCCCTGCCCCTGCCGGTTGGCCCGCGTCATCTGCTTGGCGATCTGCGCGACCCCATTGCCGACCTCGTGCAACGAGGCCCTGTATCGCGCCATTTCGGCTGCCATCTGCGCGTCCGGAACGAACACCCCGCCTGCCGCCTGGATCAGCCGCCGCAGCCCCTCGGCACGGCTCTCGATTCCGGCCTCGGCCAGCACCTCGTCGAGCGCCGCAAGCTCCGCAGCCGTGACCTTCACACTGACAGCCGAGACCGGGATCGCAGCATCCATCTGACGCTCGGCATCGGCTTTCAGGACGTAGCGCACGGCCCGCGATGTGACCTCGAAACGCTCAGCCAGCTCAGACGTCGACACACCCTCCGCGGCCTCACGGACGATCTGCATCTTTTCGATCTCTGTCAGGCGTTTTGTTCGGGACATGCGGAAGAAAGACCCCCTATTTCCTGCCACCTTCCACCAAGGCTGCCCCTACCTTACGATCATATATCATACTGTCAATTATATACTTACGTTGCATTCAGTCTCAGGCAGCCTTGGTGTCCACTTCACGCCGCGGCCCGCAGGGACGCGGCTCTGCCGCCCTCACAACCAGCACAGCCTCCAGCCTCAAAGGCCCCCTTCCCCAGCATCGCCCGAGGGTCTGACCGAACACGCATGTGTTCGGACGGAACCGCGGGCGGGCGCAAACCCCACCGACAGGGCGGACAGGCAGGGTCAAGGAGGGCCAGATTTGGCTCAGCCAAATCTCTGCCGCAAAAACCGGGAGGCCCTGGCCTGCCTGTTTTTGTGGATGGCCCCCTTGAGGCGGACTGGCCGGTCTGTCGCGGCCTGATCATTCCGGGAGAAGTGCGTCCGTTCAATACGCAGCGACCGGCGGCTTCGTGAGGTCGCCTCGGGCGATCTGACCGCCGGACCCGGCATCCCTGGAACAGGGATCGGGCCGCCCCAAGATCGTCATGAGGCGGCCCATCCTCGTCAGAGGATTTAGTCCTGGGGATCTTTCGCGCTCGGTGGGAACATCACCAGCTCCGAGACCGCGACCGGGAAGTCGAGCTTGAGGCTGAAGAACTCCGAGCCATCCCCGTTGCGGGTGTTGCGGAACATGGCACCCACGCGTTGGAAGCGGGTGCGCTCCTGGCCATCGGTGTCGGTGAACTTGACGGGGACGGTGGCGACGTAGTGGTTGGTCATTTGGGTTACTCCTTATTGCGATGGGGAGCTGCCAGCACGGGGAAAGAGGCCCGGTCGCAAGCGCAAATGCGGAGGGTCCGCGGCTCCGCCGTGGAAGCCGTATTTGTGCTTGCCGAAGCGAAGTGCAGGGCACGATTGGGCCGACCCCATGCGATCCACATCTATGAGCAAAAAGGAGTGATCCGGATGATCCTTGCCATCACGCCGACGCCACCATCCGCGTCCGTGTCCCGCCAAGCCTGGCCGGAGTGCTGACGGAGCCCGCCCGCTTTGATGAGATGTTCCGAAACACCACCCGAGGGACGTGCAGGTCTTCAGCCTCATGTGCGACGTCTCGACCCCTCGCGTCTTGCGCTGGTGACGATGTGGGTGAGGTGCGCACGATGCCAAGCCCGCACCGATGCGGATAGGCCGCACTCTGACGAACCGGGTAGAGCGATGACGGTGCTGGACGCCGTGAGCTGCCGATCACGCGTCGACGCGCTCCATGAGACACGAAGAAAGGGCCACGCCAATAGCAACTCCCGACACAGCTTCTGGTCACAGACAACATTGCCGGGATAGCCTCCGCACTTCGACGCACGGGCAAAGCTCAAGGTGGCTGCGGATGTGGCAAGGTTTGCCATATTTTTTGACAAAATCTGGTATTCCATGATATGCCTATACCAAGAAGGAGGATTGCTATGGCCACTATGAATGTATCTCTTCCCGATCCGATGAAGTCTTGGGTTGAAGCACGCCTGAAGGATGGCAGCTTCAGCAATACCAGCGATTATGTGCGCCACCTCATCCGCCGTGACCAAGAGCGCGCTCAAGCGATCGAAGCTTTGCAGCAAGCGATCGATGAAGGCCTCAAGAGCGGTGACCCCGCGCCGTTCGACTTCAAAACGTTCAAGGCGCGGATGCGGGAGAAACATGTCCGCAAGTAATCCCATCGCCTACCGGCTGACGCCAGCAGCCCAACGCGATCTGGAAGACATCTGGCTTTATACGGCGCAGGCATGGTCGATGGCGCAGGCCGATCGCTACACCGATATCATAGAAGATACCTTTGATCGGTTGCTTTTCATGCCGGAGATGGCCCGTGAGCGCCCAGAATTCGATCCGCCTGTGCGCATTCATCCCAGTGCTGAGCATCTGATCATCTATCGGGTCGAAGGAGATCAGTTGGTTATTTTGCGCGTGCTGGGAGCAGGGCAGGATTGGCATGCGATCCTGAGAGCGGCAGATCAGTAGCTGGGTGGATTCCGAGCGTCTTCAACTCGACTATTATGTGCCCAAGCTCTCAAGGACCGCCTTCGTCTCCGGCATCCGCTTCAACGAGTTACCAAGATGCTCTCGCCAGCGCGGTCCAACCTCCATGGCGGTGGCATAGGCACCGGCAAGATCATCGGGCCGGTCCTCGGCCATCGCCTCAATCAGGAACGCGGCCTGCTCCCGGTCCTTCGCCAATTTGAGGCTCCCTGCTCCGTCGCGGCGCCGGTCGGCAATGATCAGTTTGTGGATTGCATAGCGCTCCGGGCGCGGCACCTGCACGAGAATGCCGGATCGATAGATCGCCGCCGCATGGATCGGCTCAGCGATCAGGAAGTTCAGATAGTTCAATCCTTGGGCATTCACGCCCAAGGCTGGCAGATCACGTGTGGTTTCATCCCCGGACGCAGGTGTCAGAAACTCGACCAACTGGCCGCTGCCACCCTGGACCCATCGCCAAGTCTGACCTTGGTCAAGAGCCGGTAAGGGATCAAATTTGAGCGCCGAGAAGGTCTCGGCCAGACCGGGGTCAACCTGATCTTGCAACGCCACGCTGAGCTTTTCGAACTGCGCGATGTCGATGTCGCCGGTGTTGGCCGTACCGCCCAGGGGAAGGCGAATGCCAAGCTCACCTTCATAGAGCCGGAACGCGTTTGTCCCGACGATGGTGCCACCCAACCGGAAGGTGCCGGCCGCGGCCATCGCAGACAGGATGGACCCGGTTGCCCGGTCGGTGGGTGTCATGCCTTCGGCGCGCAAGAGGCGGACAAGCCGAGACCGTTCCGCCTGCCGATCCTTGGCGGTCGCGCGCAGCTCCTCAATCCGGTCGATGCGCGCACGCGTCTCGTCACTGTCCTCGCCGATATAGATGAACCGCATCTCCGTTCCGACGCGTCGCGCGGCGTACCAATAGGCCTTGTCGCCGCGCTCTTTGAGCGTTGGCTTGCCTTGAACACCGGACAAGGCGTCATCCTTCAGGAGCCGTACCAGATCGGTGTAGGCGCTCATTGCGATACTGCTGAGAGAAATCATGCCTATCAATTTCAGGTTTTGCTTGGCATGCATATACCTATCAAAAAATAAAATTGCTAGGCAAAATGGACGAGAGGGCACCACCACGTCCATGAGACATGACGAAAAGGCCGCCCGAAGGCGACCCTCTCAATTCACTCCTGCGACGCCGTCTTCGCCGGGTCCGCAACCCGCATGACTGTCAGGCCTTTCGCTTCCGCTTTCTGCCCGAGGTTCAGCGCGACCCCGTTGCCGCCGAAGAGCACGACGCCTGTGGCCGCGAACATGTCGTCCAGCATTTCGTCGTTGCACTTGAACGGAGCCGCCCGCCCATGCGCGGATCAAAGCGCGCCTGCGCTATCCCGCGGGCGCGCGCCCAACGGGCGGCGATCATTTCCGCCCCGTGCTTGCCACCCTTGTGGCAGAGGAAGATCTCCTGGTTGCGGTTCTGCTTGATCCGTTCGCGAACCTTGTCGAGCGTGTTGAAGATCACATCGACATCGGTCCAGTCGGTGGCGCCTGAGACGATCAGGAGCACCCCCTCGACTTTCGATTTCTCGGCAGTCTCGCGGTCGTGCTGCTCGAGGAGCTGCCGCGCCTCGAAGACCGCCCCGGTCTCTTGCGCCCGAACGCTCGCCCGCGAGCCCGCTGCCGGGATGAAGGCGTGACTGGTCTCGATCTCGTAGCATTCCGCCGCCGCCTCGCTCATCACCTCGATGGCGCCGACGATCTCGCGCAACTGCAGGAAGCGCGCCTGCGCTTCTTCGAGCGCGGTCTCGGCGATCTCCGATCCGTCGTGGGATTTTGCCAGCGCGCCGATCTTGTCGGCGGTGCGGTCGACCTCCTTGCCGAGCGCCACCTTGCGGCGCTGCAGGATCGTCGCGAGCCCATGGGCCAGCGGTTCGATTTCTGCTTCGAGCCCGGTCCCGCGCAACTGACCAAGCAGAGCCTCGAAGCTCTCGCGGATGATGCGGTCGGTCAGGACGTGATCTTCCGGGATCGGGAGCTGTGCGTCCTTCTCGGTCAGCCCGAAAAGTTCGATGGTCTCGTAAGTGTTCGCTTGGTCGTAAGCCATGTCTGGTCTCCAGTATTCGGTTCCAAGGCCACCACGTGAGTGTGGGGGCATGGCCGAATGCCTGGTTTCCGAATCTGCCCAGGTCAGGGACAGCGCAGCCGCCGGCTTGCCGGGCGCAAAAGTTTTCCACGCGCAGCAACTGACACAGGCCCGCGCTCACGCACGGGACCGCCCCAAGCCACAGGCCCCGTCCTCGCCGAAAAGTTTTGCGATCCTTGACGCGGGCTGATTTGGGGGCCATCCGGAGGATATGCTTCCGCACTCATGTGTGTGTGTTTTGACGGTAGGTTTGCCCGACACGAGCAGGCAAGCGGCCCGACCGGACGCGGGAGACGGATGCAGCGGCGGGATCGTTTCGGCCTCGGGCCAAAACAGACCAGAGTGCAATCCGGCGGAGCGGCCGGGGAGGGACGTGCTCGCGAGGCGGGTAAACCGGGGGCCTGGGTGCGACGCTGCGGTGAGGCCGCAAGGCTATCGACGCACTACGCCTTGCCGGCCTGCACAGCTTGCCAGACATTGCAATACTTGGTAGTCTACTGGAGCACCAAGGAGTCTGCCATGAGCGTTCAAAAGCAATCTGTCAGCTTTACCGACACGGCCTACACTTTCGCCAAGGAGCTGGTTGAAGCGGGCGAGTACCCGAACATGAGCGCGGCGGTCTCGGGTGAATTGGCGAAGGCCAAGGCAGAGCGGGATCGTGAACGGTCTTTGTTTGAGGCAGAACTGGAACGCCGCCTGTCTCTCCCACTCGACCAATGGGAACCCGTCGGCGAAGCCTCAGACGTCACCGCAGGCGCGCGGGCCCATCTTGCGGCGATGGCTCAGAAGACCTGATGCGTTTTATCAGGCATCCGTTCTTTGAACGGGACCTTATCGGTATCGTTGATCATATTGTCGACGTGACCGACGGTGACGTCGCTGCAGCAAGCCGAAGGCTCGATGAAATCGATGCCGTTATCCAGAAAATTGCCGAAAACCCAAAATCCGGTGCTCGCCTCAGCGGCAAGCTGGACGGATGGCTCGTGCGCCATGGCGGCGCAGGTCACCGACTGACCATCGTATTCAAACCGGATTTAGATACCGGAATTGTTTATCTCGCTCTCGTCGCATTCGGCAGTCGGGACTGGATGAGGCTCGCGTCGGCAAGACCGGTGTTCGCAGACTAACTTCAAAGCCATCTACTGCGAAAAATCTCAGGACCGGACCTTCGTGGCGCCCGAGCTGAAGAGGATAGATGCGGGACAATCCGGACTTGTGCAGTTGCAGCTATTGCTGACACTATACGCTTGCATTTGCAGAACTCGTCGTATCGCAACGCGGCAGACGTCACCAGATGGGACATTCGCTGGTGTCGATTCGTCCGAACTCGGGCCGAAACTTCGCCGCTAGCGGAACAGATCAGCGAGAACCGGACAACCCTGCCGCCGATCCTTTGCGGTACCACTAGATCAGAATGGATTCACGTGTGTTTTCCTTCAGTTTGAACTGCACTGGTCGCTTAGTCTTGCTCTGGATCATCGATAGGTGTCTCACTCACGTGACGTTCACACTCAAAGTTGCTTGGGATCAGCTATGCCTCACCAACTAGATCCAATGCCACCTTGCAGAAGTTGGCGATCAGCTTGGAGCTAGACCTTTCCGTCAGATAGGCGAGAAAATACTTGGTGCGGACATCCATATCTGAAATACGAACGGCCCGCAGGTTTGGATGGGGCACGAACTCGAAATCAGCTACAAAGCCGATGCCCAATCCTTGCTCCACACCTTTCCAGATCGCTTCGCGACTTCCGAGTTCGAGAATGTTTTCGGTTTCAATTTCGCGTTCCATTAGGGCACTCTCAATCGCCATTCGGGTGGTTGATCCCGGCTCCCGACGCAAGACCTTCTGACCCGCCAATTCGGAGAATTCGATTTCAGTACGAGATGCAAAAGGATGGTGGGCGTTGACGAAAACGACGACCTCATGAGTACTGTATGGTAAAGTGGTGACCCGCTTGTCCGCGGGAACCTCGGCGATGATACCGACATCCGCTTCGTAGGAAAGAATCCGTTCGAAGCATCGTACGGAATTGCCAAAGCGGACTTCGACACCGATGAGGGGATAGGCATTCTTGAACGCGACAATCATGTCTGTCGCGTGGAATGGCCCGACCGCGGCAAGATTCAGCGACCCGCTGTGGAGCCCCTGATAACTTTCAAGCAGCTCGGTCGCGTCCCGTTCAGCCTGCATAAGACGCGTCGTGGCCTCAAACAATTCCTTGCCCGGTGCGGTCAATCGCACGCTTCTTCCAACGCGATTGAACAGTTCAATCTCGTATCTTTGCTCCAGCGCTTTGACTTGTGTCGAAAGCGTTGGCTGGCTGACGTTCAGAGCCTTTGCGGCACGGGAGAACCCGTTGTTTCTGGCAACAGCATCAAAGGCTCTGAGTTCTGATCTAAGCATAGCTTCAGTATATAGATAGCATCTAAACAATCAATTTGTTTAATACCTTTCTACTCTGCATGGTTCGGAAACATGCTGAATCTGGCGGCCGAACTGAGCAACGAGGGCGACTATGTGGAACTATCAAAACCCGGTGAAAGTGATCTTTGGAGATGGGCAGTTCCGCTCTCTCGCGGATTTGATCGGCGGCCGTCGGTATGCTCTGGTCACCTATCCAGATTCACCTTTCCCCGAGTTGGCCAACACCCTGGCGAGCCAAGCCGGGGCGCCGGTACTGACGATCGAAGACGTTGCTCCCAACCCCGACTATGAACTGCTCCGTCGGCAGTCAGCCAAATTTGCCGGACTTGATGAAATCGAGGTGATTGTCGCACTGGGCGGCGGATCGGTCATCGATTCTGCCAAGGTATTTGCGGCAGCCGGCGGGTCCTTTGATCGAGTTGCGACATTCCTCGAAACGAAAGAAGGTGCCGATGCGTTTTCCTTCCTGCCCATCATCGCGGTCCCCACGACCGCCGGTACGGGCAGCGAAGTGACATGCTGGGCGACTGTCTGGAACGAGGCGCAGGGCAAGAAATACTCGCTCGCCCACCCGCGCCTCTACCCCGAAACGGCTTTTGTCGACCCCGAACTGATGTTGGGCAAACCCTACGGGCTTACGATGGCTACCGGGCTGGACGCCTTGTCGCATTCGCTCGAAAGCATCTGGAACGTCAACGCGAACCCTGTCTCCGCGCGGCACGCCGTTGCCGCCGCAAGGCTGATAATTGACGCGCTGCCAAAGCTGTTGCGCGATCTGGGCAATGCCAATCTGCGCCGTGATATGGCCGAAGCATCTTTGTGTGCAGGTCTCGCGTTTTCAAATACAAAAACGGCAATTGCCCACAACCTGTCCTACCCGATCACGCTGGGCTGGGGGGTGCAGCACGGCATTGCCTGCTCGTTCACACTGCCGACCGTGCTGAGTTCGGTCATTGGCATGGGCGGGTTCCGCGAAGCGGCGCTCAAGGAAATCTTCGGCGACGACCTAGAGGCCGGTTCCGTTGAGTTGACCCGGTTCCTCAACAGACTGGATGTCGGCACACGGTTTGCCGATCATGGGGTCCCCGCAGAAAAATGTGTGGCCATCGTCGACGAGGCTTTTGCCGGGGAGCGCGGGAAGAATTTTGTCGGCAGCAAGGAGAACTTCCTCGCCGCCGCGACACGGCAGGACGTCATAAAACTGTCAGCTGCATGAACCGAACGAAGTGAAGGCAAAATGCCAAAATCTCAAGAGGAGGAAGTCAAATGACAAAACACAGCGCAATCGGAGTCGCCATTTTCGGCATCGCGATCGCAACCGGCGGTATGGTCGCAGCGCAGGAATGCAAGGACCCCGATGTCCTGCGTTTCTCGATGATCCCGACCGAAGAAACGACACAGGAGTTGTCGCTCTATCAGCCGATGGTCAACAAGCTCAAGGCAGCGACCGGCAAGGATGTCGAATTCTTCCTGCCAACGTCCTATGCGTCGGTGGTCGAGGCAATGCTAGGCGGTTTTGTCGACATCGGCATGCACGGTCCTTATTCCTACGTGATTGCACAGGAGAGAGACCCCTCGCTCAAGGTCTTTGCGACCTATGCGAAACACAAGGGCCACTTCCAGGAGGATGGCCCCGGTTACAAGGCCGTGCTCGTCTCGCGCTCGGACTCCGGGATCAAGACAATTGAAGACCTGCCAGGAACGGTCGTCGGTCTGACCGACCCGGCCTCGACCTCGGGCAATCTGCTACCGCGGGTTTCCTTTACTGAAGTCATCGGCAAGGAGCTTGAGGAAGAGTTTTCCCGTGTGGTTTATACCGGCGGTCATGACCTGTCGGCTATGGCTGTCTTCGAAGGCCAAGTCGATGTGGCTTTCGTGGCAACACACCGGCTGGACAACGTGATCGACCGGGGTCTGGTGAAGATGGAAGACTTCAATGTGATCTGGTCCTCGCCCGTGATTCCACAGGACCCCTTTGTTGTCTCCGGCAAGCTGTGTGACGAGTTGGTCGAGAACATCACACAAGCGTTCCTGACGCTGGGAGAGACCGAAGACGGTCGCGAGTATCTCAAGAACGTCAATGCCAGCAAGTTCGTGGCGATGACCGATCAGGACTACGACATCATCCGGGCACTCAAGAAGGCCAAGGACGAGAAATAGACAGGTCGTATCCTGCCCTGTCGTCGGGCGACAGGGCAGGCTCAATTTCGTGAGGGAAAACAATGAATGTTCTTGAGGTTTCGGATCTGAAAGTCCGCTATTCCGCGAAGGGCCCTGAAATTCTCAAGGGCATCGACTTTGAAGTGAAGGATGACGATTTCCTTGCCATCATCGGCCCCAGCGGCGCAGGCAAGTCCACGTTGATCCGGGCTGTGAACCGGCTGGTAGAACCGACAGGCGGCAGGATCACACTTCTTGGTGAGGACGTCCGCAACCTGAATCCCCGGCAGTTGCGCGGATTGCGCCGCAACGTCGGTATGATCTTTCAAGAATTCAACCTGATCAACCGCATGTCCGTGATGGACAACGTACTGTCCGGCAGGCTGGGCTATACCGGCAATCTGCGGTCGCTATTTCGCGCCTTTCCTCAATCGGATGTCAATCAGGCGCTCTACTATCTTGATCGCGTTGGGTTGAGCGATCACATCAACAAACGGGCAGATGAACTTTCAGGCGGACAGCGCCAAAGGGTTGGCATCGCACGCGCGTTGATGCAACGTCCAAAGCTGCTGTTGCTGGATGAGCCGACGTCTGCTCTTGACCCAAAGATTTCTCGTGAGGTCATGCATCTGATCCGCGACATCGCGCTGGAGCTGAAAGTTCCCGCGCTGTGCAATATCCATGACGTGCAACTGGCCAAGGAATTCTGCAATCGCATAATCGGCATGCAGGATGGCATCAAGAAGTTCGACGGGGCGACCGAAACACTGCGCGATGCCGACTTGGAAGAAATTTACGCGATGGAGGTGCTGTGACCATGGCCTCCCTCGACGTCAACCCAGCGGCCATCAGCCTACAAGCCGACCTGCGTCGGCGCCGCTTCACGAAGATGGGGCTGATCTGGCTGGCTGTTCTCCTGTTCATCGGATGGTGTGTCAGCGGTACGATCATCGCAGATACTGACTGGTCCCGCATCGGCGGGCGCAGTGGTGTGCTGGCATCGATCGGGCGTTATCTGACGCTGGATATCGGGCTGTTTCCCGAACTGATCATCCCGACGCTGGAAACTTTCATGATGGCCTGCGTCGGCACCGTTCTGGGGTGTTTCTTTTCGCTGCCAGTAGCCTGGCTTGGTGCTGCCAATGTGACACCCTCCAAGACAATCCTTTACCCTATCGGACGTTTCCTGATGGTGCTCAGCCGCTCGGTCCACGAGATCGTCTGGGCGCTAATCTTTGTCAGCGCCGTGGGTCTCGGTGCCTTGCCCGGTATTTTGGCAATTGCGATGCGCTCGGTCGGCTTCATCTCGAAGATTACCGCCGAGGCGATCGAGAACATCGACGCTAAACCGGTCGAGGCGATCCGCGCTGTCGGCGGCAACCAGTTCCAGGTGATGTACTACGGCATCCTGCCGCAGATCTATCCCGTGGTGCTGGCCACCGTGATCTTTGAATGGGACATCAACATCCGACGCTCAGCCGTGATGGGTCTGGTCGGAGCTGGTGGCCTTGGACTGCTGTTCTTCCGCCAGATGAACAGTTTCAACTACGGCGGTGTCAGCATGGTTATCCTCGCGATCCTGCTGCTGATCGTCCTGGGCGAAGTCATATCGCATTACCTGCGCAAAGCCGTGATCTGAGGAGGGTACGATGACTGAACAAGCCATTACCGCCAAATTGCCTTCCAACGGCCCGACATGGTCGCGCTACAGGTATCCTGAATCGCTCTACCGCTTCGGCACTCTGCTGGTTGTCGTCTTATTCCTGGGCTATTCGCTGCATTTCCTGAACGTGGATATCGCCAAGCTGATTGGCGCGCTGGGTCGCCTCGTCGGAGTCGTCAGCGACCGCTACTATCCGCCTGATCTGGAATACGTGCTGGATCGCGGCTATCTCGCGGCCATCCTCGACACGCTGCAAATGTCCTTTCTGGGTAGTTTCGCCGGAGTTTGCCTCGCAGTTCCGCTGGCTTGGTTCTCGGCGGGCAACGTCACGCCGCACAGGGTCATGTTCCCGGTCGGTCGTCTGGGCGTGATTTCCTGCCGTGCTATTCACGAAACGATCTGGACGATCCTTTTCGTGTCGGTTCTCGGTTTCGGAATGCTGGCCGGGGTCAGTGCCCTGACGATGTTCTGCATCGGTTTTGCCGGCAAGCTTTTCGCGGACGAGATCGAAGCCATCGACATGGGCCCGGTCGAAGCGATGCAATCTGCCGGTGCCAATCCGCTCCAGGTGTTTCTTTTTGCCGTAGTGCCGCAGGTACGCGTCGCCTTCACCGGTATCGCTATTTACACGTGGGATGTCGCCTTCCGCGCCGCAACGGTCGTCGGGTTCTTTGGGGGCGGCGGCATGGGTTGGTATCTCAAGCGCAACGTGCAGCAACTCGAAAACCTGCGGGTTGCCGCCATCATCCTGTCAATTATCGCGATGGTTCTCATAGCCGAATTCTTGTCCGGCTACCTGAGGTCAGCCGTTAATCGCGCCAAATAAATGAATCAAGGAACAAGAACATGACCATCCGAACCCCCATTGTTGCGAACGATCGTACCTATGCGGCCCCGACCACCTGCGCGATTGCCATCTGTCTCGACGGGTGTGAGCCTGAATACCTCGACAAGGCCATCGCTGACGGGCTGATGCCACACCTTGCGCGGATGAAGGAGACCGGGACGGATCGCCTTGCACACTCGGTCATTCCTTCATTTACCAATCCAAACAATCTTTCGATTGCCACCGGACGTCCGCCTGCTGTGCACGGGATTTGCGGCAACTATCTCTATGATCCCGACACCGGCGAAGAGGTGATGATGAATGATGTGCGTTTCCTGCGCGCACCCACGGTGTTTTCAAAGTTCTACGAGGCTGGCGCTCGTGTTGCAGTCGTGACCGCCAAGGACAAGCTGCGCGCGCTCTTGGGGGCGGGGCTGAAGTTCGACGAGGACCGGGCGAAGTGTTTCTCAGCGGAAAAATCGGACACCACGACGCAGGCGGAACACGGGCAGGACGTGGCCAGCAAATGGCTTGGAATGGCGCAACCGGAGGTCTATTCAGCGGAGCTTTCGGAGTTCGTCTTTGCTGCGGGTGTGAAATTGCTGCAGGAATGGAAGCCCGACGTGATGTATCTGACCACCACGGATTACGTGCAGCACAAATACGCCCCCGATCAAGCCGAAGCGAAAGCCTTTTACGAGATGTTTGACCGCTATCTTGGTCAGCTTGACGAACTGGGTGCGGCCATTGTGGTGACTGCCGACCACGGCATGAAGCCCAAGCACGACGCCAATGGCGATCCGCAGGTGATCTACGTGCAGGATCTTCTGGACGAGTGGCTGGGCGAAGCGGCGGCAAGGGTGATCCTGCCGATCACCGACCCTTACGTTGTGCACCACGGCGCCCTTGGCGGCTTCGGCACCGCCTATCTGCCCGAGGGTACGGATCGCACGGATATCATCGCACGATTGGCGGCCCAGCCGGAGCTCCTCGAAGTGATGACGAAGGAAGAGGCGGTCAAACGCTTCGAACTGCCGGGTGACCGGATCGGCGACATCGTGATGATCTCGACCGAGAACATGACGATCGGCTCGTCGGAACACCGTCACGATCTGGCCGCCCTCAACGAGCCGCTGCGCAGCCACGGCGGGCTGACCGAACAGGAAGTGCCCTTCATCTGCAACCGGGTGCTGGATCTGCCCAAGGCGCCGGTCCTGCGCAACTTCGACGCGTTTTTCTACGCAGCGAAAGCGGCGGCACTGGCGGGGGCGCTGGCATGAACAAAATGACAGCGACGGAAATCCGCAACGAAGGCATGCGCATCGGTGGGGAAGTGGTTTTCGCCGATGACGTGATCGAGGTGACCTATCCCTACACCGAAGAGGTCGTCGGCACAGTTCCGGCCGGTACGGCGGAGCACGCACGCCGCGCCTTCGAGATTGCCGCCAACTACAAGCCGAAGCTGACCCGCTACGAGCGCAGCCAGATCCTGCAACGCGCGGGAGAATTGATCGGCGAGAAACGCGCTTATCTCGCCAAGTGGCTCACGCTGGAACTGGGCATCTCCCACCAGCACGCGATCTACGAGACCAAGCGGGCGCAGGACGTATACCAGTTTGCCGCGGCAGAGGCGATGAAGGACGACGGGGAGGTGTTTTCCTGCGACCTGACCCACAACGGCAAGGCGCGCAAGATTTTCACAAAACGCGAACCGGTGGGGGCGATCAGTGCGATCACGCCTTTCAACCATCCGCTCAACATGGTCAGCCACAAGATCGCGCCCAGCATCGCCACCAACAACTGCATGGTCTGTAAACCGACCGAGTTGACGCCACTGACGGCGATCGCGCTTGCGGATATCCTCTATGAAGCTGGCCTTCCGCCCGAGATGTTCCAAATCGTCACGGGGTGGCCCAAGGACATCGGTGAAGAGATGATGGTCAACGATCACATCGACATCATCACCTTCACCGGCGGGGTGCCCGTGGGCAAGCTGATCGCGCAGAAGGCAGGATACAAGCGGCAGGCATTGGAACTGGGAGGGAATGACCCACTGATCGTCTGCAACGACCTGGACGATGCCGATCTGGAAAAGGCAGCCACCATCGCCATTGCGGGAGCCACAGGCAATTCCGGCCAGCGCTGCACGGCGGTCAAACGCATCCTCGTGCAGCAAAGCGTTGCCGACAGGTTCGTGCCGCTGGTGCTGGAAAAAGCGAGAAAGATTAAATTCGGCGATCCGCAGGATCCCGAAACGGAACTGGGATGTGTCATCCACTCGCAGGCGGCGGAACTGTTCGAGAACCGCGTGCTGCAGGCGGAAAAAGACGGAGCAAAGATACTCTACCACCCCGAACGCAAAGGGGCGCTGCTGCCGCCCATCGTGGTGGATCATGTGCCGCATGACAGCGAACTGGTGATGGAAGAGACGTTCGGTCCCATTGTACCCATCGTCCGGGTGCCGGACGATGACGCGGAAGTCATGGCAATTTCGAACGCGACCCAGTTCGGGTTGAGCTCGGGCGTCTGCACAAACGACCTGAACCGCGCCATCGCCTATATAAACGGGTTGGACGTGGGTACCTGCAACATCTGGGAGCAGCCCGGATACCGCATCGAAATGTCGCCGTTCGGTGGCATCAAAGACAGTGGCAACGGCGTCAAGGAAGGGGTCATCGAGGCGATGAAGTTCTTCACCAATGTCAAGACTTATTCCCTCCCTTGGCCGGAATAGCATGAACCTCCCTAACCTAGCGGGGCAGTCGTGCCCCGCAGTTCCTTTAGGGAGGTGACTAGAGGCACGCATGGCCATTATTTCGTTTCTCACGCAGCTGTTCGGGGCAACCTTTCTGCTGCTGTTTGCCGTGAGAATGGTGCGCACAGGGATCGAGCGTGCGTATGGAGGATGGTTCCGGCGCATGATGACATCGGGAAGCAGTCCCCTGCATCAGGCTCCCTTGGGCATCTTGATGGCCATCGTCCTGCAAAGTTCGGCAGCGGTAACCGTACTGGTCGCGGGATTCGCGGGCGGGGGCGTTGTGTCATTCCCGGCCGGTATCGCAATGGTCCTTGGCGGTGATCTTGGCTCTGCCTTGCTGATCCAGGTGCTGTCGCTGCGTCACGATTGGCTGTCGCCGCTCTTGCTGGTGATCGGCGGCATGCTGTTTCTCAAGACGGAACGACGTGCGCTGCGACAAGCCGGACGGATCGTATTGGGCATCGCCTTGATCCTGATCTCGCTTGATCTGCTGCGCGACACGATGGAACCGATCCGGGACAGCGATTTCCTGCCGGCCATCGCGTCCTATCTCGAACGCGACTACGTCACAGCTTTCATTGCCGGTGCTGTGCTGGCCTTCGTGATGCATTCTTCTGTTGCCACGGTTCTGATGTGTGTTGCGGTGGTGGGTATCGGAGCGCTGCCAATGTCGGTCGGAATTTCGTTGGTGCTGGGCGCGAACCTGGGCTCCGCGCTGATACCTGTCTGGTTGTGCCGGGACTACTCGGCTCAGGCGCGGCGCATTCCGATTGCCAATCTGGCCATTCGCGGCTCTGCGGCGGTTTTCGCATTGTTCATGTTGAATTCGGCGATGGCAGCAGAAGTGCTGCGCAACCTCGACAGTGCACATGAGCTGATCCTCCTGCACATCTGCTTCAATGCTGCGCTGCTGTTGCTGATACCGGCGTGTCACCTGTTGGAAAAGCCCATGGCGGCGGTCTTGCCGGAACCAACCGACAACAACCCTAAGTTTGACAATCCGCAGTTCCGGTCGGTTCTCAGCGACAATACGGACCTGCTGCCGGAACAGGCACTTGCCTACCTGCGACGTGAAATTCTCAGAATGGCGGGAATCGTGGCGGAAATGCTCAGGCCCGTAATGGACATATACGCCAGTCCGGACCCGGAGAGAGTAAAAACCATCAACGAACAGGATGAGGTTGTGAATGCGGCGCTTGATGGTGTTCGGCGTTATTCGGCCGTGCTTCCCGAGGAAGCCCTGAGCCAGAAACAACACAAGGAAAGGCGGGCACTTGTCGACTATGCCATCGCATTGGAGGCGGCCGGAGACATCATCGTCAAACGGCTCCTGCCACTTGCGGGCGAGATGCACAAGGATGGTCTCTTGTTCAGCGAAGCGGGAAAGGACGAGCTGGAGGACATCCACTGGCGCGTCACCGAAAATTTGGCCATTGCCACCAACGTCCTCATCAGCGGTGATGTGGAGAGCGCCCGTGCGCTTCTGGAAAACAAAGCGGAGATGGCAAAGATCGAAAGGCGAAGCCGAAAGAACCACCTCAAGCGTCTGGATCTTGGAAACACGGAGAGTTTTGCAACCAGTGACAGGCACGTCGAGACAGCATACCTGTTAAAGGAATTCAATTCATGGATCACGACTGTTGCTCATCCGATCTTGGCGCGTGAGGGCGAATTGCTCGAAACCAGATTGGTCAAATCGTGAAGGGTGAGGCACAGTTGTTGGGCCGCAGGGAACTGCTGCCGAGAGAGTCTTTCGGAAATCCACCCGCGATCCGAGTGATGAACCAGGCCCGATCCGGGTTGCCGCTGATGCACGGCCTGCTCCAAAGCATCCAGGACAAACCCGGCATGAGCCGTCCGACTGACCCGCCAGCCCACAATGCGGCGCGCAAAAGCATCGATGACAAAGGCTACGTGAACGAAGCCCTGCCATGTCGCCACATAGGTGAAATCGCTGACCCACAGCATGTTCGGCGCCGGGGCCTTGAACTGACGGTTCACCTTGTCCAGCGGACATGGCTGAGACTTGTCTGGAATGGTCGTCCTGTGTTTCTTGCCGCGAATGATGCCTTCTAGGCCCAAGTCTTTCATCAGCCGCGCCACTGTGCATCTGGCCACATCGAAGCCCTCCCGGCGCAGCTGGTGCCAGACCTTGCGAACGCCGTAGACCTTGTAGTTCTGTTCCCAGACGCGCTCGATCTCGGGCTTCAAGGCCATGTCCCGCTTCGCCCGATCCGACAGCAGATCGGGGTTCGCCCGCTTGGCCATGTGATCGTAGAACGTGCCCTCTCGGCAGAATTGCTGTGCAATTCGCCTGCCGGGTAATAGATGGGGCAATCGGCAGTTGCTTGCAGATCGGCTCGACCCCGATGGTGCGACGGTGCTCTTCGATGAAGGCGATCATGTCCTGGATCGGCGGTCGAGCTCCGCCTGAGCAAAATACGCCGAAGCCTTCCGCAGGATCTCGTTGGCTTCCTTCAGTTCGCGGTTCTCGCGCTCCAAGGCCTTCAGCTTCTCGGCCATCTCGGTCGTAATACCGGCGCGGTCTCCGCGATCGACCTCGGCCTTCTTGACCCACTCGTTCAGCGTCTGAGGCGCGCAACCGATCTTCGATGAAATCGACAGGATCGCCGACCAGCGGCTCTCATGCTGCCCCGCGTTGTCCAAAACCATCCGTACGGCACGTTCGCGCACTTCTGGGGAATACTTGTTCGTCGTCTTGCTCATGATGCTCCATCCTACTCTGGAGTTGGAGCCTCCGGCAAACCCGGCGCGGTTCAATCCGCCCTCCTCTGCAACAAAGAGAATGCCACCCAGCAAAACCACGGAACTTGTTGATCAATAAAGCCGACATTGAGGCAGCGCGCAGCGACCGGCCGCTAGGAGCCCAATCTGTAAATTCGTTTCTCTCGCCGCAAGCGCATGCAGCGCGGATATTGCTGCAACAGCAAAATTACATTGCCGCAGGGCAGGGACAAGACCGGCCATGAATGTGACCTACAGCGATAACGAAGCGCTCAAGTTTCAGGCCGCGCGGCAATGTGTAAGTTCACTGTGAATTGGCCCTTAAGTTTTGCTCGCAGCCCAAACCGCGCCACGCCGGATCATCTCGGTCACTTCAGGAACCTTGAGATCATCCAGTTCATGCCCGATCGAACAGTAGAACACCCGCCCCCTGTCCCAACGACGTGTCCAAGTGACGGGTATAACGGTCCCCTCAATCCACCAAAGGTGGTCACCTGAAAAGGTCGTCGTCGCGAGTACGTTGTTCGACGGGTCCGTGAGCATGTAATATTGCTCTGATGTAATGCGGAAACTGCGGATGCCTTTGACAAGCGGGTGATCCGGCTGGCAGATCGTCACGTCATAATCAATATAGTCTTCTTTGGGCTGGAGGTTGTCGGGCCAGCCGGGGGGGTGGGCGACGAATTGGCCGCCGATCAGGAAGTGATAGGTCGGACGGTCGCGAAACGCATCGCCCATATGGCCATGCCAGCCGGCAAGTCCACAGCCATCGCCGATGAGCTTAAGGAGGCCATCCTCTTGTGGCTTGGTCATATTGCCAAACTCTTCTTTGTGCCCAGAGCGCGCGGACGACCAGATCGGGGTGATCAGATCGACGTCCGCCATTTCCTGGGGATGTTCCAGTGGCTCCAGCGTGTCATGGATGACAACCTCAAACCCGTTCTCCTGAAGCAGATCGCGATACCAATCCGCGAAATCCATAGGAGCATGGCCTTCCCACCCTCCTACAAAAAGAACAGCTTTCATGTATTTTGTCCTCTCATAAAGTTCAGGATCGAGGCCATATCGCGGGCGGAATAACCTTCTGATTCCGCCTTTTCCAGGATGTCCAAGGTGCTTCGCCCCTGTGGCATGTCGGTTCCGAGTTTGCGGGCCAGATCGACAGTGACTTCCATATCCTTGCGCGCAAGAGCCACGGTGAAGGTCACGTCATGCGCGGCCTCATCGAGGTAAATCGGGCGGCGGTATTTAAGCATCGGCGCGCAGGCGGCAGAGGCCTCAATCACATCAAAGGCCGCGTCCGGTTCGATGCCCGCCGCCTCGGCCAGAGTCATCGCCTCGGCCAAGGTTTGATTGATACCGTGGATTAATGCATTGACCGACAGCTTCATCACAGCGCCACGTCCTGTTTCACCGAGGTAAATAGTCTGCTTGCCCATGGAATCAAAAAGCGCGGAGAGTGTGGCGGCCTCGTCCGGCGCGCAGCCCGCCATAATCAGAAGCTGCGCGTCGGCGGCGGCCTGTGTTGCGCCAGAGACCGGCGCGTCGATGACACGGGCACCCGCAGGAGCCCGTTGCGCCAGCCATGCGATGTGGTCCGGACTCATCGTGCCCATTTCAATGAAGGTTTCCGTCGATCCGGCAAAAAGGCCATCTTCGCCGGCGTGTACTGCCTTTGACGACGGATCGTCGGCCAGCATCGTGACAACGACATGCGCCGCGTCCGACAGCGCGCGCGGGCTATCGGCCACGGCGCAGTTCAATTCGCTGGCCAAGGCTTCGGCCTTGTTGCGGGTGCGGTTCCACAGCGTTACGTCATGCCCCGACCGCGCCAAATTGCGCACCATAAGGGCGCCCATCCGTCCCAGCCCAACAAAGCCGACCCGCATCAGGCTACCTTTTCGGTGTTCAGTCCGGATATGGCTGCGATGAGGTTTTCCTCCGTCACTTCTTCAGAAGTGAAAGTCCGCATAATCCGACCCGAATACATTGCAACAATGCGGTCGGCCACGTGAAGAACCTCGGGCATTTCCGAGCTGATCACGATCACCGCATAACCCTGGGCGGCCAGGTCTCGAAGTAGGTTGTGAATTTCAGCTTTCGATCCAACGTCGATCCCGCGTGTCGGTTCATCGACGATAAGCACATTGGGGCGCATCGACAGCCATTTCCCGATGACGATCTTTTGTTGATTGCCACCCGAGAGGTTACCTACGAGCTGTTTCCAACCCGGTGTCCTGATATCGAGCTTGTCGCGGTATTGATCAAAGATTGCGATCTCGGCCCCGTCGGCGACGAAGGGGCCGGCCTTGAGATCATCAACTTGAGGCAAGGTCATGTTGTCGCGGCAGTTCATGCCCAGCACCAATCCCTGGCCTTTGCGGTCTTCAGGCACAAGCGAGATACCCCGCTCAATAGCGTCATGGGGCGATGTGATCGCCACCTCGGCACCATCCAAAAAGATGGAGCCGGATGTTGGGTTCCGTAAGCCAAACAGGGTTTCGGCGATTTCAGTCCGACCCGCGCCAACAAGGCCATAAAAGCCTACAACTTCTCCACGCCGCACTTCGAAATTGACATCTTCGAAAAGACTGCCACAGCTCAGTCCGCGCACTTCGAGCGCGACCTCGCCAAGCTCGTGATGGGCTTCGTTGCGGCTCAGGTCGAGCTTGCGGCCGATCATCATCTGCGTCACATTTTCTTCGTTTGTGTCGGCGGTGTTGACCGTTCCTTGATATTGGCCGTCGCGCAGAACGCTGATGCGGTCGGTGATTTTGAATATCTCTTCCATACGGTGCGAAATGTAGGCGATGCCCACCCCTTGCTCCTGCAGGTCGGAAATAACCTCGAACAGAACCACTTTCTCAGCATCGGTGAGCGAAGCGGTCGGTTCGTCAAAGATCACAGCTTTGGCATCCACCGTCAGCGCGCGGGCGATTTCGACCATCTGCTGATTGGCGATCGAAAGATCGCCGACGCGGGTCTTTGCATTGAAGCCAACCTTGAGCTTTTCGAGGATCGCGTTGGTCTTGGCCTCAAGTTCGGCCCAGTCGACCAGTCCGAACCGTTTGTGTGGCAATTCACCCAGATAGATATTCTCGGCCACGGAAAGTTCATCCGCGAGGCTGAGTTCCTGGTGAATGAAGACGATGCCTTTGGCCTTCGCGTCGAGCGGGCCGGACATGACCACCGGTTGTTCTGCAACGATGATCTGGCCTTCGTCGGGTTGGTGAATGCCTCCAAGCACCTTCATCAGGGTTGACTTGCCGGCGCCGTTTTCGCCCATAAGGGCATGGACTTCGCCAGGCAGAATGGTCAGCGAGACGCCATCAAGGGCACGCACGCCGGGAAAGGTTTTAACGATGTCTTCCAGCCGCAGGACGGGGGTGGGGGTGGTTTGATCAATGATCTCGGTCATACCTTCAACTCCTCTTTGCCTTTCACGTTCAACTGACGATCGAGGAACAGCACGGCGATCAGGATCAGACCGATCACAAGGTTCACGGTGGATGTGTCAGCGCCGATATGGGCAAGGCCCTTACGCAAGAGCTGGATCGCGATCACACCCCCGAATGTCGAGACAATCGAACCTGCCCCACCAGTCAGCTTGGTGCCGCCCAGAACGACAGCGGTGATCACCCACAACTCATAAAGCTGGCCGTCGTTGGGGTTCACGGAACCGGATTCCGAATAGAACACCACGGCAGACAGCGCCGCCAGAAACCCGATGATCATGAAGTTGATCATCATATGCGGGCCGACGCGGATACCCGCATTGACCGCCGCCTCGCGGTTGTTTCCGATGGCATAGGCGTTGCGGCCATGCACTGTGCGGTTCATCAGGAACCAGATCGCCACGGTGACAACCAGCAGGAACCAAGTCGCCGTGTGGAGGCCAAGGAATTGCGCCTCGGCAAAATCAACCAGTGTCCAGTTCAGATGGCTTGTCGGCTGCTCTCCGTTGTACATGAAGACCAGCCCGCGATAGCCCAGCATGGAACCAAGCGTCACGATAAAGGCATCTACCCCGGTCTTCCACACGATCAATCCATTGATCGCGCCGAGAACGAGACCCGTCAGGAGCGCGAGGCACCAGGCCACAGGAATGACCCAGTTTCCAAGGCCCGCGAACATCGTCCAAGTCATCGAATCCAGCAGGATAATGGCGCAAATCGCATAAATCGCCCCGACCGACAGATCGATGTTGCCGTTGACCATGACAATGGTCATCCCCATGGCGATGATCCCGATGGGTGCCGACTGTTTCAGCAACAACAGCATGTTGTCAGCGTCCATGAAGGCTTTGTCACTGACCGAGAAGAACTCACCGGCAACCGAGAAGAAGATCAGCTCAAGAACGATGAAGCCCCAGATGGCGCCACCCGCCAAGTATTTCGAGAGTTTTCCAACTTGCATGTTCTTCCCCCCTTACGCGATCGGCGACATGAGCTTGCCGCGTTTGGCTGCAATATCGAGCCAGACTGCAAGGATGATGATGATCCAGGTCACAACGTACTGAACCGAGAAGTCGAGCCCGACCAGCAAAAGGCCATTCTGAATAAATCCAAGGATCAGAACGCCGATCACTGTCTTGAAGATCGTCCCCGATCCACCCAGCAGCGACGCGCCGCCAAGAATGACAGCGGCCAACACTTCAAGCTCCAGACCCTGCCCGACGGTGTTTTGTGATCCCATGGAGCGGCTCGCCTGAATCAAGCCTGCCGTCGCCACACAAAGCGCAGACATGATATAGCACAGAAAAACGACGCGCGCGCGCCGGATCCCCGAGAAGGTCGCCGCCGTACCGTTGCCGCCTACCGCGTAGACCTTTCGCCCGAAAGGCGTCTTGGCCAAGATGATCCCCAGCAAAGCCGCCAGCGCGATGAAGATCAGAATAGGCGTCTGGATTCCGAGGATGTTACCCTGCCCGAAGATGGCAAACCAGGTCCCTTCCTTGTCAGCAATGTCCATGTTCTTGCCGCCTGAATAGGTCAGCGTCAGCCCGTGGATTGCCGACAGCATACCCAGAGTCACAATCAGGGAATTGAGCTTGAGATAGCCGACAAGGAACCCGATGAGCGCCCCCAGGCAGAGCGTCATCGCGAACATGGCGGGGATCGCAAGGGTCGGACCCAGTTTGTCGTGAAGATCAAGAACAACGATGGTCGAGAATGACATCATTGACCCGACAGAGAGATCCAGATTGCCGCTGATCACGACGAAGGTGACTCCCAAGGCCATCACCCCCAGAATTGCCGAGGACCTAACAACGTTCTCGAAATTGTCGAGAGTCAGAAATTTCGGGTTGGCAATTGTGAATCCGATTATGAAAAGTGCGAAGGCGATCAGGATGCCCTGCTTCGCCAGCAGCTTTCCGATATCCTGCTTCGTTGACTCCGCCATAGTTCCCTCCCTAAAGCCGCGCTTGGCTGTCTTTCTCTTGTCTTATCCATCGGCGGCCCACCACCGAAGCGTGGGTCAAACCAACGTCATTCCCCCATCGATCATAACGATCTGGCCTGTCATGTAGTCACTGTCAGGCGCGGCCAAAAACGTTGTCGTACCTGTGATATCTTGCGGCTTAGCCACCCGGCCTTTCAGGATATCCGCTGAAAACTCTTCCATCGCCTGTCCCGGTCGTTCGGCTGCTCCAATGTCCATCAGATCCTGATCGACCTGCGCCCACATTTCGGTGTCAACAACACCGGGCGCAAAACCGGTTACGGTGATGTTATGTTTCGCCAGATCCCGTGCACCAGATTGCGTCAGCGCAACAACGCCAAACTTTGAAGCGCAATAGGGGGCTACGTTGTCAAAGCCTTGCCGCGACGCGATCGAGGCGGTGTTGATGATCTTTCCGAACGTGCCCTGGCGGATAAACTGCTTTGCCGCTTCCTGCATCCCGATAAGACAACCAAGACCGTTTACATCGTTGATAAAGCGCCAGTTCTCTTCGGTCACATCGAGAAAATTCATGGGCTTGTTGACGCCGGCATTATTGAAATTCACATCCAGTTTGCCAAATGTCGCGACTGTATGGTCAATCATGGCGCGGACGGTTTCGCGGTCTGTCACATCAACCTGGGTATGCGTTACCCGGCTTTCGCCGTGCGCTGACCGGTTCAGATCCGCGATCTCTGCAACCTTCTTGCCATTTAAGTCTGCGAAACAGACGCTGGCGCCCTCGTCCAACAGTGCCTCCGCAATAGCGCGTCCAATACCTTGTGCCGCACCGGTCACAATGCACGACCGACCAGAGACTCGACCCATCGGTCTTCTCCCGTACCTGAATTTATTGTTGGAAACCGACCAGAGGTAGGAAGGGGGGCCGAAGCCCCCCGCCCGAAAGTTTGGTCTTAGAAGACGGGCTTGGTGAAGTCGCCCATGTTGTCCTGAGTGATCTTCGGTGTGTCGAAGTAGTTCAGGAACGGCAGTTCTTCACCGTTGAGCAGGTCAATCGCGGACTTCAGCGCGGCTTCGGCGTCATCAACAGGTGACTGGTAGATTGACCCCCAGTAGGTGCCTGCGGCCATTGCCTCATAACCAACTGCGAAGTTGGTTGCGCCAACGAAGGTGATGCCTTCGCGGCCCGCTGCGATGGCAGCGTTCATTGCGCCAACGCCCATGTTGTCGTCACCGGAATAAACACCGTCAATGTCGTCATACTTGACGAGGAAGGCCTCCATGACCTGCTGCGACTTTTCGCGGTTCCAGTCGCCTGGCTGCTCGTCGATCTGTTCAACGTTCGGACAGACTTCGGGCAGACGATCGTTGAAGCCCTTGGCCCGCTCGATGGCGGTCGTGTAGCCCGGCTGGCCCGTGATGTGCACGACCTTTGCTTCGTTCTCGATGCCCAATGCCTTGAAGCGATCACACATGATTTCGGCGGAACGGGCGCCTTGTGTGATGTTGTCCGGGCCAGAGAACGTCGAAACGAACGGGAAACCTGCCTCGGCGATGTTCGAGTTGGTCACGACAACTGGAATGCCAGCCTGATGCGCCTTGCGAACTGCGGGTATCACGGCTTCGCCGTTTGTTGGCCAGATGATGATCGCGTCAACTTCTTGCTGGATCAGGTCTTCCATCTGAGCGATCTGGCGGGCAACGTCACCACCTGCGTCCAGGACGACGACTTCGACGTCTGCGTTGGCTTCTGCGGCTGCGATAAAGGCTTTTTCGTACGTGGTCTGGTAGCTGTCGACCCCAACGTTGTTCTGCGTGATGCCGATCGTCATGGTTTCGGCTGCGGCCATTCCGGCGACGGTCATTGCCGCCGTTGCTGTCGTGGCCGCAAGAATTCTACGAAGTTTCATTTTGGCTTCCTCCCAAGGAACTTGTCTAAGCTCAATTCATTCGACTCCCGCCTCCTGCTGGGAATCATTGTCCGGTGGACTGAAGCTACCCTGCGAGTTTGACAGAAACATCGCGCCACAAAATGTATCCATTTTGACAATTTTTTTATCCGATTTGGATATTTCTAAGATACTTTTGGGCCTCCCACTTTCGCATCTTACGGAGGCAAGCACCGATGGGCAAATCCGATTCGTCCAAAATGGATACTTCTGGCGGTAATCGCAAAGCACAGTCGTCACAGTCAGCGAGAAAGAAAAAGCTAGTTCCTATGAATGCGATGAACAGAGGTAACTCAGCCCGGTTCACCCCTCCGAGGGCCAAGACCGAGATGCTTCAGATCATCACCTTTCTTGAGGAGTTGGGCGACGAGTTGGAAGATCTGGTGGAGCTGTCTGCACCGAATCCTAACCTGCGCATGACCCTTCTTTTATTGCGTGGGCACCTCGAAGGGCGCGCAATCACTGCCACCGCTCTGATCGGCGCTAGCCGAGTACCATATGCCACGGCGAACCGTCGCCTGAAGGACATGATCGAGGCGGGTCTGATCGAGCAACGCCCTCGCACGAAGACTGGCAAAAGCTTTTCTATGCATCCGAGCGAAGCACTCTTGGAGCAATGGGCACAGCTCTCGAACCGTGTTGCCCGACTGGCTGTCGGCCATTTCGGCGTGCGAAATAAGCCCGGCGATACAGGCGATTACTACTTTGGCGAATCTTATCTGAGCACCAATTCAATCCCACCGCTTCAGGTACTGTCTGAATCCCTGAAGCTGGCGGGTGGTTTGCGGGTGCTGGTTCATGGTGACCCAACCTTCATGGTGATGGACAATCTCAAGCGACAGTTTGAACAATCAATTGGCGCGCAGATCCATCAACGAGCTTTTTCCATCGACCGCCTGCACGAGGAAGCCGTTCGCAATGCTGAACGCAAGGCAAGTAAGTATGATATTATCGCCGTCGACCTCCCCTGGGTTGGAGAATTTGCAGATCGCCAGATACTGATGCCGCTTGACGATGCGATGGATGTTGCGCGTCTCGACCCTGCCGATTTTCACACCGCTGGCTGGCAGGCTGCGCATTGGGGCGGAAGGCCCTACGGTGTGCCGGCGCAGACAACGCCGGAGCTTCTGTTCTACCGCAAGGATCTGTTTGCGGCAGCCGGGTTGGAGCCACCAGCGACGACCGACGCGCTTTTGGCTGCGGCAAAGGCCTTGCACGATCCTCAAAGCGGCCAACACGGGATTGCCTGGAATGCTGCGCGTGGGACAGCCCTTGGCCACACTGTCCTGATGACGCTTGCCGACTTTGGTCAGCCGGTCTTTGATCTGCCACGCATCGCGGGTGGCTTTGCTACGGACCAATTGGCCGATCGGCGCTACAACGTCACCATCGACACGGATGCGGGCCTGCGTGCCGCTGAATTTCTCCTGGAACTTCTGAAATACTCGCCACCTGATATCCTGTCCATGTCCTGGTATGAAAGAGTGCGACCCTACGCGGCGGGTCGGATCGCTATGGCTTATGGCTACACTCTGCTTGCGCCGTATTTCGAGCTTGACGAGGACTCACCCGCCAACGGCAAGACGGGCTATCTGCCTCATCCCGCTGGACCAGGTGCCAGCCCGATTGCGCCGGTTGGCGGCTATATCATGGGCATTCCTGCCAATCTGCCGCCCGACCGTGTGCCCGCGGCCGTTGAGGCGCTGCGCGTCTTTACCTCGCCTGAGGCACAGAAACTCTTCGTGCAAAACGGCAGCCGCACCAATCCTCGCTACTCGGTAGGCGCTGACCCGGATGTGCGCCGGCTGTCGCAGATCTTCGAAGCAGTCGATGCAATGTCGTGGCGCGACGAGCTGCAATTTTGGCCGCGTCCTCCTGTGCCTGAGATCGCCGAGATCATCCAGATCTGTGGTGAGGAATTCCACGACATGCTGCGCGGGTTGATCGCACCGTCAGAAACATTGCGTCGCGCTCAGGAGCGCGCGGACGCAGTCATAAAAAAACATAGGTCTACGTGACATCAGGAGGAGACAACCATGGACCCCAACCGCCTCAAAGGTAAAAACATTCTCATCACCGGTGCCGCCCGCGGCATGGGTCAGGCCAACGCCGAAAGCTTTGCCGCCCAGGGCGCGAATGTCTGTCTGGGCGATCTGGACGGTGACGAGGCGCAGAAGGTTGCCGATGCGATCAATGCAGCGGGTAACGGCAAGGCGATCGCCGTCAGGATGGATGTCACCAGCCGCGCAGACAATGCTGCCGCCGTGGCCGCCACGGTCGAGGCATTCGGGTCGATCAACGTGGGTCTGTTCAACGCGGGCCTGAATAAACCCCGGTTCTTCATGGATATCGATGAGGACAACTGGGACATGATCATGAACGTCAACACCAAGGCGATGTGGCTGGGCATGCAGGAAGTGGCCCGCCAGATGATCGCCCAGGGCCCGATGGAAGATCACCCCTACAAACTGATCAATGTCGGCTCTATCGCGTCGAAAAAGCCGCTGGTTGATGTGACGGTCTACTGCACCTCCAAATACGGCTGCCTGGCGCTGACGGAGTGTGGCGCTCTGGGGCTGGCAGAGCACAATATCACCGTCAATGGCTATGCGCCGGGCGTGGTGGTCACACCGCTGTGGGAACAGCTGGATAAGGATCTGGTCGAGATCGGCTTTAAGGAGCGCGAAGGCCAGGCCTATGAGGATATCGTTGACGGCGCCCTCGTGATAAAGCGCGTGTCCTACCCCAAAGATATCGTAGGCACTGCGTCTTTCCTCGCATCGGACGACAGCGATTACATGACCGGTCAGATGATCTCAATCGATGGCGGTTGGGCCACGACGTAAAGCCCTCACCCCCAGCTTTTTAAAAACATGCGGGTGCGCTTGGCGCACCCGAAAGGAGTTTCCTATGTCAGAACGTCCGGGCAATGCCCTTATGCCGAACCTGCTTACCCCGCAGGATCTTGAAACCAATTGGGAATGGCGCGACAAAATCCCTGCCTGGGGTCATAGCTCTGTCGATTTCGAGCGCCGGGTCGACCACGATAGGCTGCGACGCTATCGTTTGGCCCGCACGCGGCAGTCCCTGCAGAATTCCAATGCCGGGTCGCTGCTTTTGTTCGACGTGAACAACATCCGCTACGTATCCGCGACCAAAATCGGCGAATGGGAACGGGACAAGATGTGCCGGTTCTGCCTGCTTACCGGCGATGACAGCCCCTACGTCTGGGATTTCGGCTCGGCTGCAGTGCACCACAAACGCTATTCCGATTGGCTGGAGCCGGACCACTGCCTTGCCGGAGTTGTGGGTATGCGCGGTACGATCCCTCCCGAATTCGGCCTGATGAAAAAATACGCCAAGATGATCGCTCAGCTGATCAAGGATGCGGGCATGGCTGATATGCCTGTGGGCGTCGACTATGCAGAGACCGCGATGTTCCACGCGCTGCAGGAAGAGGGCATTCACGTTGTTGACGGCCAACAAATCATGCTGGCCGCGCGTGAGATCAAGAACTGGGACGAAATCCAGCTTCTGACGCAGGCTGCCTCGATGGTCGATGGCGTCTATCACATGATCTACGAAGAGCTGAAACCGGGCGTGCGCGAGAACGATATCGTCGCGCTCTCCAACAAGATGCTCTACGAGATGGGCTCGGACGATGTTGAGGCAATCAACGCCATTTCCGGCGAACGCTGCAATCCGCACCCACACAACTTCACCGACCGTTTGATCCGCCCCGGCGATCAGGCCTTCTTTGACATTCTGCAAAGCTATCAAGGCTATCGGACCTGCTATTACCGGACCTTCAACGTGGGACGCGCAACGCCCGCGCAGAATGACGCCTATGTGAAGGCCCGCGAATGGATCGACGCGTCGATCTCGATGATCAAACCCGGTGTGACCACCGACAAGGTCGCCGAAGTCTGGCCAACCGCCCAATCTCTTGGGTTTGACAACGAAGATCAGGCATTTGGCCTGCAATTCGGCCATGGCCTAGGGCTGGCGCTCCATGAACGGCCCATCATCTCCCGCGCGGTCAGCATGGATCACCCGATGGAGATACAGACCGGCATGGTCTTTGCGCTCGAAACCTACTGCCCAGCTTCGGACGGGTATTCAGCCGCCCGGATCGAGGAAGAAGTCGTCGTGACCGAAACAGGTTGCGAAGTCATCAGCCTCTTCCCTGCCGAAGAGCTGCCCATCGCCAACCGCTACTGAACGGCGACAAATCTCCGCTTTGCGTTTTCTCCCTGCGCAAGGCGGAGACGAGCCCATCGCCCACGAGGACATCATGGTCAAGACAAAGACAAACACAGAAGACTACTTGCGAATGTACCGCCAGATGGTCCGCATCCGCACTTTCGAGGACAACGCCAACCAGCTTTATCTCTCCGCCAAAATGCCGGGTCTGACCCATATGTATTCCGGCGAAGAAGCTGTTGCCGTCGGCATCTGTGAAGCCCTGAAAGTGACCGACAAGATCACCTCAACACACCGTGGGCACGGCCATTGCGTCGCCAAGGGCGCCGAGTTCAAAGAGATGTTTTGCGAACTTCTAGGCAAGGAAGAAGGGTACTGCCGCGGCAAGGGCGGCTCAATGCATATTGCCGACCAGTCCAATGGAAACCTCGGGGCCAACGCCATCGTTGGCGGGTCGATGGGGATCGCGACCGGCTCGGCCTTTACAGCCAAGCTTTTGGGCAAAGACGACGTCACCGTTTGTTTCTTTGGCGACGGGGCCACGGCGCAGGGGCTGATGTACGAGGTCATGAACATGGCCGCGCTTTGGAAATTGCCTGTCATCTACGCCTGCGAAAACAACGGCTATTCCGAATACACCAAGACCGAGGAAATCGCCGCGGGTTCAATCACTGCCCGCGCAGAGGCATTTGGCATCGAGGCGCATCAGGTCGACGGGCAGGATGTGCTGGCCGTCAACGAGTTGACGCAAGATCTTGTTGCCCGCGCCCGTAAGGGCGAAGGACCGTTCTTTATGGAACTCATGACCTACCGTTACCACGGCCACCACGTCGGCGACATCAACCGGGAATACTATCGTTCGAAGGAAGAAGAGCAGGATTGGAAGGAAAACCGCGATCCGATCATCAAATTCCGCAGCTGGCTCGTCGAGCAGGGCATTGCGACTGAGGATGATATCGAAGCGATGAATGCGGAGGTCAAGAAAGACGCAGAAGAGGCTGTCGCCTACGCAGAAGCCGCGCCTTACCCCGACGAGACCGAAGTCGACATGCACGTCTTTACCGACATTAAACACGCGCTGGCCTGAGGAGAAAGACATGCGAGAGATTACACTGTCCCAGGCGGTTAACGAAGCCCTGGCCGAAGAAATGCGCCGCGATGAAACTGTGTTCATCATTGGCGAAGATGTCGCCGAGGCCGGAACGCCCTTCAAGGTCCTCAGCGGCCTTGTCGAGGAATTCGGCACTGAGCGCGTTGTCGATACGCCTATTGCCGAACCCGGTTTCATGGGCCTCGCTGTTGGTGCCGCAATGACGGGCACACGCCCTGTTGTCGACCTTATGTTTGGCGATTTCATTTATCTGATCATGGATCAGCTTTGCAATCAGGCCGCCAAGACGCACTACATGTCTGGCGGCAAAATGAGCGCGCCTTTGGTTCTACGCACCAACATGGGCGCAACCCGCCGCTCAGCCGCGCAACACTCGCAGTCGCTGCACGCGCTTGTCGCCCATATCCCAGGTCTCAAGGTTGCAATGCCGTCCTCTGCCTATGAAGCCAAGGGCCTGATGAAAACTGCAATCCGTGACAACAACCCGGTCGTGATCTTCGAAGACAAGCTGATGTATAACGACAAGGCCCCCGTTCCCGAGGAGGAATTCCTGATCCCCTTCGGAGAGGCCAACGTCAAGCGAGAGGGTCGCGACATCACGCTGATTGCTACGTCCTCGATGGTGCAGGTCTGCGAGGCGGCGGCTGAAATCCTTGCCAAAGAAGGCATTGACGCCGAGGTCATCGACCCGCGTACGATCGTGCCGTTGGACGAAGAAACCCTTATCGCATCGGCCAAGAAAACCTCTCGCGTGATCGTGGTGGACGAAGGACACCAAAGCTATGGCATCACGGGCGAAATCGCGGGCCGGATCAACGAAAAAGCGTTCTATCACCTCGACGCACCGGTTCTGCGCATGGGCGCGATGGATGTGCCCGTGCCGTTCTCGCCCGCGCTCGAAGACATTACGGTGCCGACGCCCGAAACCGTGGCTGAGAACGCGCGCAAGCTCATGTCGGGGGAGATGATCCATGCCGCATGAGGTCATCATGCCCGCCTTGGGCATGGCGCAGGACACAGGTAAGATCATCAGTTGGCTCAAGTCGTCCGGTGACGCTGTGAAAACCGGTGACGCGTTGTTTGAGGTGGAAACCGATAAAGCGACGATGGAGGTTGAATCCCCCGCCGACGGCTACCTGACAGACGTGCAGGCCGAGGCAGGAGAGGACGTGCCCGTGGGCAATGTCATCGCTCTTGTGTCCGACACCGCTGAAGGCAGCGGCAAGGTTGTGCAGACCCCCGCCAAAGCAAACGGCGGCGATGACGCACCGCTGCCAGACGGCAAGGCTGTCATAATGCCCGCACTTGGCATGGCGCAGGACACTGGAGTGATTGTCGCTTGGCACAAGGGACTGGGCGACGCCGTGGCCGCGGACGATATCCTGTTCGAGGTCGAAACCGACAAGGCCACCATGGAGGTCAAGGCAGGCGCCGGTGGCTTCGTCGCGGCCTTGCTGGCCGAGGCAACCGAAGCCGCACCTGTCGGGGATACGATTGCGATCATATCTGCCGAAAAACCTGCCAATCCCGTGCAGCGCAGCATTGCGGATGGTGGCGCAGCAAAACCGGCTGCACCACCCGATCCGGCCCCCACAGCAAAGGACGAATCCAATCCTGCGCCAGGGAAGGCGCCCAAAGCGCAGGTTGCCACATCCTCTGGTGGTCGTATCCTCGCGTCCCCCAAAGCGCGGCGGCTGGCGCTGGAACAGGGGCTGGACCTGAATCGACTGGTCGAGGCCGGGCATCCTCAACCCTTCCACGTTGCGGATCTTGAGACGCTTAGGGCGATGCCCGCAGAGCCTGCCGGACACATAACTACACCATCGCGTCGCCTGACCGCTGGCCTGCCTAACGATGGCTTTGGTGCGTTTGCCGCATGGTCTGCTGAAAACACCGACCTGAAAGACGCAAATGCCCTGCTCGCAGGCCTTGCCGCAGCAAGCCTTGGTCGCGATACAGCAACGATTGCCGTCGAAAGCTTCGGGCAAAGCCGCGCCTACAGGGTTCCTGCTGGTCCGTTCAGCGCCATCACCAGGGCCGAGGATGACAGCGCGCCTGACCTCATCCTGCGCGATCTGCGGTTGAGCCGCATCAGCACTGTCGATCTCGGCGCGGAAGACGCGCCGGTCCTCACGTTGACGCAAGCCAGCAGCGGGCTGTCCATCACGCTGGAATGCGCGGGCCAAGACCTCACCGCGGGCGAGGCCGTCAACCTTCTATCAGAATTCGCAGGTCGCATGGAGCAACCGCTCCGCCACCTGCTCTAAGTCTTGGAGACACCCATGGAATATAACGATCTCTATATCAACGGCACCTGGACAAAGGGCACCTCGGGTGCGCGTTTCGACGTGATCAACCCCGCCACCGAGGAGGTCCTTGCCTCTGTCGCTTCCGCTGATATCGCCGATGCAGACGCCGCTCTCGATGCCGCCGAAGCCGCGATGAAAGACTGGGCGGCACGCACGCCGCGCCAGCGGTCCGAAGTGCTTCGGAGAGCTTGGGAACTGATGACAGGGCGACTTGAGGAGTTTGCCCATCTGATAACACTTGAAAACGGCAAGGCGCGAGCTGACGCGATGGGCGAAGCGACCTACGCCGCCGAGTTTTTCCGCTGGTTCGCAGAGGAAGCCGTGCGCGCCGACGGGATGATCACCCATGCGCCGTCATCGGGTGCACGCATCGTGGTGCAGCACAAACCTGCGGGCCTCGCCGTGTTGATCACGCCATGGAACTATCCGGCCGCGATGGGCACCCGCAAGATCGCGCCCGCGCTTGCCGCAGGCTGCGGCGTAATCATCAAGCCTGCCTCCGAGACTCCGTTGACGATGCTCGCTCTCATGCCTCTTCTGGAGGAGGCCGGTGTTCCCGCAGGTCTTGTAAACGTCCTGCCCAGCCGAAAAACAGGGTCACTTGTTGATCACATGCTGCATGATCCGCGTGTGCGGGTGGTCAGCTTCACCGGTTCCACAGGTGTTGGCCAGAAGCTGCTGAAAGGCGCCGCCGATCAGGTTCTCAAACCTGCGATGGAACTGGGCGGCAATGCCCCCGTCATCGTCTTTGACGACGCCGCTATGGACACAGCGATCGAAGGGACGATGCTGGCCAAGATGCGAAACCTCGGCGAAGCCTGCACCGCCGCCAACCGCATCTATGTGCACGAAAACATCGCCGAGGAATTCACAAAGCAGCTCAGCGCCCGAATGTCGGCCCTAAAGGTCGGCGACGGCACCGACCCGAGCGTCGATGTCGGACCGCTGGTCAACGCCGATACGCGCGACAAAGTCGCGGAATTCGTTTCCGACGCCGTGGCTAAGGGTGCAAAAATCGAATGCGGCGGCACCCCGCCCGATGGCAAAGGCTTCTACTATCCGCCGACAGTGCTGTCCAACGTACCGGAAAACGCCGCCTGCGTGCGCGACGAGATCTTCGGCCCGGTTGCGGCAATCCAGACATTTACCGACCAAGAAGACGTCATAGCGCGGGCCAATGACACCGAATACGGCCTTGTCGCCTATGTCTTTTCCGAAGATTTCAAACGCGCGCTACAGGTCTGTGAACGGCTCGATTACGGTATGGTCGGCCTGAACCGTGGCCTCGTGTCTGACCCCGCCGCGCCCTTTGGTGGCGTAAAGCAATCCGGGCTTGGCCGTGAAGGCGGGCATGAAGGCATGCTTGAATTCATGGAAACGCAATACATTTCGGCCAGCTGGTAAGGGGGCGGACATGAGCGACGTCATCGCAGCACCATCGGTCCGGGCGTTGGCCCTGCAAAAGGGAATCGACCTCGAAAAGCTGGCCAGGGACCTGGGCCGCACATCCATCGCGCGTGAGGATTTGGAGGGCGGAAATCCTGCCGCCGGACCAGCCGGTGACACGTCACATTGGGATGTGGACCATAGCCAATTCGGCCCCGTGACCGAAGAACCGATGAGCCGTTTTGCGCAAGTTGCCGCAGCTAATCTTGGCGCTGCAAATGTCCACATCCCGCAGGTCACGCACCATGACCGTGCCGATGTCACAGCCATCGAAGCGCTGCGTAAAGCACTGAAGCCGGAAGCACAGGCGCGCGGCGTCAAGCTGACCGCGCTGGCGTTTCAGGCCAAGGCGCTCTCGCGCGCGCTGCGCGAATTCCCACGGTTCAATTCTTCGCTGTCGCCTGACGGCAAAACCTTGACGCTCAAGGACTATGTTCACATCGGCATAGCCGTGGACACGGCCCATGGCCTGATGGTTCCGGTTGTCCGCGATGTGGACCGCAAAGGACTTTGGCAGATCGCAACAGAGATTTCCGATCTCGCCTCACGCGCGCAAAACCGCAAGGTTGGACCAGATGAAATGGGCGGCGCGTCGATGACGATCACCAACCTGGGTGGCATCGGTGGCATTGGCTTCACGCCCATCGTCAACCCGCCCGAAGTGGCCATTCTTGGCATCACGCGCACGGAAACCGTCACGGTTTGGGAGGGCGACACCCCCCGTCCAGTGCCAATGGTCCCGCTAGATCTGAGCTATGACCACCGGGTTATCAACGGCGCCGATGCGGCCCGCTTTTTGAGCTACCTTGCCGGGCTGATCGCCGATCCCCGCCGGATCATGGTCTAGGGGGCCGCAAATGTCCAACACCCACGCAGACCTCATCGTGCTGGGCGCAGGCCCGGGTGGCTATGCCTGTGCCTTTCGCGCCGCAGATCTGGGGCGCAGTGTCATCATGGTCGACCCACGCCCAACACTTGGTGGCGTCTGCCTGAATGTTGGCTGCATCCCGTCCAAAGCCCTCTTGCATGCCGCCGAGGTGATCCGCGAGACCCGCCACGGCGACGACTGGGGCATTTCGACCGGTAACGTCTCTGTCGATCTGGACAAGTTGCGCGCGAAGAAAGACAGCATCGTTGAACAACTGACCACTGGCCTCGGCGGCCTTGCCAAGCGACGCAAAGTCAAGACCATTCGAGGCTCGGCGCAGTTCACAAGCGACAAGAGCCTTGAGATTGACGGCGAGTCATGGACCTTCGACCAAGCTGTGATTGCTGTGGGCTCAGCGCCAGTACGCCTGCACGGCTGGCCCGAGGATGATCGTATCTGGGACTCCACCGATGCACTAGAACTGCGTGAGATCCCCAAACGGCTTTCGATCGTGGGCGGCGGCATCATCGGGTTGGAGATGGCGACGGTCTATGCGGCGCTTGGCAGCAAGGTGACTGTCATCGAGTTCATGGATCAGATCGCCCCCGGCGCGGATGCCGACGCTGTCGCAATCCTGCGTGCGGCGCTCGAGGCGGAAGATGTCACGATTCACACAGGCACCAAAGTGACCGAGGTGAAGGCCTCAAAAACCGCCCTAACGCTCACCTGTGAAGGCGGGTTTGAGGGCCCGATCAAGGCGGATGCGGCAATTCAGGCGGTGGGCCGTCGCTCAAACGGGAGCCTCGTCGATCCGGCCTCTGCGGGAGTCGAGGTTGACGACCGTGGCATCATCCCAGTGGATGCGTCCTGCCGCACCAACGTTGCAACCATCTTCGCCATCGGTGATGTCACCGGAAACCCGATGCTGGCACACCGCGCGACCCATCAGGGCCATGTGGCGGCCGAAGTCGCCTCGGGCCATGCCGCCGCTCTGGATAGCGATCTCATACCGTCGGTCGCCTACACGGCACCTGAATTGGCCTGGGCTGGCCTGACACAGGCCAAAGCCACGGAAAGCGGCATCCCGCACAAAGTTGCGAGTTTTCCCTGGGCAGCGAGCGGGCGCAACCTGTCATCGGGCGGTGGGGACGGTTTGACCAAACTGGTCTACTGCCCCGACACCCATCGTCTGCTGGGCGCGACCATTGTAGGGCGAAATGCCGGAGAGCTTTTGGCAGAATGCGTGCTGGCAATGGAAATGGGTGCAACACTCGAAGATGTGTCACTCGCGGTCCATGCACATCCGACACTTTCCGAAACCGTTGGTTTTGCCGCAGAACGCGCCCTGGGCACGCTAACCGATTTGTAGCTTTGCATGAGCCCGCTATCGACTTCAGCTGGTAAGCAGCGCTCGCCACCGGAGGAAGCCACGGCATCGCCAGCGCCCGGGCGCCTGGTTTGGTGAAATTTGCTGCGCTGCAAAACGCACGTCGCTGCATCTTCGAACAAATGCTGCGTCAGCAATAGCCGTACCTGCAAAAGTCCGATTTGTCCGCATCTTACCAGTTCGTACTCGATGCAGCGAACGGCAGGTGTGCGGATACGGTAGGTCTTCTGAGAATTTCATTGTAACAGCCATCTGGCACATCAATGTCGCCTATTTCACTCAGTTCAAGGATGACGGGAGATTGCAAAACTAACGCCCCCCTTACGGACAGCCTTGGCGTAGGATTCTGCCCCCATCCAGCATTCGAGCCACTTACCGATCGGTCGCCGCTTCAAGAGACGTCTCGAACCGCTTGTCCGCCGCTGCAGCTTCTTTCAAGAGCGCGTCGAAATTATCAGGTGGATTTCCATCTTCCAACATCCCTTTGAACGTCGCATATGCATCCGTCTTGCTGCCATAGGCACGCAGGGTCTTGTCGTCATTCACCCATGCCACCACGATGACCTTCGCATCACTGTTGAAACGGTAGAACAACCGATACTGCTGGAAGAATTTCGCCCGGAAGCAGTGCTTGCGGTGATCGCCGAGTGTGCCGCCTTGCCGGAAGGTGGCGGCACCCGGATCTGCCGGTATGGCCTCGGTGACCAGCTTGAAGATGGCGGCCAGCCGTTTCGTCGGGTTTTTCTTGCGCCAGGTCTTGGGATTGCGTGCCTTACGCGCTTCAACTTCCTCGATCAGCCCTTCGAGCTGGTCCAGAAAGAGCGGATGCGCATAAATCGACCATCCGTTTACGACAAGGGGCGCTTGGGCGGGCACGCTATCGCCGCTCATTCATCCTCGAGCGATAGCGGCGCATCGAGATCGACCTCAACCTCTCCGACCAGTGCTGCAAGACGGTCATGCAAAGCCCCATCGAACGCCCGAATGCGTTCCGGATGCGCCTTGATATCGGCCTCGACAAAATCGAGAAAGGCGTCGAGCGCGGGATCATCCTCTTCGGCGCGCACGGGCTCGATATAGACCCTTCCACTCGGTTCGGTGCAGTAGCGAATCCGGTCGCCCTTGCCCAGCTTGAGCTGTTTGCGCACACTCGCCGGCACGGTCGTCTGATACCGATCCGTGAGTTTCGAGACGTCTTGTGCGAGCGCTGTCATGGCAGTCTCCTGAAAGACAAGGGTCTTTGTAGCCCGCGATAGGTAATGCATTTGCATTGTCTTGTCAAGAAAAGCCGCAGGATCTGCTGACGCCGGCAGGTCGATGAACTGTCCGGCGCAGCACCTATTCTCGCCCCGCGAGATACTCCGCCAACACAGGACTGGCCGCGCCCTTCGCGGAGCTGAGCAGCTCCGAGCCCGCAAGCGAAGCTTTCGACAGGCGCACGAGGCCGCCGGTTTTCTCGATGCGGTAGCAGCGGCGTTTTTGCCGACCCCGCCTGTAGTGCGTAGCGGTGACGATCTGGCAGGTGCTGCCATCGGTGAGCGTCACAGGGGCCGCGAGCCTGATTTTGTCGCCTTCCTCGTAGTCCGGGATCGCAGCCCAGTCCCGGCAGCGCTGGCGCCAGGTATGGGCGTAGCTGGCCGGGTCTTTCAGGTCGGACAGCAGGGCCAACAGGCTCAGTGGCGCGCGGGATTCGACCGGTCCCGCGCTTTCCTCCATGTCCTTGTAGCCCCAGCAGCCGTCATCGTATCGGGTGAGGAAGACGGCCCCGAAAGTGATCGAGCCATCAGGATCGGTGACATAGGTCGCGTCTTCGACAGCGGTGCCGTCGAGATTGGTGACCCTTGCCGCCGCATACCAGGTGGAGCCGACCTTGCAGGCTTTGACCAGTTCGGTTTTGCGCGTGTCGCCCTCGAAAGAGCAGAGCCGCGCAATCTCCGCCTTTTCATCCGCATAGGTCTGGACGCGGCCGTCGATGTAGAAGAGCCAACCCATTACGCCGCCCTCCGGTCATCGATTTCTATCAGCGCATCGAGCGGCACGCGGTAGGGCTGCATGGCGTCGAAATCCTCGCAATTGCCGCAGTTCTGCACGATCGCGAAGGTATCGCAGGCATCCTTGAGGATGACCCGGAAGGTGCCGCCGAGGCCCGAGGGCACCTCGTAGGTTCCGCCGATGAGATAGTCCGAGGCCCGACGCACGAAGACCCGGATGCTGTGGCCATCGGTGGCGAGCCGGATGGCACCCTGCCCGCGGTCGATGAGCACCTGCACATCGTGAAGAATGTCGGTGTAGAACTGGCCGGTCAGATCGCGAAACGCCATGCGGCGCTGCGCCATCCAGTCGGTATCCCGAAACGGGTTCATGCCATCGGCGAAGGCGAAGGAGGGATCGGCCTGCTCGGTGGTGACGATGCGGGTGGTTGTGCCATCGATGCCGTTCGAGCGCAGATGCACGCCGTTGCCGACAATGAGGATCAGGGCGGGCCTGTCCACCGGTCCGTTCCAGTTGGGCAGGAAGGTTTTACAAGCGCGCGCATGGGCGATCTGCGCCGCAACTGCGGACGCAGAGAACTTGAGAATAGCCATGGGGATGTCTTTCTGTTGGGTGTGGGAGGGGCGACCCGCGCGGGCGGCATGCCTCGCACGGGTCGCGTGAGAACTCAGGCCGCTTGCGCGACCTCGCTGTCAGGCTCCGGGGTTTCCGCAGTGGGCTCCGCCTCATCACAGGCGACACCCGCAGTCTGCATCATCGGCGGGCACCAGGCGGCCACGGCTGCGCGCTGCGCGTCCGTGAGTGTGGCGAAGGGCTCGGCGAAGAGCTTGTCGCAGAAGGCGACGATTTCCTTCTTGCTGGATGAGGCCAGCGTCAACGCCTCCTGGGCGAGACCCAGATCCTCGCCGAGGATCTTCAGGAGCCAGGCCTTCTTGAAGCGATTGAAGAGCGCCGCGTTCGGCGTCCAATGCGCGCGAATGTCGGGCATGATCTCGATCTCGAACTCATGCATCAGGCTGTCGCGCCGCGGGTCCCGGGCAAAGCAGGACTGCGTGGTGCTGGCCGTGGCATAGGCCACGAGCTTGGCCTTCTCGCCGGCGTCCAGCGCGCGAAACTCCGCGAACTGATCGGCAGGGGACCGGGTGTCATCGAGCCAGGAGAGGTCCAGCGCATCAAGCGCCGCCGCCACCTGCTGAAGCGAGGTCTCGTCGATCTCGTCCATCTTGGCATGGCTGCGGTATTCCTTGCGGGCATCGATCTTGATCGCCTCCGTGACACTCATGCCGCTGGTCAGAACATCACTGACCATCTTGAAGAGCGTCAGATCGAGCGTGGCCTCGGGATGCAGCGCCATCGCGGCGCCAAGGGCCATGGCCCGCTCGGTCTTGAGATCCTCGGCCAGCGACGCCGGGTAGGTGATTTCGCCAGCATCGGGGGCTTCCTCCCCGGTGGTGTTGGTCGAGGAACTGGGCGCGCCCTTCTCTTTCACAGTGTCCTCGGGGCGGACGAGGCCCAGATGGAGCGTCACCTGACCACCTTGCCACGACGCGACCACGCCTGCACGGGCAAGGTCCTCGGCGCGGTAGGCTTCCTGCAGGTCGCGGACTTCCTCTTCCAAGGCGTCCACGCGGTCGTAGAGCGTATTGTAGGCATCGTCTTCGAGCCCCTCATACTCCATCTCGAGCTGAAGTTGCTCGAGCTCGGCGGTGATCTCATCGATGCGCTTTTGGGCGGCCTCATCGGGCTCGATCGGACCGGGATAGACGCGGCCGTAGGCGGCCATGGTCGCGTAATCATAGTGCTGCATTGCATCCGCCCAAGCAAAGCCAAGTTTTGCGCGGGCCTCCTCGGCAGCTGCCCCGAGCTTCTCGAGCAGGATGGCCTCGACCAGCGCGGCGTCTTCCAGCACCGAATGCTCGTCCAGAAGGTCGGCCGCGATCGGTCCGCCGCGGGCCTCGTAGTCCGCGCGCACGAAGGCCCCGATATCGTCACTCACCTGCACGCCGCGGGACTTGAGCGCCTGACGGACCGTGTAGGCCTGAAGGTAGCTGTCCTCCTTGGTGAGCGCCTCATAGACCTCGCGCTGCACCTCCTGGCTCGGATGCTCGGCAAAGGCCTTCATCGTATCGAGCGTGATCGTCTTCGCCCGGGCCGCGGCGCGGATGTCGGGGTGGATCAGGCCATAGCGCAAGCGGCCTTTGACGGCGGCCACCGTGGTGCCGAAGGTCTTTGCGATGGTCTCGGGCGTCTGGCCGTTGACTTCCATCATCCGCGCGAAAGCCTCGAACTCGTCGATGGCATTCATCGGGGCTTGTGTGATGTTCTCGGCGAGCGACAGCGCCGTGGTCACGTCGCAATCCTCCGGCACAAGGCGGCAGTCGATCTTGGTCTTCGCGGCGAACCCCTTGGCAGCCTTGTCAGCGACCAGCTCCTTCAGGGCGGCATGGCGCCGGCCACCGGCGAGCACAGCGTATTTGCCGTCGAGCTTCTGAACCAGCAGCGGCTGCAGGAGACCCAGCACGGCGATGCTGGCTTTCAGATGCGCGATGTTTTCGGGGTCATGGGTTTCCGGGGAGTTGCTGCGCACATTGGCGGGGTGGGCTGTCAGATCGCCAATAGCGACGGAGACGGGTTTGAAGCTTGCGGTCATGGGATATCCTTCTCGATGGATTTGGAGCGGCCCGCGCGTTCATGCGCGTGACCAATCCCCGGCTTCGGGGATCACCACGACAAAAGGCCCGCTTTGCCTTTTAGGGGGCAGCGGGCCTTCATCGTCTGAGGTGTCAGTGGGAGGAGTCCCCTCCCCTACCAGTCGCGCGCCAACATGATGGTCAGCACGCGCATGGTGGTGGCGGGGTTGTCCGGGGTCTCGGCCCCGTAGCGGAAATCGGAATCTGCCTCATAGAGATCAATTTTCCAGAACACGGTCTCGCCGCGGATCTCGACCGCCCCGAAATCATGCCATCCTTCGGGATCGTTCTCGGGCTCGAAGGTCTCGAACATGCCCGTGGCCTTCACCGCCTCGGCCATGAAGCCGTCGCCAGCCTCCATAATCGAGCGGGTGACATGCATGCGGCCCTGGATGGGCTGCGCGGGCGATACTCCAAGGCATGCGAGCCTGCGAAACGCGTCGTTCTGCGCCGCGATCACACTAGGATCAGGGCGGTCTGTCTGGGGTTGTGCGGTGATGGTCATGGGGCATTCCTCTGTGAAGTTGAAACACCCAATCCAAAGCTCACTTTTCCTTTTCCGCACGGCGGATGTATCGAGGCCGAAGGCGCCCTACCCGAACAGCCCCTTGGGTCTGTAATTCGGGTTGGGGATGGTTTCGATCCAGCCGCCCTGTTCCTTGATGGTCTCGAGCGCTGCCGAGAGTGGATAGGCGCCCTCGGATGGGCTCCACCAATATGCTCCGCGTTTGAAGGTGATGATCTTGCGGCGGCCACCTTCAAAGCAGGCCACCCGCAGCGTCTTGGGTTCCTTGCGTGACATGGGCGTCTCCGTTCTCCCTGTGGTCAGGCGGCCTCGGCGTCCTCCCCTGCCCTCCCCGCCTCCGACCGTGCGATCAGGTAGCCGCAGGCGCGCTGCGCGTCAGCGGCGTGCTTGAAGATCGCGCCCTTGTCCGAGCGCAGAACGCGCAGCCAATTGTAGAGATACGCCGCGTTCATCTCGAGCGTATGGGCTGTAAAGCCGAGCGTCTGGCCAAGGAACACCGAGGTCAGTTCGGCGACGATCTCTTCGCGCGCATAGGAGGTGTTTCCAAATTTCGAGAGGCCATAATCGCGGTTGAGCCGGTGTGGTGCTTTCGTGGCGTGGGCCAGCTCATGTGCCCAGATCCCGTAGAAGTTCCGCGGGTTATCGAACCTGGAAATGGAGGGCATGAAGACTTTGTCCACGGGCGGCAAATAGTAGGCTTCCGTGCCCGTGAAGACGGTCGTGATGTCGATGGCATCAAAAAACGCTTGCATATGCGGGATGGGCTCGGACGGCGGATGTTCGGGTGCCGGCTCCGGATCTGGGAAGAAACTGTCGGGCAGGCCCTCGATCTGGCAGGCATTGAACACGCGGTAGGATTTCTGGAAGCGGAAGATGCGGGCTTCCTCAGAGCTATCATCCCCATCGCTGCGGTCGTCCTCGCCGCCGGCGTCTTTCCGGCTTTGACCGTAGTAGACTACGACAGAGGACTTCTCGCCCTTGCGAACCTTTGCGTCCAAGGCATTGGCCTGCGGCAACGTCATCCAGAAGGGCGAGCTGTGGCCCGCCATCACCGTTCGCATCGTCAGCAGGAAGTTGTTCACGCCCTGGTAGGGTTCACCGCCCACGCGCAGGGGACGAGAGCTGCCGCCAGCGGTCCAGGGCTTGCGCCACGGCAGGACGCCGCGCTCAATGATACGGATGATTTCGTTTGTGATGACCTCGGAGGCATCGAATTTGGGCGTGCGGGATCGGGCCATGGCTGGCCTCCTTTCGAGTGTTGGTGAGAAAGACAGACCGGAGCCCGGCCCGGACCCGTCCGAGGGACCCCCAAGGTCCCTCATCTGTCAGTCACATAACCGGAAGGACACTTTCCCTTTCTGCCAACCCGGAGGCACAGGCTGAGGAATTCTGGGGCCGTCAAAACCGCGGTTCACCTTCATTGCATACTGCACCCAAAGATCGGCAACGCACATCGGCAAAGAAGTTCATTAGTCTTCTGATTTACAAACTTTATCAACGACTTAGGATTTCCCCAGACCGGCAAGCCTCACCGGTTCTTGGCTGATACTTCCTTGGAGTCGGCGTTTCGGGCTTCGCCTGTGACAAGCCTCTTTACGTCGCCGTCAGAGAATAGCTGGTGCTGCGTCCACCAGCCTCATCTTTCTCCAAGGCGCCCAAGTCGATCAGATCGAGGATGTCGCGATATGCCGTGTCCTGCGAACACTTTGCGATCTTTGCATATTTTGACGTCGTGAGTTTGCCTTCGAACCCATCCAGCAGGCGGTTGAGCATGTCCCGCTGCCGGTCGTTTATGTTCGCCGCTCCGTATTTCTCCCAGAACCGCGCCTTCCGGAACACGGCCTCAAGGATGATCTCGGCACCATCGAATGCGCGGTCCAGGCAAGCCAGGAACCAAACGAGCCACGCCGTGACATCAAGCCCGCCTTTCTGCGTTTTCTCGAGCATGTCGTAATAGTCGCTCCGCTCCTGCCGAATTTGCGTCGACATGCTGTAGAACCGCTGGGCGCTGCCTTCCGATCGCGCCAAGGCCATGTCTGCGATCGCGCGCGCGATGCGGCCGTTGCCATCATCGAAGGGGTGGATGGTGACAAACCACAGATGGGCGATGGCGGCATGTGCGACGGGATCCGCCTCGGAGGACTGATTAAACCAGGTCAGGAAGCGCGCCATTTCAGGGTCTAACCGTTCGGCGTCTGGCGCCTCAAAATGCACGCGTTCGCGGCCATAAGGTCCTGATACAACCTCCATGGGACCGTCACGCCACCCCCCTACCCTGATCCGAGTCATTCCGCTTCGCCCGGTTGGAAAGAGAGCCGCATGCCAGCCGAACAGACGCTCCGCATCCAGTGGCTGGTCATACGCTTGGGTTGCGTCCAGCATCATCTCGACGACACCATCAACATGGCGATCAGACGGGATCAGTCCGCCAATTTCCAGACCCAACCGCTTTGCGATAGACGATCGAACCTGATCCTTGTCGAGCGTTTCCCCCTCGATCTCACTGCTTTTGACGACATCACTGGTCAGTGTCCTGAGCATTGCCTCGTTGCGAAGATCGAAGCCAAGACCCTCCATGCGCCCCAAGAGCTTGCCTTGGCGGTGACGGACCGCAGCAAGTTGGGACGACAGCTTGGCCTTATCCCAGGTAAGCTGGGGCCAATCAGGGAGTTCGTGAATGTAGGTCATATTTTACGCACTCTTTGCGGAGATTATACGGCACAATCTCCGCAAGACAATAACAAACACCGCAGACCGCGCGGAGAATAAGGGCGGCAATCTCCGCATGCTCGACTTGGAACTTCAGATGCGGGACACCTGCTACCCATCCCATTACGCCGCCTGTCCGCTCAACCGGCCATAGAAGCTACGCTCTAGATGCAGCTCCCCTGCCCCAGCCTTCTCGACCATACCCCGCAGATATCCACCCGGAGACGCCACTTCGCCGGCGCAATGCTTGTCAAACGTGAGAACGAGCGCTGCTGTCGCGACTTGGGGGCCGAGACGGTCCTGAGCGAGGTTCCAAGCGTGCTCTGAGACGCCGATCATCGGCCTTAGCTGCCCGACAACCCGATGCAGATCGCCCCAATCCTTCAAATACCCGCCCATATTACGGGCCCAGGACGCGAATTCAGGACACGCCTGCATCACAGTCGGCAAATCAAGCGCTGCACCACGTTTCTTACGTGTTTCAACCACCCAGTCTTCAAGCTCCCTATCCACCTTCTCTTCCGGTGGCGCATTTGGCACCACGGCCGCCGCTTGCTCAGTTTCTGAGCGATTACAGGTTACAGAATTTAGTTGAGTTGTAGTTAGTATATGAGGTTCAGAAATGGCCTCCCTGGGGTCCATTTCTTGAATCTCTTTTGGCTCTTGTTCAGCGGTTGCGGGAGTGTTTTCCACAACTTCATCCGCTCGTACTGCCTTGAGATAAGTCGCCTCGACACGCTCCTGAAGTTCCCTGAACCAACCAAGGAGCCGCGCAAGCGCCTCAGAGGCCGTGTTCCGACGTGGCAGGCGGCCAAGAAGATCCTCAAAGAGGCTTGAGAGCTGTGTCCAGGGGCCACTCAGAGCACCCCCCTGCGCCGCTTCAATCCTTGCGCGGATCATTCGGCGCGCAACTGTGATCTGGCGCTTCAGGCGCTGGCAGAGTTCACGTTCAGCCTGAAGTTCGGCATGGAGATGCTCAAACTCTTCGGCGCGAGCCGACAGCGGCGACAAATCAAATCCGTAAGCCTCGAGGATACGACCGTCAGCGTCCCTGTGGCCCCATCGCTTGCCATTTGGACTGTCCTTGAAGGCAATCACGCCGATCTCGGCCAGACGCCGCGCATGGCGCTTGAGCGCCGAGAGCGAGAAGCCTGTTTGCTCCATCAGATAAGAGTTGGACGCCCAGACGATCGGACGCTGTCCCTCTTCCCAGTCCTGGGCCTGTGTGAAGGCCCCAAGCGTGTCGAGAAGCAGCATGTCACCAGCCTTGAGGCCTATATGCGCACCAACGCGTTTCAAGGCGACAAAGGCCTGTGTCTTGGGCACGGCTGCTTTTTCACCAGCTTGTGCGTGCTGTTCGGCAACCGCCAGTCCGGCCGTCGCTTTGCGCCACCCCGAGGTTTGGTTGGTATTAGACAAACCTACACCCTGCTGAGGCATGACTGTCCCAGTCGCTCCATGCGGAGCATCATTGAATTTTGTCATTTTATGCCAGCGGCAAAGAAATCCCGTTCGCTCAGAAGCGTTTTCTCTTGTGTGGTGATTCGTTGGCTGCTAGATTCTAGGTGTCTAATCTAAGAATTGCGCTCTGCGCAGCAGCCCTCGAAGCTCCGGTTTCGGGGGTTTTCTTTGTTTGCCGTTCCTCCTTTCTGCTCGTCCTCAGTTGTCATCCACTGAATTTACATCTGTAAATTCAGCATAGGATTGCTTGATTATCTCCGCGAGATTACTCTCAAGCCAGGTTGCAAACTCAGCGTTTGCGCCGGACTTTTTCACGGAAAGTGACAGTGTTGCGCGACCAGCTTTGATCGTCACTCCCTCTACAGGCGTGATCTCCCGAACTTCGCGCGAGTTCTTCGCGCCGCGCTTTGTCGCTTCCTTGATGAGCGTTTCAAGGCGCTCGTCTGAACTCAATGTTGTGCTGATTTTGGCCAGGATTTCGAGAGCCGTACGTTCGGTGAGCTTCTTAGAGTGAAAGAGCTCGGCCAACTCCGTCCACCTAGGACGGCCGGACTTTGGTGCCGCGCCAATAAGGTCACCGATCTTTACTGGGACATTCTGCGTCACCTTCGTAAGGTGTGATTGACCTGACGCCGATATGTTTAGAACCTGCCGAACAGTTGCTCCATCGTGGCCAGCGGTTTGGATGGCCTCGGCGAACCTTGCCTTCTCGTAAAAAGACAGGTTGCGACGTGCTGCATTTTCCAATCCTTTCGCCAGCAAGGCCGTCGCATCATCGATGTCTTGAACGTTCGCACGTACCTTAATGCCGAGTTCGCGGCAGGCCTTTAAGCGGCGCCTCCCGTAGATTGCTTCAAAGCGCCCTTCAGCGCCTTTTGATCGCCGAACAAGTATAGGCACTTGCTGGCCGCCTTCGCGGATGCTGCTCTTTAATCGTTCGAAGCTCTCGTCGTCGTCTTCGACGTTTACAGCTGTAAACTCTTCAAGCCGGTCTACTGGCCCCCAATCGTCGATCAGATTGGGATCAATCTCACGGATAGATGCCAAAGAGCCTTGAAGGGCGCCCAAAGCCGGAGCGCTGGTCTTAGGCGGTCTCTCGGGCTGCGATCCGCCGGAACGGGCGATCGTGTTGGCAATTCCCGACATATCGCGAAGAGATTTCCTAGCCATTACTTACGCCCCCACGATTGATGCACCATCGTTTCCACTTCGAGACCGACCGCATCCATCGAGCCCTTGGCCCGATCATATGTGGCGCGTGTCATCTCCGAACGCACCACTTCATAAATCGACTGTTTGAGCATGGTGGCGTCACTGATTGCTGTGCTCTTCAAAGCAGTTGCCGACATGACCCGGTCTTGAAACAGAGCCCGCATGAAAGAGGTCAACTGCTGAGAAGGTACGTCTGTAGGTTCGTCTCGGGTAATGAGAAACTTAAAGAAATCATACTGCAGAGTTGCGCCAGCATCTTCGATCACGCCCATGTAAGCCCCAGCTAGTTCGAGAAACTGAGCTGTAGAGGAAACGTCCAACATCGATGGAGTTAGAGGAACGATCAAAGAGCTGGCGGCAGCCATCCCTGCGATGGTCAAGAAACCGAGTTGTGGCGGACTATCCATGAGAACAATATCAAAATCATCCTCGACCTGCGCCAAGGCATTCCGGATGCGCGTAAAGAATGGCTGGTCCGGGTTCGAGTGAACGGCCGACTCTGTTTCAAATTCCGACAACATTAAGCGAGAAGGCGCTACCGAGAGCCCCGGGAAATATGTCGGGACCACAACCTCTGCCATGCTGACCGGATCGTCATAGCGGATTGCATCATAAACAGTCAGCCCATCAAACTCGATCTCAGGGCTAATCCCACACATTGATGTGAGAGACCCCTGTGGATCTAGGTCCAAGGCCAAGACCCGATAACCCCGAAGGGCAAAGTAATGGGCGAGGTGGACGCTCGTTGTGCTTTTACTGGAACCGCCTTTGAAGTTCATCAGCTGCCAAATCTGCAGTTTTTCCTCTCCGAAGCGGCGAGGCATATACCGTCCCTTCTTCCGTGAGGTTTTTTCCAGGACTTCACGGGCATCCCATATTTCTTGGGCTGTGTAATAGCGCCTGCCACCCCGGATATCTTCAGGCTCCGGAAGTGTCCCTTCGGCGTGGACCTTTCGCATGAATTGCCCGGACACACCCAAGAGTTCAGCAGTCTCTGGGGCCGAAAAAGAACGTAGCGTTTTTGAATTGTCTGGGGCAAAAGCAGAGAGTAGGTGCTCTCTGATGGCGGCGTTGAGTCGTTCGGATATCTCGGTCGCAAGTGCCGATGGACGCTCATTTGCCAATGGTGTCACAGGAATCATCTGGTTGCCTCAATTTCCAAAATGTGGCCTTTTTCGCGCCACTTGGGGATAAGAGCAGCGATTCACGCGGCTAAGTCAAGATTTTTCCTCTATTTAGTGTCTAACACGCGGCGGGAGACTATATCCACTAACGCCGTCTAGTCCGAGTTTACAGCTGTAAACTCGGCGACAACGAGCATTTACATCTTATCCTATGCGCCTTCACGCCCTTCAGGCCTCGCATTCGTCCTTGAGATCAACGTCGACATGCAACGGGCAAACGTGGGCAGTTCGATCTCTCCACCCTCTGTCGTCGATCTATTCGTTCATTGGTGGAAGCTCGATGTGCAGCAGCTAGTTGGCTAAACGAACTCAAGCCACGCCGGACACGAAGCGCCGCGGTGCAGGGGAGGGGAGTCGACGACAATCGACTAGGATTTGCCGAATGCTTCGACCGGAAACTCATGCGACCCAGCCAGAACGGAAGGCATACCGAGGTCGAAAGACGCCGTCCACGAGTGACTACCATTCATTCGGTGATATTGCTGAGTGACGGAAGCACACTCATGACTAGGTCTAGTACATCAAAAGCAGTTGCCTTACGGGAGAACCTGCGCTGCGCTAAGCATATATGCGCCGAATGCCTTGAACGGACTAAAGCTTGCCTTTTGATAATTTTGGATATACGTACTCGGATGTTTATCCATGCCTGAGAGGAAAAGATGCAAGTTGCCAAATGGGGAAACTCCCTTGCCGTCCGGCTACCCGCGGATCTTGTGAGGGAACTCGGCTTAAAGGAAGGCGATCAGGTCGACCTGGTAAAGGACGATGGAACCATTCTTGTGAGACGCCAACCTCGCGCCGATGAAGTTCTACAAGGGCTAAGGCGGTTTCGCGGAAAACTGCCCAAGGACGCGCGTCTAAGCCGCGACGCCGCGCATGAGCGCTGAATTCGCAGACACGAATGTTGTGCTTTACCTGCTCGACGATGGTCCAAAGGCGGATAGGGCAGAGGAAATTCTGGGGCAGGGACCTCGGATCAGCGTCCAGGTCCTCAACGAGGCGATGGTCAATTGCCGGCGGAAAGCTGGGCTCAGTTGGGAAGATACCGGAGCGTTTCTCGAGGGTATCCAGTCTCTGTGCCCGGTCGAAGAGCTGACGGTTCAAACCCATCAAGTGGGTCGCGCGTTGGCAGAGAGGTACCAGCTATCGGTCTATGACGCGATGATCGTGTCTGCCGCACTGATAGCCGGGTGCACGACCTTGTGGAGCGAGGACATGCACGACGGATTGTTCATCGAAGAGCGGCTGCGCGTTGTCAATCCATTTGCCTGACCAGCAACCCAAGTCGTTCCGCCCTTTCCAACAGCATCCTGACGGATGATGGTTGCCAGCTTGTACGTCCCCGTGGAGTCCGCTCACGCATGGATTCCAACCGGTCGCAGATCGCCTGCAGCGTAATATCCGGGTCTGCGCCTTTGATGGCGGCGACGATCGCGGGTAGGCGATCGTCGGTTTCGCGACGTCCAGCTCGGGCTAGGATCTCGGCGGGTAGAAACCCGTCGCGCACATATGCCTTCACAGCGCGGAGCAGTCGGCTTTGTGTCCAATGGCGATCTGGGGGCAGAGGGCCATTGATGATCCGCAGCAGGTCTTCCCAGGCCATATCCGGCCGCAAGCGGCGCACATGGGGCACCCAATCCTGCGCGGTCTCGTTGAGGCGCTCCATGTAGCCGTCCTGTCGCGCCAGCCGCACCTTGCGCAGCGCAGCGGGATCCTTGGCGCGAAGCCCAGGATTGCCACCAACGCGGCCCTTGGCGCGCGCAGAGGCAAGCCCGGCCTTTGTGCGCTCACGTATCAGCGCGCGCTCGAACTCGGCCGCGGCGCCCAGAACCTGCAATGTGAACTTGCCCTGCGGGGAAGCGGTGTCGATGGGGTCCTGCAGGGAGCGGAAGAAGGCGCCCTTGGCCTCAAGCATTTCGATTACCTCGAGCAAGTGAGACAGAGACCGTGCAAGACGGTCGATCCGAACGACAACCAGAGTGTCGCCCTTGCTAATGCGCTCCAGGACCCGCGCAAGCACCGGACGCGCCCGATTGCCGCCGGAGGCATGCTCTTCGAAGATTTCGACGCAACCCGCAGTTTGCAGGGCCTCAGACTGGGGCAGGGGGGTCTGATCCTCTGTGGATACGCGCGCATAGCCTATGAGGGGCATGAAATCGGGCCGTTTGCAATTTAGGGTATCACTACTAAACGACCGTTTGTAAACGAATGCAAGTAAGTGCGCTCTCGTCGCGCACGTCCAAAAACCCTTGGTTTCCTTGCACAGAGCGCGATCTGAGAGGTTTCACCGTCAGTCGCGCGCGCATACTAAATA